>CP070791.1:600365-607661 GCA_020346825.1 Candidatus Bathyarchaeota archaeon
TCAGCATGAAAAGGGCAAAGAAACTGAGGATTATGTGTCTAGGCAATCGCCAACTGATTTCTGCACTTTTTTCTCCACGATGTCTTCAAAGTTCTTGAGGTAGGGCGTTTATTCAAGTTTTTCTAGGTACATGTGGAAGTGTTTTAGAGTGAAAAAGACACCATAAATACTTGTTGAGGCTTTGAAGATGGCTAAGAAACCGACTGTCAGTCCACAGATTTTTCGATATAAACAAGTTATTGTCATGCGAATTGATTTGAAGATGAGCAGAGGGAAAATGGCGGTTCAGGTTGGTCACGCCGCTGTTTCTGCAGCTGAGAAGTCAAGGAAACAACGTTCTGTTTGGTGGAGAGCTTGGATAGCAGAAGGACAGCGCAAAATAGTTGTGCGTACAGAATCTGAACAGGAGCTTCTGGAACTTGAGGAAGAAGCAAAGGACTCCAATCTACCCACCGCCTTAATCGTTGACAGAGGGTTAACTGAGCTTCCATCAGGCACTATAACCTGTTTAGGAATAGGGCCAGCCCCTTCCCCCAAAATTGACACGATAACTGGAAAACTGTCTCTTCTTTGAGGCTGCTTCTTTGAAAGTTCCTGTGCTTGAGAAAAAACTTGGAATGAAAAGCTACGCAACTCAGTCCCCAGGAATTGGCGGAAGAATCCGCCAGTATATAGAGGACTTTGTAGTGGAGGAATTCTTGGTCGATGGGTCGAAGGCTGAGATCTCACAGGGTCAAACTCAGGAACTTTATGGGAAAGGGCGCTATCTAATTTGCGTGCTTGTCAAGCGAGATTGGGACACTCTTCTTGTGGTCAGAAAAATCGCTAGGAGGTTGGGCATTAGCGCGCGCGAACTCTTCCAAACGCAATACAAGGTTGGGCTTCATGTTGCATCGAGGTTCCTATGCAACTGTTCTTTTGCGAGAATTCATGAAACCTCAAGACGTAATAGACGCAGGTTTTTGACGCCTTGTTTTTTCGCGCACGCACAACGAGATGGTTTGTATTTTGGGCTGGAACAATAATGCTTATCGGCGTGTCGCTTGTCTCGAGAGCGATTATTCTCGCAGCAGCTATGCACACCTAGATATGCATGCTTTTGCTGTACCTTTTGTATACACCCCGTCAAAATCGGAAAAATGGATTAAGGTGATAGTCTGAAGCGGTCCCTCGGGAAAAGCACGACTTCCCGTATGTTTCGCTTCCCAGTGAGGGCCATAACCAATCTCGCCAAGCCTACGGCCCATCCTGCATGAGGAGGCATACCGTAGTTAAAGGCTTGCAGATGGCTTTTGAAAGATTCGGGGCTTAGTCCCTGTCCTTTCAACCTTTTGGTTAAGAGTTGCTTGGAGTGGATACGAGTCCCTCCAGAGGCAAGTTCTATCCAATGCCACATCAAATCGAAGCCTTCACATGTGTTTGGTTCGTCGTCTCTCGGTTTTATGTAGAAAGCCTTGGATTTGGTGGGCCAATCTGTTAGGAAGTAGTAGTATGGGTGCAGTTTTCCCAAAGTCCTGAAGGCGGGAGTAGGAATGTCTTCACCCCATGGAACGTGTATGCCTTCTTCCTTCAGCTCTTCGATGGCTTCATCGTAGGTGAAACGCTTAAAGGGCGTTTTAGGAACATCAACCGTGTGGTTCAGGATTTCTAGCTCTTTCCCACATCTTTTTTCCACGTCTCTACATACGCGATGTAATAGTTCTTCAAGAACTTTCATTACGTCTTCAGCAGTGGCAAAAGCCTCTTCAATATCTATGGAAATGAATTCGCTCAGGTGGCGGCGAGTATGCGATTCCTCCGCTCTGAAAAAGGGACCTATTTCAAACACTTTCTCAAAATCCAAGATTAGCTGTTCTTTATACAACTGAGGACTTTGTGCCAGAAAAGCTTCCCTCTTAAAATATGCCACCGGAAAGAGGGCAGCACCTCCTTCAGTGGCGGAGACTATGATCCTTGGCGTATATACCTCCATGAAGCCACGTTTGGATAAGAAACTTCGAGTAGCTTCTAAGGCAACGTGTTGGATTCTGAAAACAGCTTGGTTTTCATCTCGACGAAGATCCAGAACACGAGCATCGAGTCGCACGTCGATGTCGGCAGGAGTTCGACCAGTCATGTCCAAGGGCAGAGGTTGTTTGGCTACTCCTAATATTCGAATTTCGCTAGGGACTATTTCAGCTCCTCCAGGAGCCTTTTCCATTTTTTTAACCGTCCCCTTCACGCCGATGCTGTATTGTCTCTGCAAAGAATCAGTTTTCTTCAACACCCTTCTGTTAGCATCGTCCCGCGAGAGGGTGATTTGCACCGTTCCATTTTTATCCTGCAAAATAAGAAAGCGTATGCCTCCTAAGTCCCGGATGTCCTGAACCCAGCCAAAAACCAAAACTTCCTTGCCATCCAGTTCGGGGCTTATTTCAGCAGAATAGTGGGTTCTGCGCCAGCCCCCGAGTTTGTCGGTTTTCATAAGAACCCCAACCATCACCTAGAAAATTCCACTCTAAGGGTTATTCCACGGACCTTTTGAGCGATTTTCTTCAACGCCTCCACGTTTATAGGACCCCTTTTTCGTTGCCTCTTCAAAATCACCCTTGTCTCCGTGGTTCCATCAGGCAACCAAATTGTGTTTATCGTCAGAATCCTCAAGGGGACAAAGAGGTCCTCCAAGAACTTTCTTTCGTCCGCTCCATACTCCAAGACGCGGATTGTTTTCCCCGTCTTTTTACCTAGAGTCTTGATGATTTTTCCGCCATACCCCAACAAACGAGGCACATCACCTCTTTTGACAACTATGGCTAAAACGCCGCTAGTTTCTACGGCTTTATGAAAATATACATCTTGAAGCGAAGGATATTTTTCTTCCAGAGATAAGAGTAGCCGAGCTATCTCAAAATCTTCCGAACTCACCTCTCCTGACTTAAGTTTCCCTTGACACTTTGAACATAATATTCCGCTTTTCAAGCAGAAATTGCATAAAGCCGCTTTCACCCCGCCCTATGTCCTCCTTTGAAATAAAGGAGGGGGCGGCGGAGCCTTTTAAAGTTGCGCGTTTCGCCTACTTCGCTAAGGTAATTTCGATGGTGCTGACGTTCGTAGGCGTGCCACCCTCTTCGAAGGATGCCAACTGATCGGTGCCTATGTCGATTTTCTTGACTTTCACGTCTGGCATGAATCGGCGTCTGGTTACTTCCACAACGTCGACTGCTCGGCTGATTGCTCTGCCTCTCGCCTTAACCTTTACTTCGTTTGCTCCGCCGTGAAAGAGGGTTATGCAAGCCAGCACGTAGTTCATAACTGGCTTTCTCCCGATTAACACAGAGTTGCTTTCTGACATTTCACCGCCTCGCTCCTCGTTTTTGCATTTGTTGAAGCTTGGTATGCTTTTTGCCAGATAAATAAATACGTTGTGGTATTTTCCCGCAGTATGATTTTACACAGACCCATACCTTTTTGCGCGCGCGAGAGCATTCAAGACACGAAATCTTATGTTGCCATTCAACCCATAAAATGGTCTGTGTCTCCGTTTGAAACTCTTTGAATACGAAGCAAAAACGATCTTCGCCAGGTATGGAATACCGACCCCTAAAGGAGCACTAGCCACTTCTCCAGCAGAAGCTCTAGATACAATTTTAGAAACTGGCGTTCCAGTCGCCGTTAAGGCGCAAGCCCTTGTGTCTGGAAGGGGAAAAGCAGGTGGAATACTTTTCTCAACCTCACCAAGGGAAGTTGAGCTTGCAGTAAAGAAACTGCTAAACACAGAAATAAAAGGTTTCACGGTTCGAAGTGTTTTGGTAGAAGAAAAAGTCTCTGCTGAAAGAGAATTGTACTTTGGCGTAACGGTTGATCGTTCAAATCGCTGTTATGTAGCCATCGCTTCTTCCGAAGGCGGAATAGAAATAGAAGAGGTTGCTGTCAGCACTCCGAAAAAAATAATCAAAACGCCAATCGATCCGTTGAAAGGTTTTCGTTTCAATCATGCCAAGGAAGTTGCCAAGAGATTGGGCTACTCTGGAAGTCGAATGCAAAACCTAGCTGCGATCTTTCTTAAACTGTATAATGTCGCAATGGATTTTGACGCTGAGCTGGCTGAAATTAATCCTCTCGTTGAAACGTCCAAAGGAAAATTCGTTGCAGCAGACGCTCGCCTCATAATTGATGATAATGCTTTGTACAAGCATCCAGAGTTTAAGGGACGATTAACGGAAGACGGAGAGACAGAGCTGTCGCCACTGGAGTTGGAAGCTCGGAAAAGAGGTTTAGCATACGTGAAGTTGGAGGGAAATGTTGGCGTCATTGGAAATGGCGCTGGTTTAGTCATGGCTACGTTGGATGCAATTCAATTGTATGGTGGGAGTCCAGCGAACTTTCTTGACATTGGGGGAGGTGCTTCAGCTAAAGTAATGGTTGCTGCTCTCAACCTTGTCTTTTCGGATTCGAGAGTTGATGTTGTCTTCATCAACATTTTGGGCGGTATCACTCGATGCGATGAAGTCGCTAGAGGAATCCTTGAGGCGAAGGGGCGAATTGGCTTCCTCAAGCCAGTTGTGGTGAGGCTGGTGGGTACCAATGAAGAAGAAGGGAGGCGCATCCTCACAGAGACTGGAGTTCACGTATTGGATAGTATGGAAGAAGCGGCGCATAGGGCCGTTGAAATTGCAGGAAAGCGAGGTTAGTTTTTTGGGGCTCCTTGTTGGCAAAGACACCAGGGCCATTGTTCAGGGCATAACGGGTACTCAAGGCAGTTTCCATACAAAGCTAATGCTTGATTATGGAACCAAAATTGTTGCAGGTGTGACTCCTGGGAAGGGTGGCGCTATGGTACACGGGGTTCCTGTTCACAATACAGTCGAGGCTGTAAAAAAGTATGGTGCCAACGCGTCTATAATCTTTGTTCCAGCTCGTTTCGCAGCCGAGGCTGTCCTTGAGGCCTTGGAAACTGAATTGAAGAAGATAGTGGTTATTACTGAGCACGTTCCTGTGAAAGATACAATAGAGGTTATTGCAAAAGCGAAACAACGTGACGCGGTAGTTATCGGTCCTAATACGCCGGGAGTTATCACGCCAGGAGAGTGTAAGCTTGGAGTTATGCCAGCTCATGTTTTTAAACCAGGGGTTGTGGGTATCATGTCGAGGAGCGGGACTCTAACCTACGAGATTGCAGCTGGAATTTCTGAAATGGGGTTAGGACAATCCACTTGCATCGGGTTAGGGGGCGATCCAGTGGTTGGCTTAGGCTTCGTTGGAGCTTTGAAAATGTTTGAGGTAGACGAACATACAGAGGCTGTTGCCTTAATTGGCGAGATTGGTGGAAAAATGGAGGAATTAGTTGCGAATTTTGTTTCCAAGGAGGGCTACTCCAAACCCATAGTTGCTTTCGTGGCTGGACGAACTGCGCCTCCTGGAAAGAGGATGGGCCACGCCGGCGCCATTATTATGGGCGGGGCTGGAACCGCTCAAAGCAAGATTGACGCCTTCAGAAAGGCTGGTATTGAGGTAGCTGAAAAGCCGAGCGATGTAGCGAGATTGCTAGCTGAAGGGCTTGCAAAGGAAAAACATATTTAGTTGGATTGAATGTGAAACGTAGCTAAGCTCAGCAGATGGAGGATAGATGCATTGCCGATCATGGATCCCTTTAAAAGAACTCTTGCTCAAAAACACCGGCTTTACATGAAGATCTGCCGGAAGTGTGGAGCTCGAAACGCGTCAAGCGCTACCAAATGTAGGAAATGTAGAAGCAAGAACTTGCGATGGAAGAAACGGGAACTCGTTCGCTGAAGCAACAGCTTATGGATATTGAATCCCAACAATAACAGGGTAGTGCCAGAATTAAAATTTTTGGAGACTGGCTTGCACTGGAAGAATAGATTTTGCGTATACCTTCTTTTAGGCAAACCTAAAAACTAAATTACCTGCACGTTTATTCCTAACCTACAACAACATTCCACCGAGGCCATCGAATGAAAAAGCTTCCCAAAGAATGTAATGTCCTCCAAATCGAAGAGAAGTGGCAACGAAAATGGGAGGAGATGGGCGTCTACCGGTTTGACTGGAAAGATCAAACCCGTCCAGTCTACACTATAGACACCCCACCCCCCTACCCATCCGGCAATTTCCATATGGGAAACGTATTGAACTGGACCTACTTTGATGTTGTAGCCCGTTACAAACGTATGCGCGGACATAATGTTCTATTCCCACAAGGCTGGGATTGCCATGGCCTCCCCACCGAAGTAGAAACTGAAGAGGAATATGGCATCAAGAAAACAGACATGCCTCCAGCAGAGTTCATCAAACTCTGCAAAAAATTTGTCAACAAATACATAGGTATTATGAAAAAAGCCGTCAAGCGCCTAGGCTGCTCCATAGACTGGACTACAGAATACAAAACCATGGACCCAGACTACTGGAGACGCACCCAACTCTCCTTCATTCTTCTCCATAAGAAAGGAATGATCTATCAAGGGACACATCCTATAAACTGGTGCCCAAGCTGTGAAACAGCAATAGCCGACGCAGAAGTGGAACATGAAACCCGGGAAGGCACCCTTTATTACATTGAATTCAAACTGGAGGACGACGAAAGCCTAACAATAGCTACCACACGTCCTGAACTCTTACCAGCATGCGTTACGGTAGCAGTCCACCCAAATGACCGAAGGTATCACGAACATATCGACAAAAGAATCGCTGTTCCCGTGGCCAACAGAATAGTCAAAATAATCCAAGATCCCCTCGTAGACCCCAAATTCGGAACCGGCGTCGTTATGATATGTACATACGGCGATAAAGCAGATGTAAAAGCGGTTGCAAAACACCATCTACCAGCGATAATTACCATTGATGAAGAGGGAAAAATGAACAAGAACGCCGGAAGATACGCGGGACTAGCAATCCAAGAAGCTAAAGAAGCTGTGGTATCAGATCTGAGAGAAAAAGGCCTCGTAGAAAAAACTGAAAAACTCCAACAAGAAGTCGGGGTATGCTGGAGATGCAAAACCCCCATAGAAATCCTAGAACGAAAACAATGGTTCATGAAAACCCGCGTCCTGACAGATGCTGTGAAACAAAACACTCTGGAGATTACATGGTATCCAGACTACATGAAAAACCGCATGATAGATTGGGCCCAATCCTTAGATTGGGATTGGGTAATCTCTCGACAAAGAATTTTCGCTACACCAATCCCTATATGGTACTGCAAAGAATGTGGGGAGATGGTTTTAGCCAAGCTAGAATGGGTTCCCATAGACCCTAGAATAGAAAATCCCAAGATTGACAAATGCCTAAAATGCGGTTCCA
>CP070791.1:607761-612815 GCA_020346825.1 Candidatus Bathyarchaeota archaeon
ACACAATAAGGTCATAAGGCAGGACAAGTTCTTCACCTAAAGGTTCATCATAAACTCTCAATAGATTGTTTTCGAGAACTGGTATATTGTCTAACGAATATTTTATGAACGTTATGCCTGTTTCTCTTGCTTTTCCATAGTAATCCTCATATTTTGTCCCCTGGGTCACTATGTCTCTGTAGAGCACGAAGATTTGAGCGTCTGGATTAGCTTCCTTAATTAGCATGGCGTTTTTGAGGGCAGTTAAGCAGCAAACCTTGGAGCAGTAAGCCCTTTCTTCGTTCCTTGATCCCACACATTGGATCATTACAACCTTGTCTGCGTTAACCTTTCCTTCCTTCAGCATTCGTTCCAGTTCCAGCTGGGTAATAACTCGTTTTCCATCGTAGTTGTACATGCCCACGGGTTTGAGGTTCTCAGCGCCTGTTGCAACTACGATCACCCCAGCCTTGAACATTCTGTCCTTTTTTTCCTGTCTTACCGTGACATCATAGTTGCCCACAAAGCCTTCAACATCCCTTAATATGGAAGATGTCAAAATCTCTATCTTTGGATTCTTTTCAATCTCCTTCGTCTTCCCTTTAACGAACTTTGAGGCTTCTTCATGCGTCGGATAAAGTTTATATAAGCTGTTCAGAGTCCCACCCAACCGGTCCTTCTTCTCTATCAGCTTCACGTCGAACCCTCGGCTGGCCAAGCTGAGCGCGCAGGTCATTCCTGATGCTCCACCTCCAATCACCAAAGCACAGGGATTAACCTCGACTTCAGTCTCTTCTAAGGGCTCCAACAGCGCTGCTCTTGCTACCCCCATTCTTATGAGGGTTTTTGCCTTCTCAGTTGCCCTTTCCTTGTCTTTCATGTGAACCCAAGAACACTGGTCCCTTATGTTGACGAACTGGAAAAGATACGGGTTCAGTCCCGCCTCCTTGCAAGTAGACCTGAACAGGGGCTCATGGGTTCTAGGGGTACAGGACGCTACGATCACGCGGTTCAGTTTTTTTTCATCGATAGCGTTTCTTATTTCTGTCAATCCTGTGTCAGAGCAGGTATATTGGTTGTCTTGCGAAAAAACAACATGAGGCAAGTCCAGAGCATATTTGGTTAGTTCTGGGACGTCAAGAAATCCCCCTATGTTCGTGCCGCAGTGACAGACGAAAACACCGACTCTAGCCTCACTCAAACACTTTTCACCTCATGACGATCTCTGCAGCCCTCTCGGCTGTTCCGCTTGCTTGGGCTACGGACTCTGGTATGTCTGTGGGTTCTCGACAGCAGCCACAAACGAATATTCCTGGTCGTGTTGTGTCCAGCGGGTTGAGAAGATTTGTTTTGAAGAAATTGTATTCATCAAGTTCGACGCCTAACACTTTTGCCAACTCCTCTGCATCCTTCTTTGGCACCAGGCTCGTTGCCAAAACCACCAAGTCTACAGTCATTTTCTTGGTTTTTGAGCTTCGCGTTTCTTCATACCAGACTATCGGGTTCTCATTTCGGTCTTCAGTTATCTTAGCTACGCTGCCTCTAACGTATGATATCTTGTATTCTTGTTCTCCTCTCGTTACATACTTCTGGAATCCCTTTCCTGATGCTCTGAGGTCCATGTAGAATATGTGGGACTCTACTTTTGGGTCGTGTTCGTAGGCGAGCATGGCCTCTTTAGTTGCGTGCATGCAGCAGACGGATGAACAGTAACTGTTGTTCTTGAGGTCCCTTGATCCAACGCACTGTATAAACGCGAGGTTCTTTGCAGGCTTTTTGTCTGAAGGCCTGGTAAGGTGTCCTCCTGTGGGTCCGGAGGCGCATATCAGTCTCTCGTATTCTAGAGACGTGACTACATTCCGGTATCTCCTGTAACCGTATTGGGAAATTTCGGAAGGATCGAAGGGGTCAAATCCAGTGGCGACGATGATGGCGCCTACGTGCAGAGTTACGTCTTTGTCTTCCTGTTCAAAGTCGATGGCATTTCTGGTGCAAAATTTCTCGCAGATTCTGCATACACCTCGAGTTAGGTAAAGACAATTTTCTCTATCTATGGTCATAACGGATGGAACACCTTGAAGGTAGTATGGATATATGGCCTCCCTTTTTCTCAACTCCATGTCAAACTCGTCAGGCACCTTCACAGGGCACTTTGCGACGCATTCTCCACAGTTGACGCATTCATCTTCCTTTACGAATCTGGCATACTTGCGCAACTTCACAACGAAGTCTCCCATCTTGCCAGTTACCTTTTTTACCTCGGATAAGGTGTGGAGTTTGATGTTGTTATGTCTGAAACAATCAGCTAGTTTAGGGGAGAGTATGCATATGGAGCAGTCGTTTGTCGGAAAGGTTTTGTCGAGCTGGGCCATCCTGCCGCCTATGGCTGGCTTCCTTTCAACTAGATGTACTTTTGCGCCCATATCTCCGAGATCCAGAGCAGCTTGAATGCCCGATATTCCACCACCTATAACAAGAACCGCCTTTGACTCTGCCTCCAAAGTCTTCTCCTCCAGCTATTTTGAGAGTCTCTTCTCGGCTCTCATCCTCTTCCTTCTGGCAAAGGACACAATCTTAGCCAACATTTTTGTCTTTTCTATCCTGTTCTCATCTGCATTCTGGAAGGTTCGTTCTTTGATGTATCCGTGGCTGAGGGCTCCGTTAAAAACCGATGCACCTACTCCCGTTCTTATCATGGTTGTCGTATATCCGTCTGGTGAAGCAAGTCCCCCCACGGAGATATCCGCGTACTCGTTACTGAAATCTTTACATGCGAAACACGCTGGTCGAGCAACCTCGTGTACCTCTTCCAAAGGGACATGGATTGTTACGCCCTTGGTAAGAGAAATTACGAAATCATCTTTGATGTTTAATTTGACAATCTTCTCCAAGTTGATGTCGAGTTTCTTTTCTAACATTTCTCTCGCTACATCGTCAAAGGAGAAGTTTTCTATACAGAAGAGTCCTATTGTGTATTTTATGAGATGAGCTGGGATAATCCCGAGGCACTGCATCTTTCGAATTGCGTTAATCTGACATGGAGTTCCAACCACAGCTATGTCATGCAAATAGCCTTTCTCTAGACTCTTTACTGTAGACAAAATCGGAGTGTAAGTCGTGTATTCTCCCCCCAGTTCTTCCAGGTGAAGGGATCCAGAGAACATGGAGCCTGCTGCTTCGACGAGCTCTTCAGATGTTCTGGCAACTATTGCTCTTCTTGCGAAGCGCCCAGTCTTCTTCGAAACAATGGCGCCATTTATCATGTTGCGTTCCAACAAATATAGAAGGAGGGAGGTCACTACACCTCCATCTGTACATTTTTTTTCTATTTCTTTTCTTGTCGTCTGGGCAGAAGTTGTCCTCTGATAATCTCCAACAGGGGGTCTCCAACCAAACTTCTCTTGCAGTTCCTCGTTCAGGGATTCGGTTTGGGGACATATGAGATAGCATATTCCACACTTTAGACACTTATCCTCGTCGATATATCGTGGGACTTCATTCTTGCCCATTTCTAGGGCGTTGAGTTCCCCTGCAGAACAAAATGATACGCACCCGCCACATTTGCCACATATCCCCTTTTCAATTACTTCTTCGGTCAGATCCTTGAATGTCTTTATCTCTTCCTCCATGGTGACCCAGACCTTAGAGCGTTAGTATAATTTTGCGGAATTATTTAAGGAATTCTTTACCCACCTAAAGAACAACAAATATAAGAGGTGACCTAACCCTATAGCTTCTCGCGAAGTAAACAAATCTCGGAGAAACTTAACCTTGACAAGAAAAATAGTGATTATCGGTGCCAACGCTGCTGGTGTTCATGCAGCCAATGCAGCCCGCAAGACCGATCCCAAAGCTGAAATAACCTTAATTGATAAAGAGGCTTATTCAGCCTATTCTCGCTGCGGTATTCCATACGTACTGGCCGGAGAGATACCTGGTTTTGACGACCTAACGGCCTTTCCTCCATCCCATTACAGAATGATGAAGTTTAGCCTTCGTCTTGAAACCAAAGCTAGATCCATAAACCCAAACGACAAGATCGTTCTAGTTGAAGACAAAGAAGGAAACTTTGAAGCACTGAAATATGATTCATTGATCTTGGCCACTGGCGCAGACCCCTTCGTTATACCCATAAAAGGTCACGATCTTCCAGGGGTGTTTGCTATGAGGACAGTGGATGACGGAAAAGCAATCAAGGAAGCAATGAAGACAGCCAAGAACGCTGTTGTTATTGGTGCTGGATTTATCGGCTTGGAGACTGCCCATGCCTTTGCGGAGAAGAAAATTGAAACCACGATCGTCGAGGTGGTACCGTATATTCTTCCCGCGTTATTCGACGAAGACATGGCCGATTATGCTCAAAAAAAGATAGAGGAACATGGTGTGAACGTGGCGGTTGGTAGGAGGGTGGACGCGATTCTGGGAAAAACCAAGGTTGAAGGCGTAAGTGTAGGCGGCGAAGAGATAAAAGCAGATGTGGTTGTAATGGCGGCAGGCATTAGACCGAGAACAGATTTGATAAGAGGGTTGGGAGTGGAACTAGGTGTTACCCGAGCTATTAGAGTGAACCCAAGAATGGAGACTAGTGCTTCTGGGATATTTGCAGCTGGAGACTGTGTGGAATCTCAAAGCTCGATCACTGGACTACCCTGTCTTTATCAACTTGGAACTAACGCTGTTAGGCAGGGAACAACAGCTGGAGTAAACGCTGCGGGAGGATACGCTTCTAACCCCCGCGTCATATGCAGCGCCGTCTCAAAGATTTTTGATTTCGAACTTGGTGCAGTTGGTCTCTCAGAATATCAAGCCTCCAAGGTCGGTTTTCAGACAGTTAGTGCAAGCATTACGGGAAGAACGAGAGCGCACTATTTCCCTGGGGGAAAAGACGTCAGAGTAAAAATAATTGCTGAGCCCATTCTGGGAAGGGTCATGGGAGCCCAGCTAGTTGGCGGAGAAGCTGTAGCGCAGAGAGTTAACATGCTCTCGGTGGCGATACAAAAGGAAATGACGGCTCTGGAACTCTCAACGGCAGATACTAGCTACGCTCCTCCAGTGGCTGAGACTGTAGAACCTAT
>CP070791.1:612915-617988 GCA_020346825.1 Candidatus Bathyarchaeota archaeon
TGAACCAAGGCCTCGCTCCATGTCCATGCCACCGAAAATATGCAAAATCAGCCGTGACCTGTACCTCTGGAGGCAATAAAGGTTCATCCACAATCGTGTACGCGACACCATATTCTTCCAATAATCTCCACGTGTCTCTTCTCATCCATGACAAATGGCGAAACTCTACTGCAAATTTGAATTCGCCTGGCAGAATCTGAAAGAACTTTTCAAGATGATCAGGATCAAATCTGTATTTTGGAGGGAGCTGTATGAGTAGAGAACCAAGTTTGCCGTTCAATGAAATGGGGCGAATTAGGTCACAGAAACGGATGAGGTCTTCCTCAACGCTCTCCTTCAGATTAAGCAGTTTTTCGTGAGTTATCACTTTGGGAAGCTTAGCAGAAAACACGTAATCTTCCGGGGAATATTTTACCCAGCCCATAACAGTTCCTTTGGATGGATAGGCGTAGAAAGTGGAATTTATCTCTACAGTTTTAAAGACTTTGGAATGCGCCTTCAACATGCTCTTTTCTCTTTTCTTGTAGAATGATCCAATCCACTCTCTGTAGCTCCATCCCGAGGTTCCAAGCAGAATGTTATTCATCGTGCTCACCATGACTTGAGTGACTTCAGCGTTTGAACTACCATGTCTATGCTATTATACGTTTTTTCAGGAAGTTTCATGAGCAAATGTGAAGCGCGGACTCTCTTGTCTTCTGCCAGATCGATTAGTTTCCATCCTTGATGACGAATTAACTCTCCTTTGTTGCTTGGAAACTCCGCGTCTTCTTGCAGAACCTCTGCAAGGGAGTCGGTTCCTAGGGACTTGGTGATCGTGGGAAATTTCCCGGTCTTCTTATAGATTTTGTAGCGTGCGGCATCCTTGTACATCTTAACGAAGTGGAAGCTGATTGCTACTGTTTTGAATTTTCTTGCAGACGTTTTTCTGTCAATCTTTCTGAGTTCATCATCCGTAGGCTGGTAAATGTTTTGAGTACCTTTGCCAAAAAGTCTGGAATAAATAATGTCAGATTCATAGACAGGTTTCTCATCCTTCGATAGGTCAACGCAGTGAATCAGGTTAAGATCTTGCATACTTCTTACGAACCCCGAGTCGACGGGTTGTCTGACACCTCTCATCTCCATGGCAACCTGGATTCCTTTCAAGTTCACTGACGAAAAGAAGTTGTCCATTAGTTCACCGTTGCTCTGGGTAGGCTGGAATGTTGCAGGTGTTTGTAGGTGCAGAATTTCGGCCTTTAGGGTGTTGCAGATGGCGATCATCTTTTCTAGAACTTGAAATGCCTTCAAGGTTGGTTGGAATTTGTATTTGTGAGTCAGCTCTTTGTTGCATCTTACTGCAAATTCGAAGTTTGGTGGGACTAGTCTTCGCCAAGATTTGACCAGTTTGAGGTTTGGTGTTTTGTAGAAGGTTGAGTTTACTTCGACAAAGTTGAACGCTCTTGAGTAGGCCACAAGAGGGTGCATCCCAGGTACTTTGAAATATGCCCAGCCTCCCGCACCGATCAGGTACTTTGGCAAAGTAGTGGTCTCCAATAGGTTCTTGAAGCTTGGAGATAAAATAGAATATCGGTTTCACTTTCACTTAGGAGTCTCTAGACCTTCAGAATATTTTTTGCCTTAATTCTTATGAGATGTAAATTCTTTTTTCATACCTTCAAGCGTCGTGAATGTGTTGTCTAGAAAATCGACCAGTGGAGTGTTAACCCTCGGCATCCCAAAACTGGATGAGTTTTTCCCAGGTTTTCAAAATGGCGACTTTGCAGTTTTGGTCGGGCGCCCTCTTTGCACGAAGTTGTCGTTTCTTTTGAGTGTTAGGTGTCAGTTGCCTCTCAGAGAGGGAGGACTAAACTCGCGAGTTGTTTACATTGATGGAGGGAACACTTTTGATCCTTACGTTGTTTCCGCCATAGCTCAAGAATATGGTTTGGAGCCGCGTTCTGTTCTTAAGAGAATTGTGGTTTCAAGGGCTTTCACTGTTTATCAGTTGACAGCTTTGGTTTTTGAGAGGTTGGAGGAGACTTTAAAGAGATACCGGTCCAAACTTGTCGTTATTTCAGACATATGTGGACTCTTTCTTGATCGTGATGTGCCCAAAATAGAGGGTAGGAACCTCTTCCTCAAAATTACTCGCTATCTTTTGGAGGTTGCTTCTAGAAGACAAGCTATTGTCGTCGCTTCATATTTTCCACGACTTCATCCTAGAAGTCACTTCCTGGAGGCGGTTTTGTTTGGGAGGACAGGTATTGTGATAAGCTTCAAAGAGTGTGCAGGTGGTCTCAAGTTCGTTTTGGAGGATCACCCCAGCATTAAACCGTTTACCATCGATTTGCCTTCTAATCCAGGCACAATGGATATGTTCATAGAGGCCTAAAGAATGGGGAGAACTGTTCCTTCATATCGTCAGGCGTTGGAAGCTGAAATTGAGAGATGGAAGAGGTTCAGGAAGGCGCTGAGGAGGAATGATGCTGAGGCTTTCGATCGGATGACGAATTCTTGTAGGATTTTTGCGTCTGCAGGGAGTATGGCTACGCGGCCGATTTTGCTTGAAGCAATGTTCATGTCAATTCTGCTTCATCAAGAGAAGGCTATAACGGAGATTAAAAAGAAGCTTGACAAACTGGAAAGGCAGTCTAGCCAGCCTTAAACCGCTTCGAGGCTGGCTGTTCGATGTATATCCTTCCAATCCTGGCGAAATGACGATTTGGATCATAGCGGAGAATGGCGAACGGGTGAGGTTCATAGATAAGTTTCAACCCAAAATTTATGTTTCCGGTAAGATGATGGACCTGGCTAAGTTGACGCGTCGACTTGCAACCAGTAGCTATGTGGCTAGCTGGCGATACGTCGCGAAATACGCTGATTTTATGGAAGACAGGAAGGCAAAAGTGCTGGAGATTACTACGATGGATTGCCGCAGGAAAACTTGCTTTGCTCGTGACCTGCAAAAGTTGGGAGAATACCAGAAGTTTAAGCTTCACAACGTGGATGTTTTGGGCGTCCAATCATACTTTTATGAACGAAACATTTTCCCGCTTGCTTCTGTCGAAGTTACCGCGCAAGGTAACAGGCTTGCCTACTGGTTGTTGGACTCTGTGGAAAACGTAGACTACGAAATTCCTCCACTTCGTTTGATGCCACTAAATATTGAAATAGCCACCAACGGAGCCATGCCCAACTTCAACGATCCAATCAAAAGCATAACCCTTGAAATCAATGGAGAAAGGAGCGTTGTTGACAAGGGGGATGAGAACAAAAAAATTATTGAAATGGTGAAAATCGTCAAAGAAGAGGATCCTGACATCATTCTTACCCGGGGCGGGGATTCATTTCTTTTTCCATATCTTGCTCATAGAGCATTAGTTAATGGATTGCTCCACAAACTCATTCTGGGACGAGAAGAGGTTCCCCTCAGGGCTAAGAAAACGCAGGGTAGAACATTTTTCTCGTATGGACGTGTTTACTTCAAGGCACCTACGCGCAGGTTGTATGGACGAGTCCATGTTGATGAGAAGAATACGTTCATTTATTCGACGTGCGGCATGGACGGGTTGATTGAAGTTTCGAGGACGTGCAGGGTTCCTTTGCACAAGGCTGCTAGGGCCAGTATTGGGACGATTATGTCTTCTTTACAGCTTTGTCAGGCCACTAAAGATGACATTCTAATTCCTTGGAAAAAGGGGGAGCCTGAAACGTTCAAGTCGGCTTGGAAGTTGCTAATAGCGGATAGAGGAGGTTTCATCTTTGAACCCAAGCTGGGAATACATGATTGGGTTGTAGAAGTGGATTTTTCATCCATGTACCCAGCTTTGATGGCGAAGAGGAATATTTCTGGTGAAACGGTGCTTTGCAAATGTTGTCCAGACTCGAAGTTAAGGGTGCCTGAGCTTGAATACAATATCTGTGAGAGAAGAGAGGGAATAGTTCCTCGAACTTTGAAGATGATTTTGAAGAAACGATCTATCTATAAATGTCTGAGGAATGGAGCTGAAGACCCGAGGACACGGCAAATCTACAACCGTAAACAGAATGCTTTGAAGTGGATTCTAGTGACGTGTTTTGGTTATTTGGGCTACAAGAATGCCCGTTTTGGCAAGGTTGATGCCCACATTGCGGTTTGCGCCTTTGCTAGGGAGGCCTTGCTGAACACCGTGCGTATGGCGGAGGAAAGGGGCTTCGAAATAGTTCACGGTATAGTTGACTCTCTATGGCTAAAAAAGGAAGGAGCATCCCCTAAGGAATATGTGGAGCTCTGTAAAGCTGTATCCAAAAAGATTGGCGTACAATTGAATATAGAGGGGAGATATCGATGGATTATTTTTCTGCCGTCCAGAATGCATGCGAAGGTTCCTGTTATCAACCGATACTTCGGAGCATTCGAGTCTGGAAAGATTAAGGTGAAGGGCATAGAAGCGGTTAGACGAGATACTCCACCATTAATCAAGAAAGCTCAAATGGACATGATAAGGGTTCTTGCGAAGGCTCCGAACTCCAAGGCGTTCATGAAGAGAATTTCAGAATCAATGGAGATTTTGAGAGGTTACGTGGAGAACTTGAGAAAGAGGGATGTTGACGTGCGAGATTTGATTATTGCAAAGCGATTATCTATGCATCCAGATAGATACGTTCATGATGTCTTCCAAGCCATAGCTGCCAAGCAGTTATTGAAAGAGGGTGTAGAAGTATTTGGGGGCCAGACGATTCGATACCTGATAACTGACGCTGAGAACAGAAGGCCAAGTAAGCGCGTGAAAGCTGCTGAGTTGGTTAATGCTGAAACTCGGTTTGATGCTGAAAAGTATGTGGAGATACTGATTCTTGCGGCAGCTAACATCCTGGTTTTTTCCATCTGGGGCTGTAACGCCTGGACCTCCATACCCGGAAGCGCACCAAGCTGCTGTACTCTTCTTGCCTCATCCTCTGAGCTAATTCCAAGCCTTGCCCTTTGACCTTCCATGCGTTGTTGCTGCCCCATGGCGATCATGCTGGGTGCTGCGGATTGTGCTAGGCGTTCTCTCGCCCCGCTGGAAAGACCTCCACGCATTGCAAGTTGTGCGCGCTGCCCAGCCA
>CP070791.1:618088-621220 GCA_020346825.1 Candidatus Bathyarchaeota archaeon
TGCGCGCGCCCACTCTCTCAAATGACATAGAGCAGTATGTAGGAGACTGCGTAGACACAAACGAAGAGAGCCCCAGCTTTTCTGTCAACTTTCTGTCGCAAAGCCAGCGCCAACAGGACCACGACAGAGGCAAGTATTGAATATGAAGCAAGCGAGATGGACTTGCCGGCGGATTCAACAAAGACCGGAGTTGGGAAGAAGAATTGTCCTATTGAGATGGAAATTGTGGCGTCGACAATGCAACTTCCAATGATGTCACCTATTGCCATTTCATACTGTTTTTTCCGGATTGCGGTCAGGTCCACAACAAGTTCAGGAAGCGATGTTCCAAGGGCTAGCGCAAAAAAGCTTATGAAGAACTCTGGTATTTGCAGTTCTGTCGACAACAAGATGACAGATTGAACCACCGCTATTGCTCCAATAGCGACTCCCGCAAACCCTAGAGCTGCCAAAAGCAAATGGAATATGAAGTGGCGCCTAGTTTCGGTCTTACTATGCCTGTGGAAGATGTCCTTCGCTTTTGCACGAACCTCTTTCGCTGTCAACTTTCTCATTATCAAAATGAAGATTGGCCAGCTAGCAATGAGCAGAAACGCACGCTCTCTCGTAAACCCAATAAGCGCTACCAAGAGAGCCAATGTGAGAGCTAAAACCTGAAAGATTCCCATAACTATGACCTCTCTCCGAGAAACCTTGAAGCTTCTCCCCAAAAAGGCGATAAGCCCCAAAACCAATGTAATCTGTGTCAAGATAGACCCAAAGGAGTCCCCCACATCAATATCCCCGTGACCACTTGAACAAGCAACAATGGAATTTGCCATTTCTGGTAAATCTGTACCAATAGACACTAAAACGAGTCCCACCATCAGCGATGAAACTCCTAAGGCTGAAGCAACGTGAACGGAGTGTTCAACAGCCTTGTCACTGGAAAAAACCAAAAGCACTATACCTGAGATAAGCACAGCCGCAGCGAAGACTATTTCAAGGACCAATAAAGACAACTCCGCTCTCTATTTTCAAATTATCCTATAAAAGCCATGTTCACAAAACCCTTATGTAATGTTCGCGTGCACTAGAGAAATCTAGGCGGCGCTAAAAATCTAACTGTTGAGTTGAAAAGGTCACTTGGGTTCCCAATAGGACTTCTAATATCAATTTGTGGCGCAATACCTCAACAAGATCTGTTCTTTCTATGGCGTCTTCCAAAGCATCAAGTTCTCTCTGCACAGACTTTCTCATCTCCACGTTGATTGTAGTTTCCCTCATTCGTCTCTGATATAACTCGTCTGCCTCTCCTCTGAGTCTCCAATAACGTTCTAGCAATGATTCTTTTTTGGCCCGCTCCATTATTCGTACCTCATTTCTTTGATGGGTCCTTTTGGTTTACTTTGGTCTCTATCGTATCAACTTGCATTAGTAATTTTGCGTGTTGCACTCTTTCAATATCTATCTTTTTCAAAAGTTTTTCAAGGATTTTTGCTTTCGTTCTCAATTCTTGTTCTGAGACTGTGTGCCCCATTGGGCATATTTCATCAACAATGGCACCTTCATTTGCCAGATACACAACCGGATAGAGAGAGCATCCCAGGGGTCTCTTCTTATAGACTCGGCAACTCTTTCCAGCGCGACTATAGAAATAGCACCACCCGTCAACATTTCTGAGCCGAGTCACACCATTATCTAAGAGAGCAAATTCCATGTGGCGATGACCCGCTTCCTCTAATCTTTTGATGTCATCGCTTGAAAGCTCCATTTCAGTTTCCTCGCAGCATTTTCCACAATTTGAACAACGCACGAAAAGCAGACTACACCAACACATCATAACCAAAAGAAAGCCGAGTTATAGCTGTTTCGTCAGCGCACCTATGCCCTTATAAAGCTGGTGCAGTACTATATTATGCTTAGAAAGGCTAACCTTTTATCCCTTAGGCTGATCCTACCGCATAATCGGATCTTTTCTCGGCACATCAAACAGGTGAACACGATTGAATAGTTCAAGAATAGTTGAATTGAACAAAGAGCAAGTCATGGCGAAAAAGACGATCAAACCTCCAGCCAACGCCAAGCCAACGCCGAAATCCAAGATGAATCCAGCTAGTGGCGAAGATCGCGCTGACTCTTGGTATTTTACTCACATCTAAAGAAAGGCGCAAAACAAGAGAGAAAAAGGAGAAGAGGACGAAAAGAGGGTAGGGGAAAAGGGCAAAGAGAGAAAGGAGCGGCGAAATGTCAAAAAGTACCCCCCACTATCCCCTCTCAGTTTGCTCTTAATTGCTTGAAACCCTCAAGCGCGCGCATAAACCGCTTTTATTCCCTCTATATAGTTTTAAATCCCAATTTGCCGCTAAAAACTTCTTTAAATAGTGCTCCTGCCTCATCTTTGCATGCATGCGAATGAAGCGAAGAATGGAAGGTAGGGCAAGCCCGCGTAGAAAACCGTTCTTCTACTTGGATGAAGTAGAACTTGGGCATCCATCCCGAAACGGCTCAACGTCATGTTCGTAAACTGCTAAAGGCATATTTTGAGGGGCAAGATATCCAGATTCCAGAAAAATGTAAACACCTTAATTGGGCTTCTTTTGGCAAGTTAAGCAGAAAAAAATCGAGTTCACAGTTCACAAGAATATGCGAGAGGGAAAATGTTTACATTTTTAGCCCGAAAATGTGAATTGTAAACATTTTTTCCCATGCCTCAACAGCAACAGAAATCACAAACAAGCCAAAAAAGGGCAATGTTTACATACCTTCTTCTCTTTTTTCTGGGGAAAAGAAGCTCAAATCTCAGAGTTATTTTTCAGAGTGTGTAAACACCATGTTTACAAATCGTTTGTTACCGTTGTGTTACCCATTACGGTAACAAATGCCGACATTTTTGTGTCTAAATCACTTCGCGCGCGTGGACCATTCTCCCACGAAAAGATCAAAGGAGAAATAACTTTCCCAGCAATGATCGAAAGAATAAGACTATTCAAGCCAAAGAGAACCATCCTAACACACGTTGAAGAGATAGAGATGAACGTTTGGAGTTGGGACTAGAAAAAAAATGAAAGAACAATATTCAGACGTCAATTTTGACTTCGCATATGATGGCATGGAGATTGGACTTTAACGGAGTGCGCATAAAGACCTTAA
>CP070791.1:621320-624609 GCA_020346825.1 Candidatus Bathyarchaeota archaeon
CAAGACCTGTAGGAAGGGCATCTGTAGCAACGTAATTAATTTCGGGTTCTATATTGTGATTATTAACCTCTATGGCCCTTTCATCTATGAAATGGGCTTCCCATGGCCAACTCTCTCCAGGATGAAGAACGATCGGTGAATTGAGCTCCACTCCTACAACGTCAACGGAAGCACCTGTATCCCCTCCCACTGCCCACATGTCTCGAAAATCTACGATAAAGCTAATCGAGGTTGCAGGCTGATCTCCAATATTCCTTATTTCTCCATAAACAGCATAGTGTCCATCGTCAATAGCATGACCGGTGGTTTTCGGTTGACTGATAGTAAGATAAGGGGCTGCGTTGACTGGCGATATGACGCTGAAAGATGCGACAAAGATGCACAGAAGTATCGATAGTGCAAACAAAGTTGACAACTTCATTTTCCATCACAAACCATAATTATAAGTGCCCACTTCATATAAGAATTCCGGCATGCATGTAATCGAGATGAGTGTGTATCATTTGTGAAAGATATACATCGTTTCATGTTAATCTAATTCAGAGAATCTAAAAAACATTAAATGCGCACGCGTGAAAGCCTAGTAGACTTGAAACATCATTCTTAGATATTGACTATTGCGCGCGCGATGCGCGTCAGAGGTAGAGGGACAATCAGTCTTCCTCCAGAGCTAGATGGTTGAAGACTAACGAAAGGAGAGTGAAAAATGCAGAGACAAACATCGATGGAAGGGAGAATACATGCAATACCGTACGCCTACGCTATTGCAAAAGTCAAGGAGGCATTCTAATGGATTTAGACAAGAAATTTTCGAGTTCTACAGTACTCTTTTCAGCTTCTATTACGCGCGCGGCCGAGACTGAGAAAATCATGAGTTCTGAAAGCGTTGAATCTTGTTTATGCGTGCGCAAGGGTTGCTGTTAAGGGAGAGCATCATTACTAGTTCTTATCATTGGTTTACGTAACAGCAGAACAATCGTGGGAACCCCTCTAAGCGGCACTAAGCGTTTGACTTCGCACACATTGAATCTTGTTCTGCATATCTGCTTTAAGCCTTCCAGTGTGAAGTATTGTATGTGAGAGTCCCAGCGCAAGCCTTCTCGCCCTTCAGGGACTTCTATTATGGCATGACCTTCGGCTCTAAGGACTCTGTGAGCCTCATCTAGGAAAATTTGGGGATTCCATAAATGCTCTAACAATTCAGAGGCTAACACCACGTCGAAATTGTTCGAGGCAAAGGCTAAATTCTCTGCGTCGGCAGCCACAGCTACCAGGGCTAGGCGTCTGTGAACCAGAGAAGTAATCGTTGGCAAATCAACGCATGTTACGTAATTCCCCATTTTCCGGATGTGATCGCTAATAAGTCCATGTCCGCACCCAACATCCAAGACTTTTAAACCACTGCCCAAACGACTAACCAGACCAGAAATAGTCCGGATTCTCGCGAGATGAAGCGGGCGGCTTTGCGCCTCTGCCGAACTGTGCAGCAAATGTGCTATGTATTGGTCATACTTCTGCCACTCCAACCAATTTTGCTTACTCTGATACCTCTGCCCATATCGAGTCTCTCTTATGATGATTCGCTTCAACTGAGGAGGGTGCGACAACAAATATGTGAGCCCTAGAACTTGTCTTTTAAGCATCTTTAACAATGGCTCATTGGCGTGGGAAGAACTCCTCAAGAGAGTATTTAGTCTTTTCATGTTTTCACGAACACGCGGGGATTATTGCGTTGAAGTTTGGATCTGATTGCAATAAGGAGATCTGCAAAAGCTCTTCTTGTCGCTGAAAGAGTGTACGTGCCTCCCTTAGCGAACATGCGAAGAACATGGGTTGGATCTAGATAATAGCTTTTGAAAACCTGTTCGTAGATTCTCTCTAGCTCTTTCATGCTTAACCAAGGGGTTTCAAAGGTAGGGGTTGCTGTATCATATTTGTCGAAGTCAGTTATCTTTAGCCAACCCTTTTCTTTGACGAGATCGTACATTGGCGTTCCTGGGTAGGGCGTAGCCACAGTATAACAACTCATATAATCAGGCACTAGTCTCTTCACAAACTTTATGGTCTCCCAAGCGGTTTTTTTCGTTTCACCAGGGAAACCGAGGACTATGTTCGGATTTGGTTTTAGCCCAACCTCTTTTGCCCATTTAAAAGCTCTGATCGTTTGAGCCAAGGAAATCCCTTTTCCCATAGCATTCAAAACACGTTGCGAACCTGACTCGATTCCAAACCATACAGCGACGCAGCCTGCCTCTTTCATTTTAAGGAGCAGCTCCTTAGTAACCATATCCACGCGGGTTTCACAACCCCATTTTATCTTCAGTTTTCGGTTCTTAATTGTCTGACATATTTCTTCAACTCTGCGCTTGTTGAGAGTGAATGCGTCATCAAGAAATACAAAGTATTCTGCGCCGTAGGTGTTGTGAAGAAACTCAAGCTCGTCCACGACGTTTCTTGGGCTTCTCATTCGACATTTTCGTCCATCCATTCTGACCTCTATGCAAAAGTTACACCACTGGACGCAACCACGGCTCGTCAACAAGAAGAAGGTTCCATATCTTTGAAAAGCCTCAATTGGCCATAGATGACGGGCTGGGAAGGGGAGTTCATCGAGGTTCTCTATGTACGGTCTGTCTGGATTCCTCACGATCTCTCCGTCTTTTCTGCATGTTATGCCTAAAACATCGTGGTAATCCTTGCCTGCTTTTACTCTTTCAGCGAGCTCCAACAATGTGTATTCTCCTTCCTTCCTCGCGACAATATCTAGAGATGCGCATTCCTGTAATGCTTTCTCATCCCAAAAAGAGACAAAATGACCGCCAACAACAGTTAGGCACTTCGAGGAAACTTCTTTGGCTATTTCTGCAATTTGGAGTGCAGATTTGTACGAGAGTATTACTGACGTAATTCCAACTATGTCGGGTTGGCGCCTACTAATTTCGTTTCTAAACTCTTCAAGTGTGACACTGGTTGTCTGGAAATCAATCAGATCAACTTCATGTTGATTCTTCTCTAGAACCGCAGCCAAATACCCTAAACCCAATGAGGGCAAGGGAGGATGCTGGTAAGATCCACGCGGCAGAGGCGGGTTTACTAGAGTTACATGCGTCCTCATTCTTCTCCCTAGAGATTATCCGTCCATAAACACGCGGGCTGAATGATTTAAATGTTAGCATAATGCGCGCGCACGCCATGAATAAGGGAGGTGTAGACTTTTTTGAGTAACTGGAGAACGCAACGTCGGCGATGCAGCGGAAAACGAAAAATGTTGAAAGGCAGCTATTGTTCC
>CP070791.1:624709-627852 GCA_020346825.1 Candidatus Bathyarchaeota archaeon
CGAAAGTATCCGTTCCTAGTGAATAGCCCTTTAAGTGAAGCGAAAGCGAACACAGGCGTAACAATGAAGTTCAGAAGCCAAGGATGACCGATTTTCCTAAAATCTTTTTGGGCACCCTCCAAAGAGAGGGCGACCAGAGAGGCCATGAAGGCAGCAGGCACGCTTGCCAACAAGAACATGAATCCTGTCTGCACGAGGGGAAGGGAAAAATATGCGCTTGGGAATAGCAGGGTGATCAAACCAGCAACTGTCAACGCCACAATCAGAGCAGAATTCAAGAAGGAACAGCCGACAAAAATGAAGTCAATCTTCTTCCTCAATTCAATAAACCGGCATCTCCAAATCTTCAGGAAGTGGCTCCTGAACGTACGCGTATGACCTTCAGCCCACCTGGCTTGCTGACTGAAGAAACGTTTCAAAGTGCCGGGGCATTCACCAGACGCAGCCAATCTCTGATCATACAAGATCTTGTATCCGTTCTCGTAGAGGCGCATGGTCAGGTTCCAATCCTCATCTGTAACCTCTTCGAACCTAAGTTTCCGCAACACGTCAGCCCTAAGCATGAAAACACTTCCCGTCAAGGTAGAGAAAAGGCCTAGTCTCTGGCGCCCATTCAACTCAACCATGTTGTACATGCTCATCCAAACCCTTACGCCCTTTGTTATCCAGTTTTCATCTGCGTTTAGATCGTGCTTCTGATAACCCTGAACCGCCACGATCTCATCATTATCAAATCTGTCAAGGAACCGACTGACCAGATCTATAGGCGGAACGAAGTCTGCGTCAAAGACCAAAACATGGGTGCTCTTTGGATCCGCATGGTCTAGTCCTACGTTCAAGGCTCCACCCTTCCACCCGTCACGAGAGCTTCGATGAACCATCTTGACTTTGGGGTGGTCACGCCAAACCTTCAGTTGATCCCTTGTCACTCCGTCATTAGAATCATCAACAACTATGACCTCGTACTCAGGTGAGTTGAAAGAAGTACAAGCCCCCAACAACCTATCCACTACATTCGGTTCATTGTAGATAGGTAGCAAAATACTGACAAAGGGAGAGTGTGGATTGGGTTTATGTTTTCCTAGATTGTCAACTGGTTTAGACTTAAGCGAAACAAAAGCGAGTATATAAAACCGGACAGCATACAAAAAGAGAATCACGGTTTCGATAAAACCAAGAAGAAAGACTAGCTCTACGAAATTCAGAGTCTAATTCTCCTTTTCTGTTGCCAGGCGCGTGCGGCACAGTTCTTCGATAGTCTTGCGCGTTTGTATTTACGAGACATCCGTAAATAAGATAACTCATTAAGTATGGGCGTTATCTGCAATAGATCTCGCTCATGCCATGAGCGGTTTATTCAGATACATTATGGTTAGGAATTGTACGAAGTCTGAGTCTTGAGACCAGTGTTTGGCGGATTTATTACCCCATTTTTGGGCTGTTTCACTCAAATTTCTGGCTAGAGGATGTCCAACTTCTCTCATCAAACGCGAAACCTTGCTCTCCATAGCTTCCAAAAGCTTCTCTACAATAGAGGTCACGATTCTTGCTAAGAAATGACTGCGGATTCTCTTCACGATTTTTATGGTTAGCTCCATCTGAGCCCTCTCAGCCCTCGTCAACACTTTGAACCACATGCCCCGCCTAATAGCTTTGAGCTTTATCTTGGCCAACTCTTTCTTTCCTGGCGGGGAACTGATTTTAGTGAACAAACTTTCCATTGTCACGTTTTCATCTTCTTGGTCTTACATTTGACCAGATTTCTCTTCTTTATGGCCGAAGCACCTTAACTTTCTTGTGTATGTGCATGCAATGCCTAGAAGAGAAAACCCTGGCGCATGTACCTTCTACAACAGATTATATTTCATTTTTGATGCTTGCACATAACACCCGAGTTTGAAAAAAACCAGTTTTTGGGTTTCATTGTTACGTGTTTTCTTCCAGTATCGAAAAGAATTCCAAGCACTTCACTTATTTTCTGCATATATGCATAATCTATCTAGAAAGGTACTCATGCTTGCTTCCAATTTAGATTTCAGTCTCGTATCTGTTGAATCTGATAACCTTCAAATCTGAAGCTCTACGCGTGCAAAATCAAGATTGTTGGGAACTGCAAGCGCCCACGAGTAGTTGTTGCGCGCACGACAAGTTATATTGTAAAACTATGTTGAAAGCTATCAAATTGCCCTGCGCGCGCGCCGGGGCATATGCGCATGCGCTTACGTGAAACTCTTTCTGCTAGTCGCTTCCAACTATTGTAATGTCAAACCTGAAGTTTGTTATCCCATCGATGCTCGCAGAGACCGATAAGGTGAAGGTAACCTGCGCCACTTCATTTGGGTTAAGAGATTGCCCATCGTAGTCCCAGCTGAGATTAATGTAGTCAGGAGCATTTTGGGGACCCCAATTCGAGGTGTACATAGATAAGGTGGAAGGCGAGTTTCCCTCGTTTCGGATGTAATAGGTAAAATTCTTGTTTGACCCTGGCTCAAGTGTGCCCCAATCAATCGAAGACGTAACGTCGGTGCATGCGTTGTCCCAGTAGACGCCGACTCCAATGGTCCTTACGGCCCCAGCGTTGGAAAGTGTTCTGCTCGTTTGAGCTGGGGATAAGGCTTGGCCCACGATTGATAGTGCTAACGTGAAGGTGACGAGAATAAGAGTAGCACTCGCAATTGCGAGTTCTTTGCTTTTCACGTTTCACACACTGATATGTAGTATGTATTAAGACTTAATAAACTTTCTTGTTTAAACGCACAACAGAGATACACAACACCATTATGCATGAACGTTTGTTAAATTTCAAATCCGCAAACAATGCGCACGCGCGGCAAACCTAGATGCAAGCTTGAGAAGGCAGGTCGAGAAACTAACCAAAATCTTACTCGCTTAAACTATAACAGTCCATTATTCGAGGGCAACCTAAGCATCCATCAGGAATAACTGCGTCTCTGCCAAGCTTCCTCAAGTACCCGAAATTGTAAAGACATTTAAAAGAGGTTTTCAAAGTGGGGGATCGCCACAGCCTCTCTTCCTCCACATCCCGGCTTTCGCCACTCACCAACAACCTCTCTTCCTCCACATCCCGGCTTTCGCCACTCACCAACAACCTCTCTTCCTCCACATCCCGGCTTTCGCCACTC
>CP070791.1:627952-630542 GCA_020346825.1 Candidatus Bathyarchaeota archaeon
AAAAAACCTAAAACCGTAGCCTTCGTTCAATGCGTCGGCTCAAGGGACATAAACAAGAATGAGTACTGCTCAGGATTTTGCTGTATGTACGCCCTGAAAAATTCGATCCTGCTCAAGGAGAAATACCACGAGGATGTAGAGATCTACATCCTTTACACCGATATGCGTACCCATTTCAAAGGTTACGAAGAATTCTATGGAAGAGCACGCGAACATGGAATAAACTTCATTAGAGGAAGAGTATCTCAGATTGTCGAAATTCCGAAAACAAAAAACCTTCTCATAAGCGCAGAAGATATGATGCTTGGAGAACCAATCGAACTTGAAGCAGAGCTTGTGGTTCTAAGCACCGCCGCCATTCCAAGCAAAGGAACAGACGAAGTAGCCAGAATCCTAAGCGTAACTAGGGGAGCCGACGGGTTCTTCATGGAAAGCCACCCAAAACTCAAACCTCTAGACACGGCTGTAGACGGAATCTTTCTAGCCGGGGCCTGTCAGGGACCCAAAGACATCCCTTACAGCGTGTCTCAAGGAAGCGGAGCCGCAGCACGAGCTGCTACAATTCTTTCTCAACCAACTTGGAAAATCGAACCTATCATCGCTGAGGTCATCCCAAATGTTTGCCGAAACATCAAAGTAAAATGCGGCATATGCGAGAAAAAATGTCCCTACGGCGCTATAAAGGCTGTTGTTGGACAACCCGCCCAAGTCACCGCCGCCATGTGTCACGGATGCGGCACCTGCGTCGCCGAATGCCCGGCAGACGCCATTACTCAGATGCACTTCACAGATCCACAGATCTTCGCTCAAATCAAAGCAGGTCTGGACGAGAATCCTGAAAGTAAAATATTGGGTTTTCTCTGCAACTGGTGCAGCTATGCAGGTGCGGATCTTGCTGGGACAAGCCGATTTGAGTATCCACCCACCCTGCGAGCCATACGGGTAATGTGCTCGGGGCGAGTGGATCGGGACTTTGTCTTAGAAGCTTTTAGGCAAGGTGCTGGTATGGTGCTGGTGGCGGCATGTCATCTGCCCTACGACTGTCATTACATTTCAGGGAACGAGAAGATGAAGGTAAGAATGGAAGCCTTGGCAAAAATGTTTGAAAAGCTGGGGCTTAGCCCTGAAAGATTTAGGATAGAGTACATATCAGCAGCAGAGGGCGTCAAGTTTGCTGGGCTCATAAAGGAGATGGCTGAGCAAATGGAAACACTTGGAACTGAGAAAATCAAAGCAGAAAATGAGAAACTGCGCCCAATATTAGATAAGATGCTCTCAAAAAAGAAGAAATAGCTTCATGTTATGCTGACGTTCTGTATCTGGAAATACCTTTTTGCCAGAAACCGAATTCTTTCAGCATTTCTCCCATTCTTACCGATAGCAACACCCTTGTCTTTGGGTTTTACAGAAACCACGGCAATTGTTTTTCCGTCTGGGCGCTCGCTAATGCGTATCTCATCCACCGCGGCTGGTTTAAGAGCGTTTCTAATAAATCTGGCAGGATTATCTGAGTGTTCGATTACTTCATGTCTTTTTTCGGTCATTCTTTCCAGGAGACGGATGTTCTTGCCTCTTCTTCCTATAGCCATTCCTATGTCTCCTTCTTTCACTATGAAGATTATTCGGTTAAGGTCATTGTTGACTATGCAGTCTTTGACTGTTGCGCCAGTTATGCTTTCGAATAAGGCTATGTAGCGCATTTCTCGGCTTGTGAATTTTATTCCGCTAGCCATTCTCTGCCTCCGCGAGTTTGAGGATGTCTGAATCTCCTGGTTCTCTTATGGTTAGGGCTGAAACCCTGAACGGTTTTCCGCAAACTGCACCCAAGTCTATTGCCGTTCCTTTGTAAATAGTCACCGGGATGTTGGAAAGCTTACAGGAGTATTCAATGTTTCCTCGAATTTTCTGTGGACAGTCTGATGCAAAGATTATTAGCTTGGCCCGTCTTGTCTTGGCGTTTTTTATTGCGTTGTTAGTTCCGAACAAAATCTTTCCAGTTTTCACAGTAGTGACGATGGCTTTGTTTACGTCAATCATTTTGTTTTCTCTCGACCAGCAGTCGACATGTAAAGGTCTACCAAACCTGTTCCAATGGGTATGGATTGTCCAACTATAACGTTTTCGGTTACTCCCTTGAGGGGATCACTTTCCCCTCTTAGGGCTGCTTCGACTATGTTTGGGACTGTGATCTCGAAAGCTGCCCTTGCAAGAACGCTGGATTTTTCTCCGCTGATTCCATGTCTCCCTATTTGCCGCACATCGCCAGTTGAGGTCATGATGTCGGACACCAACATAACATGCCGGATGTCTACATCTAGGCCCTGCTCCTCAAGAACCCCCATGGCCTCTCTGATTATAGAGTTTCTGGCTGCTTCAATCCCTAGCGTCTTGGCAATTTCGTGTATATGATTGGTGGCTGTTCGCGTAGGATCCACACCGTAAACGTCAAGGATTATCGCCATGTTAGAGCCATCTGTTCGAATAACCCACTCTCCGTCTTCCTCGGTGACAAGAACTCTGCGAATGCCAGGACCACCCTTGAGATGCTGGTCAGAAATCTTGTCTAGAAGCTTCTTCAAGTCTGTTGGTT
>CP070791.1:630642-635130 GCA_020346825.1 Candidatus Bathyarchaeota archaeon
AACTCAACCTACAACTCGCTCCTCAGCGAGCACACTGACTTGCAAGCTAACTACAATCTACTGAATTCCACCTACTACGGCCTCCAAGCAAGTTACAATTCACTTCAATCCAGTTACTACTCACTGGAAGCAAACTTTAATTCACTCAACCAGACTCGTACTACCCTAGAAAACGAAATCAACAATCTGCGTGAGAAGACCGATGCTTCAAAAATCGAAATAATCAATACAAGAAACTTGACGTACCTATTCATAGCGACGACTATAGCTCTGATTGTTCTAATCATATACATAAAAAAGAAAAGGCCTGAACCGTACGTAGTTATTCGCAAAGAAACGGTAGCTGTCAAACCAACCGACTACTCTTGACATGTGCACGCGCATTCTTACCCCCTACACAAACTTTCTGCACAGTCACTTTCTTCTCAACACCATGCACACATGCGCCGGTATGTCACCCTCAAAAGGTTTATTAGCATGACATATGTCATGTTTCTCTAGTGAATGCCTATGTCCAAAAAAGAATACAACTGTTGTGGTCAAACCTTCAAAACTGAAGAAGAATTGGAAGCACACATAGTAAGATATCACCGTAGCTCATGTGGTGGCTGCGGCGGCTGCTACTAGCTAACCTAATTAAACCACCGACTCTACTCTTTTTTTGTGTCCAATCACAGGATCAGTCGTATGCATGTCCATAGCATAAGAATAGGAAATCCGTGCGCCGAAAGAAAGGGTTTCTGCATTAATTGTAGTAGTCACTTCATGACGGTTAGGCCTTCAATTAGAAGTGTTGCGATTTCTAGACGTTTTGTGAGAGATCTAAAAGATGAGGAAAAAGTAACTTCTATCGTAGAAGATGTTCTTGATTGCTCTCAATTAGAATTCCATGAACTACACAAGTTCGAGAAGAGTATGGGTGGAAATTTAATCTTCAGGGCAAAGAAGGAGAAGTTGCATGTAGTTTATGGCGTAGATAAAAAGCTTAGAATCATCTTCTTGAGAGCTATAAAGAATTTCAACGAATACAAGAAATTCTTGATGGATAGAAAAGAAATAATGAAGTTGATCATAAGTACGCATGCATAGTGTTTTGATCGCGCGCATGAGAGCTAGTTTGTTCTTCTAGGAGAGGATATGTCTGGTATCGATGGTGATGCCCTAGTTGGTTTTTCAGGGACAATGGCAACCTTCATGCTCCTCTTCACCAAGTAGCGATTCCCTTCCTGATATACCACAAGAGCATTTTTACAGTGTGGGCAATCGAAGTTCAATGCTTCCAAAAGAAAACTCTTGTTCTTGATAAAACTGGCTTTCTCCTTCTGTAATATCTTGATTTTGTGTGTTAGGTTCTGCAGGTTCTTTCTTAGCTCAACGATGCTTGTCTTCTCTATCTTCTCTTTCACTTCTTCTTCGATGCGACGTCTTTCCCTTGCCCTGATTCGCTGAGCCATTTTCTTGGCTTCTTTTCTTATTCGAAGAGCTTCAAGTCTCTTTTTCTCCTTGTCCCTTTTTTTCATCGCCTCTTGCTTTCGTTTTTTCTCAGCCTCTCTGGAAGCTTTTTCTTCAGGAGTCAGGGCTTTCTCGCGCCTTTTTCTTGCTGTCTGCTTTAGTACCTTGGCTGCTTTCTCAAAGTCTTCTGCAGTTGTTAGCTTGGCAACCTTTGGAGCAATCTTGGGCAAGACCCTTTTGGCTGCCTTTATTCGCATTTCCTCAACTTTTTCTTTCTGCTTGTGGACAATTTTCTTGGTTTCCTTTAGAGTCAATTTTCTATTAATGATCTCGTTAATGATTGTTAGAGCTTCTTTAATGCTTCTGCCGATCACGCTTTCTAGAGCAACAATGTGCGAAACGCTGATTTGTCCGGTCCACATTGCTTTCTGAGTGGTCTTTGGAAATTTGAATATGTTAAGGTGGGCTGAGATCCAATGGAAATCTACGCCAAGCTCTTTGCTGATCTCCCAAGGTGTCATGCCTTCGTCTTTAAGCTTTTTGAAGTACCTCGACTCTTCTTCGACGGTGTAGTCTTCTCTGATCTTGTTAACCTTATACACTGAACGTCTCACGGTTTTGTCGCTTAGTTTGATCACTCGGACAGGTGCAGTTTTCCTCCTGAGTTTCTTGAGGGCTCTTAATCTTCTCTCACCATCAATTAATTCGTAGATTTTCCCTTGCTTGCGGACTACCAGGTCGCTAAGGAGCCCGTCTCTTTCTATCTCGTCTTTAAGCTCATCTATGTCAAAAACTAATCTTGGCTGATACGGACTCGGTTTGATCAAATTGATGTCAACTTTCATTTCCTATCCCCTTACTCACCCAAAATGGCGACAAAAAAAATAAGAAGCTTATTAAGATTAAACGATATTTCGGACAGATATCCTCCACTAGTACGGAATGCTTGATTGACAGATTCATCTCAACGAAACAGTATATTTATAACCGAAAAAAGATCAGCGATTCACAAGATGCATGCATGCTTCGGATTCTGAAGATGAAAGTTTTCTTGATGCGCGAGTACATACTCACACTTCATAAACCTATTCTGCAACAATATCCGCAACTTAAGGAGCAAAATACTGCAACAAAACCAAGGGAGTTCGAATATGAAGGCGAGTGTTGTAACGCAGAACTGTTTTGAATGTTTTTGCGCGCGCGGGGTCTTGACAGTAAGAATCACCGAACTTAGGCCAAACCAGTAGAACATGGAGAAATCTTCGAGTTATTATGTATGCATCATTTTGGCGGTGACGCCATCGATTTTGATGGTTTTCTCCTCGTGGGTCTTCACATTCCTAAAGGTGACTTCATAAACTGGTACGCGCTATGAATAATACTAATAAACTTTTAGAATTGAAACTCACTAACCAATGGAACCAAGAGGTTGGGATCCCGTAAACAGACTTGTTGTTCTTTTCTTAAGAGTACACGATGCCCGCGCGTATTTCCCATAAAGGCATATTTCGTTTAGCGGAATATAGTTCATATGTTTTCGCGCATCGTTGTTGTTCAGGCGAGGCCACTTGAAAGGGAAGAGAAAACGGAAGGACAACAGACTATCGTTGCCCGACTCTGAGAATTACACTATTTTTCATGCTCTACTTGAGACTATGACGAAGAAGAAAGAAATGGATTCCAGACGAACTAGGTTTGGAGGCACATACATGCTGACGAATGTGGCTGCTTTGCTCCTGGCAGCTTCAGGGATGATTATTCTGGCCTTGGGCATATATGCATGCTAGCATGAACTGCATGCACACATATAAGAAAACAGAATTAGAGCAATGTCTTCAAAGCGCCGTAAGATATTATCTCAGTAATCTCCTCCACAAACTTGATGTGCTCTGCATTATCAGACGCAAGGGAACCCTTCAATATTATGGGCGTCAAGTCAAAGTCTTGCGCACCTCTGTATGTAGATAGAACACAATATTCTGCACAAAACCCAGTCACAATAACGGTGTTAACCTCAAGCTCTCTCAGTTTTTCTGCAAGCCCTGTCTTCGTGAAAGAGTTCCCATAGGTCTTCACGATACGTATGTCTTTTGGCTCAAGCTTTACACTTTCAGGTACATTAAAAGCTGATTTACCCGGCGCAAGACCCTCCTCTTCACTCTTATGCTGAATGACAACGATTGGAAGATTCTTTTCTCTGAAAAGGTCTATTGCTGCATTTATGTACTCAATAGCTGACTTCAGGGAATCCGAGCAAGCCTGATTCAAGTTGAAGAACTTGTTTTGTACGTCTATTACGAGTAATGCTAGTCTCATTCTTTATTCTCCTTCTTCAATTCACGATCTAATTGCCTTTGCAAACTTGGTATCGAGGGTAGACAGTTACCGTTTCTCAATGTAATCCCTAGATATTTAAGAATAGATGTAAGGAATAAGACAGCGCATGCGCGCGCGTGAGGAATTATGAGAATCGATGAGGAATAAAAGTGCGATTTACTTCTCTGAAGCGGTTGTTAGATCTTTTGGACACAGCTTTTGCCTTGCTCTTTTGGCCACTCTTCGTCCGAGTCGGCCCACATGTCAGCACACTCTTTGCAGACTCTGTGATCCCCAGATTTGTCTCTTAGGTAAATTTCTGCAGGTTTAGGTTGTCTGCACAGGTAACAGTTTAGGTTTTCCAAAGACTTGTTTTTGGATTGCATTTCTGATCAAATCCAATGTCTGTTCATTATCTTGGAAGCATTCTGAAAAGTGTCAAACTTAACATGTATGAAAGCAGACTATGTATTGCAAATAAGTGATTGATGCAGGTTTGTATGCATTGCGCACACCCCCCATAATTCATTTTATCGAGATTCGCTAGTTCTCAGTGTACAACCCCATACTTTTGGACAGGCATGCGCGCGAGCACAAAACTTTGTTATAACGGTGTTATGGTGATATACATATGAAGAAAAATTCATTTAATATTGAAGATGCGCGCGCAACCCACGCGTATGCGTGCATTCAAGTAATAGGTTGTCAAAATATTGTATC
>CP070791.1:635230-637825 GCA_020346825.1 Candidatus Bathyarchaeota archaeon
CACCTTGAACGGCTGCGCGAATTGGGGTTGGTTAAGAAGCAAACAGCAGGCGGAGGTTATTTCTTAGTCAGCAAGATTAAGGTTGGCGTGCTTCAGCACTTCTTGAGGTTGGGGAGGCTTCTGTTTCCAAGGTACTTCTTTTACGCGGTTTTTTCCACAACCTTATACCTAATCTACATAGCAATGTTCATGCAAAGCTTCAGTCGAGAGAACTTGTTCGTCGCGATTTTTGGTGCGGTTGTCTCCGTAATATTCTGGTATGAAGCCGTCAGAATATGGTCACTACGGCCTGTCTAACTCCTAGAACGCGCGTGCACAAAAACTGAGATTCTACTGTTCTATTGCTCTGAGACCTATCAAGTTCTAGAGGTGTACTTGATCCCAACATTGGTTGTCCTAATGCTGCTTCAATTTCACCGTGACCTTTTCTTTCAAAATAATCTTGTTTCCAACGAACTCAGAATAGTAGGCGTACACCTCAACTCCCTCCAAAGCAGCATCTCGAAGAACCTTCCCAAACTCAGGATCTGTTTCGTCGTTAGGAGCAAAAACACGAGCGTCGGTTCTTTGAATAATAAACAGCACACACGCCCTAAAGCCTTCTCTCCTAGCTTTTGCCAAATCTCTCATATGCCTTCTTCCCCTTTCAGTCTTGGCGTCAGGAAACATAGCTATCCCATCTTTAACCAACGTGCATGACTTTACTTCCAACAAGCATCTCTCACGTTCATTGGCCAAGAAGAAGTCAAATCTAGTGTGTCCAAAACCATATTCAGGCTTAATCAAATCGTATTCTGAGAGTTCTTCTATGTCCCCGTTTCTCAAGGCTTCTAAGACCAGTTTGTTAGGCACTCGAGAATCAACGGATATCATCTGAGCGTTGTAGAAAACTCCGACCAAATCATAATTGGTTTTTCTAGTTTCTTTCAACTCCTCTCTGAGAATGACCTCTGTTCCCGGAGTTAACAGTTCACGCATTCTCCCAGGATTGGGCAAAAAAACTTGCAAAATTATATTCTCAACTTCTACCAGAGCTAAGAATCGGTTTGGTCTTTCCCTAAAAACGCCTCTAACGGTGCTTCCTTCAATTTCTATGAAACTAACCAATACCCAACCTCCTCAGCTAACTACACAAAAAGCGTATAGATCTGGAGATAAAAATTGGGCTGCGCGCATGCAAAGACGACGGACCCAATGAAGAGAATTCAACAGGGCGGCGATCGTTTTTTCTATTCTTCTTCTACGGTTATAGCCTCAGTGGGGCAAGAAGTTACACAGGCCATGCATAGAATGCAGTCGTCTGCTCTCACAGGAACCGATTTCTTAGTGTCTGGATGTTCAGAGAGATCTTGAAGTTCGAAGACGTCAACAGGACAAACATCTATACATACACCGTCGCCGTTGCATTTGGTCCAGTCAACTGTAACTTTCACCATCATATTTGCCTCAGCTTTAGGTCTAATCAACATGAAGATATTTTAACTTTCTGCTGTGCCCTCTTTTTTGAGAATGCACGCGCATGATTTCACGTAATATCCGCAACATTCAGCTGTTGAACGCTTTCAGAAATCTCTTTTGTCACTCGCGCAAAAAATCGGGGAAACGTACGGGAAAATAGAGACAGGGGCGTAGTTCTTTCACCGAAGGAGATTCATTCCAAGAAGATCAATGAGAACAAAATAGAAACTCCGAGGACAAAAGCCGTTGACTGCAATGCTGACTTCAAAAGTCCCGGTTCTTCTTTACGAAGTTCTGGAATCAAATCAGAACCTGCTATGTAAATGAAATTGCCCGCAGCGAAAGATATCAGAAAAGGAACAAAACCTTGAATGACCGGACCCGAGCTAAGGGCCACAACAACTCCAAATATTGCAGTGAGTGCAGTTAGGAAATTGAGAAAAAGAGCCCTAGACTTCTTGAAACCTCCATATACCAGAACTCCGAAATCCCCGATTTCCTGCGGGACCTCATGAAAGACGACGGCAAGCGTAGTAGCTACTCCTAAAGGCATGCTGGCCAAGTAGCTTCCACCTATTATTAACCCGTCCATGAAGTTGTGGACAACGTCACCAAGAAGATTCATGTAGACAAAAGAATGGGGGTGTTCCTCTGAGGTGGGGATGTGGCAGTGCCTCCACTGGAGAAACTTCTCTACAACAAGGGAAACAATGATGCCAAGCAAGATGTAAAGTGAGATATGCACTCCAAACCCACTCTCTCTTGCTGCCTTCGGAATTAGGTGAATAAAGGAGTCTCCGAAAAGTCCCCCCGCAGAAAAACTCACCAGATACGTAAGCACCTTCTTCAGATCCTCTTCTTTCAACGAAAAAGCCGACACACCCACCAAAGAGATTAAACTAACAATAATGACACTCGCCAAGCCGTACAGCCAGATAATCGTCACAGATCTCCCTCAACTAAACAAAACTTAAGAAGGCTGTTGAAACTTTTACCTCTTTCTTTATTCCACAGGTCAAACATATACATAGTCAATTACTTTCATAGTTTTCTAAGGGATAGACAAATGAGACTTGAAGATTACTGGAAGAAAAGAGATTTCGAGAAGACAAAGGAGCCGAAGGGTGGTGATAAAAA
>CP070791.1:637925-641617 GCA_020346825.1 Candidatus Bathyarchaeota archaeon
CGAGGTCTCGCCTCTTTCGATATTCCTTCACCATAATATCCACGCAGTCTTGAGGACCATCCAATGCTGCTATCGCGGCTTTTTGTGCGCAAGAAGTCCGACATGCATTAGCATATCCAATTACTTTGCCCATGGCTTCAATTGTTTTTGCGTTGGAAATGGCGTAGCCAATCCTCCACCCAGTCATTGCATAGGTCTTGGAAAGAGAGGAGACGGTTACGAGATGGTCTTTGAGTTCTGAATGAGAAGCTAGGCTGAAGTGTTGGGTTTCATAGACGATTCTTTCGTATACTTCGTCGAGGAGGAGAATTAGGTCACGTTCTACAGCGAGATCACCAATTTCTTCTAAAAGATTCTTAGGTATAACAGATCCAGTGGGGTTATTGGGAGTGTTCAATATCGCCATTTTCGTCTTTTTGGTAGCATGCTTCTTGATTCTATCAATGTCTGGTACAAAACTATCTCTTTCTTCCAAAACAACGCGCTTTGGAGTCCCGTTGACAAGCAACACGTTCTGCACGTATCGTGGCCAAGCGGGATCCAAAATCAGGACTTCGTCGCCGGGGTTGACTAGAGATTGGATGATGGCGAATATTGAGCCGAGTCCTCCGTCGGTGATGATAATCTCGGTTTCTGGGTTAGCCTCTATTCGATTTTCGCGTCTAAGTTTTCTAGCGACTGCTTCACGAAGCTCAAGAACACCCTCTGAAGAGGTGTAGTGAGTGAAGCCTTCTTCTATGGCTTTGATGGCTGCATCTGTGACATGTCTGGGTGTATTAAAATCGGGTTCTCCAAGCTCCAGTCTTATGACGTCGGTTCGTTCAGCCATCAATCTCTTAATTTCAGCAAATCTGGATGGAGGAAGTCTTTGAACTCGCCCAGAAAGTTTATGTTCCAACCGCGCATTCCTCCGCCTTCAGACTATTTGGTTAGTTGAGAATGAAAAGAATTGTGGATTTTCACTGGGTTGTCTATCCATATCGTTCAAGATAATCTTTCACGGTTGGAAATATGGACTTAATTCTGTCACTCCTTTTTTCGGAGCTGATTTTGTGAAGAAGTATCAAAACGTCTCTTGGAGTGGTGAATTCTTCCATTTTTCCGTTGGAGCGTTTTCTTTTAACATGAATGCAGTTGTCCACGATGCAGTTGAAAACACAGGCTGCGCAGTAGACGCATAGATCTTCGACGAGACCGATTTCTCCAGCTTTCCAGTAGAGGGCGTTGGTGGGGCATGCTTCCACGCATAGATTGCATTCCAATCCTTTGCAGGTTTTCATGTCGATCTTTACGCTTCCCTCATCGAAGTATTCCTTTATCCCAATCGACTCAAGGAGTTCAGCTCTTTTCTGTTTCTTTTCCTTCTTTGAAGCCTCTAGGAGGAGATCATAAATGTTCTCACCTGAACCTTCCGCTTTCTTAGACATGTTAGCTATACCCCGCCTAGGCCTCTGCATCTATGGTGTGCTAAAGTTGCACACTAATCATAGAAGATTACGTATTAATTTTGGATAATATAAACAGTACAAAAACTCATTTAATCACGCCAATGATTGTACACGCAGAAGTACTTTCTGTTTTCATGGTGTGCACACATTTTCATCGTTCAACCGTCATTAGGGAAAGAACGCATTTGGAAGAAGAGTGGATAAACGTCAGATCCTAAAACCTGATATAGACACGTGTTTTCTCTATTTTGTCTAGACTAGTGCTTGGCTGAATTTGAGACGCTCGTGATTCAAAGTGGTCAAATTACACAAGGCATTTGCAGTTGCAACGCAGTATTGGAGACCGAGAGAAGACTACCTCAAGCAAATAGTTGAAGCCATAGAAAACAAAGTGAAGGACAGAGACTTTGTAGCAATCTCTGAAAAAGCTATCTCCACTGCGATAGGCTCCTTGGTTGACGAAAGTCTTGTTCAACCGAGCTGGTCTGCGCGTTTCATAGCCAAATACTGGATGCGTTTTGTCTGGCCCTACATTCTCGGACCTCTCTGCCGCCTTCGAAGAAAAACCATCCGGCGTCTTCGAGCATATCCAATAGAAGGAGGCGCCCACAAGCAGGTAGCCCTGATACATGGCGGTTTTCTGCAAGCATTGATGCAGGGGTCAGAGGGAGCTATCGACGGAAGCAACTTACCTTACTCTTACGTCAGCCTTCCTTTGGATAACGCTCAGCAGATTGCCGAGAAAATCCATCAACAAATTATGTCCAAACTGGACAGAAGAGTCACTGTTGTGATTGTAGACACAGACAAAACCTATTCTCTGAAAGGATTCCATTTTACTCCTCGCCCGAAACCTCTTAAAGGAATACACTCATTTGGAGGCTTTCTCGCCTACTTGATGGGAAGGGTTCTCAAGTTGGAAAAAAGAGCCACTCCTCTGGCAGTTTCCGGTTCCAAAGTAACAATTGAGGAAGCAATCGAAATTGCTAAGATAGCTAATAGATCCCGAGGCTCCGGTGCTGGAAGAACCGTTTGGGACATGGCGAAAACTTTCCGGGTTCCATTAACCAACGTGACTTGGGAAATGCTTGACGAAGTGAAACATAAACCGATAGTTATTATAAGACCCGAACGGGAGTGAGAAGTTATTTGTCCAAGTTCACCTAGCTCTATGGGGAAGAATAATGGAACAAATTGTTGAGCAGATGCACGTCTTTTTCGAACCTCAGTCAGTCGCAGTCGTAGGCGCCTCTCGTAGGATCATGAAAGCGGGGCACGTCATCTTCAAGAATTTCGTCGATAACAAGCGAAGAGGTATATTCAAGGGACAATTATATCCAATTAATCTTCGTGAAAAAACTATTCTTGGCTACAAATCTTACTCCTCCATCGCAGAAATCGATGGAGAAATCGAGTTAGTCGTTATAGTTGTCCCTGCCAAATTTGTTCCAAAAGTAATGAAGGAATCTGCCGAAAAGGGTACAAAAGCAGCTGTAATAATCAGCGCAGGGTTCAGTGAAGTTGGAAACCATGACCTTGAGGAACAGGTGAAGACGATTGCCAGGAAAGCGGGAATTCGAGTGCTTGGGCCTAACTGTCTCGGCGTCTACGATTCTCAAACTGGCGTAGACATGCTTTTCCTGCCAGAGACGAAGATTCTTGCCACAGGAGATGAAGTGGTAGGAACGCCTCGTCCAATGGCGGGTCAAATGGCCGTCGTTACCCAAAGCGGGGCCTTCGGCGCAGCCGCGTTAGACTATTTGGCAGGCAAACAGCTCGGCATAAGCAAGTTTGTGAGTTTTGGAAACAAGTGCGACGTTGACGAGTCGGAAATGTTTCACTATCTTCTGCAGGACAAGAGAACCAGGGTCATTCTCTTCTATGCTGAGAGCATAGATTCAGGAAGGAACTTCATGGAAGTTGCGAAAGGTGTTACTCAAAGAAAGCCTATCGTCGCTCTAAAGTCAGGGAGAACCAAAGCCGGAGCTAGGGCAGCTGAATCGCATACAGGATCTATAGCAGGCTCTGACGAAATCTACGACAGTGTTTTCATGCAGGTCGGAATCCTAAGGGCACGAGACATGGAAGAATTCTTCGATATGAGCAAAGCACTCGCTTTTCAACCTCCAGCAACTGGAAAAAACGTTGCAGTGATCACAGATGCCGGCGGACCGGGCATAATGGCGGTTGATGAGTGCGTGGCGGGAGGGCTGAACGTGAAAAATCTTTCGGATGAGACACTTC
>CP070791.1:641717-645426 GCA_020346825.1 Candidatus Bathyarchaeota archaeon
ACAGACATAGACGTTGAAAGACGTAAAGTCACAGTCAAAGCGTCAAAAAACGGTAACGCCAGAACCCTCACGGTTTCAAGACAGCTCATAGACGCGTTGTCTCAGTTGCCCAGGTTAAACGAAACGGTGTTTCCACCAAGAGCGGCGAAAACAAGAGGCATTCTCTTTCGCAGAAGAATGATTCGGCTGGCTAGAGTCCACAACAACCCTAGGCTTCTGAAAATCCATCTTCACACTTTCCGACACTGCAAGGCACTACGAGAATACCACAGGACGCGTTCCATACTTCACGTGAAGAGAACTCTAGGACACAAAAGCATCCTAACAACTCAGCGATACGTTGATCTTTACACCGAAATCTACGGAGACATGCTTCCTGAAGATTATGTCTGCAAAACAGCGTCTACGGTTGAAGAAGCCAAGAAACTCATTGAAGCAGGATTTGAGTACGTCTCTGAATTAGAAGGATTCCAGCTTTATCGTAAAGTCAAGTGAAAAGTATACCAAAACACGCGAAACGTCAGAAAAGCTTATATTTTTGATGGTGTTTCTAGTGTTCCGCAACAAAAAAAAGGTGTGAATGAGATTGTCTTCAGAATTAGCTGGGACACCAGTCCTCATACTCCGTGAAGGAGCATCTCGATCTCGAGGAAGGGAAGCCCAACATGGTAACATCATGGCCGCCCGAATAGTTGCCGAAGCGGTAAAGAGCGCCCTTGGACCCAAGGGCATGGACAAAATGCTGGTAGACAGCCTAGGCGACGTAACAATCACCAGCGATGGCCGCACCATCCTAGACGAAATGGACATTCAACATCCCGCCGCAAAGATGATGGTGGAGGTAGCTAAGACCCAAGATGATGAAGTGGGTGACGGAACCACATCATCCGTTATCATTGCGGGTGAGTTGCTTGGAAAGGCTGAAGACCTGGTGGAGAAAAAAGTTCACCCTACAGTCATTATTGATGGATACAGAAAAGCCGCTGACAAAGCTCTTGAAACCATTGAAAAAATCGCCATTCCTGTGGATTCCACTGACAAAAAATCCTTAGAAAAAGTTGCCATGACCTCCATGGCAAGTAAGTTGGTAGCTGAAAACAGAGGATACCTCGCCAAAATAGCTACTTCAGCTGTTCTCCAAGTCGCCGAAAAAACTGAAGAAAAATTCATGGCGGACATTGATGATGTGAAAGTAGAAAAAAAAGCCGGCGAAGCCTTGACTGATACAAAACTCATAAACGGTGTTATCCTCGACAAGGAAGTAGTCCACTCAGGCATGCCCAAAAGGGTGGAGAAGGCCAAAATCGCTCTACTGGACTCTCCTCTTGAAATCGAGAAAACAGAATTTGATGCTAAAATTAATATCGAAAGTCCTGAGCAAATGGATGCCTTTCTGAAACAGGAAGAAAACATGATAAAAGAAATGGTGAGAAAACTCATCGCAAAAGGCGCAAACGTCGTTCTCTGCCAAAAGGGTATTGACGATTTGGCTCAACACTTTCTCTCTCGAAAAAACATCTTAACTGTCCGTCGAGTCAAGAAATCGGACATGGAAAAACTGGCAAAAGCAACAGGAGGAAAGGTCGTCACAAATCTAGATGACATGATAAAAAAAGATCTAGGGTACGCCAAACTTGTAGAAGAGAGAAAAATTGGCGACGACAAAATGACTTTCATAGAAGGATGCAAGAATCCACGAGCAGTCACCATCCTCATACGAGGTGGAACCGAAAGAATAGTCGACGAAGCGGAACGCTCGTTACATGATGCTCTCTGCGTTGCGCGTGATGTTGTTGAAGAGCCCAAAATCATGGCTGGAGGAGGCGCTCCGGAAATGGAAGTCGCCAAAGCCCTAAGGGATTACGCAGAGACGCTTCCTGGGAGAGAACAACTTGCGGTCATGCGTTTCGCCGAGGCCTTTGAAGTAATACCCACGACTTTGGCTGAAAACGCTGGGTTGGACCCCATAGACATAATATCTGAGCTTAGGGCTCGTCACGAAAAAGGAGAAATTTGGGCTGGGGTTGAGGTTCGCACGGGCAAAGTCAAGAACATGAAAAATGCTGGTGTCTTTGAACCTATCGCGGTCAAGAAACAGATAATCAAATCCTGTACAGAAGCTGCGTCTATGCTTCTGAAAATTGATGACATAATAGCAGCGGGTAAGATGAAAGCTCCCCCAATGCCACCGGGAGGGCCTCCGGGAGGTCTTCCGGGGGGACCCGGAATGATGCCTTAAGATGCAGGGGCGTTCTGGCGAAACGAGCAAAAAGAAAAAAAAGCTGATTGGCCCTCCCAAACTCACACGTTTTGAAAAAGCGCGAATAGTGGGAGCTAGATCTCTGCAGATAGCGATGGGCGCTCCTCTCCTTGTGGAACCACCGGATACTCGTGCCAGCCCAATCGATATCGCACTTCAAGAACTTAACAGAGGGATGCTTCCTATCACTATCCGTAGAACGCTGCCGGACGGAACCTATCAAGACATACCTCTCAAGTGGCTTCTACAAGGGTAATTTTTACCTTTATACCCCTATTTTCTGATCTACTTTCTCTTTCGGAAGACTTGGACATCGTTTCTTTCGCAGACGTACTCGAATCCAGCGTCAACCAGTTTGCATGCTTCCTTAACAGTTTTGGCGGTTGAAGAATGATACTCGTCTCCTTCAAAGTTGCAGCGCGTGCAATCAAGATTTTCTAAGTCTGAAAACCTAACTAGAAAATTCAACTCTTAATAATTGGTCTTAATGTCAAATGAATATAAACATATGGTTGTAGACGGTTTAGATTTCTGGTATCTAAGAGATCAATTTTTGTTTATCAACTTCAATGGACAAAGATTGTTCTAATTCCTTCAACTGGAAACCCAAAAAACCGTTTTTTAGATTGACTCTGCGCGCGCAAAATAATTGCTTGATTTTTCCGTTCCATGGAATTGGATATTAATTACTGTTTAACAAATACTTGTTTAGCATAGCAGAAGGCGGGTTGTTTCCCTGCGCGCGCGTACGCATGATTCAGTTCAACCCATAGTCTGCATTTATACACACAAAATTTTATATCCATGAAATAGGCAATTCAAATCATGTGGGTGCAACATGAGTAAGCTGTCTCTTTGGTTGATAACCCTAATCCTTTTTTCCGTTTTTACAGGCATCGTGTTTGTTTCGCGCGTTAACTCAGAAAAAGTGGTGGGGTCAGATATTGTTACTCTCTCTCCCATTGCCGACTCTTATGTAAATCAGTCCAGCCCAGATACTAATTACGGTAGTGAAACTCGGCTGAAAATAGAATGTAATGACTATTATCGTTATGCCTACATGATGTTTGACCTATCCAGCCTTCCGCTTGATGCTACCATAATTGAAGCTAAACTACGGCTTACTTTGAGAACCATTGAAGGCTATGGCGAGTGGGGTGTAACAATAGGGGTTCACTATTGTCCTGACGATTCCTGGAATGAGGCAGACATCACTTGGAACAGCAAACCGAGCTTTGCCTCGGAACCCACAGACACCGAACGCTTTTGGTTTGTCTTTCTCCCAAGCACGGATTCTTGGAACGTAACCGTTGATGTTCAAACTGCTTTTGCCTCAGACAAAAAGCTGACAGAAGTGGTGCTCGTTGAAGAGCCAAAAACCGCTTGGGGCTGGGCTTCCTTCGAGTCCAGAGAGGTTGGAGGAGTTGAATTGGAAATCGAATACACAAC
>CP070791.1:645526-648240 GCA_020346825.1 Candidatus Bathyarchaeota archaeon
CGCCCTCAAACTTCCAGAACGCAGGTACATGGAACGCAGAATTCCAGTCTCCTCGTTCCAGCCGCCCAACTTCGAAGACAAACGCTATTTGGATGACGCCGTGAAGATTGTCGAGGAGATCGTTGAGGTTATGCAGCCAGACAGAAAAACCCGTTTCAAGGTCTGCTCAGGATACGTTCTCTCCAGCATTCGTAGACACTTGAGAGATCAGGGATTCAACGTGGAAAAAACAGAGATCACCGGTGAACTGCAAGAGATGGTTGAGAGAAGCTACATAAGATGGTGTATTGAAGTAGGTGTGCCTTCAAAAATGTTGGAAGACGAGCGGCGTTTCTGGGCACTTCTGGAATGGGTTGGGGAAAGACCTGAACTGAGAGAGAAACTTGTAAAGACGGGATGGAAGAGCTGGAAAACGAAGTGGCGAGAAAAAGCAGGGCTGCATAAGCCTTCATAACAGCTGTGCGCGCGCGGATCTACACAACAAGCTTGAATATTCAACAATTCCGAGATTCTGAGGAGCAAGACAATGATAAACGAAAAATATAACTTATCTGCGTCTATAATTTGGTTCAATAGGAGTCTGTAGAGGGCAAGATGTCTCCCAAGCATGATAACAAAGAAGTCAACGGCGGAATAGAAGCGAAATGTAAAAAAAGAGTGGCAAAGCTCGAGGCTTCGTTAAAGGAGAAGACCAAACTTGAGGAGACCTATCTTAACCAGCTCAAATACGCCCGAGCTGATGTTGAAAACCTTCAGAAACATATATGCGCACGCGTCGATGAAGAAGTGGCTAGGGAAAAAGCGAAGCTAATCATGCAAATATTAACAATCGCTGAGGAGGTAGACCTTGCGCTAGACAAGGCGAAGAAAGCGAAAAAATCCAGTCTCCTAGAGGGGATCGAGATGGTAAGGAAAAAACTTTGGAAAGTGATCAGTTGTGAGGGGCTAAGTCCCATTGAGGCTATAGGAATGCCCTTCGACCCGAACATACACGAAGCCGTACAGGAAGTTGAAACATGTGACTACCCTGAAGGCATGGTTGTACAGGAGATCAAGAGAGGTTACCTCTTAAACGGAAAAGTTTTTAGACCCAGTTTGGTGAAAGTAGCGTGTTCTTCCAGACTCTGATAAAGTTAAAAAGGGTAATGAAAAAATGAGTAATAAAAAAATTGAACGGATATTGGGAATCGACCTCGGAACAACAAATTCAGCCGCAGCTGTGATCATCGGGGGTAAACCCACCATAATTCCAAGCGCGGAGGGAGCAACGGTGGCGGGAAAGATGTTTCCGTCCGTCGTAGCTTTTACTAGGGACGGACAGCTGCTTGTTGGTGAACCTGCAAGAAGACAGTCTATTACCAACCCGGAGGGGACGATACGCGAAATTAAGCGAAAAATGGGTACGGAATATAAAGTCAAAGTTTTTGGGAAAGAGTACACACCGCAACAAATCTCCGCACTAATTCTACAGAAGATTCTGCGCGATTCTGAAACCTATCTTGGCGACAAGATCACCAAAGCAGTGATAACGGTTCCCGCGCATTTCAACGACAATCAGCGTCAAGCAACAATAGACGCTGGTGAGATTGCAGGCTTGAAAGTAACAAGAATTGTGAACGAGCCGACGGCAGCAGCCCTCGCCTATGGATTGGACAAAGCTGGTCAAGAACTGAAAATCCTGGTCTTCAGTTTTGGTGGTGGCACAAACGACACCACGATTATGGACTTTGGTGGAGGCGTCTTCGAAGTTTTAGCCACAAGTGGAGACACAAAAACAGGTGGAGCGGATCTCGACCAAGCTGTTATAGATTATATTATTTCAGAGTTCAAGCGCGAAACAAAAATCGATCTCAGGGGAGATGTGAAAGCTATGGCGCGCTTAAAGGAAGCAGCTGAAACAGCCAAGATAGAGCTATCAAACCTGATAACTACCGACATAGATCTCCCATATATCAGTTCAGATGATACAGGCCCGAAGAATCTTCACATAACTCTAACAAGAGCGAAACTTGAACAACTAACCAGACCTATAGTGGAGAAGATCAGGAAGCCAATCCTTAAAACCCTGTCGGAAACGAAGCTGACCCAAGTGCAAATCGACAAGATAATTCTCATGGGTGGACAGACAAAGATGCCACTTGTTCAACAATTCATTGAGGATATAATCGGTAAAAAGCCTGAGAGAGGTATCGACCCGATGGAATGCGTGGCCATCGGCGCTGCAATTCAAGGAGCAGTCCTCACAGGAGAGATCTCAGACATAGTGCTCCTCGACGTAACTCCTCTTTCCCTTGGGGTAGAAACTCTAGGTGGTGTCTTCACGAAGATTATCGAACGGAACACAACAATACCTATTAAACAGAGCCAAAACTTTACGACAGCTGCTGACGCACAGACAGCCGTCACCATACATGTGCTCCAAGGGGAACGTAGCATGGCCAAGGACGCTATCAGCTTAGGTCAATTCAACCTTACTGGCATTCCACCAGCACCTAGAGGTATCCCACAAATTGATGTAGCATTCGACATCAACGCGGATGGCGTTCTGAATGTTTCTGCGAAAGACTTGGGTACCGGCAAGCAGATGGGAATCAAAATCACTGCTCCTACCAAGCTCAGCCAAACCGAGAAAAATCGAATGATAAAAGAGGCAGAACAGTTTGCCGAACAAGATAAACGCACCAAAGAGGAGGCTGAAATTCGAAACACCGCCG
>CP070791.1:648340-659170 GCA_020346825.1 Candidatus Bathyarchaeota archaeon
GATTTTTTGTTTGCACGGTGTTGAATGGTCTGCTGTGACGCATATTACGTGGTCTTCTAGGTCTATTTTTTTTAGCATTTTTCCGATGAAGTGTTTGTCAACCGTGGCAATTAGTTGGGTTTTAAGGCTGAAGTCTCCGTCGTGGCCTGGCTCATCTGGTCCCTTGATGTGGATATAAAAGCAGTCGTAGAGCGGCAGTTTTTCTAGTAGTTTTTCCGCTCTCAGTTTGCAGTCTTCTTCAAGTTTTCTTGATGGGGGAGGAAGGTTTACCATTTGCATGCCGGCTAGTTTGGATATCCCTCTTTCAACTGGCATATCTGCTAGGCAGATGAAGTTGAAGCCATATTTCTGATTGAGAAGGGGAAGCTTTGGCAGTCGATGTCCCGCATCTCTGACAAGAATGCCGTTTGCTCTTAGTTTCCCTTCTTTTGCGCGTTTTTGGTTTGTGGTATGTTGATCTAGGATTGCTATGGTTTTCTGGGTGAATTCGTTGACAAGGTTCGCTGAAATCTTTGCTTCGTCGGTCTTTTCTAACGGTCTGCTTTTTTTTAGGATCATTTTTGCTTTGGGTGCTGCTACTCCGATACCTTTGATTCTGGTGTAGGCTGAGTCCGTGTTGGTGATGTTGCCTGAGAGTTGTTTTTCTTTGCTTTTTATTACAAGGGCTCCTCTATGGCTTAGGGTGTTTTTGAATTGGAAACTAGCTGGATGGGACTCTAGCTGTATTTGCTCGTTGATGGTTTTGGCTAGTTCTGCGGCCTCTTTTGTGGATAGGCTTCTTTCCACCCTTCTATCTATAATTTTGTTGTTGGAGCCCAAAGTAGCGAAGTTGCATCTTAAAGCCAAGTCACCGTCTTTCATGGTTAGGCTTGCGCCAACGGCTTCGAGGACTCCCCTGCTTGCATCGTATTTGAAGGGATCGTAACCCAAGATTGAGACGACGGCTACGTCGCTTTCAGGGGCTATGCCTTTACCAACAGTGTACATGAGTCCTGTTTTGCCTGTTTTGGCGAGAAAATCCATGTTAGGTGTCTCTGCAGCTTCAAGCGGAGTCTTGTTTCCTAGTTCTGGGATTGGCAGGTCACCCATGCCATCTATAACCACAAAAATCAACTTCAAGCGCAACGCTCTCCGATGTCAACTGTAGATGACAACTTCCTTTTAAATCAGGACTACAGTGGCAGGCGTGTGCGGTATAGTAAGTGAATAAGCCATTTTCAGTGGGCATGTCTTTTTTTTGGTTCTTCTCACGATTGTTTTCCGCGCCACAATATAGAAAACTTTGTTGGTTTCTCGCTATCATATCCCAAAGTCAGCTTGGTCAACAACGGGGCAATAACAATAGTTACTATGGACATGACGACCAGAGCCGCTAGGATGTCTTCGGTGAAGATTCCGTAGTTGAGCGCTAGACTTGCTGTCGCCAAGGTGGTTGACATTTGAGCAATGGTCATAACACCTATTCCCAGGCTGATTCTCGAAGGAAAACCAAGTAGCCTAGCTCCTAAGAAGCCGCTTGCTGACTTGCTTGCTATCAGTGAAACGACAATCAATCCTGTTAGGAGAGCATCTCCAGGTGCGAAGAGCGTCGCTATGTTTGTTGACATTCCCAGATTGAGTAGGAAGATGGGAATTAAGAATCCGTAGCTGATGGCAAAAATGTTCTGTTCGAGCTTCCTCCGTCTTCTTAGCATGTCTGAGAGGATTAAACCGGCTAAGAACCCTCCTACCATGGCGTGGACGCCTATTAGTTCTGCCATCAGCGCTACTAAAGATAGCGTGATAAAGACTGCCCTCATCTGTCCTGCAAAGATGTCTTTCTTAGGTCCCCACGAGAAAAGCCATTCCTGAACTATTGGAATTACGTAGAACACAACAATCAAAAAGATGATTAGTACCCCGGGAAAGATTTCCAGAGGAATCTGAGAGATGGGAGCTACCGCCTTCAGCAAGATTGCCAGAAGAATCAGACTGACTACGTCTTCAAGGAAAATTGCTGATGTTATTGTTGATTTGACTCGTGATTTGACTTTTAGTTCTCTCAACATTGGAACGATTACCCCAACAGAAGATGAGCTGAAGCACACTCCCAACACCAATGATGCAAAAACACCTAAACCCAAATACATACCGACAACAAATCCTGTGGCAAAGGGAATGCTAAGGTTCACTAATGAAAAGTACAATACATCTTTTCCAGCCTTCTTTAAAACTGAAAACTTTGTGTCTAATCCAGCGGTGAACATGAGAAAAACAAGCCCGATGGTCGCAAGAAAATCCATAATCTCCCCTGGGTTGACAACACTCAAGCCATGCGGACCCAAAAAGATTCCTGCGAAAATAACCGCTGTCACCCACGGCATCTGAAGTCTTCTAAGCATCAATGGAAAAAAGAAGGCCGCAGCGATCCAGATTAAGAACAAGAGGAAATACTCCATGTTTCACAACCCTGCCCGACTAAATTCTCAAGTACGCATCTCAGTTTACTTCTTTGATCAATGATTTAGCTATAAACAACTATATTATTTTTGCATCAAGAATAGCAACCTCATGCGCGCGCACAGAGTGAGTGATCGTGGTGGACACTTTTGCGTGCAGCCTATCGGTTTTTCAAAAACAAGAGTATCATTAGTTCTCTATCGAGTCATTTTCTATGTGTTCTAGCTTCATATAATGAAGTTCGTCGCTCAGGAATTCGGGTTATCCATCCCTAATAGAATACTTAATGCGCTTGCATATACGCATGTTGATGATTTTTCACTTTAACGTTTGCTCTTCAAAGATCTCGCCGAATACTTGGTGGAAATATTGGCATGCTTCTTCAATTCCTTGTCTACCTTTGCTAGTTAAGCTGTAAATGATTCTCTTGCCTTGTTTTTCCCCGATAATTAATTCTCGTTGGCTTAGGTCTTTGAGGGCTGGATAGATTGTTCCGGGAGTCGGTTTTGTTCCTCTTCGTTTTGCGATTTCTTGTGCTATCTTTTGTCCATGCATAGGTTCTTTGGTTAGTAACCACAGTACGAAAAAGGATAGCATACCCCGCATGTCGCAGCATTCTGGTGGACAGCACTCTGTTGTGTCGTTCAATCAGTATCAACTTAATATTGGATGTCCGATACATTTAAGTGTTGCTACTACCGGCGCGCGCGCAAGCGCGTCCCGTTCCGCCAGATGGTGCGGCCGCCGGGATTCGAACCCGGGTAGTCGGCTCGGGAAGCCGAAGTCCTAACCAGGTTTTCCAACTAGCGCTGTCTCGCACTAATCTCTAGACTACGGCCGCCACAAACTCTCCTAGTTCCGCCACAATTTAAATTTCTTATGCCTTGCCATAAAGTCAAACGACACTGAGATGGACGGATCTTCATCCTCTCTTTCAATATTTCAATTCTATTGGGGTCAAAATGTGACGCGCATCCAATCGATCCTTGGTTCTCTCTATCCAAACAAAATTCTTGTTATTTTGAACCTTAGATCTCTTTCGCGCCGCTTAAGTATGGCTTCAAAAGTGTTGTCCACAACGATTCTGCCATCAACCGTTTTAACCACAGCACCACCAAAGGCTTCAATTATCTCTCCAGAGAGCTTAATTTGCGTTTTTTTCCCGCTTTTCTCGGCAATTGCCTTAGCCAATGTACTAAACTTCAAGGGCAAAACTGAGTCACGCTTATTTAACGATATCTCTAGCTTTCCACCGCCTAAAACAATCCCCCCATCCAAAATCATCTTCTCAATAACAGGGATATACTTCTCCGACTGCGACAAAGCCTCAAGTCTGGTTTTCACCTGATCTAAGACGCTGGTAACTAAGCGTTCTTTCTCAGATAAAACCATCCAGCCTGCCTCTCTCTTCGCATCCGTAGGTACCATTTCCCTAAGAGCCTTCACCTCACTTTCAGTCTTCTTCAAAATAGCGGAAGCTTTTTCCCCTGCTTTTTGACGAGCTAACGCCTTTCGTTTCGTTAACATTATCTCAGCGGACTTTTTGGCCTCCTCAACAATAGATTTCGCCTCCCTTTTTGCATCATGGACAATTCGATCGACAATTCTCTTCACTTCGGATTCCATAATCCCACCTGTTTAGGATACAATTTCCTTCAAGATAGCGTTGACCGCTACATCAATTTTTTTTCCTGCTTTTGCCCTAAGCTCCTTCATCTGTTTCTCTGCGTGAAAAAGAAATTTCTTCGACTCACGTTCAGCGTCTTCTCTCGCCCTTTCCTTTAATTTCATAGATTTTTGACTGGCCTCAGAAACAACCTCTTCGTAAGCCTCTTCATATACCTTCTCTGCCTTCTCCTCTGCCTTCTGCTTGATTTTCTCTGCTTGAATATTTGCCTCTTCCAGTATTTTCATAGCCTCTCTCTCTTCACCCCTGATTTTTCTAAGAATTTCAAACAAGGCAGACACCAAGACAGGCTTGAATTTGAGCGAAGCAACTTAAAGATTCTTCTCTTGTGTGCGCGCATTGAGAAATTGGAACTCTAAGTTGGTCAAGGGCTATCAGCAGATTGAGGGATAAACCGACCGGTGTCACTTAAGTAAGTTCTTATTATTTAAGTTTTGAATGGTCTAAATGGTATCCCTTCTCCTGTGTAGAATTCAGAGAACCATTCTACCCAATGGAGACGGAGGGTGTGTACAAACACGATTAGTCCCTCTATTATCAGTACGAGAATTGTTCCTATCGCAATGAATGGGACGCTTGTAAGTGAAAAATATCCATGTTCTACTCCTCCAAGAACCAGAAACAGAGAACTCATTGCGCTGTGAACTAGGCCTAATGCCATTAGTCTAGAGTAAGAAATAGTGTGGCCCAGAGTTTCGACGAAAACTTCTACGCCAATTCCAATGCCTTCAGTAAGACCACTGACCAAGCCCACAGATACAATTAGGACAATTAAGGGCAAAACAACTAGTCCCGAGAATAGAAATGTGCCTTCCGAAAACCACTTAAAAATGTTTGATATGCCTCCAAAATAAACCCACATGAAGAAACCGCCCAGGAGTAACCATAACCAAGAAATTGGTACTAAGACATGATCATAATGGCGCGTTCTTATTTCATTCCAAAGTCTCAGGATCAAACCTAAACTTAAATGCGCCACGCCAACAAGGAGCGCAAATCTTAACATTTTCATGGGTTCCTGAGCCGGTTCAAATCCGCCCAGGTAAAAAGGTCCGAATTTGCCTAGAGATATTGGTGGAATGACACCAGAAGGACCGAAGAACTCTCCAAACAGAAAGCCGAAAAATAGGGCGGAAATTCCGAGCATTATAAACATCTCGCCACCTTCCAAAACGTATCGTACTATGTCCCCAACTTTCTCTATTCTGACTTTGCGTCGGAGGAAAGTAAACGCAAGACCCGCTATCGCCAGAAGCGCGCCGTGACCAACATCTGCAAACATTATGCCGAAAAGTAAAGAAAACGTTACTGTCATGATATGAACAGGGTTGCATTCATCTGTACATGGATTTCCGAATGCCAGCGTCAGCTTTTCAAAAGCTCTGCAGTAACCTGAGTTGGGCTTGAGTATCGTGGGTACTTTGTCTCCGCGAGCCGGTGACTCCTCCGCAACAATGCAGTAGTCATCAGTGATTTTCTTCAGTTTGTTGATAGTTTCCTTCACTTGAGTCTGCGGGACCCATGCCTCAAAGTAAACAGTTTTGTCGGTTCTCATGAATTTTGATTTGGTCTCTGCTATTTGCTTTTCTCCCTCCACTATCTTGCGTAAGGTTGAAAGCTCTTTGAGGATATCTTCGAGCTTGCTTTTGGTCTCTAGCGATTTCTTGATTTGATCAGCGATTTTCCTTATTGTCAATAGCTTATCTGTAGCATCAACAAATTTCCTGAACTTCAATAGCTCCTCGCTAAACTCCGTTTTCTCCTTTGGGGGCAAAGACTTTATTTTACTTATGAATGCTTTGTGATCCTTCAATCCGGTAGTTGCAACTATTTCCTCAGTTTCAGAAAGTTCCCGTTCAATTTCTATGAGTGTCTCTTCCAAAGGTTTTTCGAGTGAAACTTCTTCTATCGCAATTTCCTTTGGCTTAGCTTCAAGAGTAGCCAACAATAAATCCGCTCTTGAAATGATTCCTAAGCATTTGGCTAAGGCTTCGAGAGGCAACTCAGCTAACCTTTTTTCAACCTTGTCGAGTACCTCTTCTGTGTGTTTCTCGGTGTATTGTGTGCTTTCCGATTCTTTCTTGAATTCTAAGTCCAGCTCCTTAAATGAGGTGTCAATCTTTGCAAGAATAGCTGAGCATCTGGTTAGAGTGTCCGTTTGGACTTCATGGGGAACTAAAACATCTTTCCAAATCTCCGGCTTCTCGCGTATATCAATAAATTGAACTACTCCAGCTTGCCCCAAAAAACGGAGAGATGCGTCTATATGCTCTTCCAACACAAGAACTTCGAGCTTTCGCATCTCCGTCAAGGAATTCCGCCCGACGAAATTTCTTAATCGGTATGAGGGTTTAAGTTTCCTTAAAACTTTTTCTATAAGCTTATATAATGGTTTAAATAGTTTAAATTTATCTAACAAATTATATTAGCAGGTGATGTTGTGCCTTACACAAGAAAATTACAGAAAATTGGAGAGAGTCTTTTCGTTTCACTTCCGAAGTTATGGATCAAACGGATGCAACTTAACAAAGGTGATTTGGTCATGCTAATTGAACAGCCAGATTATTCTGTTGTCGTACATCCAGGGGTTAAGAATGAGAGTCTAAAGCAAATAATTTTGGATGTCGACGTCGAGGAGTCAAAATGGTCCATTAAACGAAGGGTCACTGGAGCGTATGTTGACGGGTTTGATGTTATTAAATTAAGAGCTGTAGATAGATTCACCGAAGAACAGCAAGACGTAACAAGAGAGACAATCGCGGCTCTTTTCGGTCTAGAGATTATCGAATTAACATCGAACTCAGTTACAATTCAATGCCTATTGGCGAAGAGATTGCCTATTGAAAGCACGATGCAAAGAGTCCATAACATAATAAAATCAATGTTCAGTGAAACAGTTACGGCCCTGAGGGAAAGAAACCCCGAGGCAGTCAAAGGTGTGATCAAGAGGACCAAGGATGTTAGGAGGCTTACTTTGGTTTTGCACCGGCTCCTTCGAAGCATATTACTATTTCCAATTGAACGAACACCAGAAATGAAACCGATAGACAGCGTTGACTTTCTCAGAGTGATGGACAAAATCGCAGAGATCTCTAGAAGCATTAAGAAAATTGGTGAAAGCGTTGCCACATGGGAACTATCATTTCCTGATTCTATTCTAGAACCATTGCTTGTGATATGCACTAGAATTATGGAACTATATGATTCCTCTATGGAAGCTTTGATGTCAAAGGATGTGCCGTTAGCAAATCGCGTCCTAGACGAGAAACTGGAACCAATATTGGATGAATTGTGGGAGACTGTTTTGGAGGCAGAAGAGAAAGCAGAGATCTCCGGTCCCACATTCTCCTATACCTTGAGAATCGTAGATAACCTCAAACAAATGTGTGGATACAGCCTAGAAATAGCGGAGATCGCTATTGACCGCGCTGAGGAACTTTCCTAGAACAATTAAACGCAAGAAGGTGAGACACTTGAAAGGTAGAGAAACCGCTTGTGGCAAGCTACACACTCGTAACCTACTTCTCTTGCATAGTCAATACCGATTCATGAACTTACAAATTCTCATTACCTCTGCGTGCGCATACAGGAGAGAGAATTCCTTTTAAACCATTTAACTTTACATAATAACAATCAAGGGGTTCAAATGTTAGATCCTAATCTTGCTAGTTTAATCGGTATAGCGCTCGCCATTCTCGTCCCAATCGTTTCAGCCGCTTTTGCAATTATAATATGTGGAACATCTATAGCTGCTGTAGGAACTGAAAAACCCGAGCTACTCAGCAAGTTGATCATAACCATAGTTCTAGGCGAAGCTTTAGCAATATATGGGCTACTCATTGCGTTTATGCTTTTATCAAAGCTGCCCGCGATCACGACGATGGATGCTGGAAATAAAGCTCTTTTTTCTGGCGCAATCATAGCAGTCGCAACGGTTGCCGCCGGTGCTGGAATCAGCTATGTTGGATCTTCGCTGGCGGGCGCCACTGCCGAAAAGCCTGAAACGTTTTCATCAAACGTCATTGGAGTGGTTCTATCCGAAGCCCTGGCGATATACGGTCTATTGATAGCATTCATGATTATCGGCCAAATCTAATGCATGCAACATGGTGAAAGCAAGACTCATGAAGAAAAGAACGAACTACTACCTCTACTACGAAAGGCTTATGAAAATACGACTTGAAAAGCCCATGGTGGAAGCCCCCGAATACGAAGTCCTTTCAAAGCGTTATCCACACCTTGCCGAATCAATCAAATTGAAAAGGGAAATAACGAGACTAGAGAAAAAACGGGGGGCCATCAAGGAAAGGACCATGAAACTCCAAATAAGAAAAGAAATACTCGCCATGAAAGCGAAGTTAAAGCGAGAGAACATTTTGAAGAAGTTACATGGAGAAAGCAGACGGGAAGCTGTCTTCCAAATACATTTCACAATAAGGAGCATTAATGAACGTATCTTCTCATTAGCTAGGCGAATCAGCGTAGCTTTTGGGACAACAGATAGGAAAATTCATGAAATGCTTCTTTCACCGGTTTTTGACCTGAAGTCCTTGGATGCGGCTGAGAGGAGTTTGGCGGTTAGAGAATGGCTTCACAAGCACCATAAAAAGCCCTCAATTAAGCTTAAAGCTTCGGGGTGGCTTCGCAAGAAATATCTTATTCTAGAAGCAGAGAAAATCAACAAAGCTGAAAAGAACAGGGGATCAAATGCCGCTTAGATGGGTAGTATCAACAGCTTCCTTATTTTACTTGGGGAAACCCCGTCTTCTATTCCGTTCACGATAGCCCTTAGATTCCTAACTTCAAACCATTTTAAATTCAGAAAAGCTAAGATTAACCCGATGTTAAAGAACGGAGTGTATCTCTTTAGCATACGCCGATTGGTTTTAAGTAAACTTTTGTCAAGAGCTGTTTCTAGTCGAGGTAGTGACCGAGAGGCTGAATATTCCCTTTGGATGTCAGTTAACATGTACTGGTAATCTCTGGTAAGTGAAAGCTTAGGTATTGTTGACAATCTCTTGACAAAAGCTTCTATATCAGCTACTTCTATGGTTTCCTCCAACTCTTTTCCCTCAAATACGCCAGATATTGGAATAAGATTACGTCTTATCTTATCTTCGCTGGATCCCATCGCTCTACATCTCAAAATGACCTTGATATTTACAGAAGCAATCTCTATTCCAAGAACGGTTTCTGCAATCTTCTTATCCAAACCGTTAAGCTTTTCAGCGGCTCTCCAGAGTTCACCGTAAACGTATTTGTCTAAAGCAATCTCGAGCAGAAGCAAAACTCCAGTTTTTTCATATTCTCTTAACACGTCCATAAGCACCAAACCATATTCTAGATCTAAGAGCAGCTCAACCACATCGTTAACGTTGTTAGAGCTCTCTAAGATTCTTCTGCACCTAGCCTCATTCAGTCTTCCAACAGGTGTAATATATTCTAGGGCTTCATCAACTCTTATATTCGCAACCTTCGCCCGAAGCATGGCTTTTATATTGCCTACCTCAAGCTTCTTAAGAACTACATGAAGTAGAAACCTAATGTCTTTTGGCGACCATTCCATGATTTTCTCGCATGTTCTTATGAAGTTCTTTAGGAAAGCAGTTTCAAGAGAAAGGGAACTGAGTTTTTCGGTTGGCATGGCTATTATCTCTGGGCGATATTGTGTTTTTGTTAACATTGATTGAATATATGTAAGGTTTCTACCAGCCAAGTTAGCCATATCTTCTGGTTTAATGAGTGAGAGTTTAGCAGCTATGACCTTTGGCGATATGCGTTTGTACTTCCATACATTCATTCTGACCGTAAGCTCCTTACTCCCTTGAGGAGTTTCGTTTCATCCGATGTTTCGCACCATGAAATTCGCATACAAGAGACCGCCGGATCGATGCCTAGCTTAGTTTTGTGGCACGCTCTTTTCTTTTTCTCTGGAGCACTCTCACTCGGATAGCGTCTTGCCGCTCTGTTTCTTCAAGAATTAATTCGATATACCTTATTGCGGCGTCAAGTTCAGGTAAAATTCTGTACTCAAGTCTGTTTATTTGCCGTTTTTTGATAGATATGACCTCGAGAATCTCTCTGATTGAGGCCTCTGCCTCTGCAAGTCTAATGATGTACTTTAGTGCGCCCCTCATCCTTAAGGCTGATTCGTCTAAGCTCGCTGGTGAATCTAATATGCTGAATCGAGGTTCCGAAATTCTAGCGGTTCCTTCGGTAAAGCCAAATGAAGGAAACGAGATTCCAAGAACACCTTTCTTTGTACCTGTAGTTATGTCGAAATCGGTTGGTTGGGCAACTAGCGAAAGTTCTTCGATCTTCTTTGAACCTGTGATCATTTTTGCTTCAATAAATAAGTCGTAAGCTTCGTTTTGAGCTTGATACATTTGATCTCGAATGGAAGGTATTTGCTTCAGAAATTCGAAAAGAGTCACTATCAAGGCTTCCAAATCTTTTTTCAGGATATCAATGATGCCATCAGCCAATGCCCTACGGCGCCTTAGTCTCAAAAGTTCTAGGCGTGTTGGATGTATGCCCACGAGTTCAACTGACAAGGCTACTACCAGCGTTTCTAAGTCTGTGTTTGGGATGGTACTTCTTGATGATGCCCGGATCAATTCTTGCGAACTCAGATTCAGGGAGTATCGACAAAAGTTCCCAGCCGAGATTTAGGGTCGTTTCTATGTCTCGATCTTCATTCATGC
>CP070791.1:659270-663629 GCA_020346825.1 Candidatus Bathyarchaeota archaeon
CTCTCTAGCATTCAGGTACGGCAATAGGTTATACGTCTGGAATACAAATCCAATCTTGTCCCGCCTTATCTTGTAAAGATCTGATTCAGGCAATTCTGCCACGTTAACTCCATCTAAGATAACACTTCCGCTGGTTGGCTTATCGATGCAGCCCAGCACGTTCAGCAATGTCGTTTTGCCTGAACCTGAAGGCCCCATTACCGCCACGAACTCGCCAGAGCCTATCTGGAGATTCAGGTTATTAAGAGCTTGAACGCTACTTTTCCCAAATGGGTAAGTTTTGCAGAGGTTTTCTGCTTTCAACACTATTTCACTCATATCTCATCGCCTCTGCGCGCGTTTTAGCTATCCTGATTTCTGGAACAGGAACCAACAAAGAACAAAGAACAAGCATCAGAACGAGTCTTGATGCAAATTTCTTCACATTAAGCACTAATAATACACTGTATAATCAAAGACTAATAGTTTTTGGTAAACAAGATTTTAATTGAAAAGAATATTCCAGAACCCAACGTTCAAGTTCTCATTCCTATGTATGAACATGCATGCAAGGCAATATTGAAAAGCTATCAAATTAGAACGCGCGCAAAAAGCTGGTGTGTATACGTGGGTGCAACGCAAAAACTATTTAGCGTGTTCAGAGCAAGATGAACATTGGCGCAAGACCCTGCAGCCTGCAGGGTGGAGTTGGAGAGCATAAGAGATGGAAGTGAATATTGATTCTATCCAGCCAAGCCCGTTCCAGCCGAGACTAGTTTTTGATCAGGATGATTTGAGGGGGGAGATAGAGAAGGACGGTCTCCTCAACGCCCTAGTTGTTCGTAAGCGAGGCAAACTTTACGAGTTGATTGATGGCGAGAGAAGACTGAGAGTTCTCAAGAACCTTGGATGGAAGAGAGTACCCGTCCGAGTAGTCAGAGTAGATGACGCGAAAGCAAGATTAAACGTCTACAAACTGAACAAGATCCGAGAGAACTACACAATCGAAGAGGAAGCAAGATACTTCAAGAAACTCGCTGAAAAAGATATGACGCCGATGGAGATCAGCAAGCAATTGAATGTAGATTTTCGCTGGGTCCTAGCCCACCTCAACGCATTCCAATTCCCCAAAACAATCCAGAAAGCTGTCTGGAACAAACACATCAGCATATCCCACCTCATGGCCCTAGAAAAAGTGATAAACAGGAACATCAAAGAAGCCAAACTCTTCTTGAACCAAATCCTCGAGAGAAGATTAACCGTTGCTGAGACACGTAGAATCGCGAAAAAACGCGCGTGGGAACTCAGAGCACAAGTCGACAATATGCGCATCAAAGCAGCAGAAAAAATCTTGCCCGCAATCGCACCCAAACTCCCCAAACTAGAGACCCCGGAAGAATACGAAGAAGCAGCAAAAGCTCTCAAACAAAAAGCCAGAGAAATGCGCAAAGGAACCACAACCTCCCAAGAGATTCTGGAGAAGGTGGGACAAATCAAACCAGTTGAAGAAGACATCGAAGAAGTATCATTACAGACCGTGAAGAGCCTACGAGAGAAGATCGAAGGGTTAGAAAAAGAGAGAGAAAGCTTGCTGGAAAAGAAAAGCTTCCTAACAGAAGCATTAAGCTTCAACTGTCCCCACTGCAATCAATCCTGCATCGTCTACCGTGAAGCAGACAGCTACTGGGTAGAATAGCGCGCGCATATCACGCGCGGTGTAGTGACGGAAAAGCAGGATCAGATTGCATCAGAAGAGGCAGTGTGGAGAGGGTTCTATTTTTGGCGTGTGATCTCTATGCAGGTTATGTACTCGCAGAACAAGCATTCTTGGGGGATGTCAGCGTAATCGGGCAGATTTACCAGATATCCGAAAGGGTGTGGGCATTTGCTTCTTTTCGGGCGTGCATGAAATGTGACTAGACCTGTAAGAAGGAGGATCAATCCGACCAGAAAGTAGTGTATTATTCTCATATCTATTCCTAGAGTGGGAAACATGTGCTCAGCTATTCTGGAGCTGAAGAATATGAGGGTGATGTCCTTTCCCCAAGTGATCATGTCAAACAACGTTAGCTGGACTACCCAAGCCAGAGTGATTGTTCCAAGAGCTATCAGGGAGAGACCGAGTACACCGCGCAGACTCTGAAACATCGGATTACGCGCATGTGCTCGTTCAGTCGCTAACATACTGTTCTATCCGCAAAGCCTTATCGTATGTACTAGTATAGAGGTTGCTTCGCATCCCAGCATGTATCAGAAGTCGAGATATGCGCACGCGTCTTTGCTTTTCAACGCAGTATCACGTATCAACTTTCAAAATTATCTTTGTTTGTTGCTGCGCGCGAAATGGTTCATATGCTTTTTGGCGTTGCCTATCGCACGCGCAACTTAAATCGAGAGACGCTGAAATAGACATAACTGGAGGTGTTCGCTTGCCTGTGTTGAATGGTTATGAGGCTGAGGAGAGCGCCCTTCTACTTGCAGCCAAACTGATGGCGGCCAGTGCAAGAACCGCACCAAAGGGGCGGGGAGTGGATCGTGTATTAACAGCAGTCATTACTGGCGACGAGAAGGAGCGTATTGCTGAGGCGATGGAGAAGAAGATGGAACAAAAGAAGAATCCCTTACCCGGGTTCAAACGGGATGCCGAGAATCTGAGGAGATCTTCGGTAGTTCTACTGATTGGAGTTAAGGGAACCGTTCCGAAGAAGGTGGAAGACCCGCTTAACTGCGGCGCTTGTGGTTACGCCGGTTGCGCAGAGTTCATAAAGGCGGAAAAGAGGAGAGGGGAGGACTTTACAGGTCCAATCTGCATGTTTGAAGCCTTGGATTTGGGGATAGCCCTCGGGTCTGCGGTGAAGCTTGCAGGCGAACTAAACATAGACAACAGGCTGATGTATACGATCGGAGCCGGAGCCAAAGCGCTGGAACTCTTGGACGCTGACGTGATCATAGGTATTCCACTTTCCGCCTCTGGCAAGAGCATCTACTTTGACAGAAAATAGGCAAAACAGGACGCGCATTAATCTTCCCTCTTTTTCTGTTTCTTGCGAGCGCGTAGAAGATTTTTCTGTAACATTCTTATCATCACTCAGCGCGCGCGAATAAAAACGGCATTGCTTCAAACTTTGTTTTGAAAGCATGCATGATGCGCGCGTAGTAATTTTATTTAACCAAAACTGTGTAGAGACATAACTAATTCTCTTTAGAAGTTGAAAATTAATTATGAAGAAGGAAAATAGACGTAAAGGGTTATCTCCAATTTTTGTAATTGTATTAACTGTTTTCATAGACATAACAGGTTACGGAATTATTATCCCTCTTCTCCCATTTTATGCAAATGAATTTCAAGCAGGTCCTACAGCACTTGGGATTTTGATAGCTTCTTTCGCTATTATGCAATTCTTCTTTTCACCATTATTAGGAAAGGCGTCAGATAAAATGGGAAGAAAACCAATACTGCTTCTCTCACTACTAATCTCGTTTATCAGTTTTACGATATTTTCTTTTGCCAACTCGTATCTTATGCTACTTTTCTCCCGAATAATAGCAGGTATCGCCACAGAGAGAGCAGTAGCACAAGCTTACATTGCGGATATAACTGACCACAAAACTAGAACAAAGGAGATGGGAAAAATTGGTGCAGCTTTTGGTGCAGGTTTTATTATAGGACCGGCATTAGGAGGATTCCTTAGCATCTATGGGTTTTCTATTCCCGGATATGCAGCCATGATTCTAACTTTAATAAACATTCTGTTTGTAATTTCATTCCTTCCAGAACCTCAAAGAGACAAAGAAAAAACAATAGAGATCACAAGTGGAAGCTCAGGATATTTGCGGGGGTTACGTGATTCCTTAAGAAAACCGCTCCTAGGCCCCACGCTTCTAATTCTTTTCATTGTTACTTTAGCTTTTAGTACAATACCCGTAATCGTCCCATTGCTAGGTATAGACTTTTTCAACTTCAATTCCCTTGAATTATCTTATGTTTTCATTTACATTGGATTAATCCAAATCGTAATGCAGGGTTTCTTGATAAACCCGCTTTCTAAAAGATTAGGTGAAGAAAAGCTAATCGCATTAGGTCCAATATTGATGGCTACAGGAACACTTCTAATGCCAATTTTTCAAAACCTGGCAGTTTTCTATTTGACAAATGCTGTGTTAGCTGCAGGTTTTGGAATAATTAACACATCTATTCCAGCGTTTTTGTCAAAGAGAACTTCGCTTGATGAACAAGGAAGCGTATTGGGAATAGCAGGTTCTGTTATTAGTATAGCTAATATTCCAGGTCCATTAATCATTGGCCTAATATACGATTTTGCTGGTTCATTTGTTCCCTTTTTCATTAGTGCAGTTATGTTAGCTACAGCTTTTTTAATA
>CP070791.1:663729-668126 GCA_020346825.1 Candidatus Bathyarchaeota archaeon
ATTTAAAAGAGAAATTTGGGAATGAACATGAATGAAGAAACTCGGGGCAACGTGATAGGCGTGATGGTAATCGTTCTTTTGGCTTGTTTCATAGGGATAATAGTGAGCTACCCAAACATAATCAAGGGCAAAGACAATATCATTGGGGAAAGAGATTCTACTGTAGCAAACCTGAACAATCAAGTATTGTCCAAAGATTCGGAAATCTCGAGTCTCGAATCTCATAATTCTTACCTGCAAACGCAGTTAGATTCCTTGAAGGCGCCAAGACTTCGGATGTCGGACCCAAATACCACGCGCACAATCATTGGTGGGACGAACTATGGTGCCCCAGCTCTCGGCTGGTGCAATGAAAACCCCTTCCTTCATGTTTGGGGGCTAGTCTTTAATGTTGGAAAACTTCCCGCCTACAACTCTAAAGTTCATGTTGTCGCCAAGTCGGATGATGGGAACACCACATTCTTGGACTATTACATAACTCTGGGCAAAATAGACGGGGGCTATTTAACGGAAATAGATATAGAAATCGATAGGCGAATCCATGGTGAGCCTGGTGAATGGATGGATGGCATATTCCATGTAACATTTACTCCGGAATGGTCAGTCAGTCCATAGCATTACACTTGTACAAGACGCAAATGATTGTAAAACCCCAAAAAAATCAAATATGTTCAAAGGAGATCCAGACTACACAGGCAGCGCCAAAATCGTTAAATGTTGAATCGACGTTATGACAATAACTTATCAAGCTTTCAAGAAGCTTGTATGATGAGCCTTGATAAATAAACCCGATGACGCGGGTGAGGCAAGCGACGACGAAAACAAGAGATTGGAGAAAGAACCTGCGATACTTACGATGGGTCAGCAAGGCCGTGTTTCTGCTTCTTTTTATAGTGCCCTTTGCCTATGTAGCAGGAGCCACTCGGGTGTCGGTGTATAGCTTCGTTTTGGCAGGGCCTACTCTAACTGAAACTTCTATTGTTTTGCCTATCACCCAGTCAGTCTGCAACATGTGGTTAAATGGCTTTGGCAACACAAATCCAGGTTCATGGATTGTATGTCCATTTGGAGCAGCGGGGATTCTGTTGACTGGCGAAGTTGAAATCATAACAATCGTCGCCATGCTTCTCTTCATCATTCCAATAGTTGTGTTGGGAAACGCTTTCTGTAGTTGGGCTTGCCCCATCGGCACAGTGATAGACAGCTTTGATAAGAGTGTCGAGAAATTTCTTCCAAAGATTGAGGCTAAAAGGGAGAAGAGGGCTCTACAGCGTAGGAAAAACAAGCGTAATAAACAAGAGAAAAACTTGGTATGCCCCTCATGTCCAGTGAGTAAGGTAACGCCTGAAAGATATGGGGTTTTGGCGAACGGAGTGTTGGCTTCAGCATTTGTTGGCGCGGCTGTTTTTAGGTTACCAGTTTTCTGTGTTGTTTGCCCAATAGGAATAGCGACCAGAGGCATGATTCATCTTAGATCGTTGCAATCAATTGCAGGAAGATTTTTGCCCTTCATACTTGAGTTGTTGCCAATACCGATAATAGCGGTTCTTGTAAGCCTAAGGGAAAGAAGATTTTGGTGCAAGAAACTTTGTCCTGTGGGCTCGCTCCTAAGAGCGACAGGCAAATTAAGTCCATTCTTAAAGCTGAGGGTGGAAGATAAGAAATGCGTTATGAAGGGGTGTCCTGAGGATTGTGAAGATTACCGTCTAGATATGTGCTTTTTCTGCCGCACAATGGACGATAGAAGTTGCGAAAAGGTGTGTCCTGTGGACATCAATCTGGTTGATCATGGATCATTTGATAGATGCACTAAATGCTTGGAATGTTATGTAGTCTGTGACCATGATGCAGTCAAGATTAACATATTTGAAAAGCCCAAAATCTCGGGCATTGGTGGCCTATTCGGTCGCATTAGGAGGCGCAAGCGAAAGAGTAAAGTTGCTCTAGTAGAGAATCTAAGCGATGCTGTGGGATAATATGGAAGCACTCAAGTTGCGAGCATCCCGAATTGTTGACCTGACAATTGGGGCTATGATTATTGTCGCTGTTGTAATTGGAGGGTATAATTATTCTGTTGGACCACCGTCTCCACAACTTAGGGATGCAGAGTTTCAAGTGACCGATCTGACCTTTACACCAGCTGAGGCAATCGTGGGTCAACCCGTAACAATCTCAGCAAACGTGATCAATGTTGGAGAGAAAGAAGGGAATTATGCGATGAACCTCACAATCAACGATGTATTGAGAGAGACCCAGATGGTCCAGCTTTCTGGTAATGAATCTAGAGTAGTGGAGTTCATGGTTAGCGAGAATAATGAGGGAAGTTACTCTGTCAAGATAGGAGAGTTGTCTGGAGTATTCATAATAAGTGATGTGCCGTTTCCAGACGCGCTAGAGATATATGAGGTAACTCTTGCTCCGTTTGAAGCTTGGGTAAATGAAACAGTCGAAATCTCGTGTAAAGCTAGGAATTGGGGAGACGAAGCTCTCACTTATACACTAGCCTACAGACTTGACGATGTGGTCATTGATACCAAGACAATACAGCTTTCAGCAGGAGAAATCATTGATGTGGATCCTGTTTTCTGTAGTGCAAGCAGTGAAGGAACCCATTTTGTAGTTGTGGGAGGTAAGACCGAACCACTCTACATTGTTCCCACAGGTAAACACACCCTCAAAGTTTGGTATGGCCGCACGGATTGGTCATTTTACCTGAATGGAGAAGATACACCTGCTGACTATGAGGAACTCTTGGATGTAGGAATATACGTAGTTGAGGCGAAATTCCAATTCCAAACCCGCTCATTCGGCATACTGGAATTTCGGAATTGGAGAGATGGAGAACTAAACCGGACGAGAATAGTAGACCTGAATCAAGGTTATACACTACTTAGTCCAGAATATGAGTTGATCGCTGGAGACGCTTCCTGTCCTTCGCTATATGTCTGGAACGGAATCAGGTATGACTATTTCGCAGAGGTCTCAACCTCAGGCTACCTAGGATATCTCAATTATCTGGAAGCAGATGGGAATCCTGTGTTTTGGAAGAATTACGAATGGGACTACATCAAATTAGACAAGAGTCAACTACAACCAAGGAATGGTTACTATAATCTAAAAATGATCGAGGTTTGGGACGAGATCTTTTATCTGGATGCGGCTTGGTTGCTGGTTGTTGACCACCCATCAGATGTGGACGTCTATTCAAATGAAGGCGAGGAATACCTCGACCCGAATCTTATGGGTAAGATCTACACCGTAAGCAAGAATCCGTTGACGCCGATCTCAGCTGTCAACGAAAAGGGTGAAGATGTCTTACCTCAAATCTCAGAACTGGATGGAGTCTACGCAAGTGCACATAATGGAATCTATAGTCCATCATGGGACAACATTGAATTGAACAGACTAGAATTAGACTTGGGCAATTTGTCTGAAGCAGAGGAAATCAAGCTCCTCGCCACTGCGGTACTCTCCTATGGTCCTGATGAAGACCAAGGTGAATGGTATGACCAGTTTTGGGCGCAGCCTGTACCAAACGGTACCCAACCTATTCCACCCCCCTATATGGAGGTTAAAGATGAGAATGGGACCTGGGTCCGTGTCCCAGAAAGCAGACAGTTCCCATGTATGGCCGTAACACCTAGAACTATTGTTGTCGACCTGACCGGTCTTTTCCCCACAGATGATTACTCCCTTAGGATAAGCAATTTCTGGGATGTAGCCTTCGATTATATTGGAGTGGACATATCCTCCCAAAAAGAAGTGATGACTCAGAGAATCGACCCGGCTGAAGTTAGTCTTGAGCAAGCATTTATCATCGACGCGATTGCTTCAGGAAACTTCACGAGGTACGGCACCGTAACTCCCTTAGTATTCGAAGCGGATGATAAATTTGTAATCGGAGTGAAAGGAGACGAGGTCAATTTCAAGTTCCCCGCCAATCTCGAGCCTCCTCAAGAAAACATGGAAAGAGATTACTTCTTGTTTGTCAGTTGCTGGTTCAAAGAAGATGGGAATCCCGTTGTGGATTTTGCGGTGGAACCATTGCCTTTCTACGATATGAGTTGTTTCCCATACGGGTCTAATGAGAGTTATCCATACGATGAAGACCACCTGAAATATCTTAGAGAGTACAATACCAGAGAAATAGTGAGCGAGCGACCGAGCGCATCACCCTGGAACTAAAAATCAGATAGTAGTCCAGAGAGCGTATGAAAGTATCACCCAGCGCGCGTGACAAGTGAAAGAATTTATCTGGAGAGGAGATAAGTTCTATTAATGGAGGGGTGGATAGGGTTGGAAAATATTAGGATCAGGGGTTTGAGCGAAAATGATCTTGACGCAGTAGTTGAAATCGACAACAAAGTACTGGGAAGAGAGAGACGAGCCTTCTGGAA
>CP070791.1:668226-671686 GCA_020346825.1 Candidatus Bathyarchaeota archaeon
CGATTTGCCTGTGAAGACTCCCGTTGCTAGGGAAGCCTTCGATGACTGCCGGACGGACAACTGAGGCTGCCTGATCGCCAAGAGATTATCGCTGTTTAGGCTGGTTGTCCGATTCTTTCTGAATCTCTACTGGTTTCGGCATCATTGTCATTAGAAGCAAATGCGATTATCTCAGAGATTGCGTGGCAATGTCTCTGACACGCTTCGCTGTTTCATTAGGGTTTACAGATAGTGTTATGGTTCTGCCCACAATGAGATAACGTGTGCCAGCTTTAGTTGCTGCTTTGATGTCTCCTCCCTGATTACCTACTCCAGGCGAGTAGATGGGAACCTTCTCTTGCAAAATACTATGCACTATCCTTATTTTTTTCGGATAAGTGGCGCCGACAACTACCCCATCAGCGTTCCAAGACAAGGCTTTTTCAGCAAAGGTTACGTATTGAGGCCTTAGTTGTCCTGTCTCAGGGTTCTGAACTGTCTGGCCGTATCCTTCTTCAGCGGCCTTGTGGCTCATGTAGACAAGAAGAATAACTCCTCGATCCATCTTCTTGGCAACTTCAAAAACGGGTTTAAGTCCTTCATTCCACCCTACGAAGGGATTTGCTGTCAGGGCGTCAAATCCAGCTTTGTAGTAGTATTCTGCGATTATTCTGTTGGTGTGTCCAACGTCATTGATTTTGCAGTCCATTATTGTTGGAAGTCCCAAGTCCTGAGCTGATTTCAGTATTCTCTGGATTTCTTTGAACAAACATAGAGGAAGAACTAGTTGGCGATTTATCTTAACTGCGCATATGTATGGATGCGTCTCTTCCAGTATTTGGATGCTTCTGGGTAGAAGGCTGTGAGGTTGATGAGAAGGAAGGTCCAAGGCCAAAACTATGTTCGAGGATGCTTTCTTTACGGATTTATCCAGTTTGAGTTGAAATGGCAAATTCACGCCTCAACGTATTCATTGGAGAAAAAAGGTAATATCGTTTTCTTTTTTTTGGTGGTTAAGGTGATGCGCACGCGATAGAATTCTCAAGTGAGGAATTTTAACCAATCATTTTGCGTGCAACTTCTTATGCACCCGATCAATATTGTAAATCAACCACAGGAATAGCTTTTCTCATGACATAAGACTTAAGATAATCATCTTCCTTACTATCTATGACAAAATTGATTAATCGCGTGAAAGAAGAGCGCAGATCCTCGGGACTAGTACATCTGCATCCGCCGAAGAAACTCGTTGCCACTTTTTTTGTTTTGGCAGTGATTTTTCTGTCAAGTTACTGTGTCGCCGCCGACTACAATTACACTTATGGTCTTCTAGACCGTCCTGGGGGTTCTACGAATTATCAGTTGACGGTTTCAGTGACTTCCTCTTTATTCGATTACTATCGTGATCAGGATCATAATCTCTATTCTTATGATTTCGCAAAGTTCGTGACCCCCAACTCTTTAAAACCTATTGCAGACAATCTATGGAACATCTACAGCGAAGATGAAGACTTTGCCAATGGAGTTTTGATGATAGTTCACCAGATTCCCTACGCGGAAAGTGGTCCTCAAAAATATCCTGTTGAAACCATCGTTGAGAATGAGGGTGATTGTGATCTTTTTTCCTTCATAGCTGCTTCCGTAATGAAGGCTGGTGGATTAGATGTTGTCTTGCTACTTTTTCAGGAGCAAAGTCACATGAATGTAGGGGTTCATCTTTCAGAAGAACCAAACGATGCTCGATCTAGTGTCTACTATTACACTCATGACGAAAAGCGATACTATGTCGCCGAATGCACGGGTGACGATTGGAGGAATGGATGGCGCGTAGGTGAATGCCCAGATATCATCCAAGGAGCATCAGCACGCATCATTACGTTAGAGAACTGCGAGCAATCGTCTCCTGGACAGGTTTCTTCAAGCTACGGCGCTCTGGATGCCTCTTCTTTGTCCTTGACGATTTCCACGAGGTTCGTGATTGCGGGAAGAGCCGTTACAATGAGCGGTTCTGTCTCGCCTGTTTTGTCGGATAGGAATATTACGTTTTACGTTAGTTCGAATGGTTCTCCATTAAGTGTGCTTGTGACAGTTGTAACAGACTCGAATGGACGGTATTCGTACATGTGGCATCCTTCTTCAGCTGGCGTTTCTTCTATTAGAGCAAGCTGGTCTGGAGACGTTGACTATGCTGGAGCAGATAGTAGCGTATGCACGCTTATCGTTGTACCCCTCGAGTGGCTGATGATGGGGATCACGGTGATCGTGTTGTTGATCGTCCTACTTGTCGTGACTTTGACAACACGAAGAAAACCTGCAGACGAATCTGAGAACTTCGAAGAATGGGAAGTCCTTGAATATCCAGAATACTTCTGAAAATCTTATTTATTGGGGCTAATTGCATAAAGAATGTAGTCTATAGGAGTGAAACAAGTCACGATTCTTAGAATTGACATTCAACTCAAGACTCGTTTTCCAGACTTGGCCGTTTTGACATGCAGCATTCAGGACGTGACCGTTGAGAAGCACAACTTTGAACTGGAAGAATTCAAGAACAAAATAATGAAGCAAGTTGGAGCGAAGTATGATCTAGATTCAGTGAAGAATCTGCCTGCCTTTAGAGCTTATCGAGATTTTTTCTGGAGAGTGGGAATAGATCCTACAAAAAATCGGCCAGCTGCCGAGGCTTTGATCAGAAGGATTCTGGGAGGAAGAAGCATACCTCGCGTCAACACTCTTGTCGACGCCTATAACTTAGCGTCCGTCAAAACGGAAATAGCTCTTGCAGCTTTCGACGCAAGTAGATTAATGGGAGATCTCCTTATGCGATTTGCGAAGAGGGAAGAGAAGTTCCAAGGAATCGGCATGAAAGAACCAATGTTTCTTCAAGGAGGTGAGATAGTTATATCTGACATAGAAAAGCTGGTTGCGATCTATCCGTATCGAGATGCTGAGAGCACAAAGATAAGTGAAAAAACGAAAAATATTTTCTTGTTGGTTTGTGGAGTTCCTGACATTGCAGAGGAAACCTTGCGAAACGCTGCACAGATGGCACTGGAGTATGTCACCCGTTTTTGCGGTGGAAAACGTAAACCTTAGTAATCCCTACATACGGGCAATATACACGGACGTTGACGGCAAAATTTTCCTAGAGAACATTTATAGTATTGCTCTACATATACTACTGCACCGCTTTCAGGGTCTAGAGCACTATGAGTGAAGAATCGAAACAGCAATTCAACGAAGATATAGAAGAAGCAAAACTCTTGATTGACAAACCCTCTGACTTCCGTTTTCACGCGGCGTATCTAGCATACTCTGAGACCTGGGATAAGACTACTTCGCGAGAGACGAAAACGGAATTGAATAAAATCATGTCATCACTTTCTGAAGAAGAGATAAGCTACTCAAGCTTCTACAGACGATTGGATCAGTTCAGAAGGCAGGATGCAATGCGCCAGGGATATTCTAAAAGGAGGATAGA
>CP070791.1:671786-674617 GCA_020346825.1 Candidatus Bathyarchaeota archaeon
GTGAACCTCGTGGACCTCACCAACCTTCTCAACCTCGCAAAGTTGCTTAGAGACCTCCCTTACCGCACCTGGCTTCACGTTCACGAGTATGAAACCAGAAACCTTCTTGCCCACAGCAGCCTCGTCAACGTCTATAGTGAACCTTTTTATGACCCCTTTTTCGTGAAGACGCTTCACCCGATTGTAGACTGTGGCGTCGGAAACGTCCAACGCCTTGCCAATGTCCACGAAGGTCATGCGAGCATCCTCTCTAAGTCGTTCTATAATCCCTTGGTCGACTTTGTCCAACTTCAAACTCAACTCTCATCACTCTCTATACATAAGGAGAGCTACGCCTCAATATAAATATTTTAAGAAAGTCTTATTCATCTCCGATATGTTTATTAAGGGGCTCTTAATCCAGCGATATGAACAAGTACTGGAGGAAAACTCTGTGAGCGACGAAGAAGACTGGGAATGGGAAGAAGACGAAGAGGAAGAAGATTGGGAAGAAGATTGGTAGATTGTTGCAGGGCTCTCGTTCGATCTACAGAAACACGTCCGTAGCGATATCTGTGCAGAGTACGTGAAGAGGCCCTAGGGAGAAAGTCTGGTCGAAAAACATGGTCGAGGAAGAAGATGAGGAGCGGCGAGAAAATGGCTAAGAAGAAGGGAAAGAAAGGTAAAGGAAAGAAAAAAGGCAAAGGCAAAGAGTAGCAAGTAGCAAGGACTAGAATTCTTCCCCGTTTTTTTGTTCACAAAATACATATGAGGTGTGTTGATGCCTCAATTAGTGACCTGCCATAAGTGTGGCACCACACTTTATGAAGGAGAAGAACTGAAACCTCCAGATCAAATAATTCAAGATTACGATGGCAGATGTCCTGCTTGCAACAAGAAGCTGTCTTATCTGCCAAGGAACATCGAAGTCAAACCTATTGATGTTCCAAATCTGTTGAACCCACTCAAGCCACAAAGGGAAGCACCATCAAGAACAGAAGGTGGAACAAGAACAAAGAAACGTGCAAGAAAAAGTGGTTCCCATGTACGCCCAAGACAGAAATCTGAAGGCATATGGGGAACTGCGTAAGAGAAAGTGAAGAAGGAGAGCTGGTGGAATGGAGTTTTGCTCAAAATGTGGAACGAGGCTGGCTCCACTAAAGAAAAGGAATGGTGCCAAGGTTGCTCTTCTACTTTCATGTCTGAAGTGTGGATACGAGAGACGAGCAATACGCTCAATGACAACTGTATCCAGAATTATGCATCACTCTTCTCAAGGATGCATAGCAGTAATAGGGAAGGCAGAACAAAAGCTACGAACTCTACCTACAATCAGGATAGAATGTCCCAAGTGTAGAAACAAACTTGCCTATGCTTGGACAGTTCAGATTAGAGGGTTAGAAGAGTCATCTACACAGTTCTTTAGATGTACAAGATGCAACTACACCTTCCGAGAGAACAGCTAGATGTGCATATGTTTCTTGGTGGTTGGCTTCATGAGAAAACAAGAGTTGAAAAGCAGAAAGAAAGTTCATGCTAGCAAGAAAAGAAGAACAAAGGGACCATGGGTTTATCATAAAAAAATATTCGAGTTTGCGGGATGTGAACCAGAAGTGATATCCATTGAAAGAGTGACGAAGACGGAGAGCAACAATGGAAAGCGTTACAAAGAGGTGAATTGAATGAGCAAAGGAAAAAGGAAGCTAGAAAGAGCGGAAAGGGCTAAGAAAAAAACAGAGTACCTGAGAAAGAAGAAACAGGCAAAAAAAGAGAGCAAGAAAAAGCTTCAAGCACCCAAAAAGAAAAAGAAGAAATAGGATGTTTGCAGTTCACCTGCCATATTCATTGATGGGAAGGATTGACGTGAATGGTTTAGACGATTTCTTGGGATGGGTTTCTTCCAATCTAGGTAGAATTGTGTTTTCAGTTGCAGTGGCTATCATTATTTTTGTTGTGTACAAACTTGTTACTCGACAGATCTCACGACTGAAAGATCAGGGAAAGCTTGAAGAGAATATTGCCTTCACCTTGAAAAGGATTTTTCAATGGATAGCAGGATTAGCAATCATAGTCGTCATCATTGCACAATTTGGTATCGAGGTAGGCATAATCGCTGGGTTGTTGGCTCTTGCTGGAGGAACAATCATAGGTTTTGCTGCAATGAACACAATAGGCAATGCCATAGCTGGCATTATTGTAATGACTAGTAGACCCTTCCAAATTGGTGACAGAATCTTCTTCAACGGTCAATTTGCAGATGTACTAGCAATAGACTTGATCTACACGAGAATGAGAACACTAGACAATGTTCTAGTTTCAGTCCCCAACCAGGAATTGTTGAAGTCGGGAATTGACAACTACGGGAAGAAGACAAATGTCAGGAGAGGCTGTTCAATCACCGCTGGATATGAACTGGACTCTGAAGATGTGGAAAAGGCTTTGCTGGAAGCAGCATCCAAAGTGGACGCGGTGTTGAAAGAACCTAAACCTTATGTGTGGATTACACGATTTGGAGATTTTGCAGTGGAATACACGCTATATGTCTTCATCAACAGGATAAAACGTCTTCCGGAGATAGATGCCACAATAAAAAGAACAGTCTTAGAAACGTGCAAGAAACACAAGATTGACATCAGTACACCCCGACTAGTCCAAAGAGTGGAAGATAGCATCAACGGAATTGATACCTAACTTTCTTCAAAAACTACGTTTCCATTCTCTTAGATGGACAATCTGCGACTACTGGATATCTTGTCCAAGAAACTCAATGCCGCGCGCGCATCTTTGAATGTCTTTTTCCACATTTTGAACAACGATTAATAAGTTCAATAAGATTTTTTTCCTTATCGATA
>CP070791.1:674717-678004 GCA_020346825.1 Candidatus Bathyarchaeota archaeon
AGGCTTCTTGGATTTTGGCTTAAAATCTCTATTGATTGATGGAAAGAATTCAACGCTTTTTTGGCTTTGGATCTTAGGTTTGCGAGAACTAGGCGTCCCCTCGAAACAAAAACGAAAAACCGGAGCAATAGATCGACTAATTTATGCATAAGCTCTCTTTTTAGGCACAAAACTAGTATGAAAATCAGCGGGATAGCTGTACCGACAACTATGAGCAATATCAGATTCGAGATTAGTGCGGGAAGTTCACTCTGTAGTATTAACAGTGAAGTGGAGCAGACTATTAAGGCGATTAGTGTCACTGCCATCGAGAGAATTCTATGCCCAAGCACTGATGCTACGACTTTCCCTGTGTTTTCACCTGACTCTTTGGTCATTAAATAGGTTCTAGAGGCATCTTCGCCAATTGACTCGGACGGAACAAAAAATTCGACGAAGATTCCAACCCAGACAATTAGGAAAGTTTTTTTGAAGGGGACTTTTATTGAGAGGGGTCTCAGAAAATAGTGCCAAGTTAAAGAATAAGCGAGCATGTCTATCAAGAGAACAGTGGCTGCCAGTAAGTAGTAAAAAAGATCAGTTTTCTGGATGGTCGAAAACATTTCAGGTATATCTACGAAAAGATATAGATAGCCTATGAAGATCAGTAGCCCTATCAGCAAGAAGGGAATAGTTCTTCTTAAGGTCCTGCGCTTTTTTGGAAACCATTTGCTGTCTGCAAGATTTTTTATTTCAGCCACTCATCTCACGGCATTGTTTTCTCTTATCCCTAAGGGTTCTATTCAGCATATGACAGTAACGCATTTTCCGCTCTTTTAATGCAACCTAAGGCTGGCATATTTGCTTAAAATAGTTTTTAAGGGTGATCTGGCAAGCAAGGAAAATTCTGTTGTGCAATTCATTAGGCAAGGGTGACAATTCGGGATTATTGCCTCTTTAATCTGCTTTAACTTCTTGCTTTTGAGAAGATCTGTGAAGGAATGTTGGCGTAAAGAACCAATGTAAGTTTCTTTTGTTCGAGGAAGACCGGGACATAGGAATAGCTTTCCTTCATTGTTCATAGCTAAATACAATTCACCGGCATCACAAAGCTTTGGAACCTTCCCGGTAATGTAATCAGAGATGTGGTTTATGAAATAATATGACTGTGATATGCAGCGTCGATAATTCAATTTCATTTCCAGAATTTGTTCTATCGAATAGTCAAGAGAGTCTTCTGGGATCGCCCAAGAACCGGAGCCGATGACTGGCTGGACAAAGAAGTAATCTATTCCCATGTTTCTTACAATGTCAAAAACTCTGCGAAGTTCTTGGAAGTTGAGTTTGTTTAGGACGAAGTTTACGCCAATAGCACAATCGCGAGGATTTGTTGTTGTTAGGTGTTTGAGACCTTGAATCGCCATATCATATGCTCCTTTTTTGCCTCTTATTTTATCATGGACATCAGACAACCCATCCAAGGAGACTGATATAGAATGAAAAGAATTAAGGAGTCTACGCGCTCTGAGCTTCGTTATTAGAGTTCCGTTTGTACTTAATGTGACAATCAAGCCTCTTTCCTTAGCATAGTTCGCCAACTCCTCGAGATCGTTTCTGAGTAAAGGTTCTCCTCCAGTAATCCCAAGGGTCATAACATCTGCATCGGCCAAGCTATCCACAACTTCTTTTGCTTCATTTAGCACTAGGTCCTTGTCTGTTTTGTCACGGTAGAGTGTTTGTCTGTCACAGAAAAAACAATCTAGGTTGCAATTGTAGGTAGAGTCCCATGCGACAAATATTGGGGAAGGAATTTTCAACTTCAGTCTTGAATAGATCCGTAACGTTCGCAACAGAGGCATGTTCAGCTCAAGCGGATGTATGCGCACCAACAATCTCTACCTCTTATTGCATGGCTTGGTTTTGGGCACATATGCAGCAGATTGTTTTTCTCACCGAAATCTTCCCGTTTGCAATCCTTTTTCTTGAAGATCGGTAATCCTCATTATTCCATATCATAGCAAATCCCTTTTCAAGCGCGTTTCCAAATCCCCATTTTTTCCCGTAAACATTACAACATGGAAAGATGGTTCCATCCCAATTCATCACGGACCTTGTCCATAAAGATGAACAATCATTCTTGAGCGCCTTTTTTCTTCTCTTGAAGTTGTTATTATATGCCGAATAACGCCCATCATAAGGTAACCAGTCTTTTATGTTTTCAAACTGAGATTCAGGATCCAAGAAGAATCTCTGACTCATATCACAGAGAATTTTCGCAAACTCTACGTAATTAACACCAATCTCTTCTGCTAATCTTTTGGCTTCAGGCACCTCCTTTTCGGTATATTTTGTCACGAAAAACTTCCATTGCAAGAGCGGTTTCCGACTTTTCAATCTTCTTTTTTCCTTTACAATTTTCTTTATGTTGCCGATTACCTTTGCAAAGTTGTTTCCTCGTTGGTAAGTTTCAACAGTTTCTTGACTTGCTCCATCTAAGGACACCATCAACAGGTTTAAACCTGATTGTATCAGTTCTCTGGTCATCTCATCATCAAAAACATTTAGATTTGAACTTGTTGTCACTATAATGTTTTTGTTCCTAGCGTATCTAATCATCTCAAAAAAACCTTTGTTCAATAGCGGTTCTCCCCAATTATACAATTCCAGTATTAACAGGTAGTCTCCAATTTCGTCGATGATTTTCTTGAAATCTGCGGAGACAAGGAACCCTTTCGGTAGCCCCTCCTTCCCTTGACCTGTCGGGCACAAGGGACAGTGCAAAGTGCAGAAGTTTCCGGTTTCAATAGTTAGGTGGTACGGAAATCCTGCAATACGAGAGTTTTTCAAAAATCTGTGTTGAAATTCGACCAGGAAAAAATTGAGTATGGCCTTCGGTTTCATCAAAATACCAAACAAGTCTCTAGGCTGATCCTTGATAAATATTAGAAAGTGTTTGATTTGGTCTCGACCAGGTGTTAACTCTCTTGTACTCATTCTGGTCTACTCCGTTCACTGTGTAGTCTCTGGTGTTAATAAACCGTTCATCTGATTCATCGTTCCATCCAAGCGAACTTCAGTCACCTTAACTCATCTCGGGAGGCAACATTAGAGTTTTTAGGAGGCACATAACTACTGACTTAAGGTTTTCTCAATGAAAACACTGGGTGGAGTTAGAGTATTAGACTTAACCAGACTGTTACCTGGAGACTACTGCACCATGTTACTTGGCGACATGGGAGCTGAAGTCATCAAGGTAGAAGAACCTGGTTTAGGTGATTACATACGTTGGGTGCCCCCCCTCATAAGGG
>CP070791.1:678104-683375 GCA_020346825.1 Candidatus Bathyarchaeota archaeon
TGGATAGTGATAAGAGGATATTGAAATGGAACGCTCTCTACATTATTGCTAATCTGGCAAAGGTTGACGTAGAAAACAGATTTGATGACATTTTTTACAAATATTACGATCTTCTTGATACTGAATATATGGTTACGGTTGCTAATGTTGTTGGCAATTCAGGAAAGATCGCAAAAGCAAAACCACATCTTACCCAGAAAATCACGAAAGAACTCCTAAAGACGGAAAATCTTACTAGAAAATTACATCTAACTCAAGAATGCAAAAACGTTATACTTGGCCACGCTATTTTGGCTCTTGACGTTTATTTTGACCAAATTGAAAACAAAGATGACGTGGTTTCATTTGTGAAAAGACAATTGAGCAACACTCGAAATGTGACAAGAACAAAAGCAGAAAAGTTCTTGGAAAAATGGATGCTTAGTTAGGCTATTTTTCTACTGGTATTACGTTTGCATGTAATTCAGAGTTGCACGCGCACGCATCTTGAAAATCTTCTTCGCTAAAGCACATATTCAAAAAGTTTGCTGCTTGTTTTTGCGAGCGCGCTTCAGGTTGCTTTGGCAGTTTCTGCTGTAGGTTCAACTTTCCCTTTTTCTTTCCTTGCAGCCTTTTCCTTCTTTTTTCCTTTCGATTTCTCTGCTTTTTTGCGCTCTTTCTGCTTCTTAGGCTTCTCAGTGATCTTCATATTTATCTGTACAATGTCCTCGGTTATGACGTTGCCTCGAAGAGTTCTTCTTTGTCTCTCTCCCTTTCTAGAGGGATGAAAGCCCACGCCCTTGCTTAGGATGATACCAATCCTGACTCCCCCGTGGATGCTAGGTCCCATGGGAAATCCGTCTTTGTCGGATCCCCCGGTTATCTTTAGTTTATGACCTCCCATCTTGACCACGGATCCGTCGATCACTTCTCCGAGTTTTCGGCCCATTAAGGGATTTGCTTGAGGGCCTTCCACCTCTATGGACCGAGATTTAGCCGTCTCTGGGTCAGAGATTATTACTTTGAACTTAGCCATGAGCGATGTTTGCTCTCCTAAAGCAGGTTTTATCCTGATGTTAACTGAATGGGAAGCATCCATTTATTAAGGGTTCGCTAGGAAAAAATCAGCTGGCCTTAGATGTGGACCCTATCTCGCGCGTGCGGAAATGAAGACTCCAATTATAATCCGTTTCACGGTTTCTTTAGCCCCTTTGTGCAGCCTATCTCAAGATGTTCATACAAGATTAGTAATAATAATATTCTCTCACCAAACTTCGGTTGAACTGTCAAGGTTAACGAGGTCTAGCTTTCATGATTGTTATACACAGTACGGTCGAGAATATTCTAGCGATTTCCTGCCGTAGCGTCTCAAGCCATTCACTTTCAGAGGTTTAAGGACTGTAGTGTTATATTATGGAATCATTCTACGTGGACCCTGAACAAATCTATATCTAACGCCATCTCTCTGGTGCACTTCAAGAATTCCCTAACCGCTCGTTCTACATCCCTTGACTGCGTTACGTACCTTCCCGTAATAATGATTTCTGCTCCCTTTGCTAGAGCTTCTGGCGCTGTTTGGGGAGTTATGCCGCCTGCAACTGCCACTAAAAACTTTTCATTCTGAAAGGTTCGTCGCATCTCTTTGATTATGTCCCAACGAGTTTTGCCGGTTCTCTCCTCCATGTCTATGGCGCGATGTAGAATCACGATATCAGGGAAATTCCTGAGAGAACGAAGCGTCTCAATGGGATCCTCAACATTCATCATGTCCATCACAGCGTAGGTTCCAAGCCTTTTGGCCTCGTAGACGAACTTGTCAATTGTCTCTGGGGCTGCTAACCCTGCAACCACTACGGCATCTGCGGTTTCCTCAAACGCAAGGTCAACCTCAACTTTTCCAACGTCTAAGGTTTTCAGATCAGCTACGATAAACTTGTCCTTTGCTATTTCCCTTAGATCACGAATCACTTTCACACCATACCTCTTAAGCAAAGGCGTGCCGACTTCCAAAATGATTCTGTCACTTTCTGGCAGTTCGCTTATGATTTTCTTGGTCCTTTCCAAGTTTGGAATGTCTAGGGCTATCTGTAGATATGGAGGTCTCCAAAGCCGAGGTACTTTGAATCCCATTATAGGATGCTTTGCCCTATCCTTGTCGTACATGATCTTCTTCAGTGGTGGATACTTGTCTAGGGCCCTTCTCAGAGCTAATTTGGTGGCTCCATAGTTGTATTGGTAAATCCTTCGATAATCTTTTGCTTCAGGATGCACAAATACGCTGCATATTACTAACCAATCATCAAGCTTATCCTTTGGGATAATTCTCTCTTCCACGGCGTCAGCGACCGCTTTGGCTACAGCAGCTTGAGCAGGACCAAAAATTTTTCCTGCCTGCTCCATGTTTTTTACGGTAACCTTGGGAACTAGAAGGGTGTGAGGCTTGGGTGGAAGGTTTGGCCTAATTACTGCGAGAAGCGGAGTGTGACCAGCAGACAAAGTTGAGAGACCATTTGCGAAAGCTTCTCCTACTGGGCCTGCTTTATCCCCGATTATCAAGTCAACGTGAGCAACTTCGGATCCCTCACCCATCAAAGCTTCGCCAATAAGATAGGTGATTTCTTCACGTTTTCTCACAATCTCAGTAGGTAGTAATTCTCTTTTCCCTACATCTGAAAATCCGACACCAAATTCCTTCATCCACTGATAGAGCGTATCACGGTGTATCCCTAGAATCTCAGCTGTACCTTTAATTGTCGGTTTTGTCGACCTACTTCCACGAGCCTTCCTCAATCTTCTTTCGTCATTCTTCGCTTTTGCAAGCAATTTGAGGAGTGCTTCTCTGGTTTCTGGTTTTTTACCCTCAAATTCCGACAAAATATCACTCCAAAAAATAAGGTAAATCAAACATGTATAAAAATGTGTCGGAAACAAGGAAGAAATTCTTGGCAAACCCGACATTCTGTCGAGCCGGAATCTTCTTCACTCACGGTTTTTCTCCGACAGATTCTAAATGACTGGCTCACCATGCAGCTAGAGGTCATGTACGCGATGAAGACAAAGGCGTTAGTTTACAAAAATTGGGTCGTCGTGCATATGCGCGCGCTTGCGAGGGTGCAGACCAAGCATAGAAAAGATGCATACTCGCATTTTCGCATTTCTTCTCAGCAATTAACCAGAAATTCTCACGAGTGAAGCATGTGGTCTTTGTATCAAGTCATCAGCTGGATCCGCGTTTCTTTTCTTCGCGCTTCCGTTTTTCATCAACCGCGTTTCTTATCCACTCTGATGGTCTCTGGACACTCCTCAGATATCGCAGTTGATCTGCTCGTAGGCGAACGCCATAGTGGAGTTTCTTTCTGCTCATACAATGCACCGTTTGAATCAAGATTCAAGAGAGGAAAAAGCTTTATGAAGCCAAAATATCGAGCGGCAATACATCTTCCAAATTCTACCGTGAAAACCGCTAGATCCTGACTTCCCGCATGCATAAACACGTTTGTGCGCGCTTCAAAACATGCAATTGAAGCCATCTGACTTGGGATGAGACAGTTACCAGTTTCAAGTTAAACATATATAAATAAGCAGCCAGATAATCCTTCAAAAAACCAACAAAAAATCTGTAGCAAAGATTACGAGGAGAATAGCGATGGAAGAGAAATTTTCCAAGACGGTCCGTGAACTAATTGAAATGAGCAAGGCCCATGAAAGATACCGGAGCGAGGAATGTATAAACCTGATAGCAAGCGAGGGTCTGAAATCTCCAGCAGTAAAAGAAATGGTGGCTCGATCCCAGGACCTAGAGTCTAGATATGCTGAAGGAGAAAACGATCAGGAAGGACATGTCAAGCAGCGTCACTATCAAGGACAGAAATATATAACAAAGATCGAGAACTGCGTAGCAGATTTGATGAAGAGTGTCTTTGGATGTAATTGGATCGACGTGAGACTTGTTTCCGGCACCCACGCGAATCTCGCCACTTTTAAGGGTCTCTCTTTGGCGACAAAAAACAACAAAATGGTAGTTGCGCCGCTCAGATGTGGAGCACATATCTCTCACGACTATACGGGTCTTGCAGGAAGCGTCATAGGGTTAGAAACTGTGAACCACGTTTATGATTTAAATGAACTCAACATTGATCCGGAAAAGTCTGCAACAATAATAGAAGCAACAAGACCGGGCATAGTGACTTTTGGAGGTAGCCTTTTTCAGTTTCCCCATCCGGTCAAGGAATTAGCTGAAGTCTCCAAGGAAGCTGGTGCCTATGTGGTATACGACGCAGCCCATGTTCTAGGATTAATAGCTGGCGGACAATTCCAGGATCCCTTTAAGGAAGGAGCTGATTTCATAACAGCATCAACCCACAAAACATACCCAGGACCTCAAGGCGGAGTAATCCTCGCAAACTCAGGAGACGAAAGAATGAGAAAAGCAACAAAACGAGTTCAAAATGCGGTTTTTCCTTTAACCACCTCAAATACCCATCTTGGGCGACTTCCCGCGTTAGGTCTGGTCGCCTTAGAAATGAAGTTGTACGGCGCAGAGTTGGCGAAGCAAACAGTAAGTAACGCTCAAACCGCCGGGGAGTATCTATCCGAAAACGGATTGAAGGTTTTAGGAGAAAAGAGAGGGTTCACTAGATCACATCAGATTGCTGTCGACGTTCAAAATTATGGTGGCGGCAGAAAAGTTGCGGAAGACCTCGAGGAAGCTAACATAATTTTGAACAAGAATTTGTTGCCATACGATGATCAACACAACAGAGAAAACCCTTCAGGTCTCAGAGTGGGTTTCCAAGATGTAACTAGGAGGGGTTTCAAGGAAAGCGATATCCATGACCTATGTGATCTAATGTTAGATGTCGTGAAAGAAAAGAGAAAAGCCGCTGATGTTGGAAAGGATGTTCTTACATTGAGACAGAACTTCAAAGAAATCAAATACGGTTTTGGCAGCATCGAAGAAGTGATGAATTACCTAGAGAAATACGCTTGAGACTTCCCAGCAATCAAATCCAGCATCTACTTTGTTCAAAATTAAGATAGTGCTGGTAACCCAAAGCTTCTAGAAATCTTTCTTGACAGCTGGAAGTTAGTTCAATAAATCTTTTATTTTATAAGAACGTTTGTTGTGTAAACAATGGAAATAGGACCCATTAAAAACTACTCAACGACTCTGCCTGACAGGTCTCTGACATTCTACAGATATCGCTATTTCTTTTATCTTTAGGCTCAGTTGGCTAACACAAATTTATCTTAGCTTTCTGGGCTTCAATGGGGGTTTATATGATTTATGAA
>CP070791.1:683475-685982 GCA_020346825.1 Candidatus Bathyarchaeota archaeon
CCCAATCGATGGTTCCATATCCTATTCCGAGATGCAAATCACGAGCTCCATCGTTGTCGCTCACATGTATGTGGACGATTTTTTCAGGAAATTGCCTGACAAAATCTTGAATTTGGTGATTCAGATTGGCGTGCGCCACGTCAAGCACCATCCCTATGTCGTCTCCGAGTTCGTTGTAGAAACGAGAAAAGTCCTGTACGCTTTTCATGATAAATGGATATGGTTCCGGAACGTTCTCAATAGCTATTTTGACATCCTCTTTTTTGGCGATCTTCAACAAGTCGCGTACCGATTCTAGGTTCAGTTGCCAATCTGTCCCAGGATAGAAGTGGCTGACTCCTGTTTTAAGTCCAGGATGAAACAGCCACAATCGACAGTCAAGTTTTCCCGCGTGGAGAATTGATTTCTTCAAGCGTTTCATAACCGTTCTTCTCAAAACTGATGTGGGAACTGCTATGTTTATTCCAGCAAAAGGTGCGTGAATCACAAAGTCCAAATCGTGCGTCTCAGCTACCTTCTTCAAGCTTTTGATTCGCTGCGTGTTGAGGGCGTGGGAGCCCTCGTCAGTGATCTCTATGTGTCGGACATTGAATTCTTGAAGGCGTTTCAAGATTGAGGGGAATTTTTCTCCGAGACAGAATAGCATGGACAAGCCAATCTCTGGTTTGGGCACGTCTACCACAGCAAATAGATTTACCTTTTTTACCTAGAGAAGGTTTCTCTTGACAAACTGGGCTAATAAACGCTTTGGCCAACTGTTACAGTCTAAGTTGGTTTTGGTGCAAGCCACTCAACGAGTTCTCGCGGGTTGTCGCATTGGATCTGAATTTTTATGGGTCCCAAAGGCGATTCTGCCGTGGGTTTTGAGAATGAAATATGTCCTACGAATGCGACTTGCTTGTTCAGGTAGAAGACTATGTATTTCTCGTCTATTCCTCCAAGAAAAACGCGTCGGGCAGCGGCACGGATTCTCTCCCTGCGAAGCAGATTACGAAGCTTTGTGATTCCTTTTATGCCCTTCGTTTTGGCGATAAGCAAGGTTCTCCAATCTCTAGATCTAGTTTCAAACTCTAGGCTTCCAAAAATCTTTTCAACAGCCCCTTTAACTTTATCTGGATCCTCAGTGGGGTTAACCTCAACTTCCACATGGATCTCTACTTCATCCATTTTCCTAGCACCTCTTGCAAGACCTCTCGTGTTCTTCTTTTCATTTGTGATTTTGTCCCCTCATTCACGATCAAGTGATCAGCACTTGCAATAGCTAATTCAACGCCAACCTCAGCTTCTCGCAAGTCCCTTTCCATAAATCTCTCCCAATTCTTGGGGTCGTCGCTTCGCTTTCTTTGGAATAAGCGTCGAAATCTTGTTTTAGGCAACGCTTGGACGGCAACTAACGTAAAGTTTGGAAAGCAGCCCCTGAATTCGTTAACTTCTTGTGGACTTCGAATGCCCTCCACAACAATGACCTTATTTTCTCTTCTCTCCATTTTGGTGATACATCGTTTTGCAACAGCAGCTGGCCCCTGTTCTTCTCTAAGTTTCAACATAATCATACCCAAGTTTTCTGGTGTCGGCTTGAGGTTCCTTCGTTTTGCCTCCTCCCTAATCTCATCTCCCATCACCACAACATGATAGCCCATTCTTCGAACGATCTTCCTAATAACGCCCTTTCCAGCACCAGGCATCCCAGTGACACCCACAACGATCTTTTCCTTCATTATAACGCCAACTCTCTGCAACGATTTCGTGCCGTATAACATTTCAGTTAGAAGCTATTAAAATGGTGCATATGAAAAGGTATAATTGAAACAGATTTGCGGTAAACAGTGGGAAGGCTTGTCATGTCAGAGACTATTCGAAGTTTCATCGCTTTCGACATAGAAAATGAAATAGTGGTCAGACGATTATCGGAAGTCCAAAACATGCTTGTCAGCACAGGCGCCAATTTGAAACTAGTTAAGCCTCAGAACATTCATGTTACCATGCGTTTCCTCGGAAACATAGCCTTGCATACGGCTGACTCGATTCATGAAGAGATGAAACAAGTCTTCGTCACTCCTTTTGATATTGAACTCAGAGGCTTAGGTGCTTTTCCCAGTCTGAGATACGCCCGCGTTGTTTGGGCGGGAATACGAAAGGGCAGCGACGAACTTGTTAACATTTTTGATCAGTTAGAACCTCGTCTCAGAAGACTGGGATTCAAACGAGACAGTAAAGGCTTTAGTCCACATCTTACCATAGCCCGCGTGAGAACAGGAAGACATAAAGCTGAACTTGCCAAATGTGTCGAGGAACTAATCGACTATGAGTTTGGCGTCATTAGAGCTGCCTGTCTAAAACTTAAGAAGAGCGTTTTGACGCCGAGAGGCCCAATCTATACGACTCTAAGAGAAGTTCATGGCGGCTAGAAATTAACCGACAACTTTGGTGGTGAATGTGACTTATCTTCTAAGTGAGGTCTGCGCCGAGGTTCTGAAGAAGGTTACTCCAAGCCGTACCAAGAAAAA
>CP070791.1:686082-689087 GCA_020346825.1 Candidatus Bathyarchaeota archaeon
CCTCTGTTTTAGCTGTAAGCAGGGCCTCTCCAACCTTGTCATAGCGCGGTCTTCCAGCTCGTCCGGCCATCTGCTTGTACTCGAGCACTGTTACGGGGTAGTAACCGTATCCTGGTTCATACCGCTTGTAGTCATGGATAACAACCATTCTTGCTGGAAGGTTCACTCCGAAGGCTAGAGTTGGAGTTGCCGTTAGGACTTTGATTTTTCCGTCTCTGAAAGCGTCTTCTATAATTCTTCTGTGACTGCTGCCTAACCCAGCATGATGAAAGGCTGTTCCATAGCTAGCAAGCTCAGCTAACAACTCGCTGATTCTCGTTCTTTCACCTGTTACAAGGATTTGTTCGGCGATTCGTGTTAGGGAACGTTTCATTGGTTTAGATATGAGGGTCTTCATGTTTGTTGCTGCTTTTTTGGCTAAACTGACAGAGTTTCTACGGGTTCCAGCGAAGATAAGGGCTTGGCCACCTGATTTCACAATGTGTATGGCCAAGTTCATAGCGGGGGTTTTGGAGATTTTTGCAATTTCTACAGCGCCCCCGTCTCTGAAGTGGGCTTCATTGTGAAGGAGAACGCCTTCTCTGAGGGTGACCGGTCTCCAGTCTGTTGTTATGGAGATGGCTTTCAGCCACTCAGCGGCTTCTCCCGCATTTTTTATTGTTGCGCTAAGGGCTAAGAGTTGAATGTCAGGGTTTACTTGTATAAGGCGGGCGAGGACGACCTCTAATGTTGGTCCTCTTTCGCTGTTGTTAAGCAAGTGTACTTCGTCAGCGACTACTAAGGAGATTTCATTTATCCAACGGACTCTGTGTCTCAATAATGAATCTGCTTTTTCGTTGGTAGTGACTATGATGTCGAATTTTTCTAGCCAAGGGTCGTTGCTGTCATAGTCGCCAGTACTGATGCCTACCCGAACTCGTCTTCCGCTAGTTTTCCTGATAATCTTGTATTTCTTGAATTCCTCGTATTTTTCACTGGCTAGAGCTCGCAGAGGGGTCAGGTAGAGAACTTTTCCATTTCTTTCCAGTATGTGTTCGAGTGCGCAGAGTTCTGCAATAAGAGTTTTGCCTGAGGCCGTCGGACTTGCCAAGACAAGGTTTTTTCCTTCCAGCGCTCCGGCGCGTACGGCTTCTTCCTGTGGAGGATAAAGTTCGGTGATCCCCGAAACAATTAAAGCTTGTTTCACGGATTCGGGTACTGGCAACTCTTCAATTCTCAATGTTAAATCAGAGACAATATTACTAGAACGATTTAAAGAGCCTTGCGCGCGCGTGCAGATTTCTTGCGTTTTGGAAATCCAAATGGTTCATGCATTAGCGCAAAGGCTTGGACTTTAGGTTAAGAACTATTTTATTAGATGAAAATCTTGTTTAGTGATACTTTGGGTTCTGTTTAACATAACAATGTTTTGAGTGTTTGTTTCTTCAGTCATTTGGAGAGCATTGTATATTTCCCAGACGTTTTTGAGTGCTGTTAAACCTTTTTCTGTGATCGTGTAAACAACTCTTGTTTTGTCTCTTTTTTTGTGTAATATTTGTTCCTTGACTAGGTCTTGTTGGAGTAGCAACTTCAAACATTGTTTTAGAATATTACAGCCTATGTTAGCCTTGTACATAATGTGAGTTGGCTTTAGCCGTCCATTACAAGCCAGAGCCTTGAGGATGTCGACGTGCATTTCCAATTTTGACCTTCGCATAGGCAGCAAACCTATTCTCTCCCATAACGTTTCAGTCATATATCTTTTCAGAATCTTGGGTAAGAACTTGTCTTAGGACTTCTCCATCCTTATTTTGAAAATCAATCCGCGATACAGAAGTCTTTTATGAAAACATGACTTCATACTCGTCATGAAAGATGTGAAGGTTTCTTGGACTATAGGTTGCTGGATCTCGCTATTTCTTCTTTCCATATATCATAATCTATTCAACAGTCATCAGTCTGCCCTTCCCGTATGGTATGCCACATTAATAGTTTGGATATTTGGATTAGCTACCCTCTCGTCATTAAGAGCCGACCTGTGATTTGTAGTTAGACCGAGAATCGTGTCAACCAAACCTTTATTCCGATGACCATGATGCACGCGCAGGCAAATCTTGAGAATAATCATGGCAACCGCTATTGGTCTTTCTTCCAGATCTTGTTAGTTCCTACCAAACTTTGATAGGTGACTTATTCAATTATCGGCTTGATGGAGTGGCCCTAAGCTTGTCATTGAAATACGAGAAAGCCTCAGATGTCAAGAGGCTAGTTAATGAGATTGTAGATAGTCTGGATCTATTTCATATTGTACCTCAGTTTGTTTATTGTTGTCGAAGTAGAGGTTCAAAATCTAGAGGCACTGTTGCTCGTATTCACGGGTTAAGTAGGATATGGCAAGATGTATTATTGCGACCGCCAGCATATGTTATTGAGGTTATTTCTGAAAGATATGACCGATTAGGCGAAGAAGAGAAGGAAAAAACGTTGATTCATGAACTATTGCATATTCCCACTGGATTTTCCGGGGGCTTTCGTCCTCACAAAGGGTACATTGATCGTAAACGAATAGAGAAATTGCACCAGGGACTACTGGAGAAAAGATTGTTAGTACACAATGAGATGTAGCCTTTCAATGACATAGCTTCACATCTAATAGATTGACATGCAAGCGCAACCTTTGGCTAGGTCTTTTTGACGTAACCACTTTTGGGTGAGAATAAGGTTCCTTCCTTCAACATTTGCCCTATTAGCCTCTCTGCTTCCGAACTTCCAATATCATATTCTGTCTGAAGTCTCTCCAGAAGCATCGTTTTCTCTACCATTCCCGTCTCTTTTTCCATACTTGAAATTAGGCCCAAGATAACTGATAGTTTGTCGCGTATACTTTTCGGTTTGCCGGTCATTATGATGTCGATGTCGATTTTGCGGGACGAAACATCAATTCCAACTTCTTCCAACGATCTCCTCATTATGGCAATAGCGGTCTCAGCATCCTCGGCCTGTACTTCTTTTCGAAGCGCAACACG
>CP070791.1:689187-692705 GCA_020346825.1 Candidatus Bathyarchaeota archaeon
CGGCCCTAGAACCATAGAAGAAGAATGGATAAGAAAGATGGCAACAGACTCGATAGTCTTCGCCTGCGCTAATCCCATCCCAGAAATATGGCCTTGGGAAGCAAAAGAGGCGGGAGCAAAAATCGTGGCAACAGGTCGCTCGGACTTTGAAAATCAAATAAATAACTCCTTGGGCTTTCCAGCCATCTTCCGGGGCGTCTTAGACGTAAGAGCCAAAACTGTCACTGACGACATGTGCATAGCCGCTGGAAAGGACTTGGCGAAATTTACTGAAGAAAGGGGAGTACATGAGGGAGACATTGTTCCAAGAATGGATGAGTGGGAAGTCTTCCCTCGGGAGGCAGTAGCCTGTGCCCTTCAATCGATTAACGAAGGGGTTGCCAGAGTCAAATTGGGCAGACAGGAACTATGGGATCGCGCAGTCTCTGTCATCAAAAATGTTAGAGAATCCACCAACTTGTTAATGAGAGAAGGATTCATCCCTCCACCTCCAGAATAGACCAAAGAAGCCGGATGCGCGTGCGCATAAATGTGGGAGAACAAACTGTTGAAACCATCCCAAATTCTTGAAGAGATAAAGACGACAGAAGAATCAACTCGTAAAAGACTTGCTTGTGCTAGTTGTGGAAGCACTTGGATTGAACTAGTTGGGCATGTTGTTTGGCACAGGGATAAGACCGAAGACATTCATCTTCAAATTGGCATGGAATCAGAGAATTGTCAAACATGCAGGTTCAGAAGAAGACAGTGCAAAGAATGTGGTTCAAAAGATGTTTACGAAATAATGTTTTTAGACGAAATTGCTACAGATTCTCCGCTTAGCTTCAAAGAGATAAAGAGAGTAAGTCGAGCACGCCGCAATGAATAGAGGCGACCATCTAGATGACATCTGTTCGGATAATTTAAACCAAGAAAGAAGGCACCAAAAGCGCGGGCGCAGCGGAAGATTTTGATTATCTGGGAAGAATATTATCACATTATGATCATGGTGTTGAACTTCTAAATGAAAAGGCTGAACCCATCGATCCAGGTTTTGTTCAACGATTAAAATCTCCTTCAAAGCGATTAAGTGTACAGTTTCCTGTAAAGATGAACGATGGTACGTTGAAGATTTTCGTAGGTTACAGAGTGCAACATTCCAAGTTATATGAGCCAACCAAAGGTGGTATTAGATACAGCCCTGATGTAGACTTGAGCGTAATAACTGCTCTTGCTATGGAGATGACATTAAAGTGTAGGGTTGCCGATTTACCCTTTGGCGGCGCAAAGGGTGGTGTTATCTGTAACCCACGTGAAATGTCGCCTGATGAACTTGAACGTATGACCAGAAGATACACTTTTGAAATATCTTCAATGATCGGTCCAGATTCGGATGTCCCTGCACCAGACATAGGTACTGGTCCCAAAGAAATGGGGATCATGTTTGATACTTACAAAATGTTTAATCAAAGAGCTCCTTACGCAAATGCCGTTGTCACCGGTAAACCATTGACTTTAGGCGGTTGCAGTGCAAGGTTAGAAGCAACAGCACAAGGCGGCGTCTGTATACTGGATGAAGCTGTAAAACAAGGTCATATTAGCGGATTAACTTCTTTGAAGGACGCTACCGTGATTGTTCAAGGGTTCGGCAATGTTGGGTTCCACACAGCAAACATTCTCCACAAAGACTATGGATGCAGAATTATTGGAATAAGCGATTCTAAAGGAGGCATCTATAATCCTAAGGGTTCTAACCCTAGTGATGTTCATAATTACAAGACAGATGAAAAAAATGAGAAAGAATCAATAGTCGGTTATGAAGGCTTAGACACTCTTGCCACTGATGAATTCTTAACAAAAGAATGTGATATTCTAGTTCCTGCTGCCAAGGAAACACAAATTATTGGTTCGATTGCTGCCGATCTAAAAACTAAGGTGATTCTCGAACTCGCAAATGGGCCGACTACAAATCTTGCTGATAAAATCCTATCTGAGAAAGATGTTTATTTAATTCCAGATATCCTTGCAAATGCTGGCGGGGTTACAGTGAGCTATTGTGAATGGCTTCAAAACAAAGAAGGTACCCAATGGAAGATAGATGCTGTCAACAGTCTGCTTAGAGAGAAAATGACTACTGCCTACGGTGATTTAGTGTCTACTGTAAAGAGTCATGATGTTACAACAAGAGAAGGAGCGTACATGTTGGCTATATCCCGAGCAATGCAAGTTGTCAAAGATAGAGGAATATTTCCATAACTCCAGTAAATTAAGCAATAACAGATGAAACAATGGCAAGTGCTTACAAGATTTTCGAGATGTACCTCTTTCATTTCCTTGCTCTTAGGCATGCCACAATGTGCAATCTAGAGTTCGTTACTTCAGGTATTTTATCAATATGGTTGAAGTAAATCTTCTCCAACTCTTCCACGCTTTCTGCTTCAATTTCTGCAATGGCATCATAGATACCGATCACAAGTCGTGCCTCTTTCACTGCTTTCACATCCTTGATCTTTGCAATAGAATCCTTTTTCGTTCCAGACTTAAGATCAAGAAAGACATAACCCGTTTCCATTGCATAGTCCTCCTACTCTAGGATTGCTTCATCGACACATAGAAGCGTAGTGGTCGATTCAACACCATCAATCATCGAGATTTCCTCAATAACCACGTTCTCAACGTCATGAATCTTTGGGGCATTCACCTTCACAATAATGTCATAATCTCCGAACAACAACTGTGCATTTTCCACACTCTGCATCATCAATTTCTCCACGATAGACCGAGCATATCCACAATGTTCCGTTTGAGCAGATATTTTCACTAGGACGTAGGCCTCCATTATTCAAACCTCTCTCATGCTAACGTATACGACTCAATCTTTGTACATAATAAAGATTTTTCAACACCGTCAACATCCAGTGGAACGCGCGCGCAAGAGTGTAAATACATGCCTACATATTTCCTGGAACTTTTAAAAGGCATGTATACTCGGCTTAACAATCTGATGCGCCTGCGAAATATGAAGCGCCGCTTATAAATCGTAGAGGCTATATTGTCAACGGGTTGGGCCAATGACTGATGCGTTATATTTGCGAGACAGTTACCTCAAAGAATGCGATGCCACTGTGATTTCAGTTAAAGATGGAAAACACATAATCTTGAATCAAACGATTTTCTATCCCAGAGGAGGGGGCCAACCATGGGATACCGGGACTATAACCAAGGAGAATAGAACATACAACATTGTATATGTTGGCAAGTTCTCTGGAGAAATATCCCATGAGGTTGATCGCGCCGGATTGAGAGAAGGAGATACGGTCCATTGCATCTTGAATTGGGAACGAAGATACAAACTCATGCGAAGCCACACTGCAGCCCATGTATTCGCTTCTCTTCTATGCAAAGGCACAGATGCACTTGTCACAGGTAACCAGCTTGAAGAAGACAAAGTCCGATTCGATTTTAGCTTGGAAAAGTACGATCGAGAAACACCCAACAACTACATAGATGAAGCTAACAAATTATTCAGGAGAGACACC
>CP070791.1:692805-696863 GCA_020346825.1 Candidatus Bathyarchaeota archaeon
ATTTTCTTTGTAACAGATAGTAGCTCGTTGGGATCTTGTTCTGAATCTTCGAATTGTATGGTTGCTAGGTGGCTTCCTGGAGTCAGTTTGTGAAATCTCTCCTCAATACTTAGACGTTTTTTCCAAGAAACATTGGTGTCTAGCGGCAAAGCAACCATATCGTTGTAGAAGGGGTGTTCTCTGGTGCCATGAGCACGAACCTTTACCCACCCATACCTTTCGGCATCCAGTTTTGCCAGTCTTTTTGCAGCATCAGTGTTAGGTACCATGGCCAGCGAGGCTCTGGTTTCTGGTTTCTTTGCATATCTCTGGACATTGCGGGAAAGATACGTTACGATTTTTTCGGCGAAATCCAGAGTTTCATTATCTTGGTGTAGACTTTTTCCAAAAAAAGATTTGATTGTTCCATTCAATCCAACAAAACTGACTAAGCGTGATGCATTCTTAATTCTGAAGTATTGATCGCCATCAACCTTCTGAGCTAGAACGGGAAGGTGACTCTCTCTTGCGCGTTGTCTAATACTTCGATACTTTATTTCCAAAGCCCGTAACGCCATTTCTAATTGTTCGTCCAATAATTTGAAAAAGGAGGTTTGTTTTCCTCCCGTTTCATAAGCTATCCTCGGCAAGTTTATCATTACATTGTCAATGTTCCCTGTTTGCAAGGTGTCTAGTTCCCAATCTCCTCTCCAGTCGGTGGCAAACCTGCATCCAGTAGCTGTATAGGTAGCATGCTTCTGTTCCTTTGTGTTGAGGTTTGAGAAGTATGGGAGACCTGTCTCAGCAGAGAGTCTATGCGACTTGAAGAGAAGGGCCTCGCATTCTTTGTCCTTAAGACTTTCCGGACGTAACTTAACAATCAAGCTGGGGTTGAAAACTGGTTTGTGCTTGTCGTCTTCAAACATTATTTCGAGGAGGAGGGATGCAAGACGGCGGCTTTCTTCAATAAAATCTTCGTAACAGCCAACTTTCTTTCCGCCAAGTCCAATAGCCTCCTTTTCTCTTAGAAAGTCAGGGACTAGGAATTCTAGGCCTAAGGAAGCCTGCACAGGAAGATTCACATTTGAAACGGACTGATTTAAGCTGAAGACAAAGAGCCGTAGCCCTTCCCTGACTCTTTCCTCTGGAAGATCTTGAGAAAAGGGCGCTAAAAAAATATTGAAAAAGTCTAGTGCCTGTTCACCAGATATCTCGGTCGTAGCGGTTTCAAGAAGATTGGAAGCTGTTAGAAGCGCAGCCTCGAAACTTTTGGGTGGAGAGTAGGAAGGCTTTATTGAGTCCATTCTTCCAAGATTTAGTCCTCTTTGAAGAAAAACGCGGAGGTCATGCATGAACTCTTTTGGCTTCAAAACCCAGGTACCAAGATTATTTAAGTGGAGAGCTCCGGAAAGATGGGCATCGGCGATATCTCTTGGAAGCACATTGAGGAGAGTGTATTCCTCGATCACAGCGTCGCCTGCTGTTTTATGGAGTGCTTCTACACTTTGGGAAGTGGTGCCTGTGGTCTCTATCAATTGGGTGACATCGAAAACGGGTAGCCCTAAACGGGTGAGCTTATGGCGATATTCTTCAAGTCCCTTTTCAACTAGAATGGCGTTTACAATTTCCCTTATTAGGGGAGCGGTAAGGTATTTTGTCTTAGATTCTGATAGACGTTTTTCTGTTTCTCGGGCAATTTTCTGAGCTAAGTCTACGGGAACATTTGCCTCTTGAATTAAGGATTCCACGATTTTGTTTCTGTCAAACTCTTCTATCGCTAGACGAGAGGTTCGAACGAGTATTTTTTTTCTTTTGAAAAAGCGTTGTTCAATTTCTTCCGTGAAACCGATAATGGTTCGCCCAACGTCGGTGAGGTCGTATTCCTTTGTTTTCACATTTGGTTCTATAAGGTCAGCTTTCAGGAGATATTTTAGGTGGTACGCAAACCTGCCTGCATCTCGGCTCGGGTTGAGCTTCAAGATTTTCATGAGCTCCGTGTAGGATTGCGGCCCCTTGTCAAGGAGAATATTTAGGGTTTGCATTCTTAATGAAGATGAAGCCGCTTTGAGTACTTTCAGACCCGGTTTTCGCCGTCTAGACATACCTAATTCTCCACACTCAGCTTACTATGTATCCGTTTAGTTTAAAAAATTAAAGTAAAATCTAATGATTGTTCTATTCCGTAATAGAGACTTTTCCTAAATTCATCATTCCGTTCCTAATGTAAATCCAAAGATAACTGAATGTTAGAAACAGACTTCCCCACGAAATATCTGTACGAAAAAGAGAGAACACAAGACTGTGTAAAGCAGGATTTCCAAGAGAATCCTTATGTAAGTTTATTGCATGAAAGTTGTCTAAGGGGGCCGTCGGCTAGCATGGTCTAGGCTCTGAGCCTCGGGCGCTCGGGACCCCGGTTCGAATCCGGGCGGCCCCACCAAGCTCGCATGCGAGCAAGCATTTGAAGGCGTTCTTTTTTCGTTTGGCATGCATACATGCAATGCAACTGGGGAACCCGTCGCCAGATACAAGCATCGTAAAAAACTTTAAATCAAAGCATGCCAAAACGTAGCTGAAACTAATTGTTCGCCTGAAGTGAGTAAAAATGAGCACAAGAGTTCACAAAAACTCCTCTTACCTAAACGCAAAATCCACAGTTGGAACACAGACAAGAGTGAAGGACGTAAGTCCAACGAGCGGTATGTGTCCGCTATGCATCAGAGATTGCCCTTTCTTGTGTGAAGTAGGGCTATCAACATTTAGGGGAAGGGAAGCTCTTTACCCAGAACCAAAGCAATTTGGGTATAGTACAGCCGGCGCCCTAAAGGACTTTCGTTTGGACTGGTCTGACTTAAACATCCAATCAGCTCTCTTCAAAGCCGAGGGAATAGAAGAAGACTCTGACCGAGCCCTGTTCCAAAACGTGAATGTGGAAAGCGAAGTTTCTGGTGTTCCACTGAAAATCCCCATCCTGACAGGAGCCTTCGGATCCACAGAGGTGGCTAGGCTGAACTGGGATGGCTTGGCCATAGGGGCAGCCCTTGCAGGAGTCATCATAACAATTGGGGAAAACGTGTGTGGAATGGACCCTGAATCAAAAATCACAAAGGGAAAGGTAACTCACTCCAAGGAACTGAAACGTAGAGTCGAAACCTTCAGAAAATTCTGGGACGAAAAATACGGCGAAGTAGTGGTCCAAACAAACGTAGAAGACCAAAGATTGGGCGTGGACGTTTATGCCTTGTCAAAACTGGAAGTTAACATAATCGAGAGAAAGTGGGGTCAAGGAGCCAAGGCCATTGGAGGAGAGGTTAGGATAAGAGACTTGGAAAAGGCTGTTATGCTGAAAAAACGTGGATACTTCCTATTTCCAGATCCTGATGACAAAACAGTCCAAGAAGCCTTTAAAGATGGAGTATTCGAATCCTTCGAAAGGCACAGCCGAGTGGGCATCCCCACTCAAAGAGGATTTCTGGAAGACATCGACTGGCTGAGGAGCCAAGGAGCCAAACACGTGATCCTGAAGACAGGCGCTTACAGAGCTTCCGCGGTTGCGTTCACAATGAAACTCGCCTCTGAAGCCAAGATTGAAGCAGTAACATTTGACGGAGCCGGAGGAGGAACGGGCATGAGTCCAGTGCCAATGATGGATGAAATGAGTACTCCGACGGTTTACCTAGAGGCTCAGGTTCTGAAATGCGCAGAAATTCTGAGAAAAAAGGGTCGCCACATACCTGATATCATCTTAGCTGGTGGTGTGATAAAGGAGTCGCAGATGTTCAAAGCTATCGCTATGAGCAATTTTGGCAAAGGACCTTACATAAAAGCTGTCTTAATGGCGAGAGCACCCCTGCTTGCAGTAATGAAGTCATCATACTTCGTTGAGCTGTCTGAAAAAGGGAAACTGCCTAGAACGTTTGCGCAGCGATATGGGACAACACCCGACAAGTTTTTCATCACCACGCCTGAGCTGAAGACTGAGTATGGAGAGAAAATCAAGCAAATCCCTTGGGAAGCAGTTGGCCTCTACACCTATCTGAATGAAAGAATCAAGGTTGGTTTGATGCAACTAATGGCTG
>CP070791.1:696963-700557 GCA_020346825.1 Candidatus Bathyarchaeota archaeon
CACTGTGGCGCGCGCATTTACGACGGCGGCCACCTTGAATTGATTGACGGAAAGGAAACAACCTTCTGCTGTATACACTGTGCACGCGCCTACTTAGAAGAGATTGAGAAAATAAGGCTAAAGAGTCCGAAATCCTCAAACAAAGAGGGTACTTAGCTGATCGGCCAGTTTTTGTTGGCTTTCAGAGAAGCGTTAGAGGCCGCCCCGCGCGCGCATCTAAGATACTGATGGGTGGTTGATAACATTCCATGATAGTTGAAGAAGTCTATGCAAAAACCATCTTATCCAAATCAAAAGTTTTTGAATACACGATCAATCCTTATGTTGGTTGCGAGCACGGCTGCACCTATTGTTACGCCCGTTTTATGAAACGGTTTACAGACCACAAAGAAGAGTGGGGCAAGTTTGTTGACGTCAAAATCAACGCAGCAACCTTGTTAAAACAAGAAATACAGAAGAAGCGACCTGGCAGAGTTTGGATCAGTGGCGTGTGTGACCCCTACCAACCTCTAGAGAAAAAATATGAATTAACCAAAAGGTGTCTTGAAATCCTGTTGAAACATCGCTGGCCTGCCACAATTCAAACGAAATCTCCTCTAGTATTACGAGATGTAGGAACCCTAAAGAAATCTGACAAACTTGAAGTTGGCTTGTCAATTACCACAGCTGACGAAAATATTAGGAGAATTTTTGAACCGAATGCCCCACCCATTGAACAAAGAATCGAAAACCTAGAAAAACTACACTTTGCAGGCACGAAAACCTTCGCCATGATAGCACCTCTACTGCCAAAAGCTGAAGACTTGCCGACGCAGCTGAACGGAAAAGTAGATTATGTGCTAATTGACAAAATGAACTATCACTACGCAGATCGAGTATACAAAAGGCACAAGCTGGAATATGCAATGACGAACAATTTTTTCACCCAGAAGAAAATCGAGCTTGCCAGCGCATTCGAAAAAGAAGGCATACCATACCAATTCCTCTTTTGACATTCACGAAAAAAGATCTCATCATGATTTTCCTTGCTGACATTTTAGAACCATGCATACCATCTGCTTCCATGCACACACACGAGAACGAACGCACATTTCCTTTGCAAACCTCAAACAGTTTATGGAAGTGAGCAAAAAAGCCGGTTTTTCCACGTTTGCGTTTGTGTTCAGCGTAATAACGCTGGGATTTTACGTGCCTCTGCAACTATTGGGACAACAACGTTCAACACCCTTAAACCTCTCTCCGCAATAACGTAGAAAACCTCGGTTTTGCCAAATTTCTGTTCTTCAACGAGGTTTTGCTGTGCGAGGAAGTCAAGGTGTTGTCTCAAGACGTTTTGGCCTAGATCAGTCTTATGCGTGAGCCGAGTTGGCTCCATCGGGCCCTGAGAAGCCAGAATCCTAAGAATATCTAGATTGATTTCCAGTTTTGACCTTCGCACCATCATTTCTCCTATTGGCTTCTGATTCTGTTCCTATAAACGATTTATGAATTCTGCATAAGACTCTTGTATCTTTATTCTCGATAAGCCATTGCGCGGAATTTGAATGCATCGCCCGTCAAAAAGCACTGGATCAACTGCATTTAGGAGTAACTGATTCCAACGCAACATGCACAATTGGGTGCACATCTTTTTCAGATAAATGCTTTACGACTTTCAACTGAACCGACCGAAACCTTCAGAAATCCTTTCCGCACATTTATATATAACATAAAAACCCATGAGTTTGTGGAAGGGAACCTACGTGAATTCTGAGCTCTTGCTGATCCTGATTTCAGGTGCTGCAGTCCTAGTGGCTCTATTAATGCTTTATGCGATGAGAGGTGGAAAAAAAGAGAAGGAGGAAGAGCCATTGGAAGTGGCTGCCACACCTGAGGTTGATGGTAGATGGCCCTTAAAGGCGGATCGGAGCGTAACATCCACCGACGCCAAAAGAGCCCAGGACGAACTTAGGATTCTAGGTCTTGAAAGAGAAATTCTTAGCCACGCTATTCGCCGCCTCTACGAAGCCCAAGCAGAAGGAGAAATAAGTGAGAAGGAGAGAAACCGCTTGGCCCAAGGATACAAAGGTAGAATGCTGGAAATAAAAGACATGATTTCTAAAGGCGAATCGGTTGTAGCACTTCACGAATTAGAAACCATGCAAGGAGACCTCATCAAACTGTTTAATGACCGTTTTGACGAAATAACCGACAAGATCTCAAACCTAAGGTCTACCCTCGAATTCAAGCCCGTTGCCGAGGTTCCCATACCACCACCAACTCGGCCTTCTGCTCAGCCAGAAAAGGTGAAAAGAAGGACACGTAAACTTTCAGCTCCAAGGAAGACTGAGGCCGAAAAAAGGATTGAAGAGATCAGGGCTGAGGTTGAAAAAGTATTGGAGAGGCTGGGGCAAATCGAGGTTGAGACGTGAAAAGGTGAGTTGGAGAGAAGAGGCCAAGAAAAGAGTGGCCCTCGAAGCTGTGGAACACATTAATGATGGCTTCATCGTAGGGTTAGGGAGCGGAAGCACCACGGCCTACGCAATTCAAGAGATAGGAGAAAAGATTCAACTGGAGGGCCTACGAATTAAGGGGGTTCCAACCTCTCATCAAGCAATGATGCTGGCGGTGCACTGTGGAGTTCCACTAGCAACTCTGAATGAGCATCCTCAGCTTGACCTTGCAATAGATGGTGCAGACCAAATTGACAGAGAACTCAACTTGATCAAAGGCAGAGGTGGAGCACTGACAAGGGAAAAGATTGTTGCTTCAGCTGCCAAGCAGCTTGTCATAGTGGCGGACGAAACCAAACTAGCGGAGAGGCTTGGAACGAACCAGGCAATACCCATCGAAGTCTTGCCCTTTGCTCTACCAACAGTTATAGCTAGGATGCGGGAACTGGATGGACAGCCTGTGTTGCGAGAAGGTCAAGGAAAGGTTGGGCCCTTGGTAACGGACAACGGCAATTTCGTTGTTGACGTTGATTTTGGGCCTCTTGATGATGCTAAAGAACTGAATGTGAAGCTCAAATTGATCTCTGGTGTCATCGAAACTGGCTTGTTCGTTGGAATGGCAGATACCGTCTATTTGGGCAAACCAGAAGGCATTGAAAAACTCGTGAAAGACTAACTTCTATGTTCATGCATACCTATCTCGCCTAGGTGTAGTACTTTTATCCAATAATAAATAGTTAAATTTGTGCTGTGTATTTATTGGATGTAATGGATAATAGCCGGGGTAGCCTAGCCTGGTTATGGCGCCAGACTCATAATCTGGAGAGCACGTCTTCCATTAAAAGGGGCCCAGAAGTCGCGGGATCAAATCCCGCCCCCGGCACCAAAAACCAAAATACTGATCTATGCCCATTTTTGGGTTTCTGCTGTTTGGATAAGACCTCAGATGATATCCAGAAGAAACTGTTCTATGTAACCAAAAAACCGACAAAACCTGCGAGTTCTTTCCTTTCAAATCTGAAGAGGTTTGCCTTTTATATCGCGCGCTTTAGAGATAAAAATATTAGGAAATAAAGTTCATGATAAGAATACTGAATCCAATTGTTGTCGAGGTGTACACAAGCCACTAGATGGGGGCCGTCGGCTAGCATGGTCTAGGCTC
>CP070791.1:700657-704039 GCA_020346825.1 Candidatus Bathyarchaeota archaeon
GCCAAATATAGCCAGGTTAAACTCAACTGGACCAAGTATTTCGGCCTTTCGGCGCCAAATGGGAGAAAGCCGAAGACCCGGGTTCGAATCCCGGCCGGAGCACCACATATGCGTTTCACGAAGCGAAATGTTATCCTAGTCAAAATATCCTGCTTTTTATCCATTCCTTCTTTAGAACTTCTGTACGGCTTATTAGGGAGGCGCCAAGTCTATTTTACAATGAAGTGATTCTTGTGGCAGAAGCCGATGTTTACGAGAGACTGAGGAAGAAAATTAGTCAATGGCCCATAAAGGTTCCGAGAACGCGAGAAACAATACGATTTCTCAAAATGTTGTTCACTGAAGAAGAAGCAGAATTCTTAACACATTTTACTGCTCCTTACCGAGATGCGGAAACATTAGAACAGATTGTTGAGAAGACAGGAGAGCCTCGGAAAAGGGTCCAAGCAATTGTGAATCGCTTAGTTTCCAGAGGATTACTTTTTAGGTTCACGAGTAGGAGAGATGGCAATGCCTACTACTCTTTAATGCCTATGGTTCCAGGCATTTTTGAGTTCTATTTTGTCTCCGTCCGCGATTCTGATGAAAAACGGAAGGTGTCAGAACTTTTTGAGAAGTATTACATGAGTGGTGGTGGCATGGAAATAGGCGCTTCTAACTATCCTTGGGCTCGAGTGATGCCAATTGAAAAGACAGTAGCTCTTGACAAAGAAATAAGTGCAGAACACCAGATCTTACCTTTCGAGAAAATGTCCGAGTTTATTACCACTTCTCGTAGGATAGCGGTCATGAATTGCGCTTGTAGAATACACATAAAGTGTGATCACCCTTTGGAAACTTGTCTTGTCTTTGATTATTTCGCAGAATTCATGGTGGAGAGAGGTTTTGGACGCTACTTGAGAATTGAGGAAGCGTTGGACTTGCTAGATGAAATGGAGAAGGCAGGTTTGGTGCATTCCACCACCAATGTTCAAACAAGGCCACAGTTCATCTGCAACTGTTGTACCTGCGCTTGCGGAATCTTAAGAGGTCTCTCTGTACTCCACAATCCCAGAGCCTTCGCAAGGTCAAACTTTCTTCCTGTGAGAGATGCCGAGATCTGTAGTAAGTGTAGACGGTGTGTCCGCGTTTGTCCCATGGAAGCAAATGTGTATCATGCTCCCCACGATGGCGAGCCAGAGAGCATCATCTTCTTGGACGAAAGATGCATAGGATGCGGACTGTGCGCCTACCATTGCTCCAACGACGCCATCAAGCTAATCAAAGTCAAGAATGAAATTCCAGAAAAGACTCCCAGAGAAGCCATGATGAGAGTTGAGGCAGAAAGAGTTCACTGAAGAATTAATGGAGAAACAAAGTCAAACAGCGGATTCCGGCACGGTCAACCTTGAAAGATTAACAAACTTTTATACCTTCTAGATGCATCCTTTTTCTTGGCGGCGGGTCTTAGGCGGGGGGCTAGGGGTCCCCTGAACCGTAAACCCTCTATAGGACGGGCCGAGAGCCTTGGCGAGGCGTCAAAGATCGTCAAGATTCCTCAGTCCTCTAACTATGACTATCCGTCCCTTAGGGCTGGCGGTCTTGGAGCAACCTTCGTAGGAAGGCTGTGAACCGTGTTTACCAGGTGAACCTGGCCAGGCCCGGGAGGGAGCAACCTAAGCTTGGACGTTCAGCGCTTGAGGGGTTGCGGGTACGAGTAGAGAGGTTGAGGAACTTGGTGAAAACTAGGCGTCAAACCAAGGTGACTCGCCGCTTTTCGAAAAAACATTCTGGTCTCAAAAAATTAGAGGCTTCATGGTGAAAAGCTACAAAGAGGCATCCAAGTTCCCTCTTGTGGAAATGAGTGGCGTTGCCGTTCCTAGGTTGATTCTTGGACACCTGCCTTTTGTTGGTGAAACCTATCAGGGACCAAGAAAGAACCGTGAATGTTTTGAGAGGTTTTCTGATCTTGAAAACACGGTTAGAATCTTGGCCAAGACCGTTGAAGAGTATGGAATGACCGTGATGAGCGCTATGCCAGCAATCGAAGGGAAACTAGCATCTCATCTTTTGGAGGCAATTCGTGAAACCATGCGTAGAACCGAGACAGAAATAGCCTTGATTCCTTGCCTGCGCATACCCTTGAAACTTGACGGAGCGCCAATAGATGACTATAGAAGATGGTTGACCTACTACTACGTCGAAAGACAATTGGTCGGTAGAAAAATATTGAAAAAATACCTTGAAGACCCTATTTTGCGGTATAGAAAAGAATGGGCGGAGAAGTTTTCGCAAGTCTTAACTGACGCGGGTCCATACCAGAAGGAGACCTTGGAAAAGCTAAAGATAGACTATAACACTCTGAGACAAGCCCTGTCAAGTCTCCAAGGGTTCAAAATTCTGTTTATTGAACCGGGGTCTGAAACGGATTTCCTCGCTATGACTGGGAGATTGGATCTATTGTATCAACTTGTTGATTGGTTGCGAAACAACTTCGGCTATCGCATACTTCTGGGAACTCACCACGCCGGCTCAACAATACCAATTCTGGAGACGTCTCGAATCGAGTTCGATGGTTATGTTACCCCCGTGAACGAGAGTGGAGTAATGATGTTTCCCACGCAGATGAAGGTGCTTGAAACAATAAAAAGTATCAAGAGGCCTGTGATGGCCATAAAGCCCCTAGCTGGGGGCCGAATATCCCCGAGAAGAGCCTTCGAATTCTTGTTTGAAGGTCTGGGGATTGATGTCTGTGTGATTGGTGTGGCTTCAGAAGGCGAGGTCGACGAGGACATGTCGCTTGCCCTCAAAATACTTTCAACTTGAAAGCCAAGCTGTTGAAATTTGCTGTACACATTTTGGTCAAAGGTTGTTTCGTTTACTTAGGACTATTCCCTTGCTGTTTTGGTATGAACCGGCATAACCTTTTCTCGTCGGGCTTCCAAGTTTGTGGAAAACTATCTGCACTATTGGCTCTTCTTTCCGTATTGTAATCTTCTTCTTTCCCGCGTTATGAAGATTGAGTGTTAGCTGTCCGCGGAATCCCGGGTCCACAATGGCAAAACTTCCGACGATTCCCTCTCGTGCAAGGGAAGAACGTATGTGAAGAGAAGCCATTATGTTCAACCCAATTACAATGGTTTCTAAAGTGGCTGTTAATTCATATTGTTTAGGCTCTATGATGACCTTGCGAGAAGACGTTAAGTCATAACCCGCTTGGGTGAGACGAGAAGCCTCGAAGGGTGTAATCCAAATGGCTCGTCTTTTCAAATGTTCAAGTATTTCCTCGTCTGAAAGAACTGTCAAGGCAGTTCACACCCTAGTAGAAATACTTCCAAAAAAGAGTTTTTCTAGTCTCCCTAGAGAACACACAGTTCTTGCAGCATCTGACATGGTTTGCAAA
>CP070791.1:704139-706922 GCA_020346825.1 Candidatus Bathyarchaeota archaeon
GTTGTCACTTCTCATAAGGCAAGGCTTCAATTTTCCATCGCTTGTCACTCTAATGCGGGTGCAGCGGGCGCAAAACTCTGTGTTTTCTATTGGGTGAATCACCTCCACCTTTACTCTAGGCAAGAAGTAGATCTGTCGATTCTGCATATATTCCCGAGTTCTGACTTTCAGTGCTTGCTCCTTCAGTTTCTGCTCAATCTCTTTCAAGTCAAGATGATGGCGTTCATAGTATGCTTCTTCAAGATTTATGGGTTCCAGCTCGATTAGTTGCAGAATTGTCGTGGTTCGTTCTGCAAACTGGATCATTCTTTCAACTTCTCTTTCGTTTACGTTCTTGAGAATCAGCATGTTTAGTTTCACTGGGTAGAGTTCAGCTTTGACGGCGGCTCTAACTCCTTCTATGGCGTCTCTTAGGTTGCCTCCCATGAGGTCGCGATATGTTTTTGGGTTTAAGGTGGGGAGACTTATGTTCACTCGGTTCAACCCATTCCTCTTCAATTGTTTGGCCATGGCTTTCAAGAAGGTGCCGTTTGTAGTCATGGATAGGTCGCTTAAGCCTTGAAGTTCAGCTATGTTCCCTACGATTTCTTGAATGTCTTTACGAAGGAGGGGTTCTCCTCCAGTTAGTTTCACTCGAGAGATCCCAAGGCCTAGGGCTGTTTTGACGATGCGGGCAATCTCTTCAGCAGATATAACGGTGGAGGGGTTGGTTTCGCCTTCTCTGTGGCAGTAGGGACAGTGCATGTTGCATTTTTGGGTCACGGAAATCCTTAGATTAAGAACAGGGCGCCCACAATTGTCGTAGATCATTAGGTCTCACTGTTTTTCGCGGGCGTGTTTCAGTATGTGAGCCGCCTCGGGCAAAATAAGTTTTTTCAAAACAAGCTTTACGGCCTGCGGTGATCCAGGAATACAGAAAACCGCTTTTCCTTGATCCGCTACTCCGGCCAAAGCACGGGTTAAGACAGCCGGTGAACCGATCTCGTTAAAACTCAGCCTTCTGAATAGCTCTCCAAAACCTGGTAAGGTCTTGACCAACATGGGTCTTACTGCTTCAATTGTTACGTCTCTTGGGCTGATCCCAGTTCCGCCGCATACGATAGTTGCATCCACTTCCTTTGAGCCTAGGGCTTTGCCAACATGTTTTCCGATCAAAACCTTGTCGTCAGGCACAATTTCTCTCAAGACAACACCGTGGCCAGCCCTTTTCAAAGTCTCAACGATCAAATCTCCGGAAGGATCATCAACCTGTTTCTTCTCCTTAAGATCCTGATAACGAGATGAACTACAAACAACAACTGCAAAGTTCAGTCTCCTAGGCGCCTTGGATTTGTGTTTTCTAGCGGTTTCACTCATGCATCTTCCTCTTTCACTTTCCGGACCACGCGTATGTCTTGAATGACTGTGTGAGGATACTGGCCTTTTTCATCTTTCTCGTACTGTTTGGTCATGTCCAAGACTGTCAGCAAAGCCGTTGTAGCTGCAACAAGAGCCTCCATTTCTACTCCTGTCTGAGCCTTAGTTCTAACCGTCGTCTCCACCTCCACTGTGGAATCGTCAATAATCCGTAGATTTACTTCCACGCTTGTCAGGGGCAAAGGATGACATAAGGGAATTAGAGAACTTGTTTGTTTTGCTGCCAAGATTCCAGCAACCTTTGCCACATGAAAGGGGTCACCTTTCTCAACTTTTCCTTTACGGATTAGCTGTGTGGTCTCAGGCTTCAGTTTGATAGTTCCCTTCGCTTTGGCTTCCCGATAAACCTCTGGTTTCGCGGTTACATCAACCATGGACATATGCATCAGCTCCGACATATGCTCTGCTACTCATGGTTTCATTCAGACTTATTTGCTTGTTCCCAAAGCTCTATGAGTCTTTTGACCATCCTTGCTCTTGGGTTTTCTTCGTCAAAACGAAAGATGCGAATCCTACCAAACTTCTTGTGTCTAATGAGACCGTGGTCTTCCAAAACCAGTAGATGTTGATTAGTTGTGGTGTAATTCAAACCAGCTCGCCTAGCAATCTCCGAAATGTTTAGCTCCCCAATCTCAGTCAAAATCTTCAGAATCTTCACCCGCCCCTTTGAAGAAAAGACTTCTTCTATTGCCACTAGGATTCACCTAATTAGCTTGAATAAGTACCTTGGTCAGGGCTTGTTCTAGGTCGGAGGCTGGAACCCGAGGCAAACTGATGAGGGTAGTTTTTCCGCGTTGTCTTCCTACAGAAACCTTTGTTTCAATTATACCCGACGCAGAAAGCTCTTTAGTATACTTCCAAAGTTGGGTGTGTCCCCGCTTCTTTTCACCGTATTCTTCGCAAACAACGGCGTAAGCTTCTTCTGCCTCCCCCATAGACATGTAAGCATTGTCGGTTTGTTTGAAATACCTTGCAACACCGAGAAGAAACAGCTTTTCATGAAAGCGGAGGAAGGGGATCATGTCCTTCCGCACCACTGGATAAACACTCACAGCCGCTTTTCGGACACACTCTGGTGAAACCTCCTGCATCTCCGAAGCGTCAGCATACTTACCAGCTCGCCAAAGAAGCTCAATGGCGTAGCGAGCGTTTCCTCCTTCCGAATAAGCTGATTCGGCGAGGAGGGTCATGGTTTGGGTTGAGACCGTTCCTTGTTTAAAGGCGAGGTTAATTCGATCCTCAAGGATGTCTTCAAGCTGAGGTTTTGAGTATTCTTCTAAATGGATGATGTTGCGTTGAAGAGTGCTTTTTGTGCTCGAGTCCAATTTGTTTAGGTATTCGGATTGGCGAAGGATACAGATAAGGGA
>CP070791.1:707022-711650 GCA_020346825.1 Candidatus Bathyarchaeota archaeon
GGAACTGTTACACAGGATTGAAACATTGAAAAAAGAATTTCACGAAGCGGAGGAGAAAATACAAGCTGAACGCCAAAGTAAGCTCCGGAAAGAACTCGAAAAAAAAGCGTTGGAGAAGTTGAAAAGTGGCAAGAAGTTGACTTGGGAAGAATTCAAGATACTTGCTGAAAAAGGGAGAGTATGATCATCTTAAAGTGAAAAGAAGACAAGATTAAAGTGAGTCGCAATTAACAAATGAATAGGAGAACAGTTATGCCGAAACCAGCTAAGTCTGAGCGCATTCTCGTTCTCTGCGTCGATAGAGATGATGACCTCGGTGTAAAAGCAGGAATAAAGACGCCTATTCTTGGAAGAAAAGAGAACATAAATGCTGCTGCGAATCTTGCCCTCCGAGATCCTGAGGAGCCCGATGCGAATGCTATGTTCGAAGCAGTTAGAATCTACGATCATCTAAAGAAAGGGGCTACGGAGCAACAAGAAGAGTACGAGGTCGCAACTATAGCTGGTTCTGATTTGGGTGGAGTAGGGGCGGACCGTGAACTTGTAGCCGAACTCACCGAAACTTTGGGCGTATTTCCAGCGACGGAGGTTATCTTGGTTACTGATGGTTACACAGATGAAGCTGTCCTACCGTTAATAGAATCTAGGGTGCCAGTGACCTCTGTTAGAAGAATCATAATTAAGCATAGTAAATCTATCGAGGAAACTGCTGCCCTGTTCACTCGATATCTGAAAACACTTACTGAGAACCCCCGTTATTCCCGAGTTCTGTTGGGTCTACCTGGAATTCTTCTAATCATTCTAGGAGTCTTCGCAGTTCTCAACTGGTTATCATACGCGGGGATAGCTTTTCTCGTTGTTTTTGGTGTAATCCTCTTCATAAGAGGGTTCAGACTTGACAAAACAGCCCTCGTTTTCTACAAATGGGTCAGAGAATATTCTCCACCTCCTTATACTGTGCAAATTGCGGGTTTTTCTGCAGTTGCTGGAGTCTTGTTGATTCTAGTGGGTGTCTTTCTAGGAGGAACAGCGGTTGCTGGGGTATTGCCTTTGATTGATTCCAACCAATGGCTCGCGTTCCTTCCAAGACTTATCGGAGAGTTCCTTTCAGAAGCCATACTTCCAGTCGTTATAGGAGTGTGCGTCATACTTTCTGGAAGGGTGATTCGTTGGTTTTTTGAACGCGATCTACGGCTATGGCGAACCATTGTGATTGTAGTCGTTTTTGCGTGGTCTTATACAATGTTTTTTCAAGCATCTCAAATCCTCATAAACCCACGGTTTTCTTACGCGGGCCTTGTGGTCGCCATTATCACAGGTATACCTCTGATTGTAGCCGCCGTTCTCACAGTATTCTTACTGCGGAGAAGATACGCCAGCTTTTTTATTGGAAAAGAAAAGGAGATTGAAGAATTCCGGGAAAGCTGATATACCGATAACTGACGAATCTGGTTTGGAGACTTTGTTGCAGGATTCAGATTTAATTGGGGTGGAAACTCCTTACGGTCGTCTATCCCTCATATCCATAGGTGACGCTGGAGGAAAATCGGTTGTCTTTTTTCCTAGTCATGACGTTCAACAATTCGGTCATCTCCAGAGATTAGATTGTCGGTGTGCTTGCTTGATTCTTCAGCAAGTTTTAAGAGAAGCCATTGAACATTTACCACAAAACTACAAATGTCCTTGCGAGAACGTGCTCAAGAACGCAAGTTTCGAGGTTAAATAATGCTCCAGAGTTTGTTGTCAGTGCTTGGCATTTACAAGATCTATGAGAAGTGGCTGTGGTACCAAGTGAAAGGGGGAACAAAGCCCGAGCACGTGGCCATAATTCTTGACGGAAATCGAAGATGGGCTTCCGAGCGATCGTTAAATCCCTGGATTGGGCACCGATATGGCGCCGATAAAATCGAGGATTTACTGGATTGGTGTTTAGATTTAGGTGTGAAAACAATTACTCTCTACGCCTTTTCAACTGAAAACTTTAGGCGCTCTCCAAAAGAAGTGAACGAAATCATGCAGGTAGCTGAGGAAAAGCTGAAAGCAATTCTTGAGAATGAAAAAATTCGTAAAAACCATGTTCGCGTCAAGGCTATAGGTCGGCTCGATTTGTTACCAAAAAAACTTCAGGGGCTGATTAGACGGGTGGAAGAGTCTACGAAGAGCTATGATGAGCGTTTCCTGAACGTAGCTCTGGCTTATGGTGGACGGGCAGAGATTGTCGACGCAACGAAAAAGATCGCACGAAAAGTAGAGAGTGGAGATTTGACTATCAAAGAAATTGACGAGAAGCTTTTTGAAGAATGCCTGTACACTGCTCACCTGCCTAAGCAAGACCCTGACCTCATCATTCGGACTTCTGGAGAAGAGAGGCTGAGTGGTTTTCTTTCGTGGCAATCTGCCTATAGTGAACTTTGTTTTTTGGACATGAACTGGCCAGAATTTAGACGAATAGAACTTTTGCGAGCAGTCAGAACCTATCAGAGACGGAAACGGCGTTTTGGTCATTGAGAGATTGTAAAGATGCTAAAAGCTCATCCTCTTTTCTTCGCACTGGCCATCGAAACTACGTCCCTGTCTTTTAACACGTAATTTTCTCCAATTCTCTTCTTCTCATGAGCCTCGGTGGCGTGGATGAAGCTTTCTCCCAATTCTGTGTGGATTATGTAGGCAAGTTGGCGTGCTGTAGTACCGTAGGGTACAAGGAATGCGTCTGGAAGCACTTGGCCACCATGATCGCTAAGGTGTTCAAGGTCTTCCACTGGATAGACAACTATCATGCTTAGAAGTTTGAAGAAAGCCATGTTAATAGCTTCTTGGACGCCGGTGGATCCGAATCCCCGCAATATCCTTTCCTGAATCGCTTTCAGCGCTTTGCTTTGCGTCTCTGTCAGTTCTTCAGGTTTTGTAATGGCAAAGTTGCAGTCTCCTGGTCTGTAATCAATCAATTTCTTTTCGGCAGCTCTTCTAAGTGCCAATTCCGCCTCTGCGCAGCAAGGTATGACAGTGTATCCCAAGTCTTTCAACCTTTCAACATTTTCCTCTGCGGTTGGAAGATCTATTTTGTTTGCGGCAATCAACATGGGTTTAGAAATGTTTCTTAAATCATCAAGAAAACTTATGAGGTCGGCATCGCTCCAAATGGTTGGTTTCTCTGCGTTGAGATCTGCTTTTCTCAGTGCCCCCAGGATGTGAACTCTCTTAATAGCCAACCCACTCAACCGGGCTTCAAGGAGGGAGACTAGGTCTTCTGCCCCTGCTTCAACAGTTCTAGCCATCTTAGGCCAGTCCCTTTTCAATATTTGAGTCAGCCACATGGTTATCTCGGTCTCCAAGAATTTCACGTCTTCTGCGGGATCATGGGAACCAAGTTTGCATGTTTTCCCTTCAGAATCAGTTGCTCCTGCAGCATCAACTATGTGGATGAGGGCGTCTGCCTTCCTGATTTCATCCAGAAATTGGTTTCCCAATCCTCGTCCTTTCCATGCACCTGGAACCAACCCAGCGCAATCGATCAGTTCCACTGGAACCAACCTTATACCATCTAGACATATGGAGTTTTTCGGATTGTCTTCTACGCTAAACCCCTTGCACACGCATGGAGTCCGTAAATATCCTATCCCTCGATTCGGCTTAATCGTAGTGAATGGATAACTCGCAATCTCCACCGGAGCTAAAGTCACCCCAGAAAAAAAGGTGGACTTGCCAGTGTTGGGCTTTCCGACTATCCCCAACACTTTTGAGTAGGATTTCAAGCTCATAAACCCAACAACCAGCCTTTCTCTACCTTATTCTAAGGCAGCATAAACTAATATACATTGATAAAAGCCAGAAAACCAGTATATCAGTACCCGGGTTTGGACGAATCTTCTGCAGGAAACGAAAATAACAGCGATACGTAGGTTCACAAGTTTGGAGATCATATATTTAGCCAAGAAGTTTGCGTTTTGAAGTCAAATTTGAAGATCCTTGTTTGTGACACTGTTCACGAAGAAGGCGCGCGCCGCAGATTAGGGACGTAAACCTTTGTTTAATGATGATTTTCGCCGCGGATGTGGTCTTCGATGACTTTTAATACTCCTTCCCCTTTATTTTCCACTGCTTCTGTGGACTGCCCAATGCTATGAGGTGTCGCTATTATCTTCTCATTCCTAATTAACTTGTTACACACCTCATTCTCGAAAACTGGTTGATGTTCATAAACGTCCAGTGCCGCACCGCTAAGTTTTCCTTTATTCAACGCCTCTAACAAAGCTTTCTCTTCTATGATGCCCCCTCTTGCCGTGTTTATCAAGTAAGCTCCATCCTTCATTTTACCAATCTCACTTTTTCCAATCAACCCCCTAGTTTCGTCGGTTAAGGGAGCGTGTATAGTTATAAAATCCGCTGTTTTCAGAAGTGTATCCAAGTCTACAGCAACTTCATTTTCTTTAACGTAGGGGTCGTAAGCAATAACATTGATTCCAAGCGCAGAAGCCATTCTATCCACTTCCTTTCCGATCCTGCCATAGCCAATTATGCCCAGAGTTTTGCCCTTTATGCGACAGCCCTTCAACGCTTTCTTCTTCCATTCTCCTCGCTTCATCGATCTGTCTCCTTCTACAAGATTTGTGGAGTGCGCTAAGATGAAA
>CP070791.1:711750-715528 GCA_020346825.1 Candidatus Bathyarchaeota archaeon
TCCGAGTGGGACGCCAACCCATCTGATACAGTTTTGTGTGATGTGGGTTGTAATAGTGGACTTCGGGCTCGATGCGGGGGTTTTCTATATGTTTGACTGTGGCCTTTAGATCAAACTTTTCGTTTGCAACTCTCGCAACAACATCCGCAAGACTGTTGCAGGTGTAGCATTCGTCGAATTGGTTTATGCATCTGTAACCGTGGTGACTATCCTCGTCAGTTGGATGATTTTCAACAGCTAACGTCAAGCAAGCTATTGAATCTGTTAAGGCTATGTAGCCTCGGTTCTGCATGCCTGTTCCGTAAGGTATGATTGGGTGACCGATGACAGCACTTGCTACGCATCGGTTAATGTACGTTCCAAAGCATTCTCCCACGTCAAATCTTGTTCTAAGCATTGGCTTGTCGCGCATGTCCTCTGTTCTTGTTCCATAAACCACGCCTTGATGTATATCTGTCGCCCGCAGTTCCCAGACGCGACAGAAAAACCAAGCCAAATCGGTTGCTTGCACTTTGCTACAATGATAAACCGATTGTGTTTGCCTCGGGAAGGGAAGAATATCTTTCATGCCTTCAAACTCTACTTCAAAAAAACCTTCGGGAATATTCATGTGCGGAAAACCATACTCTCCCATTGTCCCGAGTGTAACAACATGGCTTTCAGGAGCATAATCTCTCATAGCCCAAGCAATATTCAACAAACCTTGGATGTTATTTCTCATCGTAAAATTCGCATGCTCTGCGTCAATCATGCTGTAAGCAGGAGATGGTTGCTGAGCCAAATTTATGATGCCCTCGGGTTCGAAGTCTTCAAAAACTCTACGTAAGCCATCGTAGTGTTCAGCAATGTCTATCGATGCGAATTGAAAATTACCCATTGTTTTCAGCTCTCTCAGGCGGTCGTCCCAAGGCGCAATAGGAATCATTGACTCTAGACCCATTTCTTCTACAAAGGCTCTGCGGTGGAAGCAATCTATGCCAAATATTTCGTGTCCACGATTCAACAAGTGCTGAGCAAGAGCGAAGCCAATGTAACCGTCAACCCCACAAATCACTATTTGCACATGAATCACCCAAAATATTTCTCAATTAACAAACCAGAGTTGCTGGCTGAAAGACAGAACGTGTCTTGGGCGCGCACTGCATTATCATCCTGATTCATCTTCGGTTGAACCTCGGCGTTGTTTTAGCCAATAGAGGGGATATTTACTATCGCCAAGTAGTAATATTTAAAGGTTACTTCTCAATATTGATAAGTTTTTCAACCCATAAAAAACACCTAAAGCTCCACCAATTAAAGAAAGCATTAGGATTTGATGTGACTCTGATATCGAATGTCTAGGAAAGCGCACTAGGGTTTCGTTGCCTTGTGCTTCCACAACAAGTTGTACATCAGACCAAGTCCTCTAACAACACTCTGATGAGACGTGATAGCTGCCTCGCGCAAGAAGAAGGGAACCCCCGGATCTTCAACCAGAAATAAAGCCTTCCCACCAATTTCTGGGTCAATTATACAGCCCCTAATTGGGATCTTGTCGGTAAAACGAATTTCAACTCTGTCACCTAATTCCTCGTTGACTTTTTCCAGCACCTTTACTTGTTTTTCTCGGTCTCCAGGTTCCAGCATGTTTGGCTTCATCAATACTATTTTCAAGGAGACGCCTCGCTTCACAGCTTGTCTAAGTCTATCAGCAACTTCAGGGAGATACTCCAGCGCCCTTGACAGGATTTGAATTTCCTTTTCTGCCCCATCGTATAGTCTTTTGGTTTCGTCCATTGAAACCTCGCCAACGCTGACGATGCGTAGGAGAGGAACCCTTGGAACTCCTTTCTCACCCTTCAAATAGAGTTTCTTTCCGATCTCCACGAGATCTTCAGCGTAGTACTCAAGGGTTCTAAGCTTCTGCTTGAGTTCGCTCATGCTCAAGGATACCAGCGAACTCGCGATATCTTCTGGGGGACGAGGACTGTATAACATAGGTCTTCCAGGTCTCACGTTTACTAGTCCCATTCTAGCCAGCTGGTCTAAAACTCCATAAATGCGTGCACTCGGTACCTTGCTGGTCTTGCTCAGAGTTGTTGCCTTTGTTTCACCGAGAAGAAGTAGATACGCTAGTGCTGAGGCTTGATAATCATTCAAACCCATATTTATGAGTAACAACCTGGTTTGATTGATGTCCTTTTCAAAGGCCAAAAGTCAACTACTCCTCAACAGATAACTAAATAATCTGCCTTTAAATCCTTTATATGACTCGTCAACGTCACACGCGCACAGGAGTTTGTATGCATACGCGTTTTCTAGCCCAAACAAAGACGTTGATTGAAACTTGATTGAAAAAGAGGAAATCGTTAAGAATTAGGAGGAAAAAATAGTCCATAACAAAACTGAAGAACTGTGAATCTAAATGAACATACTGGTGACTGGCGGAGCAGGCTACATTGGAAGCGGACTTTTAATCAAACTAGGTGAGAGATTTCCAAGAGCGACAATAACGTCCCTTGACAACCTAGAAAAGGGAGATTACCACTACGTTAAACATCTTAGGAATGACAGACGCTACCATCTCCTTGTAGGTGACATAAGAAAGAAAGCTGACGTGAGAAAAGCCATACCTCAAGACACGGTAACAATTATGCATTTGGGAGCGATACCGGGCATAGGACCTTGCCGAGAGCAGCCTAAGAAAGCCATAGACACGAACATTTACGGTACTCATCTACTCCTCGAAGAAGCTGTCAAACGCAACGTCAAAAGATTCATTTTTGTATCGTCCGCCGCAGTCTATGGAATACCCAAACAGCGCCCCATCACCGAAGAACACCCGTTGAAACCAATTAACCTCTATGGGGTTACCAAGTTGAGTGGCGAGAAACTTGTGAATGCCTATTATGCCAACAATGGACTAACAACCACAATACTTCGATTTTCTAACGTTTATGGCATGGGCGCTTACACTCGGTGGAAAACCGTTATCCCAAAATTCGTCTGGCAGGCAACCAATGACCAGCCTCTCACCATCCGCGCAGACGGAAAACAACAACGCAACTTCGTTCACGTACAGGACATTGTAGACGCCTTCGTCCAATGCTCAAAGACTTCGAAAAAAGCTGTGGCTGGAGAGACTTTCAACTTGGGAGGAGAATCCCTAAGCATCAGCCAAATCGCTAACATAGTTATTAAGGAAGGCCAGCAAAAACTGGGCAAAAAAATCTCAAAAGTTCACGTTCCTTTGGAGCCTGATGAGGTCTACACTTCAGAATTTGACTACAGTTCCAAAAGAGCTTCCGAAAAGATAGGCTATAAGCGAAAAAGAAAAGTTGCTCAAAGCATATCTGAGCTCTTCGATTTTGCACTGAAACTAAAAGCAAATGCATGCTCCTAAATGGCTGTCTACACTCTAGATCCATTGGGTAAACTCGCCTGGACAACCTCAGAACAAGTAGCTCATCCTTCAAGTTGCTGCATGCATTCTACAGCGACCTCTAAAGCCTTTAAACCGTCTTCTCCAGACACAGGTGGATTTGTATCTTTTTCCAAACTGTTCAAGAAGGCTTTAAGCTCCAACTTAAGAGGCTCTATATAAGGTATGTCAATCTCTGTTACAAACGCGCTTCTGCGGGCGTGAGTTATTAACTCTCCTTTGGAATACTCGGTTACCTTCTGACTGATCAGGTCGCCCAATACAAATTTCTTGGCCGTGGTCGCTTCTATCCTTCTAATCTTGAGTGGCGTAATTCGGTTCGCAATTATGTACGCCAAAGCTCCATTTTCCATCTCA
>CP070791.1:715628-723860 GCA_020346825.1 Candidatus Bathyarchaeota archaeon
CAGCCCGAGTATGATGGCTGAGCCTGTTGAGACGCGAATTTTCTTGGGGAGACGCGCTTCAGGCACTACAAAGCACCAGCAATTCTCGAATCTACTATTAAACAATAATGACTCTAATATTTCTCTCGTTTGAAAAACAAGTTGAAGATATGAATGTCCAGAAAGGAAGTGTTAAGCCCCACAGAAGACTATGGACTCGCTCTTTTCGCAAACATCGCTAAAACCCTTCTGATGGGTGCAAAAGGTTTTAGAAGATACGATGCACTCTGATAGGCATGTGGGTTCTATGGACGCTGAAACCGCATGGCAGACACCATACAATGAATTAGCCTCACTGATTGAGGACGGGTTTTTTTCCAACGATTCAGGGAAAATTCGATTCTACGCTCCAAGTTTCATGTATTACAAGACCGGCTACTTCTGTTCTTCTCCAACAGCCTTTCCATCCATTTCTGTAACAGGTTCCTCTTGCTCTCTCAAATGCAAGCACTGCAATGGAAAGGTTCTAGACACCATGTTTCCAGGTCTCACGCCAGAGAAACTCTTCAATCTCTGCGTGAAACTGAAAAAAAACGGAGCCATTGGCTGTCTAATAAGTGGTGGATGCTTACCCAACGGTTCTGTACCTCTCGACAAGTTTGTTGACGCCATTGCCAAAATCAAACGCGAGCTTGGATTGACTATTGCCACGCACACAGGAGTAATCGACTATTCTACAGCAAGAAGATTGAAGGAAGCTGGAGTAGACGCAGCGCTAATTGACATAATTGGTTCCAACGAAACGATAGAGGAAGTTTACAGAATGAACATCAGCGTAGACCATTTTGACAAGTCGCTGAAGGCGTTGCACGAATCTGGAATCCCTTTAGTGCCTCATGTGCTCGTGGGGCTTCACCATGGCAAGCTTAAGGGTGAACTTCAAGCCCTAAGAATGATTTCAAAATACTCGCCTTCAGCCGTTATAACAATAGCCTTCATGCCGATACATGGAACGCCTATGGAACAGGTGGACCCACCTAAACCAGAGGACATAACAAAGGTGTTGGTAGCAGCCAGACTCATGATGCCTAATACTCCAATAGTCTTGGGGTGCATGAGACCAAAGGGAAAACACAGGAAAAGAACCGACACGCTGGCTGTGCAAGCCGGGGTTAGCGCCATAGCGTTTCCACACGAAGAAGCCATTCAGTTGGCAGAATCCATGGATTTGAGAATCACGTTTTCATCCTTGTGCTGTTCTCAAATCTTTGAAGACATCAAACTCGGCCCTTAAGAATCTCCCAGGAATTCGAGCAGGTACCGGTTGACAATCTTCGGTTCTTCCAGTTGAACCCAATGACCACACTTCGGAAGATATTTTATGGAATAGGGAGCGTCAACAAACTCCTGAGTATCAACTATCAAATCCTTTGATAGAGCAACATCTCGTTCTCCCCAAATCACCAATGTAGGCGACTTGACCTTTGGAAATGCTATTGTTCTTTCTGAGAATAGTACAGATGGATTCATGTTGGCACGATAATAGTTTATCGCCGCCGTCAAAGCTCCAGGTTTTGACCAAGCTTTTGCATAGATTTCCAGATCTTTCTCGGTGAGTGTCTCTTCTCTAGCAAAAGAATGGCGAAGCATGTTTTTCAGAAACAGATATTCGTTTTGGCTCAGAACTTCTTCAGGGATATCTGCTGTTTGGAAGAAGAAAACGTACCAACTTTTCTGCAGTTGCCTCAGCAGAGTTCTAGTCCTCGATATGTACATGTTAGGGTGAGGTGCATTCAAGATCACCAATTTTTCTACAGCTTCCGGATTAAAGGCTGCAAGCGACCAAGCTACAACACCACCCCAATCGTGTCCAACAGTTATTGCCCGTTTTTCGCCTAACGCATGAATAAGTCCAAGAATGTCTCCTGCAAGAAGGTTTAACCTGTAGTTGTCAATGCCTTCTGGCTTTTCAGTCTTATTGTAACCTCTCAGATCTGGAGCCACAACACGAAAATGCTTGGCCAACGCAGGAATCTGGAACCTCCACACGTACCAGAAGTCAGGAAAACCGTGAAGAAGAAGCAACAGCTTTCCCTCTCCTTGGGTCACGTAATGCATTCGAACCCCATTTGTCTTAACAAAACAATGCTTCCATGTTTCTTTCATCCACAGACCTCAAATGTTTAGAAGAGTTGTTTCCGTTTTGAAGCTTTTCCTCAACCTTTAGGAAAGAATTTGCAGCAAGACGTTGATGAGGAGAGAACAGGGCCTTCTCGGTTGCAGAGTTGTAAAGGTGCGGTCGTCAAATTCAGGTTAATGGTTTAGGAAAGAGTGAACAGACAAAGCCAAATAAGTCTCGCGTACAGGCTCTGTTTGTAGTTTCCTGCTAGAAGCATAGTTAAGTTTTTAAGATAAACAAGAACAAAATATCCTACTCGATCAACGAGGTGAAATGTTTGGTAAAAGTAGAAGACTACGAAGTGCCTGAAGGACTATACTACCACAAAGAATACTTGTGGGCACGCGTCGAAAACGGAAAAGCAAGGATTGGAATGTCCGATTTCGCCCAAAAACAACTCCGCGATATCGTTTATGTAGAGCTTCCAAGCGTAGGTGACACCATTGCCCAGAATGATCCCTTTGGAACCGTGGAGTCTGTGAAAGCCGTCTCAGATCTGATTGCTCCCGTAAGCGGCAAAATTGAGGAAGTAAATACAGAGTTGGAGTCCAAACCCGAGTTGCTCAACGAAGACCCGTACGACAAAGGGTGGCTCTTGGTCATAACTCCAACAAATCTTGACGCCGAATTGAAGGAAATCATGGATTTCAACGCGTCAGCGGAGTGGCACAAAGAACTCATTAAAGGTAGCTAAACAGACCTCCGATGGGTGCGGTAGGGGTCCTCGGGTGGCACAAAATAAGCTTCCAAGGCGGACCACTAAATCTGTTTCGCCGAAAGACATTAAACATTCTGTTTTACAGTTGGTTCCAGAGACTTCAACAGGAAATCCTCACAAATTAGCTAGCTGGAGAGTTGTCATGCATGGGAAAAATTGATAAGCAAATTATTTCATTGCTGGAAAAAGAGAAGTCTCTGAGCCTCGTTGCGATCGCTGATCAGATTGGGAAACCCTCCAAAACCGTTTTTAGGTCATTACGGAGACTTTTTTCGAATGGGGAAATAAACTTCGACCCCAGGAATCGTCAATACACCCTTGCGAAAGAATAATCACGCAAGATCTTGATCTTAATACTCCCTTGGCATCATTTTCAGTTCTTCGAAAGTGAAGACTGGTCCGTCTTTGCAAACGAATTTATTTCCTATGTTGCATCTTCCGCATTTTCCGATGCCACATTTCATCCTCATCTCAAGGGACAAGTAGACTTCTTCGGGGGAAAAGCCGAGCTCATCAATTACTGGCATAGTGAATTTTATCATTATAGGTGGACCACATACAATAGCAATAGCGTTTTCTGAGCTTGGAGCAACCTCCTTGAGAACGGCTGGTACAAAACCGACTAGTCCACTCCAGCCTGTAACGGCGCGGTCGATTGTCACGTTGAGGTTAATATCTTTTCTCTTTCCCCAGGCTTCAATGTCGTATTTGTAGATGAGTTCACCTGGATCACGGGCTCCGTAGATAACTGTTATCTCTTTGAACCTATCTCTGTTGGCCTCGTGAAGGATGAAGTTAGTAAGAGACCTCAGTGTCGTGAAGGCAAAGCCGCCCCCAACAATAACAACATTGCGGCCCTCCATTTTCTCCATCGGGAATCCATTGCCGTAAGGTCCTCTGACTCCAATAACAGTTCCTTCTACACTATTGTGCAAAGCGGTGGTGACAACTCCAACTCTTTTCACGGTGAACTGGATGCTGTCTTCCTCCATCGGAGACGAGGCTATGCCTATGGGGCACTCTCCAGCGCCAAAGACGGAGATTTCGGCGAACTGGCCACACCTGTATCCAAAACTCCTCATTGCCTTGGGATCTTTGAAGACGAGTTCGAAGGTTTTGATGTCCCTTGCTTCGTTTTCTGTTGTGATCTTTCTGATGACTACAAGGTTTGGGATATATGGATTATTCATTCTTTACTCCACCTTTCTGGCTGATATTGTCTTAACCACATCTCTGATGTCAAGGTTGACCGGACACTCCTGAACACATCTTCCACAGCCCACGCAGAAGCTTTTGCCGTAGTTTTTGACGAAGTAGTTGAACTTGTGCATAATCCTCTGCCTCATTCTCTCCTTTCCTGAAGGACGAGGATTATGACCAGAACCCTGTAGAGCGAAGCAGAGGAACTGACATGAATCCCAAATTCTAACTCTTTCTTCCCCTTCCTCCAGAACGTCGAAACAGCAACAGGTGGGACAAAGAAAAGTGCAGACTCCACAACCCAAGCACTTCTGGCAAATTTGATCCCAGAAGGGGTCGTCGAACATCTTGTCGAGTTTTTCGCTCACGTCACTCAGAGAAACCTTGGATCTCACAGCAGCTTCAGCGTCGGAAGAGAGCTTCTTTCCCTTCTCAATGTCAGCTTTTTTTGCGTCCTTCAACCACGAAATCTTCTCAAGAAGTTTTTCGCCCTTCTCGGTGACCGTTTGTATCAGATACTTGTCGTTTATATCTTGGAGGAGCAGGTCCATGCCCTCTTTTCCAGATGGACTTCCCCCAAGAGACGTGCAGAAACATGTGCTCAGCGGATGATTGCAGGCCAACCCAACAATAGTTGCGTTTTTTCTTTTCTCCAGATAGTACACATCTTTGTGTTCTCCAGAAGACAAGAACTTATCGAGCAAAACTAAGCTTCTGGAGTCACAAGGGCGGACACCTACCAAAACCATTTTTTTTCTTATGGCAGGAGACTCGATGATTTCTGCGTCGTTTTTGCTAGTTCTGTAGGTGAATAAAGTTTCGGTCTGTGGAAAAAAAACTTCCTTAGGCGGTTTCTTTGTATTCCAAAAGTCTAGGCAAACTTCGTTTTCAGAGGTGATCCTTACAGAGGTGACAGTGTTTTTTTCCTTAAGTGGCCCAATAACTTCGTTTTCTTTAGCCAGTTCTTCTACGAGGGCAGAGAAATTCCTTTTTTCTATGGTCTTCCACTTCATTGTTGGCACCTTGTTTACTTAATGAACTCTTGGGAGTCCTCCATTTTGAATTCTCCCAACGGGGGAACCTCCTCCAGACCTAATCCCGCCTCGTAGTTGTACCTTTCTTTCATGATCTTTTCCGTTTTCTTCACGAGTTCCCTCAGATTTATGGCCATAGGACAGGCTCGAGTGCAGGCTCCACAATCGACGCACCTCCCGGCCACGTGAAAGGCGCGGACGATGTGGTAGATCATAGTGTCTGAGAGATCGTTTGTCTTACCGAACCATGTGGGCATGCTCTGATCTACAAAGCACATTTTGCAGTAGCAGAGGGGACAGACGTTTCTGCAAGCGTAACACCTAATGCACGTGCTCAGTTCCTCTTTGAAGTGCTCCCACCTTTCTTCTGTTGACTTCGATTCAAGACTTGAGACTTCGGCGAACTCGTTTTTGTCGGTACTTTGGGGTAGCTTTTCTCCAATAAGCACATCGTAGATGGGTGGATTCCTGTGCCTGCAAGTGTGACACGAGTCGCAGAGGAAGTCCTTTTTCGGCAAAACAACTTCAAAACCTTCTCCCTCGACCTTGATTTGTTCATCCTTGACAACAGCTTCAAGAACCTCTTTTCCTTCGAGTTTCGCTTCTATCTTTTTTCTGTCAATAACCCCTTGACAAGGGACACCAATTACAACAACATTTTCTCTCGGGATCTGATTCTCTACAGCGCAAACAGCAATTAACCGAGCATCGCAACCCTTTGCGACAACCCCAACTTTCTCCTTTTTACCAACAACGTATTTTGAAAGATTAGCATCACAGCTTGCATTCCAGACGAGCTTCTTAACGTCCTCCAATTTCTCCACAAAACAAGGAGTCGTTCGCAGAGGTAAGGTTCCTTGCTCATATCCAATGATTAGGTCGACCTTCTTATCTCTGAGAAGCTTTTCCGCGACCTCTCTTATCGAGTCTTCAAAGTTTTCCAAAGCGTCTACCTCTTCACCAGTCTTTTTGCTGGCCCCAAGGCCTTCACTTCTTTTACCACATCTGTCACCACATTGGCAAACTTTTCGCCTTCGGCGGCGGAGACCCACGAGAAGTTCACTCTTTCTGGTTCTATTCCGAAGTATTCAAGCAAATCCTTCAGGACAGCAAATCTTCTTCTTGCTACGAGGTTTCCGCTGATGTAGTGGCAGTCGCCTGGGTGACAGCCGGAAACTAGGACTCCGTCCCAGCCACGTTGCAGAGCTTTTATGATGTAGTATGGATTGACTCTTCCAGAGCATGGAACTCTTACTACCCTTATGTTAGGGGGATACTGGATTCTGCTTATTCCCGCAAGGTCTGCTCCGGCGTAGCTACACCAGTTACACAAGAAAGCTAATATTTTTGGTTCCCATTTTTCTTCAGCATTTTTCACTCTTGGTTCATCTCACTGCAGATATGATTGAGTCTATCTGTCGGTCAGTGAAGCCTTTGATGTCGATGGCTGAACATCTGCAGGTTGCAGCGCAGGCTCCGCACCCCTTGCAGAGGGCACTGTTCACTTTGGCTCTCTTTCCTGTTCTCGTCTCTTCGATTTCTATGGCGTTGTAGGCGCAGACTAGAATGCAGAGTTCACAGGCTGTGCATCTGTTGGGGTTGACGGTCGCTATAACTCCCTCAGCTTCGATGGTATCTTTTGTAAGCACTGTGCAAGCTCTGGATACAGCTGCTTTGGCTTGGGAGATGCTCTCCTCCATGGATTTTGGCGAGTGGGCCATTCCGCAGACGAAGATGCCTTCAGTGGCGAAGTCGACGGGGCGAAGCTTCACATGTGCTTCAAGAAAGAAACCATCTTCATTTATTGGAACCTTCAGCATTTTGGCTAGAGTCTCGTTGTCTTTGGGTGGAATTACGGCGACACTCAGAACAACCATATTCGCGTCTATTGCGATTTCTTCTTGGATGGTTGGTTCAAAAAACGATACTTGCAAGACCTTGTTTCCATCTGAGGAGATCTTTTGAACCTTTGGCTTGTTTTCTTCGTCGTAGCGAATGAAGATTATTCCAGCCTCTCGAGCTTTTTCGTAATGTTCTTCCTTTAGGCCATAAGTTCTTATGTCTCGATAAAGAATGTAAACGTTAGCGTTCGGGTCTTTTTCCTTAATTTTCAGTGCATTCTTGACTGCTTCTCCACAACACATTCTGCTACAATAGGGACGCTCATCACATCTAGATCCAACACATTGGATCATCACCACATTGCCATATTGTTCTTCATCCCTAACTGCAAAGCGTTTCTCCAGTTCCAGCTGTGTCAAGATGCGTGAATCTTTTCCATAAAGGTACTCGTTTGGACGGTATTCTTCGCCTCCTGTAGCCACGATCACGATTCCATGTTCTAATTCCTTCTTTTCCGAGCCTTGAGTTATGGTGGTTCTGAAGTTCCCTACGTATCCGGAGACGTTCTCAACCTTTGCGTTGAGGAAAACTTGGACAAGCTTGTTTGAGGTTAGCCTTTCAATCAAGGTCTTTAGATATTCCTGGGTGTTGTCGTTGTCAAGCGTGTGGCGTATTTTGCGGAGAAAACCTCCAAGCTCTTTGTTCTTCTCTACTAAGTAAACCTCAAATCCTTGATCAGCTAGGGCTAGAGCTGCGGTCATGCCTGCCAAGCCTCCCCCGATGACGAGGCCACGGTGGGTGACATCCAAGGAAAGTCGTTCTAAGGGTTCAAGCATTCGAGCCTTTGCCACCACCATTCTCACCAGGTCCTTGGCCTTTCCTGTGGCGGCCTCATGATCGTGCATGTGCACCCAAGAACATTGGTCTCGGATGTTGGCCATATTGAAGAGATATCGGTTTATGCCTGCTTCTCTTATCGTTTCCTGAAATAGAGGTTCATGAGTTCGCGGTGAACATGAAGCAACGATAACCCGATTCAGATCATATTCTTGGATTCTCTCTTTGATTATCTCTTGGGTATCCGAAGAGCATGTGTAGAGGTTGTGGCAAGCGTGGACGACATTGGGAAGAGTTTGAGCATACTCCACAACGCTTGGGACATCAACAACTCCACCTATGTTGATGCCGCAGTGGCAGATGAAAACCCCTATTCTCGGTGGTTCTCCCCGAATGTCTACTTCCTTTGGATATTCCTTCTTTCTTACCAGAGTTCCTCTAGA
>CP070791.1:723960-727706 GCA_020346825.1 Candidatus Bathyarchaeota archaeon
CTTGAAGAAGAAAGCGAAAGCGGAGAAAACAACGAAACTGAAAAGTAGCCTGTAGTTCAATCGAGGAGTGCTGGAATCTGCGAGTATCTATTTTTCTTTAACATTCAATAGTGACCAGATGAAAAAGATGACTGCTTTGTTTTCTTCCCGAAAAAGAATGTTGATTAAGATGATGATGCGCGCGCGCCATCTTTCTTACGTTCGCCTTGCTTAAGGCTTCTCTTCTGGCTTGTAAAGTCGTTTTTCATATGCTGATTTAGGTTTGAATTTTCCACGGTATCGTCTCATACTGGCTTTTTGGCGGGCTACGTTTTGGAGTCTCGCTTGGGCTTTGGCTATTCTGGTTAAAGAAGGTGTCTTGACTTTTCGCGGTCTGTACTCTGGAAGAACGACCTTAGAGGAGAGCCTCTTGCGCTTGCGTTTCTTTTCGGGTTTCAACACGTTGGGGCGAGTAAAAATTACGGTTTTCTCTTTTAGGTCCACTTCCTTTACTTTCCAACCTACACTGAGCCACGCTTTGCTCTGAAGAGCGCTTTTGGTGTTGTTCCACCATTTCGTGTTTTGAATGGCCGAGACTGGGAGGTTGTTGCCAATAATTCCCTCCATTTGTGAGAACTGGAGTTTAACCCAGCGAGTCCTCTGTGCTTTTCGGGATAAGTATAATGTGAGCGCAGTGTATTTGCCCCTAAACGCCCTTTGGGGCGACACGTATCTTCTTGCGCAGTTAAGGCAGATTAGATATTTGCTCTCTGTTAGATCTTCAGTTATGCAACTTTTGCATACGAGTCTTTTGCAACGGAAACAAGGCTTGAGAGAATAGTATGGCATGACTCGTCCGCAGAGAGTACACTCCTCCTTCGAGCTTGGAGGGCGAGGTCCACCTATAGGATAATAGACTTTGTGCATCTACCCCAGTGCCTCGCTACAGGAGAACATCAGCATGAATAGAAATAAGCATTTTGTTCGCGCGTCACAGCAATTGGAAAAACTCATGTATCGAAAAGCTGAAGTGATATTGAAATTACCTTGTTTGTGGAGGTGAGTTATATGACTGTTGTGAAAATTATCGAGTTGATAGGTAGTTCACCGATTGGCTGGAGCGAGGCTGCTCAAAATGCCGTTACAGAAGCAGCCAAAACGGTCAAGAACATCAAAGGAGTCCACGTTAAGAGATGCACTGCTAAAGTAAAAGACAACAAGATTGTGGAATACAATGCAAATGTCAAAATAGCTTTCATTGTAGAAAGATAGAACATTTTTCGCGCGCGCGTCAATGGGATGCTCCGTAATGAGAATATCGTTTGACTCTGCAGCAGAAATCTATGACAAAACGAGAGGTCCACCTAAGCAGGTTATGAAACAACTGGTCAAAGCACTAGCCAGTGAATTACACGGTTACAAAACCGCCCTAGATGTTGGCGTTGGAACTGGAAGATTTGCTAAACCTTTGCAAGACAGCGGATTGGACATTGTTGGAGTAGATATTGCAAAGAAAATGATTAACAAGGCAGCAGAAAGAGGGGTACGTAACTTGCTTCGGGGTGACGCTTGTTTCCTTCCCTATAGAGATAGTTCCTTTGAGGTTTTGGTTTGCATACATCTTCTTCATCTAATCAGCGAATGGAAAACAGCTCTACAGGAAATCTGCAGAGTAACTCAGAGAATTATGGTTTCAATGAATTACGTACGCAAAAACCCAATTTGGGAAACCTACGATCATTTGCTTAAAGGCTATGGGTATGAAAGTCGCAGGCTTGGGAAAGGAGAGTGGGAACTGAAAGATTTGGTTAGGCCTTCAAAGTCTGTGTTTGTGGCTTCTTATGATGAAAGTGCAGATGAACATCTTACGCATCTAAGCCAAGGAGCCTATTCGATTCAGTGGCAAATCCCAGAAGATGTAAATAAGAAAGTTGTGGATGAATTGAAACACCACTTTGCTGGCAAAGTGTTTTCTCAAGAAATTCGCATTTTAGTATGGAACGTAAACGACTTGAAAGCCTACTGTGAGAGCTTTTAGCGCGCGAAAACCATTTATGGTTTTCCCTACAATTGGGAAGCTATGAGAACCTACATCTTCACGAAACGTGAGCGCAGGATCATTGAGGCCTACGTCACCAGCCGCCCCGTAGACAGCATCCAAGTCTCCAAAATCATTCACCGAATCAGAAAATACAACACCCTCTTCGAGGACGTCTACCTCTACCTTCAAGTCAGAAAAACGATGACCACACAGACGACATAGAAACCGTTGAACCCGCCCTCTCTCAATGTATGGAATTTCATCTTTCCAGACTCTTCGACCTCCACAAGAAGGACATCACGCGCGTGCTTCGAATAGGAACTTTTAGTTCATAATGTTTATATGTCACCAGTGATGTCTTAGCTGATATCGTTGGTGATATAATGGTTGATCGATGGATGCGGCGAACCGCAGGTGTCCCAAGAGGTCTTCTCCGATTCTTAGTTTTAAGATTGCTGACGGAGAAGCCTATGTCAGGTGCAGAGATTGTCGAGGAAATTGAACGGGAAACCGATGGAAGGTGGAAACCAAGTCCAGGATCAATCTATCCACTTCTAGCTTCGCTTCAAGATAAAGGCTACACCAACGAATCACCCATCAGAGAAAGTGGAATGAAACAGTATGTGCTTACAGATGAAGGAAAAACATTCTTTGAAGAACAGGTAAAGTTTGGACAGAAGTTCATGAAAAAGCTGGAATTTCTCGCGCCAATGCTCATTGGAGGGGCACAATTTAGCCCAAACCATGAAAAACTCCGCCAAATCAGAGAACCTGCCAAAAGACTCGTCAGGGCACTCCTAAACCTAAGAGCAGTCGCTATAGACAGATTAGCACAACCGTATGCAACGGAAATAACCAAGATCTTGAATGATGGTTCCGAGAAACTTGAGAAAATAATCCAAAGAATCAAGGAGGAAAAATAGTTTGCTAAACTCACACGGGCCCACTTATCAATTTGTCCACCATAGTGAGCTCCAAAACTCCGACCAGTGGATGCGTTAGACGCAGGCACTGATGCTATGTACATGAAGAAAGAAGTTGACTTGGTGTTGCTATGGGTTTGAAATCCAGTATCATGATTGCCTGGAGATCGTTATCCAGAAGGAAAACAAAGAACCTTAGCGCAGTCCTAGCAGTAACATTAGGAGTCACATTACTAGTAGGCATTCAAATAACCACGGATACCCTGGGGAATACTTTTCTAACTAGTCTTCTCCAAAGCGAGGGAGAAGTGGACCTTAGAATCCTGAATAGCACTAGAGGTGGTTACCTCGGAGCAGCGGACCAAGAATCGATAGAAGAACTGGTTCCCGACGCTGTAGGAGTAATGCCAGAGCTTTCGACACAGATCCCAGCAATGGTGTCCAGTCAATTTGACCCTAAAATGGAAGCTGCTGGAGTACCCGTAGATTATTCAAACACATTTGGCAAGTTCTACAACTGGAAAACCGGAGAACAGATGGACCTAAAAATCCTCCTAGAGGACAACAAGAGCATCTTGCTATCTAGCAAGCAAGCTGAAAAACTAGGTCTGAACCAAGAAACGATATTGCCTGTTTCATTAGATACGGAATTCATTAACCTCACAATTACCGTCACTATCAACGCTACTTCGGGTCTACCAATCATCACACCTGTACAGGAGCTCTTGAGGGTGGAGCTGCAGATTGTTGGGTTCTTCGATTCTAAACGTCCGGGAATCGGTTCTCAATATTCCGGAGCCGTC
>CP070791.1:727806-732855 GCA_020346825.1 Candidatus Bathyarchaeota archaeon
CAGCCGTTTCACTATGTTCGGGTGTGTGGAAAAGATTTCCATCACTCTGTCGAAGGAGGTTACTCTTTTTCTGAGGACACCTTCAACAAGCTTCTGATCAGCTAATATCCCTCCGACTTGTGCTATAGATGCAGAATCCAATTCTGCGCGATCGGGGTCAGATATGAAGAGTGCTTTGAGGGAATTGAGGCTGTTTACATCTCGGCGGGTTCTCTTCGTTTTGCGGGTTGAGTGAACTATCTTAGCCAGCCCTTCAGAGAGCTTGCGAGAGCCGTCTTCGACGATGGAGGCGCTGTGACGGTCGGCAAAGTATTCACGTAGTCGACTTAGGTACAAAGTGAACATGGTGAGAATCCAGTAAAGGAAAATGCTGGCGATACCGATGACTGCAGCTCCTCCGCTTCCTCTTTCATTTCTGCTTCTAAACATTGAGGAAAGGAGCATAGAGTAACCGATGAAGTAAAATACTGCGGGAAGGATGGAAACGAACATCATCACTTGGACATCTCTGTGTTTCAGGTGACCCAACTCGTGACCAATCACGGCTTCAACCTCTTCAGCTTCAAGCTTTTCCAAAAGCCCAGTTGTCACTGCTACTCTGCTTCCAGCGATTGGTGAACCATAAGCAAAGGCGTTAGGGATCGGAATCTTTGCCCTCATCAATCTTGGCGTTTTGATTCCACTCTTTCTGCTAAGGGTCTCCACCATTCCAATAAGTTTTGGATCCTCTGTTCTTTTCACTTCTTTCACTCGATACATGGCGTCTATGAGGTAAGGAGAGATGAGCCACTGTACGATGTTGAAAGCCACTACAATAAAAGGTAATAACAGCAGGTTGACGCCAGCCAAGGTTAAAATAACAGTGAAGAACAGTGTTGATAATCCAATAATGATGGCTAAAGTGCCAACCATAGAAAACCGAAGTTTCCATAAATCCATATATCTGTCTCCAGTAATGTTGAGCGAGAGTGGAGACTTATATCCTTTACCTTTTGTTTTCTTGCATTACTCTCATTTGCGTTTTCGAAATATCATTCTATTTTCATGTGTCCATCTCTAGTACGACTTGATGGTTTATTACTGCGCGCGCTAATGAGAGCCCTCTGTTATGCTGCAGTTTTCTCGATTCTAAACAAACTCCCAATCTTCGCAACTTGAAACTTTGCGCCCAAGATTTTCTGAGCCAACCAAATATTCGTATCAATATGATTAGTTATGTCTCGTGCTAAATAGGCTGAGTTGCCTTTCGCCAGAGCAATGTAAGGCACAAGCATGTCGGCTAGGTGGATGTCCACTGTGACTTGCGCTTGAACTTCCCTGAGGAGGTTTTCAGCAGCTTCACGACCCACTCTCTCGCTGGATTTGCGGAGTTCTCCTATGGCGTCCCCTCCAAAAAGCACGTTTGTGCTGGTTTTCGCCCACAAAACTAGGGAACTACCCTTTTGAATAGGGTTAGACCTATCATTGATGATTTGAATTCTTGCGCGGTAACCCTGGCTGTTGAGATACCTGTTGGCTGCCTCAGCTTGGCGCTCCGCCACTTTTCGATTTGCCAAGAAAGTGCAAACGGATACGCCGCTTAGTTCTTCTATGGTTCCGAATTCATCGAGTTGGATAGGAATCAGTTTGGAGCACGGCTGAACCTCTAGTAGAACTTCACCCATGCCTTTTGGATAGTAACCATATTTTTGAATGGTTAGGGAGGCCTTCAATCCCATTCGCCCAAGAGTAGGTAGAAGCACATATCGCAGATAGTTTATGGTGGGGGCGTATCGAACGTCAGTACCACCTTTGACAACTTGGATGCTAACTGCATCCTTGGCATAGGTGCACAGGGGAAGAATCGTTAACAGTAACATCGGAATGCTTCCTGCGGTGCCTATCTCCGCTTTGATCTCACCACTTCTGATACCGTCTGGTTTGAACCAGAGTTCGCGCGAACCAAGGGTGGCACCCTTTATTTCTGCGTTGCAGAGTTTTGCTGCGGTTAGCACAGATTCAAGGTGTTGGGGGCGAAGTCCAGGCTGGCTACGTCTTTGACGGATGTTGTAGATGTGCAACGGCTCGCCGAGGATACCGGCTAAAGCAATGGATAGTCGCAGAATTGTTCCACTTCCGCTCTTCTGGCTACCGTTGATTTCTAACAATTCTAGTCTAGTGAATAGTCTTTTTCCGATTTTATTAAGTTATTTTGGAATAATGTTGAAGAGGATAAAACAAATGAGGAAGTTGTGGTAAAATAGTTGAGTGTGGAGGCTAGTTGTTGAGCGAAGAAAAGGTGAGTATCGAAGAATTGTCTCGAAGAATTGATCAGCTGCTTAATGTATTGAATATGCTTTCCAAGGACCTTACTGAGATTTCGAAGTCTCTCAAGGCGGTTAGCCCATTAGCTACCGCTCCAACGATTCCTCCTGCACCTATGAAAGGAATCCGAAGTGTTGAAGACGTTAGGGAGTCGTTCTCCTCGGATCTAGAGGAGATGCTGACTTTTGAAGAAACTGGAGACCATGTTATGATAACGCCGCGTAGATTCTTAGGCTCCGACAACTTTGCAAGAATTGCATCCATTGTCCGCAGTTTAGGTGGAGAGTATATAAGCGCTGGGAAGAATTCGCATTTCAAAATCCCTAAATGAATTGGATGCTAGAAAGAAGAATGTTCCTGGCAAAGGGTAATATATCCCAGTGCTGTTAGGCGGAAATGGCTTTCAACAGCCCTTCCATGTCTTTAGTGTTGTGAAGGAATCCCACTTTGATGGGCGTAATGGAGATGCATTTTTCCTTCTTTATGGCATGCAAGTCTGTTCCGGGCTTGTCGTCTGGATATCCAGTTAATGTCCAACTTGTGACTCTGTATCCTTTCTTTTGTTTTGTGTAGATGTCGCTGTAGCCCTTGTAAGACAAGCGGGTGATTTTAGTTTTCGTGGAATCAGCTTTTTCAGGTACGTTTATGGAAATTATGTCAACGTTTGGGGGCATCCCCTTTTCTAGCACGTATTTAGCTGTCTTGAGGGCGATAGTAGCAGCCAGCGTCAAATCTTTCACTGTGACGTTTTCTTTCTCAGACATTCTCTCAGTGATCTTCGGTATGCAGTAAGAGACAGCTATGGCTGGGACACGGTGGATTGCGGCTTCCAAGGCAGCACCTAAAGTACCTGAATTCAGTAAGTCATCTATTCCAAGGTTTGGACCAAGGTTTATTCCGGCAACAAGCAGATCTGGCATGCACTTCAGGATTTTGTTCGTTGCTAGAAGGAAGGCGTCGGCTGGTGTGCCCGTTATTGCGTAGACTTCTGTTCCGTCTCTCAACCTCGTCTTCATTATTCTAACGAAATCGGTGGTTACGGCTTTTCCGATCCCGCTTTTCTCATCCATTGGAGCAACGACAAGAACGTCTCCTAGTTTCTCTAAATTCTTTCTTAAGGAGGCCAAACCAATAGATTGAATTCCGTCGTCGTTGATTACTAAAATAGTTGGCAAAGTAATTTTCTCCAGTGGCATTAATTGAGAGCAATTTAGCTATTTTAAAATAGCGTTGGATTAGTAATGCAAACGTGAAGAACCAGAAACTATTCAGAAAAACTCACATTTCAGCGTGTGCATACGAAAAATCTTGATCGGTGCCTACCACCGTCCATATCTGTAGCGTATCTTGAAATCTCTGAACTTTCCGGTGTAATCTTCCCATTGGACGTGGATCTCAGTCACTTTGGCGTTTGGTGGGCCTCTTTGACAGAAGAGGACCATTTTTTTCACATCTTCCTTTTCTCCTTCAAAGACAGCTTCCACCTTTCCATCTGAAGTGTTTTGAACCCAACCAGCAACGTTTCTTCTAGTTGCCTCATGTCGTGTCTCTGATCTGAAGAAAACTCCTTGAACCCTGCCGCTCACAAAGACATGAGCTCTAACCTTCATGTTTCTTCTCAACCTGTTTTCCATGAATAGACTGCAAAAGGGTTGCCTTGTTCCAAAGTGTTGATTCAAGGAATTCAGCGTTGTGAGACATTCTTGCTAAGGAGTCCTCTTGAACCTGATAGCCTGCTCTGACAACTCCAATTCGTAGACTTGATTCACGTCAAAGTCGATGCCAAGCTTTTCATATTCTCGTTCCGTCAGAAACAAAATCATCTTAGGAAAGGCGAATTGGGTTCGGGCAGTAAACACAGGAAGCTGCTGTTGTAACGTTCTTACAACTTCCTGAACCATTCTCGCTTCTTCTGTCGCGGGTCTAACTGCAAACCTAGGAACTACTCTGTCTTCGATGAGCTCTATGCGCTTGCCAAGATTGCCGTCTGGATCTCGTGTAGACTCAATTTTCTGAACTCTGACTCGTGTCATGCTAATCCCTCAGTTATCACTGCGCGCGCGACAAGCCTGTACCATAATTTCCTCATTTTTTCCGCCATACTGGGCACGTCTCACTATTAATCACCGCGCGCACAGTTTGAAAGCTTTTTCCTTGAAAAACGCCACCTCCCTTGTTCCATACAAACAACAAATGGTTTCGCTATCGAGCTAGGAAACGCTATTAAGTCTATCGCTACATATTAGCTCTAAAACATGTCAAGGGTTAGGTGAAGACTTTATGAAGCTTGTAACGGTTTTGCTTCCTGAAGCTTATTTGGTAGGGCTTGACGAACTTGTGAGATCCGGTATGTATCCTAGTCGGAGTGCTGCCATTCGGGCAGCGGTTAGAGACATGTTGAAGAGAGAACTATGGGCTAAACGTGAATAGCGACAAGTCTTTTAACTCGGAACTTTGTCGATAGTTTTGGCGGTCTGCCTGTGAAGACGCCCGTTGCTAGGGAAACCTTCGATGACCGACGGACGGACAACTGAGGCTGCCTGACCGCCAAGAGATTATCGCTGTCTAGGCTGGTTCTCCGATTCTTTCTGAATCTCTGCTGGTTTCCGCATTATTGTCATTAGAAGCAAATGCGATTATCTCAGAGATTGCTTGGCAACGTCTCTGACACGCTTCGCCGTTTCATCAGGGTTTACAGATAGTGTTATGGTTCTGCCCACAATGAGATAACGTGTGCCAGCTTTA
>CP070791.1:732955-736091 GCA_020346825.1 Candidatus Bathyarchaeota archaeon
GGAGGCCACCGGCGTCCCTCTGGGCATGTTCGCGACCAGCCGTTTCGACGAGCAGCGTGTCGAGCTCACGCCGGAAGATCGTCTGGTGCTGTACACCGACGGACTGACCGAAGCGTTCAACCACCAGGAGCAGGAGTACGGTTCCGACGCTGTGCTCGTCCAGGTAGCGGCCAGCTGGGGCTGGTCGGCCGAGGAGACCGTACGGACGTCAGTCCGCGACCTTGAGAGGTTCCGCAACGGCACTCCGCGGCATGATGACCTGACCGTGGTCGCCGCACGCTGGACGGGAAAGCTCTCGGATCTTGGCCGTGTGACGTGAGCGAGGGGGTCGGGGCGACGCTGCGCGGTCGGTGCGGTGGAACCGGCGCCAGAGGGAGCGGCTCGGGAGTCGAAGGATGCGGCAGTCGGGTCGTTTTCTTGTTCCCCGCTACCTCTTTTATTCTCTATGGCTCTCCACCATGTTTGTCATCTACCTCGCCTTGTACTGGCCTACTGGCTCCATTCACAATATTGCTGCTATCCTTTTCGGGTCGATCGCCTCCCTCATCTTGTGGTTTGAAACTGCTAAGCTTTGGAGGGAAAAACCGTTCTAGGCAATGAGTTGGCTGTTCTAAAACGTGGACTTAAAAACGCGTTACATCCTTGGTAATTGTGTGGACTTACTATGAGAAAGGTTTTGCCCTACGTCGCTACTGCCATTTTGCTGGGCATAGCGACAATGATTGCTCCACTAATGGTACTCAAACCGAGCTACTATGAGCTAATAACTGGTTCCGGGGCAAAGAGTCAAACTGCAATGCTGGATGCACTGGACGGGGGAGAAGCAGCGTTTGAAGACAGGGGAGCTTTGGAAAGGGCCGTAAGTCCTTCAAACATGTCGTCAGTTGGATTACTGATCTTACCAAGTTTTCTTCTTGCTGCGATTGTATCTCTATACCTAAGAAAGCAAATCAAATAATGTCCGTTAACCGTGTGCGTATACATACGTGCATGCGTGCCGTGTTCTAGTTTCTGGTACAAATGTACCAAAGCTTGGTATAAAATACAATTGTACCTTGTATTTTGTCTAGTGATACTATCATGGAAAGCCAAATCAAGAAAAAAACGCTGCTTTATGGAACCATAGCTATCCTTCTGGTCACATTTGTAACCTCGTTTGCATTCAATTTCGGCGCTTACACTCCAGAAACTGACACTCCCCTTCCACCTACTCCCCCCCCTCCTTCGCCTCCTGACACTCCTTTGCCACCTACTCCAACCTCGCCTTCATCTTTGCTAACAACATTCCAATCATCAGAAGAACTCAGAAACTTCTTGGTGTCAAATTCAGAAATCCAAGGCCCATTTCCTTTCTATGGCCCGGCAGATGTAGTTAGGTTGAATTCGATGGTCGAAGGTTTTGATGCACAAGTTAGTTCACCTGGCTTGGTGACTTACTATTCAACCAGTGAGCCTGACTACTCAACCACAAACATTCAAGTAGCTGGTGTTGATGAGGCAGATATTGTAAAGACGGATGGAGAATACCTGTACGTCCTGTCTGGCAACAATTTGCTAATAGTGAAAGCTTATCCCCCTGAATCCGCTGAGGTGCTAGCGAATGTGACCTTTGGTGACTTGCACCCAACAGGCATATTTGTGAATGGTGACCGTTTAACGGTGCTGGGAAGCAAATACGTTGTCCCCGACTCTCCGTACACATATGGTTACTATATGGTTGACATCAAAACATTCGCGCGTGTCTACGACATTCAAGATAGGACAGCTCCTGTGCTACTGCGTGATTTAATGTTGACAGGCAGCTATTTCAATTCCAGAATGATCGACAACTACGTGTATTTTGTCGTCAGCCAGCCAGCATACATAATCTTCGACACTGTTATTCTCCCGAAAATCTACTCAAACAACAAATTAGTTAGGGAGATGGCTCCCTCAGAAATTCACTTTTACAACGGTTCAGACAACTACTATCAATACACCACTTTCGCTGCCGTGAACCTGCAAAATGAAACTGAAGCACCAACCTATATGACCCTCATGTTGGGTGGAACAAGCAGCATGTATGCATCGCAAAACAATACATACATAACATTTCCTGAATTCAACGGCAACACAACTATTTATCGTGTCCGCATAGAAGGCAACAACATGACGGCTGAAGCCAAGGGTTACGTGCTAGGAAATGAACTCAACCAATTCTCAATGGATGAGTATGACGGCTATTTCAGAATAGCCACTGCAACATGGATAGACGGCAATCCTCGAAGCAACGTGTTAGTACTAGACATGAATATGAGCATAGTTGGATCGCTGCTGGACATTGAAGTGGGAGAGACCCTGGACTCAGCTAGATTCATGGCAAATCGCTGCTACCTTTCAACATCAATCGTAAGGAGGGATCCATTTTTCGTTATAGATGTGGAAAATGCAACAGCACCCAAAATACTGGGATATCTGAAAATTCCAGGTTTCAACCGTTATCTCCATCCATATGACCAGAACCATGTGATCGGCGTGGGCAGAGACGAGTTCAACAATGTCAAACTCTCGCTTTTCGACGTCAGCAACGTAAGCGCTCCAAAAAACATGAGCGAGTACAGATTCGAAGGCGACTGGTCCGACACACAAGCTTTGTGGGATCACAAAGCGTTCCTCTTTGCGCAAGCCAAAGATTTACTCGCCATCCCCGTGTTAACAAGCCATTACAGCCCTGACTACACCATACAGCAAGGCCTCTTCGTATTCAACATAACCCTAACCAATGGATTCATTTTGAGAGGCAACTTGACTCACCAAGAAGTTGGAATAACTGGGTGGGACAGCAGCTATCACGTTAAACGCGGACTCTACATTGAAGACGTGTTATACACAATCTCAGATAGCAAGATAAAGCTGAACAGCCTAGACAACCTAGAACTGTTGAAAGAGATATCAATTGTCTAGGAACTTTCCCTTCTTTTTCTGTTAAAGCACACTTCTACAAACGCACCTGAAAGTCACGGCTTATCATGCATGAGAGCTTTGCGGGCAAAGGTGATGTAACCCGTGTGTCCAGTCATTAGAGTTTGGGGACGTGTTTTGCCCCTTTCAATTTGCATTCTTCTCATGAGACTTTCAACAGTTTCAATGGCTACGA
>CP070791.1:736191-739535 GCA_020346825.1 Candidatus Bathyarchaeota archaeon
AAAACCGCCCTCAAACTAGTAAGACAGCACGGAAGCCTCGAAAAACTGTTGCCCTCGCTCAAGGAGGCAGAGTTTCCAGCTGAACCCAGAAGAATACGAGAGATTTTCGTTAACCCGAAGGTTACGGACAATTACGAATTGACTTGGAAGGAACCCAACTTTGAAGGTGTAGTAGACTTTCTATGCCGTGGAAGAGACTTCTCGGAAGAAAGGGTGCGAAAAGCCCTCAAGAAAATGGCTAATGGCCAAAGGAAAGCCAAAGGAAAAGTAACCCTTGAAAAATGGTTCACTTGACTTCAAATTATTGTTTGAATCCATGTTTTCCAATAAGAGGCACAAACGCGACTCCACCCAATTTTTCCTCAAAGATTTTTCCGTCTTTTTTTCTAAGTCGAATCAAAGTTTGAAAGAAGTGAACGCTTCCGACCGGAATGACTAACATTCCCCCATCTTTTGTCTGCTCAATTAATGGCTTGGGGATATTTGGAGCAGCTGCAGTGACCAAGACGCGGTCATAGGGAGCTTCTCGCTGGTATCCCATGGAACCATCTCCACAAATCACGGTGATTCCATCTTTGTAACCTGCCGTCTCCACGTTTTTTCTAGCAAACTCGGCCAATTCGGGGATTCTTTCCACAGTGAAAACGTGTCCCCACTCTTTTTTTGGCACATCGGGCGGAGCCACAATCTCAGCAATTGTGGCAGCATGCCAACCTGAACCGGTTCCTATCTCCAGGAGCTTGTGTCCCACTTCCAACTCGAGGGCTTCATTCATTATAGATACCATGTTTCGCCCAGTTAACCGTCATGGATCAACTGAGAGGCGCGGAAATAGTTTGTCCAAACCCAATGGGAAACGGGGAATCCAATGCCGCATGAGCCTTTACCCGTTCAGGAAGAAAGGAGTCACGGGGAACTCTACGCAATGCCCTGACAACCTGAGGCGACCTAAGAACGCCCTCTCTAATCAACCTTTGAACTAATCCTTCCCAAGCCTGCTTCTCCATCATTCATCCACAACAACAATTGGAAAACCATGCCTTAAGACTTTACGATCATGTCTGCACATATATTTGGTTTTGCCGACTACACTTTGCATTTTAGTATCCTATTTTCACATTTTTCAGACACATAGAATCCGTGCCCGAACTCGCAAAATCTTGTGTTGCTAATGCGTTTGCTAGTTGCAACAAACTTAGGTCGCGGGATTTCTCGTTTCGCATGATTTCTCAAGTTCAAGGGTGGTTGTTCTGTCTTTTTGTTTGCATAATCTTCATTCAATTATCCCCTGCGCGCGTAGTGTTACGGTAACCAAGAAGGGGGCTATCTAACTGTTACAGACTTTGCTAGATTTCTAGGCATGTCTGGGTCGCATTTTCTCTCAATTGCCATATAATAGGCAAAGAGTTGGAGTGGAATTACGAAGGGGATTGGTGATAAGACTTCAGGCAACCCTGTCTCTATCTCGATGTATTCATCAGCCAATGATTTAAGTTCCTCGTCTCCCTTCTCGATTACAACGATAATGGAGGCTCCGCGAGCCTTCATTTCCATGATGTTTCCCACGATTGTCTTGTGAGTGTCATCTTTTGGACAGATGAAGATGACTGGAAACCCTGGTTCGATTAGGCTGATGGGTCCATGTTTGCTTTCTCCGGCGGGATAGGCTAAGGAGGGAGCGTAGGCTATCTCCATGAGTTTCAGTTTGCCTTCAAGGGCGACAGCAGAGCTTATCCCTCTTCCCAGAAAGAAGAAACATTGTTTGTCTCGGTATTTCTTGGCGAGTTGTTTGACCTTTTCTTTTTGAGTTTGAATATTCTTCTCAACGATGTCCGGTATTTGCTCGAGTTTCTCTTCAAGGTTCTCGATTTCAACATGGGAGATCTTTCCTCTCATCTTAGCAAGCCTTAGAGCAAGCTGAGAGAGTACGGAAAGCTGGGAGGTGAAGGTTTTTGTGGCTGCAACTCCAACTTCCGGCCCGGACTGTTGGCAGATGTAGACGCGGGCAACGCGGGTTAGGGTTGACCCAACAACGTTTGTAAGGGCCAAAACTGTAGCGGCGCGTAGCTTTGCACCATCAACCGTCGCCAAGGTATCAGCAGTCTCTCCAGACTGGCTGACAACTAGAAGAGTGCTATCTATGTTTACAGATTTTCCGTGCTGTTCAACAAATTCTGACGCAATGACAGGGTGGGTTGCCAAAAGTGCTAGTTTAGAAAACATATAGGACGCTGCGAGACATGCATGATAAGAGGTCCCGCAAGCCACCAAGAAAACTTCCCCCGCTCGATCAAGAAAGGTGGTCATCAGGTCTAGATATTGATCCTGCAATCTAAGCGTGTTTCTTAGCGACAAAGGTTGCTCGTTAATTTCCTTCAGCATGAAATGGGGGTATCCTTGTTTTTCAGCCATTTTGGGAGACCAATCGACGATTTCAGGGTTCCTGGTGACCTGTTTCCAGTCGAGAATGTTCCAGATTTCGTATCCTTCATCATTTAAAACAACAATTTCTCCGTCCTGAACAATAACGTATCTATTCGTCATTGGAAGAAAAGCTGGAATGTCAGAAGCACAGTAAACATCGTTGTCAGCTATTCCAACGACAAGGGGGCTCTCTTTTCTAACACAAACAATTTTGTCGGGTTCCTTGACTGAAACAACAGCTATAGCGTAGGAACCATCCAACTGCTTTACAGTTTCGCGTAATGCTTCGACGAGAGTTAGGCCTTCTTTCATTTCTTCTTCAATGAAGTGAGGGATGATCTCGGTGTCTGTTTTAGATCGAAAGACGTGTCCACGCTCTTCAAGTTCCATCTTTAGTTCCGCAAAGTTTTCGATGATCCCGTTGTGAACGGCGGCTATCTGATTTTCGCAATCAGTGTGTGGGTGGGCGTTCTCTTGGTAGGGCGCACCGTGAGTTGCCCATCTAGTGTGACCGACTCCAATCCGGCCGGGAAGGTTGTCCAAATCATGTAATGCGTGAACTTCATCAATTTTTCCATTGTCTTTTTTGATGAACAGCTTATTCTTGTGAAGGGTGGCCGTTCCCACAGAGTCGTAGCCCCTGTACTCAAGTCTCTTCAAAGCGCCATGAATGGTGGGTGCCGCCTCACCATTCTTTAGGATGCAACCAAATATTCCGCACATCGATGATTCCTCAAATCTTTTTTGTTTCTCCGATAGCCGTTAAACCAGATTTCCCCTTTTTCAACCTTTATCTAGTCCAAAAAGGTTTCTATAAGCATTTTTAGGAAAATGGTGTTAAAATTAAAAAACGTGTCATAACGGTCTTCAAGGTTGGCTGTAGTACCGCGGGTACACCACTAAAAAGTTTTTTATAGTAG
>CP070791.1:739635-742775 GCA_020346825.1 Candidatus Bathyarchaeota archaeon
AACATAGATGGGCAGGCAGTCTTCAAGCTTCCTGAAGGAGAATACGACATTGAGGCAAAATACGGCTCCGAGTATTGGCTTAAGGTAGTCACAACAGATGTAGTTGAAGAAACCGTTACAGTTGCCGCTTCTCTATCAAAAACCATAATGTTTTCGGAGTTTCCGCCGCCAATATGGACCACAATAGGATTCTGGCTAATCATAATACTTGCAAGTACAGTGATTCTGGGAGTTGTGCTCTTGCTACGCAAGAGAGGAATAATATTCAAAAAATGATTGAAATAACGTTTCCTGCACATTCGTGGGAGCTTCGCGCTAAGATGTAAGGGGAACTCCATGCTTTCCTTTGGGCTATTGGCTTCTGTTCTGGTGACAGTAATTGTTGTCCTCTGGATCCTGTACGTACAATATTTTGTTGAAAGACCGGAATCAGAAGTTATAGAGATGGCTCCATGCCTAAAAGAGAGAGAAAAAGAAGAGTTGCCGAAAGAACTTAACCCTCAAACAGATTCACCGAAATGCTCCTTTGGTTTTGGATACCTGAAGAAGCACGCCAAGAACCTTCCTTATCCACATGAATGTTTAAGTTGCCCAAAGATCTTGGAATGCAAAAAAGAGTGTGCAGGAGAAATCCAGACGAAACAGATTGTAGTTGCTCATCTGAGAAAAAGAGAGACGAACTTTAAGTAGAGTTGGGGCGCGCGCACAATGCATGCGCTACGTGTATTGATGTTGAACAAATACGCAAGAAGACTTAAATTCGGGGTTCCCAATTATATATCGTGAGTCTTAATACAAAAGAATAAAATGAACTGTGGTTGGAATGAACAGTGAACTGGTTGATTCTAATTTCTGCCGTGATATTTGCGTTGGTTGCCACCCTCCTAGGTATATTGGGTTTCAGAACTTTCAAGGCTATTAAACATCTGGGTACAGGCAAATCATTTTGGATCCCAGTATTTTTGTCCGGTGTCCTCTTCTTAGCCGGATCTATTTTCACAATTCTTCGTGAGGTGGACTTTTCGCTGACAGCTAAGACTGGTGAGGTAGTGCAGATCAGTCAGCTCCTGGCTCTCTGCATTTTGCTTGGCGGCGTCTACAGCTATTCTAGAAGGGTCAGCAAGAATTTTGCAGAGAAGTTCACCATCGCAGAGAAAGTTGGCGAAGAGAAACCCAAAATGGAAGCTCCAGTTGCACATGCGAAACCACCCATCCAGGGGAGAATACTCCAAGGAAATCCCAAAACAGAGACTGCGCAAGAATGTAAACATCAATTCAGGTACCTACAAACTCTCCCAAAGAATGCTTCTATTCCTGTTGAGTGCTTCAGCTGTCGCAGAATAATACAATGCAAGCATTCGTTGGAAAAGACATCAGAGTCGCGCACTCTTCCCCTCAAAGCATAACCAACCCGGAGACCAGCCAACCCTACAGGATACTCGCGGGCGGAAACTCCCATGTCAATAAAGGTGCTTTCCAATTGCTGCAACAAAACAGATTGGAGATAACTTTCGAGTCAGTGAGCTAAAGGAAAGTGGAGCCGTACAAGCTTGAAACTGGAACCAATTAAGTTAGGCAAAAATATGGAGTTGAAGTACTTACCTTTTTCAGAACTCGCCATCCCGTGGAATGTATGCGTCGCCTCAGTTGAACCGAGAGACGATAATTGTGAAGCCAAACAGTTAGGTGTTCCCACTTATGGAAGAATGGCAGCCAAGAGTTCAAGAGCACCAATGACCATGAAGCGTGACGATTTAGATGCCCTCAAACGTTCAATAGGGCAATTTGGTTTGTTGAAGCCCTTTGAAGTTGCAGAACTGCCTGAACGGTTGGATTTCTTTTACGGTAAAGGCAAATACGTGGTCATTGACGGGCAACGAAGATATTTCGCGATAAGAGAAATGTTAAGTCTGCCTACTGAACATGACGAAAGAACGCAAAAAGGAAGTCTGCGAACAAATTCTGGATATGCCCATATCGAGAAGGCAGAGATACAAGCACAAGAACAATTTGACAGGTTGAGCATGCGAGACTATGTGTTGGTTCCATGTTTAGTTTACCCATACAGGACGTCTCTGCAAATGGTGAGACATAGCGTAGAAGGCAAAAGACTATGCGTAAAACCTTCAAAAGACGACCTTGACCTTGCTGAGAAAATGCACGAACAAGGAGCCTTAGACCTAAATCTAGAAGATTTGAGCGAGCTCTGGAAAACACGAAGCAAAATTGAAGAAGAAAAGCAAGCCTTAGAAGAAACACTTCAACAAATCAGAAAACGGATTAAAGAAGAACTATATGGAGAAGAAAGGACAAAACTTGAAGACAGTCCAGACACTCTGATAACAGAAGAAGAGCCGAGAAAAGCCCTCACGCCTCCAAAAATATGAATCAACCGAGGGCGCAATAGGTTTTGATAATGAGAAGGGTCGAACCTGAAATTCGGGCAGACATCCTAGAAGCATTGGCTTTCAATGGTCCACTAAAGCTAACTCACATAATGTGTAAGGCAAAAGTGAACTGCAACGTATTGAAACAACACTTGGACTTTCTAATCGGACAAAACCTTGTAAAAGAGAAGACAATACCGAAGGAAAGAGCGAAATATGCAATAACTAAGAGAGGAATAACAGTCTTCAAAGACTTCCGGGAACAAAAACAAAGCGTCTACATGTAACGTGCTTCCACGCGCGCGCAAAAGAACTGTTGATATGCTACCAGATACCGGGAAATAGTTTGTGTTTGACCTGTTTGGTGTAATCTGAGTATCCCGTCAGTTCTTTTCTGAGCGTTCTATCTTCTAACAAAGTGCGAATTATCATCAAAATAGTGTAAATTGCTACTGGAATAAAGGTGAAGATGGATCCAATTATCAGAGGAATCGACAATGTCCACAAGATCCCTGACAAGTAACCAGGGTGTCTAACAATCTTGTATGGTCCTGTTGATATCACCTGATGGTCTCTATCCTTTTGGATACGAACAGTTGCTTCAAAATGCGGGTTTACTATCATAGCCCAATTGATGAGAATAGATGAGAAAAAGTATAATACGAAACCCACCACTGCAAAATGAATGCTGATACTTGACCATTGAAATCTGCCAACGTCCAATCCAGCTACAGCAGGGACAACCAACATTAC
>CP070791.1:742875-748203 GCA_020346825.1 Candidatus Bathyarchaeota archaeon
GCTGCAATGGCATCAGAGGATACGCCACCGTAGCTTAGGTAAGAGTATGCTTGGAAGAATCCCCATTTGTTTCCGCCAACCGTTGTTTCAGCTACGCCCAAGGTTGATATCGCTGAGAAAGACGAAGATCCAAGGTAAATGAGCATTATTATGAAACCAGAGAAGAGAACTACCATTGGAAGCTTTTTGTTTGCCTCTTTTACTTCTCCAGCGATGAATGTGACTGAATACCATCCCATGTAGGCCCAGAAGGCCCCTGCCATTGCATATGAGAATGCGTCGTAGAAAGTTGCCGTCTCTGCTGCCATTCCCTCACTTAGCGCTAGGCTCACAAACGTAGTCGGTGAAGCTCCCATAACTTCTTCCACGCCCTGTGCGACTGGCCCAGTTAGACTGGGGTCCATTGCGCCAGCGAGCCACATGGCGAAGAAGGCGATTGTGATTATAAGTGTAGGCCAGAACATCCCGTGCATGATCCAACCGTATAGTTTCACCCCGAATAACCCAAGCAATGTAAAGACTATGATGATTATGACACCTCCTACGAAGAGGGTTGTTGCGTCAAAGGCTACCACTGTTGGTGCCAGAGCAATGTTGTAGAATATCATAATCGCTTCAAAGACCGCTACCCCGATTAGTCCGTATGAAAAGGCTTCGGCAAGGAACATTAGCCAGCCTGCGTTGTATCCCACCAGCGGGTGAATGACTCTAGAAATGGTTACGTATCCGCCACCAGATCTTGGCATTGCTGCCGTGACGTATCCAGCTGCGTAGCCCGTGATCATCACTATTAAGCCACAGACTAGAAAAGCCCAGAATATTGCTGGAAGACCTAGTGGAAGCTGATTCGTTGGTACTGGTCTTGGGCCTGTGAATTGGAACGCTCGTTTCTGCCAGCCTAAACCAACAACGTGTGAGAGGATAATGATTACGCCTAGCATGAAGCCGACTTCTCTGACTAGGCCAGTAGCCTCTCTAGCGAACAATCCAGGTTTACTTTCACCCATTTTTCTATCCACCTTAGTTTTTAAAACGCTCTTTCCATTTAACATTTATAGGATTTAAGATTTTCCTTAGAAGAATGTTAGACTTAAATATCCCCCATCACTCTCAAAAATATAGAATTAATTTAGGAAAATGGTTTAATTGGCACCTCTATTCGAAAGAAAGGGCAAGAAAACAAGGATTCTCTTTGCCACTGATATGCATGGATCTGAAGGAGTTTGGAGAAAATTCCTGAACGCTTCATCCATGCTGAAAATAAACGTGGCTATCTGCGGTGGAGATCTAACTGGAAAGATGATAGTTCCTATCATCGAGAGGAAAGATGGGAAATATGTCTACTATCTGATGGGAAAAAACCATCTAATTGACTCAAACGGGTTGGAAAAGGCAATCAAGGATGTTCGAGGAATCGGATACTACTCATATTTGACTAATGAAAGCGAATACGAGGAGATGCGCGAAAACCGTGAGAAAGTAGATGAAGCATTCTCAAAAGTTATGAATTCAACGCTGAAAAGCTGGCTTGATCTAATCCGCGAGAAACTTCCAAGCGAAACTCAAGTAATAGTGTGTCCAGGGAATGATGATAGACTTCCAGTAGACGACTTGATTAGAGATCATCCAGAGGTAGTCAATGCCGAGGGAAAGGTAATAGAAGTCGACGAATCCCATGAAATGATAAGCACGGGTTGGGTTAACCCCAGTCCTTGGCATACCACCAGGGAAGAGGACGATGAAAAACTGGAGGCGAGATTGGAAGAATACATTTCTCAACTAAAAGACCCCAAATCAACAATATTCAACTTCCACGCTCCACCCTATCAAACCAAATTAGATGAAGCTCCATTGCTAGATGACAACCTAAACCCTGTGATCCAGGGAGGAAGAGTCATAATGGTTCCAGTAGGCTCCAAAGCTGTTAAAAAGATGATTGAAAAGTATCAACCCTTCTTGGGATTGCATGGGCATATACATGAAGCGTCAGGTTCAATCAAAATCGGCAGAACACACTGTGTCAACCCTGGAAGTGAATACGCAGAAGGAATTCTGAGAGCGTTTCTAATCGAATTCAAGGGCAACAAGATCATTAAGCTTCAAAGAATCGAAGGATAAAGGGGACACGTACGCATGTCTTGGATGCTGGACAAAAAAGTTACTAGAGAACTGCCTGAAGAGTGGAAAGGAATTGTTCCTACAGAAGTGTTTCTCCAAGAAGCTGAGAGGATGGTTGAGGAAGTTGAAAAGAAAAACATAGTCCTTAGGATTATGGGTGGATTAGGAGTAGCGATGCACTGCAAAGAGTTCCGGGACTTCGCAATGAGACTCGGCAGGATCGGAACAGGAGTTGTGAAAGGTCAAGAGTACAGCGACATAGATTTCGTGTCTTACCGCAAACATCGAAACAATATCAGAGATTTTTTCAGTGATATGGGATACGCCAAGAGAAGGGCAACTCTCTCTTCAGCTGCTTCGGAGAGACAGATATACTATCATCCACAGGGCTGGTTTTACGTAGACGTATTCTATGATAAGCTACTAGTGGCAAACCACCCAGTGGATTTCAGAGGAAGACTAGAATTAGATTGCCCAACTATCCCAGTAACCGATATGCTACTAGAGAAGATACAGATGTGGGAAGCATTCAGCCCAAAGGACTTGAAAGACTGTCTGGTTCTATTGAAGGCCCACAAAGTAGAAGAGAAAAGCGAAAAAGAAAGCATAGATGCCTCATACCTAGCTAAACTATTTGCAAGGGACTGGGGATTTTGGTACACGGCTACCACCAACCTCAAAAAAATCAAGGGATTTGTTTCAGAGATGAACAAGCTGGGTCCAGAGGCTGAAATTGACGCCAGCCGTTTTGGAAAGATAGACAGAGAAGAGATAACAGAAAAAATAGAAGAACTACTGGAAAGGATAGACAGAGAGCCAAAATCCTTCAAGTGGAAAATGCGATCCAGAGTTGGGACGACAAAAAGATGGTATAATCCCGTTGAAAGAGAAGATACAGTGGCTGGATTTGGAATATGGGAAGCCATTCTCCCAAAAGAGTAATCTAGGCAGAAGTTGAGGGTCTTCATAGATGAAAAAAGCGTTCTTATTTGTGGGCGAACACTGAGCGGCATTTAAGTAACTTCACGAGAAATAGTGTGTTGGAGGCTATTCCTTGTCCGCTTTTGAGGAATTTGAGTTTGGCGGAATTTTTAGAGCCTACGACATAAGGGGCATCTTTGGGGAAGATTTGACGGAAGAAGGCGCAATTAGAATAGGTGCCGCTTTCGCAAATTTTGTAGGGGAAGAGAAAGAGGTGTTGGTTGGTAGAGACGTTAGACTAAGCGGAGAAAAACTTAGAAACGCTTTGGTTTCTGGTTTACTTTCTTGTTGTAATGTAACTGATGTTGGTATCGTTCCAACGCCTCTACTCTTTTTTGCGATAAATCTACTTCAGAAGGATGCGGGAATTATGATTACGGCCTCTCACAATCCTCCAGAATGGAATGGATTCAAGGCGTTTGACAGAGAGGGGTGTATTTATGGTAGTGACATGGAGAAAATCAAACAAATAGCTAAAAGAGTTGATCCGAAAAAGCTTTCCAAGAAGAGGCGCAAGTCAAGCAGCCATGAAGGAATAATCCGAGAATATATGGATTTTGTCAGGAGAAGAATAGGAAGTGGAAGAGAGCTTAGAGTTGTGGCTGATACAGCAAACGGAACCTGTGGATTGGTTGCTCCAGCTCTCTTTAAGCAGTTGGGACATGAGATTTCAATCTTGAACCAGAATCCAGACGGCAAATTTCCGGCACATCTGCCAGAACCAAAAGAAGAGACGTTGGTTGAACTGAAAAGGGAAGTGTTGAGGAAAAAGGCGGATCTGGGAGTTGGATACGATGGAGATGGAGACAGAGCGGTTTTTGTCGACGAAAAAGGAAACATAGTCCCTGGTGACTTGACATTGTTGGTCTTCGCAAAAGACGTTCTCCAAAAGAAAAGAGGTGGAAAGATAGTCTACGAGCTGAGTTGTTCTATGGCTGTTGAAGAATATATAAAAGAACTTGGCGGGGTTCCGATAGTTGAAAGAGTTGGCCACACATTTATAATGGACAAGATGATCAAGGAAAATGCTTTGTTTGGAGGAGAAAAGAGTAGTCACTTCTATTTTTCTGAATGTCGCGGAGTGGATGACGCAATTTTCGCAAGTTTGAGGATGACTGAAATACTTTCTAAAACTGCTGAGAAACTCTCAGAAATAATTGATTCACTGCCCAAGTACCCCTCTATTTATGAAGAGAATTTTGAGTGCCCAGATAATCTAAAGTTTGCTGCCATCGAAAAGTTGAAGTCCAGGTTCAAGGATTATGGTTTGAAGGTTCTGGATATAGATGGAGTGAAGTTACTAGATAAAGATGGGTGGGTTCTTTTGCGGCCCTCTAACACTGAACCATTCATACGAGTTTCTGCTGAAGCAAAGACAGAAGAGAGACTGAAGGAACTCTACGAATTTGCGAAGAAAGAATTAAGCCACGTCTTGGAGGAGAATTGATTGCAGACAGTAATACTTGCCGGTGGAACAGGACAGCGGGTTTTTCCTCTAGCTGTGAACAAACCAAAACCCATGTTCAAAGTCTTAGGAAAACCCTTAATTCAACATGTTGTCGAAGTTTTGAAAGAAGCTGGCTCGAGAGATTTCATAATTGTGGTAGGCCACAACAGGGATCAAATTAGAGAACATCTGGAAGACGGCAGCAAACTTGGGGTTAATATAGATTATACAGTCCAGAAAGAAGCTAGGGGCATGGCGAACGCCCTAGAAACCGCAAAGAGTCTGGTGGAAGACAATTTCTTTGTTGTAAACGCTGACGATATTTTTGAAAGCTCGCTGATAAGAAAGATGACTAAGCAATTCAAGGCAGGCGACGCAGACATAGTTCTTTCCTGCAAACCTGTTGAAGAAACATGGAAGTTTGGGGTAATCCACATAGAGGACGACAAGGTCACAGATTTTGTTGAAAAGCCGCCGAGAGGTCAAGAACCAAGCAACTTGGCCGTGGTGGGCGTATACATAATGACCAAACGAATTTTTAATTATTACAACAAGATTCCGGTGTCAGATCACCAATACGAAGATGCGGTACAAAAGTTCATCGAGGACAATAATGTTGTTGGCGCAGTCAACTATGACGGATTTTTCGCAGGCTACAAATACCCTTGGGACCTTTTCACAATAAACGAGTACCTAATGGATACTCACTTAAGGAAACAGACCATCGAAAACGATGTGGAAATCTCGGAAAGAGCACAGGTTGAAGGCAACGTTTGGATACA
>CP070791.1:748303-751830 GCA_020346825.1 Candidatus Bathyarchaeota archaeon
CATAGTTGGCCTCATCCAGGATTCCCAGAGGGAATGTGTCTCCCACAGTTTCCACCAGAGTGGCCTCGGCTGTTTTGGCGGACAACAATAACGGTTGGGTCTGTCCGGCACTGCACAGGCCTACGCTCCCGTCCTCGGCGTCAAGCACGGCATACAGCAGGGCCACGAACATGCCGCTTTTGATGTCCTTCTTGATCCGCCGGTTATAATGGCAGATGATGAAGTTTACTCTTGGGCTATCCTGCGAACCGGGTCGAATAGTTCCGACAGCGCAAAGAAAGTGATGGACTGGGCACTCGAAGGAATTGATTTGAAGCTTAACGACTTTGATTACATTGTGGGAACGGGCTATGGAAGAGTAAACGTTCCAATGGCTAACAAAGCTGTCACAGAGATTGCATGCCATGCAAAAGGCGCGAATTACATTTGGGGGCCCACCGTCAGAACAATATTGGATGTGGGTGGTCAAGATGTTAAAGCGATTTCATGTGACGAGAGAGGTCGAGTAACACGCTTTTTAATGAATGACAAATGTGCTGCAGGCACAGGTAGAGGAATGGAAGTATTTGCGGATCTTCTGAAAATACCTATAGAAAAAGTAGGCGAGGCATCGTTGACTGTAGATGAGGAACCAGACCCAGTGAGCAGTACTTGCGTGGTCTTTGCAAAAAGCGAAGCTGTAGCCCTATTACGCAGCGGATGGCCAAAGGAGAAGGTTCTCGCTGCATATACCCGGGCAATGGCCATAAGAATGTCCGAACTAATTCAAAAGGTAGGTTGCAAAGAAGATTTTGTCATTACTGGTGGACAGTCAAAGAATATTGGCATTGTAACAAGAATAGAAGAAATATTGGGCGTAAAGCGCCTTCCAGTACCCAACTGGAAAGAAACAGGGCTTGACCCAATGGCTGCGGGCGCCATCGGAGCCGCCCTCTTCGCCACAGCATTATACAAGAAATCATCTAAGAATTGAGGTTGTTATCAATAATCATCCACTATGGCTACACAGACGGGTCAGGAGAGTTCTACATAATCATTAATGCTGAGAAATGCAACAGCTGCGGCAAATGCATACAAATATGCCCCAAAGACGCTTTGAAACTAGAAACCATCCTGATGAACCTCGAAGACAAACTTGTGGCAACAGTAAAAGAAGAACATCGCAAAAAGATAAAATACACCTGTTCCCCCTGCAAACCAGAAAGCGGAAGAGCCCCATGCGTCGTTGCCTGCGATCAAGACGCGATTAACTGCACCTGGAAACCGACCGAAAACTGAAAAACGAGCACCAAAATCAATTATTGAATACAACAGCCCGCATGCAATCACTGATCAACATGCGCCTTGATCGTCTCCTTGGCATACGAAATCTTTGTCCTCAGAATTCCGCCTCCGAGACCATTCTCGAAGAAAGCCTCTCTTCTCAAGTAATTTCCATCTCTCTCAACTCAAAAATCCATGCATTGATTCTTTGGTGCTGTGCGTGCTTCTGGATACCTCTCTCGAACTAACACATACAGGAGCACGAAGGCAACAAAGGAGCCCAACAGATTCAAAAATAAGGGAGCTCCATAACCCCATGCATCATAGAACAAACCACCAATGTAGGGAGCTGGAAAAGCAAGCAGGCCCCTAAAGGCCTGCAACCTACCCATTGCTTCAGCCCTTCCCTCCCTTGAAACGTTATCCGCTAAAAAAGCAGAGACTGTTGGAACCCAAGAAGCGATCGAAATCCCAAAGGGAATCTGCAAAACAACAAAGTGGTCGAAACGGCTTGAAAGCAACCATCCAAGAACCGAGACAAAACCAAAGGCCTCAGAGACCAACAAGAACAGCTTTCGTCCATATCTATCAATAAGCTTTCCGAATGGAATCTGCGTTACCCCCCAAGCCACGCTCAAAGTAGCTGATAACAGGCCCAACTCGTACGTACTGAATCCAAAACTACTGACCAGCATGCCGTAAAGAATAGAGAAGCCCAAGCCCCACGCGAAGCTGTCGACAACGATCGCAACATAGAATCCCTTCAAATGAGGCTCAGGCCAAAACATTCCTCTAAGCACTCTCCACCCGCTCCTGTTCCGAGAAGACACTTCAACATGAGATCTCTCCTCCAAGGTCTCCCGAACAAAAACAATAGTGAGAAGAGCACAGGCAATGTCCGCCGCCATACACGCATAGAAGATAGGAACAAAACCGTAGACTATAGCCAAGAAACCTCCCAAGGGAGCCACAACCGCCGTAGCAATCTGTGAAGAGAACATTAAGACACTGTACGCTACACCCCGCTCCTCTCTCCCAACAGACTCAGCTACAACAGAAGCACGCGCAGGATTGAACTGTCGATAACTTGCAGAAAGTCCCATAAGAAGCACATATGGGATGAGGAGAAACCATGTGTCTGCAATAATGCAGAAAATTAGGGCACAAGCCTTGAGAGCATTCGACAAGATTAGGAGAGGTTTTCTTCCCACCTTATCCGACAGCCTTCCCCAGATAGGCGACGAGAAAGACCCCAGCAACCCCAAAGCCGCACTCAGACCGCCCAACACCGACATCGATGCACCCAAACCAAGCACGAAAGGTTGCCAAATCACAAAAAGCATGCCATAGAAGGTTGCTGTAACCATGGCCTCCACAGTCAAAACTCGGATATTTCCCCTCAACGCAAGAGCCTGTCCAAGCCTCTCGTAGAGCCTCAATGTGTTGACCACTCAGCAACTATCACGTAGCTACAACAAACCGAGTAACACACTAAAAGACTTAACGGTAACCTGCAAAGCGCGGCGCGTTTTTTGGACATCGGTGTTGTGTTCAGTCGTCAGACAAGTGCACTCGCGTAGCTCAAAGTGGCGCACGTTGCCAGCCACCCAAGACACTCTCAATATGTTGAGCTACCGCCAAAGCCACATCCTCACGCCAAGGACGAGCCACCACTTGTACACCGATGGGCGCGCGCGCAAGCGAGACCCAACTCTGGCATGTTCGTCTTACCTAGAAGGATAGCTCCAGCGGCACGCATCCGAGCCACAACAGTCGCATCTTCTGTTGGCACAAAGGAAGCACGTCCCTTGGTACCTCCTGTGCAGATCACGTCCGCTGTCTCTATATTATCCTTTATAGTTATGGGAACACCGTGAAGCGGTCCTTTAACATGTCCCCGTGCGAGAGCCACGTCGGCTTCGCGAGCTTGAGCACTGGCAACATCCGCTGTCAATTGGACGACAGCGTTTAGTTTGGGATTTACGTCTTCAATGCGCTGCAGATATGCATCAACTACCTCTTTCGAAGAAACCTCTTTGGCACGAATAGCTCGCGCCAGCTCTGTTGCCGAAGCGTAGATCAGTTCATCCATATCTTCTTCCCCTTAAATTACGTGGATATGATTATGCCATCGAAAACTAAATTAGATTTGTTTTGCGCGCGCGTTCTAATCGGACATACTTATATCCTTTACACATCAAATACCTTAGCTCAAGGTGAGGTTCTTGGCCATTGGTTCAGAATTCTTAACCGCTCTTCTCCTC
>CP070791.1:751930-754557 GCA_020346825.1 Candidatus Bathyarchaeota archaeon
AGTAGTTAACCCCAAAGACAACCGGTGGTTTCCTCAGCTTCTTTCCAAACTCTAGATTGTTCCGGATGTATTTGCCCAAGGGAATGGAGACAAAATCTTGGATACTCATCATATTAATTTCAGGTACACCTTCTTTGCCAATGATTGCAAAGGTTGTTTCAGTCTCCAGAGAGGCGCCATAAGCGATAATTCCATGCTCCCAATCAAAGCTCTCTTGCACAGGAACATATGCCTTAGCGTCTCGGCCTCCGTACATTATTGCGCCTATCTCTACCCCTTGAGGGTTTTCCAGTTCAGGGTCACAGTTTCTCAATGCCTTGAGGGCTACTGCATAACGAGCGTTCTTGTGAGCAGGTAGAATCCTGTTGCCAAATTCGTCTGTTTTTCTTTCGTGCCATGATCCGGAGAAGTTGATTCCCTCTTTGGGAAGTTCAGATCCCATGCCCAGCCAGTGGGGCTTGCCATCTTTGACCAACACATTGGAGAAGATGATCTCGCCCGGGCTGCCAAGGACTTTGAAGATTGAACTATCGTCTACGGGGTTGACATCTTTGATAATGCCGAAGATTCCAGCTTCGACATTAACTGCACGGGCAACTGAATCTATTTCGCGAATGTAAGCGATATCATCACCTAGTATGGTCTCTCCCGGAAGCATAGCGGTAGAGGTCTTGCCACAAGCACTAGGAAAGGCACCGGCAAAGTAGGTCTTGCGTCCGTCTGGTCCATACACTCCCATTATCATCATATGCTCAGCAAGCCATCCCTCAGTGTCTGCCTTGCGGATTGCAAGGCGAAAAGCGAGTTTCTTGAAGCCAATTGAGTTGCCTGCATACTGAGTGTTAACGCTGTAGATAGTGTCGTCCATGTAATCAATGTAGATACACTTCTTCTCATGTTCTATACTAGTCATGTTCTCGTCCAATCTCCCTGCCGAATGTAGGACTCGAATAAATTCCCTGTCTGGACTTGATTGGCGGAATATTTCATAACCAAAGCGATAGAGGAGATCTTCAGAATGAGCTACATACCAAGAATCAGTGCACTGCAGTCCGAGAATGGTGAATATTGAGTTGGAAGGTCCTAAGGAAAGAAAGCGGGCAATCATTGTGCGGCCCTTCATTGAATCCCTGAGTAAACCTTTTACTTCTGCCAATCCTTGTTGTCGATCAATTTGATTAAGGGCCTTGCTGAGGAAAACTCTCTTGGGCACAAGGTATTTGGTAGCTTGTCGGTCTCGGCCTTGATCATGCACACTATCAAAGTGGACAGTGTGCCCTGGGAGTCTTAGTATAGCCTCTTCGCCTGTGGCGATTGCTTGTTGTCGGACATAGGCTATATCCTCAGCAGAATCGCTGCAGATGAAGATTCGCTCGGCGTTGCAGAGGTCAGCAGAATTTGCTATGAATTCGTGGACTTCAGGGATGGCTATTGCACACAGCTTCCGGTAGTCAGGTGTTCCTAGTTTTGGTCGAAGCGCTTCGATATACGAGTTCATACTTTAGCCTCAAGAGTTATTATGGCCTTTTAGACTGTGCTAACATCATATGCATGCATTGAGGAGCCACAGGGACCGCGTATGGCGCATTTGGGCTTAACTTGAACTTCTCCATCATAAAAGGATGACAAGCTAAGGTCAACTTGACGGGTTTCTTGGATTTTACAAACAACTCTTCCACGATTGATTTTTTGGTCATGTTTTCGGATCTTCTTTAAGAGCGCGCGCGCGAATTTAAGGGTTATGTCCTCTCCCGCGCGCGCCAAAGATGGCTTAACAGCGAGTTGGTTGATCCCAACAAATGGAATCCCAAAACGACAAGATTGAGCAGTAAGAACTTTTAGGTTGTTGAACGTAGGTAGTACTCTGTTGGAGGCGTAAATCAAGTGTTTGACGAACCGAGCCTCAGGAAAATTGCAGCCGAGAGGGCGAAATGGGAAAAAACCGTGTTGCCATCGCGGCTTCGTAGAAACCGCGAAAGAAAGAGTGAGTTTAGAACGACCTCAGGAATAGATGTAAAGAGATTGTACACGCCTGAGGATGTGAAGAACCTCGATTACTTGAGAGATCTAGGTTTTCCAGGGCAGTTTTCGTTCACACGGGGTTTGCATGCCACTATGTATCGGGGTCGCCTATGGACCATGAGACAGTTTTCTGGCTTTGGCACCGCAGAACAGACGAACAAACGATTCCAATATCTTCTCAATGAAGGAGAAACCGGATTAAGCGTTGCTTTTGATTACCCAACGATACTGGGTCGAGACTCAGACGACCCAGTATCCCTGGGTGAAGTTGGCGTATGTGGTGTTGCAGTCTCCTCTCTCAACGATATTGAGACTCTTTTTGAGAGAATACCCTTGGACAAAGTAACAACTTCGATGACCATTAACGGTCCAGCTGCTATGCTTCTAGCCATGTATATAGCTGTAGGTGACAAGCAAGGGTTTTCCCGAAAAAAGCTTGGTGGCACAACACAAAACGACCTATTGAAGGAGTTTTACGCCCAGAAACTGTGCATTTTTCCTCCTAGACCTTCTGTGAAATTGGTTGTGGACATAATAGAGTACTGCACGAAACATTTGCCTAGATGGAACCCCGTCAGCATAAGCGGTTATCACATCCGAGAGGC
>CP070791.1:754657-757171 GCA_020346825.1 Candidatus Bathyarchaeota archaeon
AATCAAGAACATACCCCTCATAGGCAACCTAGTTGATGGCGGGACCTCATCCATCGAGGAGGTGATTGTTATTCAAGTAAGGTTACCTCGTGTATTGGCTGCAGCAATTGTTGGAATCGCTCTTGCGGTTGCTGGCGTTGTTTTGCAGGCTTTACTTAGAAATCCGATGGCCGACCCGTATGTGATAGGCATTTCTGCTGGAGCCAGCTTGGGCGCCTCGATCGCCATTGCTTTCGGAATCAGTTTGTCATTTCTAGGATTGTTGTATTCTGTTCCTGTTTTGGCGTTTGTTGTTGCCCTCATTACGGTTATCGTGGTTTATAGTATTGCAAGAACAGGACAAGGAGTGCCGATGTTAACATTGTTACTAGTTGGAATAGCTGCGAACAGTTTTCTAATGGCTATCATGTCAATCATCAGAATTGTTAGTGGTGAAGCAATACATGCTATAATGATTTGGATACTTGGTAGTCTTGTTACGTGCAACTGGAATCATGTGAAAATCGCCCTACCCTTTGTGATGATTGGTGTAGCTCTGATCTATGTTTTTGCCAGAGACCTAAACATAATCCTGCTCGGTGAAGAACAAGCACGTCATCTCGGCGTAGATACCGAAAGGCTGAAGAAGATCATGCTCACCTCTGCAACGCTAATAACAGCAGCAGCAGTCTCTATCAGCGGTATAATAGGTTTCATTGGATTGATCATTCCCCATATCGCGAGAATCTTGGTTGGTCCAGATCACCGAATCCTAATACCATCATCTGCATTAGCTGGAGCAATAGTGCTGATCTTATGTGATACGATAGCACGTACAATCATTAGACCCGCGGAGTTGCCAGTTGGGATATTTACTTCCCTATTGGGCGGTCCCTTCTTCATCTACCTAATACGCAAGAGAAAACGCTCAGTGATTTGGTAGGCGGGTAAGATTTGGTTACTTTAAGAATTAGCGGTGTAGATTGTTACTATGGGTCGATCAAAGCCCTGAGAAATATTTCTTTTTCAGCTGGAAGAGGCGAATTTGTTGGCATCTTAGGTCCAAACGGCTCAGGTAAGACAACTTTGTTAAGAACAATTAGCAGAACTTTGAAGCCCAAAATGGGGGCGGTTTTCGTAGATGACATAAACATTTACGATATGAAGAGCAGAGATGTAGCAAAAAATTTGGCTGTGGTGCCTCAAGAAACCGTAGCGACCTTTGATTTCACAGTGTTAGATGTTGTTCTTATGGGGAGAAACCCCTACATAGACCGGTTTAGAATGGAAAGCAAAGAAGATCTAGCTGTCGCTAAGAAAGTCATGGAGTTGACAAATACGTGGAACCTCGCTGACAGACCTATAAATGAATTAAGCGGCGGGGAAAGACAGCTTGTGATCATTACCCGTGCCCTAACTCAGGAGCCCAAAGTCCTCCTCTTAGATGAACCAACAACTCACCTCGACATAAATCATCAGATAGAAATAATGGATCTCTTGAGAAGAATCTGCAAAGAAAAAGCGCTGATTGTCTTGGCGGTTTTCCACGACTTCAACTTGGCTGCACGATACTGCGATTCAGCTATTGTATTGAAGGCTGGAAGAATAGTCTCGGCAGGAAAGTTGGGTGCTGTTTTGACCAGCGAAAATATTAGGAACGTTTTTCAAGTTCATGCTATGGTGAAGAGGCACCCTATCACAGATTCCCTTTATGTTATTCCCATTTCCATGCCAAAACCTCTCTCCTCCAGAAATCTTTCGGTGCATCTAATATGCGGAGCAGGTACGGGAACTAGCCTGATGAAAATCTTGGTGGATGAAGGTTACACGGTCACTGCAGGTGTTCTTAACGTATTAGACACAGATTGTGATACGGCTAACTTATTGAAGATACCTGTCACGAGTGAAGCTCCATTCTCTCCGATAACTGAAGAATCTCACAGGGCCAACTTGGATATGATAAATAAGGCAAGCGCCGTTGTGTTAACCACGGTTCCTTTTGGTTACGGAAATCTGCGAAATTTAGAGGCAGTAAAGGAGGCCCTGAAAAAAGGGATACGAACCTTCGTATTAGAAGAGGTACCCATCGAACAAAGAGACTTCACTAAAGGGAAGGCAAAGAAGCATCTAAAGGAACTGAAAAGCAAAGGAGCGATATTTGTTAAGAACCAAAATGAGCTTCTATCCCTACTTGATGTATCAAAAGGCAAAGTGAAAACGAGAAAAGAGCTCTCAACTAAAATTCTTGGTCATCTAAAGCCAGAAACAAATTTCAATGAAAGCGATGAAGTGGTGGTTTCAAAACCAAATGATCAATAGAGATGACTGTCTATGCAGACTACCGCGTCGTGCAGCGGCATGCATGCATTGGAATTACACCATTGGGGAGAAATAAATAGATGAATGATGTAATTCTGGCGCACAATGAACCTGAAGGCAGAGGCTTCTTGAGACGAATCAACGGGAGAAGCCCTGTCTTCGGATGCGTAATAGGTGTGACTGAGACAGCGAAAATTGCAGGGATATCTGCCGCAG
>CP070791.1:757271-764047 GCA_020346825.1 Candidatus Bathyarchaeota archaeon
AAGCAATTTTTTGAGTCATCAGAGAAGTATGAACTAATCGTGTATACTCCCTACATTACAATCGTTAAGGAGTGCAATGGAGCTGAAGTGACATTCTCCCGTGATGGAAGAATTCTAGTCAAGAAAGTTCTTAGTAAAAGTGAAGCTGAGGCAATTGCAGCAGATGTAATTAAAATAGCCTTAAGGGCTTCAACCGAATGAAGAGCGTGTTCGTGGATGCGCAAGGAACTCAAACTTCAAGGATTTTAGCATTCCCTATGTCCCGTTCGAGCATACCCTCTATGTCAAGTTTTCCTTCGGCTTCCATCACCTCTTCCATTGTCGCGCGAGTTCTAGGCGACTTAGGTGGAGCACTACAACAAAGACCGGGCCTCGTTGACACTTCAAATGTTCCAATCTTCCTAGCTAAACGCTCCACATCCACTTTGTCCATCGCTACAACGGGTCTCAGAACACAAGTGTCTGATACAGCGGTGTTTTCCACACGCAGATTTCTCAATGTTTGACTGGCTTGCTCGCCAATTATTTCCCCGGTTACTATGGCGTCTGCTTTCTCCATTTTTGCCACCCTCTCAGCCAGCCGGTACATCATTCTTCGACAAAGAACGCATGTTAAGTTCCTACGGCAGTTTCGCAAGATGTCTGCCAAATCAGGCCCGTGAGGAATAACGTAGACTTTCAGCTTGTCTGCCACTGAATACTCCTTCAGCTTTTTCATAGTGTCCAAAGCACGGTGTTTAGTAGATTCACCGGTGAATGGATAGTTGTCATAATAGATGAATATGGGAACACACCCTTTCCTAATGACTAGCCAAGCCGCAACTGGTGAATCTATTCCACCAGATACCAAGCACACTACCTTCCCTGAAGAAGCCACATATTTTCCCCCTTCACTGCTTATCTTGCAGAGTGCACATTTCAGCTGAGCGCTTTCCACACTTTCGCTAACGATTCTCCCAGGACATTCAGCTTGAATTCAAGGAAATACCCAAAAGGCGTTACAAAAACCTCGTAGCCTCTGTTCTCTAGTCTTTCTTCAATAGTCTTCAAGACTTCAAGTGCACATTCTTGGCTTGACTTGCTGTCAGATAGATGAGCAAACGAATGCAGCACAATTCTGTTCCTACCGGTCTTTCCAGCTAGCCAAGTGATGTTCTTCACGGTTTTTCTGATTATTCTACCCGTTTTTTCTTCATCTTCTTTCTCAACATTTGCAAAGACAACAACAGCATCCTCTATGGTTTCCTCTTTCTCAATCTCTTTCACATCCTCGAGAGTTTTGCTGAAAGTCTTGTACCCGAACTCCTTCACATTGAACATTAAGAGTTTCAACTGGACACCTTCCCTCTATTTTTTCATGACCAAACCGTAGTGTTCAACCACTCTTAAATCTAGTCCGACATACATGCTCACAACGAGCACACAGATGCACGCAAAACGATTTGACAGCTTTTCAATATTGCCTTATCATGCTTTCATCCTGTCAAAAAGAAAAGGAGAAAATGCATGCGCGCGCAGCGCGCGCACCAATCAATCTTCAGATAACTCCGGGGTAGTCCTATTTCTTCTTCGCCTTCTAGTTCTCCTTTTGCTAAATAATCTCTTCATCTTATCTGTGATCGAGTCAAAGATCGAGGCTAGTTCCCAGCCCTTCTCTGAGTAGGAGTAACTTTTTCCGCGGATTATGAGAAGAACGTTAACCTCATACCTTCGTTTGTACTCGGATACGTTTTTTGTCTTGATCGTTGCACGTATTTCTTCTATTTTTGGAAATGATTTGTGCAATAGCTTAGCTTGCTTCATCAATTTATTCTTCGCCATCTCGGCCTCAAAGGGGTCGTCAGGTAATCCTACGATATATGCGGGAACATCAAGCTTGATTGGTTCTTCCAACAGAGAGACAAAGTCTCTGTAGGTCACTATGCCTTGAAGTTCATCCCACATCTTCACTAGCGCGTATGTTTTCTTTTGGTTCCTCATCTTTCCCAAGACATCTACGATCGTATCTTCTGGGTTGCAAACTAAAATGTGTGAATCCATCAATCCTGAGACCTCAACATCGAATGATCCTGAAGGTTGGCTGACAAAGGCTCCCTTCTCTAATCCTTTCTTAGGCAGCATTGAGAATACTATATGGTTCGAGAGCAAAACCCCACAAACCCCCCTCGTGTTAATAACGGGTAGATGGTCTATCTGATTCTTCAACATTACATTACGCGCGGCGGATACACGATCACTTTCATTAAGAGTTAGTAGCCTTCTCGTCATAATCTTGCTTATACTGATCTCTTTTAAGCTCCTTATGGAACTGAGGGATCGACAGAGAGCTTGGACTGTGATTACACCTTCGATAGAATTATTTTCAATTATTGGTAGAGCCCTTAGTCTCTGCTCGCCCATGAGTCTGGCAGCCTTTCCAACAGAGTCATCACGGGAGAGTCTAGAGACTGGAGACGCGAGGACAAATACCCTTGTGTTGGAGATATCTGAAGCTTTTAAGATTCCTCTTACAGTGATCATGCTGACTCTATTGCCTTCTTGGGTGAAGACTTCGTAGGAATCCTTAACCTGAAGAATACCGATGACTTGTGATATTGTGGAAGTGGGTGAGACGACTAGTGGTTCGGATTCAAACCGCCCAACCTTGTAAACCCGTAAACTCTTCAGATCATTCTCCATTTTATTCGGTCACCACACACCTTTTCAAGTTGGAACAGGATTCTAGTATTATCCCCATTTGTAAAATAAGAAGCCAAAGATTCTTAATCCCGGCATCACTACAACAAGTATATGGTCTTCCTCTAAAAAGTTAATGGAAAACAGTTTTGTTATGATGCGCGCGCATGCACGCGCAGTCTGGCGGTTGCAAAGAAAAGAGGACTATGTGATTAGTTCTTTTTCTTCTATGGGTTTTACTTCGAAGCTTTGCGGGATAGTAGATAATTTTCTATTGCAGACTGGGCAGCTCCCATTCATTTCCATGAGAAGTTCATAAGGTGGTTTCATTTGGTCTCCTTCGTATAGAATTTTCCCGCATCCTTGACATAAGATTGTTAGAGGCATATAGACACCCAGGAAAACCTAAGTTCCAGAAGGCTATTTGTGATTTAAGCCTTAACGAATACGATTGAAGTGGAGAGTAAAGTGAAAATGGAATGCGCGTGCACTAATAGAGATCTAAGTTTGTGAGTAGGTTCTTAAGTCGTTTGAAGTCTTCTTCTATCAGAGCCTTGGTTTTGGGAAATCTAATGGCGGCGGCAGGGTGAAAAGTTGGGAACACTAAAATATTATTTCTCTCTTGCGGTTGACCGTGAAGTTGCGAAATGGTTAGTTTCTTTCCCAATAGGGTTTGTAATGCATAGTTGCCAAAAGCAATTATTATCTTCGGTCTGATTAGGCTGATCTGTTTCTCCAAGTAAGGGGTACATGCTTTTAATTCGTCTGATTTGGGTGGTCTGTTGCTCGGAGGAAAACACTTGATGGGAGAAGTGATGAAAAGTATTTCTCTCTCAAGTTCTATCGTCTCCAATAATTCATTTAGGAATCTGCCAGCTCTCCCAACAAACGGTCTTCCTTCTTCATCTTCTGTTCGTCCGGGGGCTTGTCCACAAATCATTATTTTTGCGTTTGCAGGCCCTTCACCAGGAACCGCATTGGTTCTTGTTTTATACAATCTACACTTTTCGCATTGCCTGATTCTTTCATCCAATTCCATAATTGCTTTGGTTCGCAAGTAGTCTTTGACCATAACTGAGTGTAGAAACGCAAGTCTTTCAGGAATCTCCTTAAGGTCAAAAAGCTTGATTTGCTCGATTTCCCCCTTTTGTCTCCTTATCTTTCCGTCAACACGTTTCACAAGAAAACAGGTAGGATAGTAGTCGTATTCTATTCCATCGTGAACTCCACTCTCGTGATATTCACCGATCTTCCTCACTATCTCAACAGTGAGACCTGTTTCTTCTCTAACTTCTCGCACGACAGCCTCTTCAACAGTTTCTCCAGCATCAACTTTTCCACCTGGCAAAGCCCAATAGCCCAAGAAAACCACGGTTCCCCTCTTTGCCAACAAAATCTCGTTATTTGGATACTCTATAATGGCCACTACTGTTTTGCCACTGAACTTTTTGGTTGAACTCCGCTCTTCTTCAAGGAACCCATCCAACTCAAAAACCTCTTGAACTCATAGAACATAGGCGTATCTTCTAATTCATTTTTGGTAATGCGCGCTCGTCGCATCGATATTCTAATTAATTGATGACCAGCAATAGGTTTTGAATTAGCATGGTCACGTCCGAAGCTAATGAACCATTACTGCCGTTTCATAGGCCAAGCTTGACAGAAAAGATCTTTTTTCTTGTTTCAGGAATAATAACAAGTATTCCTCTCACACTCTTTGTTGGAACATTTACAGACTCTCTATGTATTGTGTTGCCAGTATTCTATGCTACACTTTGTTCGGTTGCTGTTTTCGCACCGTTTGTTGAGGAGTTTGCAAAAGCTTATCCTCTCTTCTATCGTCACGGCGAAACTGAAAGATCCATTTTCACTCTAGGTTTTCTAGTCGGCTTCGGGTTTGGTGTTGCTGAATTCTTTCTATACGTGATTGTTTTTGAGGTGCCAGTATATGTTAGATTGCCAATTATCTTTCTTCACGCAGGAACTACATCAATCATTGCGTATGGCATTGCTAAAAAGCGAACTGCGCTTTTCTATCTAGTTGCTGTGCTTCTTCATTTCTCAAATAATTTCTCCGCACTAGTAGGGCAATTCCGTTTCATAGCCGGACCTGCCTGGGTGATAACGTATTTCCTATCTTGGCATCTCTACCGCAAAACTTCAGGAAAGATCGTCGACTAGTGCATGCCAATTGCACACGAGCGCGTGATAGAGCAAAAGATTGGGCTGAGTTTGCCGAAAGAATTAACGCTGCGTATGCGCGCGCGCAAAATGAAAATAATAAGATTCCCATATCGATATGGGAAATACCTTGGTTAGGCATACTTGTTGTGGACGAAGCGTGCTATTAAAGAAACCAAAAATGCCTGAAGGACAGAAGTGGGATTTTGGTGCATGGATCACTGGAAGCATCCTCAAAGGTCTCAAAGACGGAAAAAAGCTAGACTGCTCCGCGGTTTGTCCAATAAAAGTTGGTCTTAGCGATTTACCAAGCGAGTCTTTCTCGGAACAAAACGCAGAATACGTTTTTCACATTACCCTAAACATTGAACCTACTGGTTACGAAGATGAAATCTGGGAAGAAGGAATAGAGCCGGGAACTCAAACACTGGCAGGAGGTGGGAGCCTGATAGGAGACTGGAGACTCCACATAGAATTGATTGACAATGTCCACGGAATTACTCTCAAACAAGGAGATTTCTCTTGGAACGGAACTATCAGTGATATCAACATAAAAAGAAAATGGATAGACGGAGCTGGAGTCTATGCGCCTTACTTTGGAGGTTACGAATATCCATTAGCTGAATGGATAAAGGATTTCATTCCTGAACCTCTAAATGAATATATATGGGATTACGAACGCACACCCGAACGCTGCAAAATAATTCCAGAAAAAGAGATCGTTGTAGCCAACGAAGAGATCAAGATTCAGATTAAAGAAATAACAGACAGGAAAGGCAGAACTCCTCAACCCTGGCAGCAACTATTTGTAAAAGCTGACAAAGGAAAGATATTGAACGGAACACCAAGCTATGATTGGAGAATTTTTGAAGTCAAAGACGGATCAATCGAGCTGGAGTATAAAGCACCTAGAGATTGTCGTAAAGAGGAAGAGACAATTCTCGTCTACAATACATGTGATATCGGGGTATGGACCCGCACAGAGGAGACCAAAATTGCAGAAAAGAAATTCAATATTGTGTGTTTAGAGATTGAACTTCGCTGGAGTGGAGGTTGTGTCTCCTTTGGGCAGGAAGTAACAACGTTCCCTTTACCAGTGAATACACAAGAAGAACCCCACAAAGTTGAATGGCAGGGTAAGGTCTCAAAATCTTGCAGTTGGAACGACAACGGATACAAATGTGCAATAAGCAATCGAGCAGACTTTAACATCAGCGGAAAAATTATGCCTGAAACGGATGATAACGAAAAACTCATATTGACTTTTGAGTGGAAAGGATTCGAGATAGTCGTCTTTGAAAGATTTAGAACCAAAGAAACCAACCCTATCGGGGGAAGTATCCTAATCGACGTCCCCCTTAAACCAGGAGATTACGGAATCACGCTCATAGAAGGAGCCAAAAACGTTAAGGTTCACCCCTTAATGCCAAAACAGTATACGCGAAGCTTAGGTGCTGGAGGAAACTATACCATCGGAAATTGGGCTATCCTGCGGATTCGGAATTAAAACAATTTAGAATTAATCGAGTCAGATCTTCTCTCTCGCGCGCGCCAACCAACCAACGGTTAAATTTTAACCCACCACCACCACGGAACGATGGACGGACGGGGGACAACAACGGACGGGGGAGAAAAGGGCCAAACGACGGTTAACGACCAACGGGGCCAAACGACGGGAGACGGTTAACGGACAACTGGAAACGGTCCTATACCTGTATACTGGATTTGGGTACTATCTAAACGATAAGGAAAGGAAGGTACCATACAGTAGAACAATGACTATGTGTATGCTAAATCGAGTATACACTAGAGTGAGGGGAAAAAAATCAGAGAAAAACTACCCCTCATACATGAACTAATAGTACGAGGGGTAAAAAAGAGCCAAAAAGATACCCCTCGTAATGTGCGTACCTTTTTCG
>CP070791.1:764147-769604 GCA_020346825.1 Candidatus Bathyarchaeota archaeon
AATCTCGTTTTCCCTCGCAAGTAGAGGTTTTATGTTTTCAATCTTCAAGTTCCGGATTTTCTGTTCAAGAGATTCAAGCATCTCCTTTTGAATGTCGACGGCATAGATCTTTGCAACTTTCCGTGACAATGGCACAGTGAAAAACCCGCTACCGCACCCCAAGTCAGCCACAACAAACTTGGGGCCAATCTCTATCGTCTTCAAGATCTCTTCAGGATTTTGCCAGATCTTTCTATCTTCCGTCTCCAAAACAGCTATTCTCTTCGGGTCGAAAAGATGCGACCCCTTCACACACTTACGCTCCTTTTCCTTCCATCTCAGGTATGTACATGCATAATCTAAGGTGTATTTGGGACGAGGCAGAGAAACTTCACAGTTTTCTTTCCATTGTTCTTGAATTGATGCTTCTCGTTTGAGGGAATGAAAATGACGTCCCCAGCTCTGAATTCTTCGCGCCCCTCCTCGCTTACTGCAAGACCCTTACCTTCTAGAATGAAGACTTCATGTTCCCAAGGGTGACTGTGAAATGGACTGTAGCCTCCATCTTCCATCTCAAACAGCCTCATTGCGAAGTTTTCAGCTCCCATCTCCTTTGTTATAAGCCATCGCACCGTTAGTTTTGAGGCCCCTTCTTCCGCACCTTTCGCTTCCACATTCCGATAATTATGGATCTTCATTCCCTACACCTATTTAGGCAAATAGGGAGACCTCGATTATTAAGCGTTCTAGACCATTTTAGAATCAGTAACGCGTGCGCATTAGACTGACCTACTGAACTTTTTTTCTTGAACCAGAAACTTGTTGCGGTCAAAAGACACAATTCTAACCTTCACCATTCTGAGGGGAACTCCTTTCCATACGAGATCGTTCTAAGTTTCCTTCTGCTTCTTCATCAACTTGGCGTTGCGCCCACATTTGATCTCAATAACCTCCATGTCGCCGTCAACTACCGGATACTCTGTAACGTCATCACGTTTCTTTGATTTGTTTTTCAGCCAGCTATCAAGGAGACGTGTGTTTTTCCACACTTTCCTCTTACTTCCTTTCTCCCGCAGCTTCAGTAACAGACCGTCTGGGGTGCAGTGATTACGCGCTAAAACTCCCACAACCATTGCATACTTGGAGAGCAGTTGTCTGTTTGCGTAGAAGCCGTGGACATAGAAGTCTTCTCTGAAATGATCGTAGGTGAACAGCTTCTCGTTCCAAGTCTTAAGGCTCTGCTTATAGTCGTTGCGGCTGAATACTACGTGATCCCACTTCTCTTTTTTGACAAGTTTGGGGGCAAGGGTGTTGCGGATGAAGCGTCTCGCTAAATGCTCACCGATCACCCCTTTCAGAATGTTCAGCTCAAGAGACTTCAACCGATACTCCAGACGTAGACCTCCAGGAAAAGGTGAAGAAGGCACTCTTTGACGTCGGTGTTGATCTTGCGTAACATGTGGTAGTCCTCTTCGTTTTCCAGAAAATCTTGGGGCTCACGGCGTGCGCGGTGAAGGAGAACCATTAAGTGGCTGTCCTGTAATCACCAAGATTGAGCGATGAGCCCCAAGTGCATGCAGCGTTAAACTGGATTCTCTATTTAACCCTTAGGAATCAACTCACATTTAGAGAAGTAGAGAGTCAAGTGAAACTGTCTATGTATGCGCGCGGAAAATAATAGGGTTTTCGGGGGAAGTTTCATGCTTTTACTTGAGCCAGCTCCAATTTCTGAAAACTGCGGGCGCAAATTGAGAAAATAACTTGCGTAAGACATGTCCCTTTAGAGTAGAGATTCGTTGACAATTTTCTGCAATTCTTCCTTCTCCACATGTTTGTGTACACGGACACGCGAGCCTCTAGCTTTGTCCAAATAGTGCACGAGAACCAACATAGTCACTGGGATTAAGAGAAGAAAGCCCAAGGTAGGTAGAAATTCCATCATCTTCTCGCCTAGAGAAAATATATCTCATATATTAATATAGACGTTATTGCGCAATTGGCTATATATCAAAAACCGATATACCCGTATGAAAGCACGCGTTTATGCATTAGGACGAGGGAGGTGCGCAAACAACAAAGAATCAAGCACAAGGTGACTTCCGCGCGGGGACCCAGATCCCAGAAGCTCGTGTGCCCACAAAAACAAAATGCTTAAGTATGACGTATGTCATATAATATCTCTCAGATCGCAAGTGTCCCGAGACTGTTGAGGGACTAACAGTTACTTCGCGAGGCATGCATGCATGCCCTCTACTTTCTCTTTTCATCGCCTCCCTCAATAGCGGGAAAGCACATGCTCCGAGACTGTTGAGGAGTCAAACGTCACCTCAACGGGTTTTTGCCCATCTACCTATCCACCATCTAGCTCCTCAACGGCGGGAAAGCGCGCACTCAAGACGATAGTTTCTTAGCGATTGTTGTCAAGTGTTTGCCCAAGCTTCTTGCCAGGTTCAGGTCGTTGGCCGTCGGCATGCGCGTGTAAGGTGGACCGGCTCCTGCAACGGTTGAAGCTCCGTAGGGTGAGCCGCCGGTTATTTCTTCCATTGTCATCTGCTCTGTGAAGGAGTAGGGCAAGCCAACCAGAACAAACCCATGATGCAACAGCGTAAGATGGGTCGAGACAATAGTCGTTTCCTGTCCACCGTGTTGAGTGTTGGAGCTTGTGAAGGCTGCAGCTGGCTTGCCGATGAGACTGCCCTTCACCCAAACTCCTCCGGTTTGATCCCAGAAGTTTCTCATCTGGGCACACATGTTGCCGAATCGAGTTGGCGTGCCGACAATAACTCCGTCGATTTCTTCCAGATCCTTATTAGGATCAGCGATCGGGATATCCTTCATCAACTCTTTTACCAGTTTTATGTCCTCGTTCCAAGAATCTTCCGGAACAAGTTCGGCAACTTGTCTGAGAGCTGGCTTACCTCCTGCCTCTCGGACGCCTTCAGCTACTGCTTGTGCCATCCTCAAGATGTGTCCGTACATCGAATAGAAGAGAACTAGAATCTTTGGTCTATCTTCCCTCATCTCCTCACCCCCTTCTTGATTCATACATGTATGCGTGCGCCTATATGGGCAAATACAACATGATGTAGATGTATATACCCACTAACAGCTCGATCAACCATAGGAACACAGTGACGCGCATAACGTTCTTCCTTTTGGCACAAGCCCTGATATTGTTAATTAGCCATACGCCCACTAGCCAGATTCCCAAAATCTCTACCACGGTTCCCATAATGCTGTGTGAAAACACAATTAAGGCGGCATCGGAAAATGGCGCCGAAAACAAGCCTCTGAAGCCTAGCAAAGAAGGAATCATGACGATGGCCATGGAAATAGTGTTTAGGAAAACAGCAATACCCATCACGGTTCCGTGTCTGTTGAATCCACGTCTGAACTTAGCAATTACAACTCCTCCAACTAGGAGAATGAAAATGAAAACCTGAAGCAACAAGTTCAAGTCAGATGCTAGTGGAGCATTTGCATTGAAAAGGCCCATCTTCCCCAGCGACCCTTATTGATTTATGTGAGGTGCATTCCTAAAAGCCTTGTCACGATTCTGGAATAACTATTAACCGTCCATGCTGCCCAAGAAACTGGCCATTCCTTACTGCTTGGACCTAACCAGCAATATTGCGATTGAGACAAATGCTAGAAACAGGAATAAGTAGATTGTCGAGAATTCAGGAACCACCACAGGTTGAGACCAGGAACTCCAGCCATGCCAGGTACAAAAAGCTCTAGCTTGAACTGCAGGAGTATCCGTCACTTCGCCCATGTTATATTGAGCAAGGAAAGTCTCTGTTGACTGACCCTCGAGATAAACCGCTTCAACAGTTCCGTCTATGTCAACCTCAACGGCGTCCACATAGTGGGTAGGTGTTGGTGAGGCATGTCTAACAGTTATGTTTAGGATAGTATCAGTTCCACTTGTCCATGGTTCAACACTCGTTACATCCGGAATATCAGCCAATACAAGATTGGTCTGAAAAGCGAAGAGTACTGCCAAAGCCAAAACCAACAGGATGGTCAAAGTTTTCGGCTTTTTCTTCAATTCACTAATCATAATTGCACCCATTAAGCTACTTCTTGAACCCAATATTTAAGTATGAAAGTGCACGCCCGAAAGTAAACAAGTTCCATTGAATATTCGTTTAGGTTTGGAAAAACCTATGCTTCTTTTTTTGCATGCATGCGAAAAGCTTAAGCTAATGGCGCACCACAAATGAAATTGTGGTGCTAGATGAAGCGGGAATGGGCAGAACAATTAGGCTCCAAATGTGACATAGACTCGGAGACTTTGGAGCACGTAATAGAAGAATTGAGTGAAAGCTGCTATGGTGATGCAAAAACTGCAAGGAAAGTCGTTGAAGAACTCACGTTGAAATGCAGCTTCAAAAAGGGGGAACTAACGAAGTTCATCCGTGAAGTCTCACAAAACTGCCCCATGGACGCAAAGAAATTGCACAACGAAATTCTTAAGGCTGAGGGTAAGAGAGAGCAGGCCTTTCAAGCAATATACAGAGCAGCACGAACAAGGTTCTGAAAACTCTGACATGCGCGCGTATTGCCGTTTCCTACACACAATTCTCCAGGTATTTGGATAATCTAGTGTTGGTGATGCTCGATGAGTTGATGGTATTGGTCCGGCGGCATAAGGGAACGGAAAGCCCTTTCTACCACCTCGTTTAGAGCGGGGTGGATGTGCATTCCGTTGATTATTGGCTCTGCGCTTTGTTTGGGTGTGTACATCAGGTTTATTATCTCCTGTATGAGAACAGAGGCATATGGCCCAATAATATGTGCTCCCAAGATTTTCATAGTCTCATTCTCGACGATAACCTTGACAAAATAATCCTTTACACCCATTGCTTCTCCCTTAGCAGTGTTTTCATACCTGTAGATTCCGATTAGTACCTTGTCTTTTCCATATCTCTCAATCGCTTCTTTTTCTCTGAGGCCGACGCCTGCAATTTCGGGATACGTGAAAACTGCATGTGGTATCGCGTGGTAATCAACTTTTACCTTCTTGTTTAGTATGGCATTGTAGTATACGATTATAGATTCGTAGTTTGCCGCATGTTTGAAGAGCTGGATTCCGTTTGCATCGCCAAAAGCCCAAATGTTCGGTTGCGAGGTCTCCATATACTCATTTACGGTAATCCATCCTCTCTGGTCTGTTTTTACTCCTGCTCTTTCAGGATGAAGCACGTCTGTGTTCGGGCCTCTTCCGGCAGCTATTAGTATCTCGTCTGCAGTTATCACCACCTTTTCTCCGTTCTCCCTGTTAACAGCGACAAGCCGCTTCTTGCCCATCGAAGTCTTCTCCGCTTCATGCACCTCGTGATTCGTGAGAATTGTCATGTGTTTCTCCAACTCTCTCTTTGCTAGCGCCGACACCTCGGGTTCTTCTTGTTTGAGAAACTGAGGATTCCTACCGATTACGGTTACTTTAGATCCCATGGCTGAAAAGAAATGGCC
>CP070791.1:769704-774857 GCA_020346825.1 Candidatus Bathyarchaeota archaeon
TCGAAAGCTGCCCTTGCAAGAACGCTGGATTTTTCTCCGCTGATTCCATGTCTCCCTATTTGCCGCACATCGCCAGTTGAGGTCATGATGTCGGACACCAACATAACATGCCGGATGTCTACATCAAGGCCCTGCTCCTCAAGAACCCCCATGGCCTCTCTAATTATAGAATTTCTGGCTGCTTCAATCCCTAGCGTCTTGGCAATTTCGTGTACATGGTTGGTGGCTGTTCGCGAAGGATCCACACCATAAACGTCAAGGATTTTCGGCATGTTAGAACCGTCTGTTCGAATAACCCACTCTCCATCTTCCTCGGTGACAAGGACTCTACTAATTCCAGGCCCACCTTTGAGATACTGGTCAGAAATCTTGTCTAGAATCTTCTTCAGGTCCGTTGGTTTGTTGGGTTTGATTATCATAAAGCCTTTCTTGACTTTTGCTGTGTAGTTTGTCAGATGTAGCATCGTGGGCAACTCTTCTACTATGACGCCACGTTCTTCCATCATGCCCCGGTTAAGTTGGATGACAACTGCTTCTTGTTCGGCGTCTATATATGGCTCAGCATCTGCAATGTCCCCCATGTTTGTGCAGATGATGTTGCGGGCGATTTCAGTAGCTTTTTCCTTGCTTTTTCGATGCTCCTTGTCTAGGTAGATTGTCATTATAGGCGTGGAGGGTGTTCGTCTGGCATCCACTATCTCGATAAGGCGGGGCAAGCCTAGAGTTACGTTTTGTTCTCGAACACCTGCGTAGTGAAATGTTCGAAGAGTCATTTGGGTGCCCGGTTCGCCCATGGATTGGGCAGCTACTATTCCTACAGCTTCGCCAGGCTCCACGAGAGCTCGTTTATAGTTTTCCAGAGTCACTTTGACCGCTTGACCAACTCCTTCGCGACTCAATTTGGATTTGGCTAACTCGGATCTCAATTCTTTCACAAGGAGAGGCGTCAGCTGATCTTCAACTTCAAGAAGGCATTTTCGTATGTACTGTTTTGGTGCAGGCTTTTCCTTTCCCATCACAATCTTTACTTGTTCAATGAGACGGCTGACGTTCACAGCTTTTCCATGATCGCTCTTAGCGGGGTCAACACCGTCTTCTCCATATCTGAGTTGAACAATGTCCCCGATTGAGTTTCGAACGGTTCCGTCATACTCGACGCGCAGCTGTTCCAGAGCGTTGATTAGTCGCCTTTGCATGTAGCCACTTTGTTGTGTTCGCACTGCTGTATCTACTAGTCCTTCTCGTCCGCCCATGGCGTGAAAGAAATATTCAATGGGGTCTAAACCATGTTGATAGGAAGAATATACAAAGCCTCGAGCTTTCGGCGAAGGATCTCCTGCTTTGAAGTGTGACAAAGCTCGATTAACGTATCCTCGCATGATCCGTTTTCCTCTCACAGACTGCTGACCAACGCAAGCGGCCATTTGGCCTATGTTTAGATTGGACCCACGTGCTCCAGCTCTAGTCATGATTATTCCTGAATTGCCTACATCGAAGTCCTCGTCGGCAATCTGCCCAGCTTTATCTCTAGCCCCAGCTAGTTCGTTCATTACGTAGATTTCGAAGGATTCGTCTAGAGTCTGGCCTGGAAGCCTTGGCAGTGTGCCGTTGCGAAAAGCCGCAATCAGTTCCTCTATTCGTTTCTCAAACTTTCCTATTGTTTTGTCGATCTTCTTTTGAGCGGGTTTAGATAGTTCAAGTTCGTCGAAAGAGTAGGTGAAACCTTGCATGGTGACGAAAAGCTTGAGAACTTGACATATGCGGTTTAGGAACTGTCTTCCTGCTTGAGGGTTGTAGTCCTTTATTATTCGATGAAGAAGGCTCTCTGATTGTTCAGCTCCTATTGAACGTCTATCGATCACGCCGCACTTCAATTCTCCCTCCTTAACAACTACATAAGCGTCATAGGGGCACTCTTCACAGAGACAATGTGTACAGTTGTGGCAGGTGGTTGCCTTCAACACGTAATTCAAATCTTTTGGGAGAAAGAGGCTAAAAACCTGTTTTCCAGTCCAGAAGGGCGTAGGTTCCTTGATTTCAGGTTCGGGGAGAGGACCTTCATAACCAGCTGCCACAAGAAGCCTGCAGACTTCTTCCTTTGTAAGGAAGTTGGATTTTCGGGTAAAAAGATAGGCAGCGGTTATGAAATCTCGAATTGCCCCAATGATCGGGCCTCCAAATCTTGGCGAAAGAATTTGATCCTGAACCTGCATAAGTAGACGTGCTTCTGTTTGTGCTTCTTCGCTCTGAGGAACGTGAAGGTTCATTTCGTCTCCGTCAAAATCAGCGTTGTATGGCGGGCATACGCACAAGTGCAAACGAAATGTTTTGTGCGGCAACACTCTGGTATAATGCGCCATGATGGACATTCTGTGAAGAGATGGTTGCCTGTTGAAAATAGCGATGTCCCCATTCTTTAGGTGACGCTCCACAATGAAACCAGGCTCCAAAGCTTCGGCAACCTTTTCTCGTTCAACAACGAATTCCAGTCTAACACGTTTACCATCTGGCCTCACGACATAAAGGGCACCGGGATAGCTTTCAGGACCGTTGACAACGAGTTCATGCATTTCTTGAATGTTCCATGCAGTGACCTTCTCAGGCATTGAAAGCCTCATAGCAATATCTAAGGGAACTCCAACTTCGCTGATGTCAAGATCTGGATCTGGAGAGATTACGGTGCGCGCTGAGAAGTCAACCCTCTTCCCTGAAAGGTTACTTCTAAATCTTCCTTCTTTTCCTTTAAGTCGTTGTGACAGGGTTTTAAGGGCTCTACCCGAGCGATGCCTGGCAGGAGGGATTCCTGAAGCTTCGTTGTTGAAATATGTGGTTACGTGATATTGCAGAAGTTCGGAAAGGTCTTGAATGATGAGCGTTGGCGCCCCAGCCTCCATGTTTTCTTTTAATCGTTGATTGATGCGAATGACATCAACGAGTTTGTGGGTTAAGTCGTCTTCGGATCTGATGCCTGACTCTAAGGTTATTGAGGGTCTCACATAAACTGGAGGAACTGGAAGAACTTGCAGAACCATCCATTCTGGTCGAGCACTCCTTGGGTTGAAACCAAACATTTCAAGATCGTCGTTAGGTATTCGTTCAAGTCGCTCTCGAACCATACTTTGAGTTAATCTTTGTGCTCCTTCCTCTAGAATCTCATAGAAAGTCGTGGGTTTTGCAAATTCTATTTTGAATTGCTGGGCTCCACAGTGAGGGCACTCTTTCTTCTTTGCTTCCTTTAGCACTTTTTTGTAGAGATTACTAGGTACCACTCCCATCATTTGGCGAGTGCGCTGGATTTTGTGCTTGAAATTGGTAATTCGGGTTTCAGATAATGAGACGCGACCGCAATTTCTGCAAGTAGCTTGAAGAAGGTTGTAGATTATTTTGGTGAATTCTATGTGAATGATGGGAACAGCCAATTCTATGTGGCCAAAATGTCCCGGGCATCGTATAGCTGTGTTTCCGCAGGTTTTGCATCGTTGTCTGGGCTCAAGGGTTCCTAGTCTACCGTCCATCAGACCCGACGTTATTGGGGCTCCATCTTCATCATAGGTGTCAGCGGTTTGTATCTCAGCAACAGAGAATCTGCGTATGTTTTGTGGGGAGATCAATCCAAAATAGAGTTCATTTATGACCTTGTGAACTGCTTCGGTAATCGCCATTTCACGCTCTCTCCTTCAATCTGAGGTATGGAGCTACACAAAGGCTCATTAATTCCTGTAGGAGAAGCTTGAAGGCATAGGAAACAAATACTGGGGAAATCTGGGCTTTTTCTTCACAAAGTCGACACATATACCTGCGTTGTTTAATGTCATAGTATCCAATTAAGCCACAGCTTTCGCATACATACAGAAGGTATTTATCGGATTCTTCAAGCAGTCGATCTCTCAGCAACAGGGCAGCTCCATGTCCAATCAAACAGTCTCTTTCCATTTCGCCAAATCGCAATCCACCGCCCCTTGCACGTCCTTCGGTTGGTTGTCGCGTCAACATTTGAACTTGTCCTCGAGCCCTTGCATGAAGCTTATCTGCAACCATATGGTGAAGCTTCTGATAGTATACTATTCCCATGAATGTGTCGGCGACAAATTTTTCTCCTGACACACCATCGTAAAGAATTTCTCGACCTGTGTGGCTGAAACCTAGCTTGACCAGGTCTCTTTTCAATTGTTCTGGTTTCTCATTGGTGAAGGGTGTTCCATCAACGGGACTCCCTCTTGCTGCAGCAACCTTTCCAGCTATGGACTCGAGAAACTGTCCGATAGTCATTCGTGACGGAATTGCGTGGGGGTTAATTATGATGTCCGGAACTATTCCTCTTGAAGTGAAAGGCATATCTTCCTGCGGTACAATCATTCCTATGACGCCTTTTTGTCCATGTCGAGAAGCAAATTTGTCTCCCAATTCTGGGACACGTTGATCGCGGACTCTAACTTTCACCAACTTGCTTCCTTCACGGGTCTCTGTGACAAAGATGTCGTCCACAACACCGATCTCAGATTGCCTCACATCAACAGAGGTATCCCTCATAGTTGGACCTTTAACTTCAAACTCTTTGTATTCCTCAAGGAATCTTGGTGGGCTTGTTCTACCGATTAGAACGTCACCACCGATTACCTCTGATTCTAGGCTAACAATACCGTCTGTTTCAAGAAGACGGTAATACTGTTCTCCTCTATATCCTCTGATTCCAGTCTCCGGTATGATAAATCGATCTCTAAGGCCGCCTAAATACTGGCGGCACTCAGCCTCGTAGATCCGATAAAATGTGGAGCGTCCCAAACCGCGTTCGATGGAAGCCTTGTTGAAGATGATAGCGTCTTCCATGTTATAGCCTTCGAAGGACAAAATAGCGACAACACAATTTTGACCAGAAGGTCGCAGGTCGTATCCTATTATATCCATGGGCTTCGTCTTCACCAAGGGTGTTTGTGGTTGGTGTAGAATGTGGGAACGAGAATCAACTCGGTTGAGGAAGTTGGTTACGTTGATCCCTAAAGCTTGTTTGGCCATAGCCGCCTCGTAGGAGTTTCGCGGAGATTGGTTGTGCTCAGGATAAGGTATAATGGATGCACATATTCCAAGAATGGTGTAGGGGGCAACCTCAACGTGGGTATTTTCCATAGAGATTTCGTTAGAATTCAGAGCAACAA
>CP070791.1:774957-777480 GCA_020346825.1 Candidatus Bathyarchaeota archaeon
TACAATACCTGGATCAAGATTTTCATCCATCCTTCGGCGTTCAACTAAAAACTTTTTTCCATTCAGAAGTATTCCAACCACGACATCAACATCTTCCAAGAGTATCCCCTCAAAAATCTATTCAAGCATAAGAATCGGTCGACACTTGCTAACAATCTATTATTCTTTTTTGGTTTAACCCTCAACAACATATCTGTATGCAACGTATTTTCCGGCAGTTGGACTTTTCCTGATGACTCTGACGATGTCTCCAGCTTTGGCGCCGATTGCTATGATGGCGGGATCTGACGCCCTAATTTCAGGCAGTTGATAGGGTTGCACCTTATATTTCGCCAGAAGTTTTTCTCTTTCCTCTTCCATAAGGATTTCATGTTTTGGCACGAACTCATGGTCGAAGATGTTGAAGGACGGAAGGGTTCTTGGAATTAGTTCTATCCCCTTTTTCTTTGCGTTGACTTTGGCGGATGGGCTATACTTTCCGTTGGTTACGATGATACCTGTCTCGACCTCAGCCTCGTCCATTGCTTTTTTCAACTGGGTGATGTATGCTACCCCCACGGTTCCTTCTGTTGAGATGACCCAAAAAAGCGCTTTCTTTTTATCCTTCATTTTCACCGTATAGTTGATGACATTCTTCAGTTCCTCGCTTTTCAATAACTTGTAACCTCGAAGTTTCATGAGAATCTTAGCTTTCCTTTCTTCTAATTTCGTTTTGGAGCTCAAATCGTCGTCCCTCCCATGCAGAGAAGAATCGTAAGGTAGAATATTCACAACACCCTTAAACTTTACGCTAAGATTAGGATTCGTGAACAAATGTTTTTCTGTGAATTTTTGGCACCCATCAAAGCAAATCCAGAAAATTCATATATGTTTAGACAATTCATACAGAATTATTATCTAATCAAACGGATTCCGTACCTCTTCTTATAGGTGTGCGCGCAAGAATGGTGAAGCAAACATGAAAACAGTAGACATAGCAATGATTGGAGTTAGCGCCTCCCTATACGCAATAGTTGGGTACCTAACCAACCTAGGAATAGTAAGCCCTCTTGTTGGAGTAGTTAGATTTTGGCCATCAGTTATAGTTCCAGCAGTCTTTGCTGTACTCTTTGGCCCTTGGGTAGGAGGAGTAAGTGCAGCAATAGGTATCTTCATTAGCGACATGGTCCATCCCGGACACGGAATCGCGGTGCTGAGTCTCACTGTGGGGGTTCCTTCAAACTTTGCGGGCTTCTTTCTTGTCGGTCTAATCTCACGACGAAAAATTAGGTGGAGTCACATGGCTGTTGCGTTGATCCTGGGAAGCGCAGCGTTGACAGGGATGATAGGCTATCTACTATCAATAGAAGCCCTAGCCACTGATATTGCTATTTTATTCTTAGGAGTTCTCTTTGCTTGCTGTGCGATAGCAATCGGAATTGGATTGTGGAAGCCAGAGTGGAAAAGCTACGGAATAGCATCGATTATTGGTCTCTTGGTGGGAAGCGCCTACATAGGTTTCGGCCTTTGGGTATACAGTCATTTTCTTCCATTGCCATTGGCATTAGGATGGGAACGAAACGCACCATTCTATACAAGTTTTCTATGGCTCGTCTGGACTTTTGCCACAGAAATACCCTTCCTCATCGCCTTAGGTCCCCCGATTCTCAAAGCATGCTACCGAGCCTTTCCTTCTCTAGCTCCACAAGTCGAAGAATGAATAACCAAAGACGTTAATCTACACACTTATTCATGAAAGAGGCAAGGTAGACGAGTTGAAAGTGTTTGAAGCCATTGAGAAACGTCGAAGCATTCGAAGATTCAAAGATACGCTCCCATCAGAAATGCAAATTAGGAGGCTCGTAGACGCAGCACGACTTGCCCCCTCCGGCTGCAACGTTCAACCTTGGCGATTCATAATTGTCAGGGACTCAGACTTGAAGAGGAAATTGCGCGAAGCTTCTTTCAACCAAGAATTTGTTGAAGAAGCACCAGTAGTATTCGTTTGCTGTGGTGATCTTCTTTCATGGAAAAAGACCGAAGAACTCACTAGAGAGGTGCTTGGACGGGGAGACGTTAGTTTGAGCAGGGAATGTGAAAATGCTTTAATGAACCGCGTTGATAAAGCAGTTTTCGCTGAAATGCATGAGCGAATCCCCACAACCCTGCTAAACGTCGCGATTGCCATCGAACACATAGTTTTGGAGGCGGTTGAGCTAGGGCTAGGCTCTTGCTGGGTCAGGCTCTTCGATGAAAAAAAAGTGAAACGGTTTTTGGGTTTGCCGAAAAGACTTTGTGTGGTGGCTCTTCTCCCGGTAGGCGTTCCTGATGAAAAACCAAGAGCTAGACCTAGGTTACCTCTATCTGCTATTACATTGTCGACAAAACATCTCAAAGAGAAGGGGAGATAAAACGTGACAATGACTGCTAGAGCCTTTTCTCCAGCTGGAATCTCCAGCTTCTTTGAAATCTGTGACAGAACATCTGATGGCTCTACAATCTCCGATCCAGAACAGATTGGTGCTCGTGGCGGAGGATTTGCTA
>CP070791.1:777580-780230 GCA_020346825.1 Candidatus Bathyarchaeota archaeon
AAAGGGGTGGGTCTACGGCTATCTAGGCCCAAACGGAGCAGGCAAAACTACAACTATACGAACCATGCTTGGTCTGCTGAAACCAGATCAAGGGGAAGTTCAAATAACCGGCATCAACCCAACCAAAGACCCGGTGCAAGCTCTTCAAAGCTTAGGATACGCACCAGAGCTGCCAACTCTACAGACCTTCTTCACCGGGAAACAGCTGCTGGATCTTATGGGAAAGATGTTTGGGTTGGCTGCGCAAGCTAGAAAAGAAAAGATTAAGCAACTCCTCAACATTGTTGGCCTAGAAGAGTGGGGAGACAAAAAAATTGGAAAATACAGTAAAGGAATGGTTCAGAGACTCTCTATAGCCCTAGCACTCATCAACGATCCAGTAGTTCTCATCTTGGACGAGCCCACAATTGGTATGGACCCAGAAGCTACAGCACACTTCAGAAACCTCTTCTCAAAGCTCTCAAGACAAGGAAAAACCATCTTCATTTCATCCCATCTCCTGGATGCGGTTCAACGAATATGCACCCATGTTGGGCTGATCAACAGAGGACGGATGGTTTTTGACGGCTCAATAACACAGGTGTTGGAAGCCTTCACCCAAAAATGGGTTGTGGAAGTAGAACTGAAAAAAGTAACAAAAAGAATGGTTTCAGCCCTTAACCAACTCGACTACGTTAAAGACGTGAAGGCAGAGGGAAACAGACTGCGGATCGAACTAGAGGAGAAGAAAGATATGAGAGGCGAAATCTCCTCAGAAATCTTCAAGCGAAACGGAGTGCTACTGAGCCTAAACCTCCATAAGATTACGCTGGAAGACGCCTACCTCCGTGCCTTGAAAGGAGGTCAATAACATGAACGCCTTCAGAAGAGTTGGTGTAATCATTGGCTACGAGTGGAAGAGAGCCTTGGCTAAGAAGTGGTTTTTCGCTTTGGTTATCTTAGCTTTCGCAATCCAAGTACTGATCTTTGTGGTGTTCAATTTTCTTTTCGCTAATCCCCCTCCAAACTTACCTCCTATTCTTCAAGTTGGTTTGGAACAGCTTAAACCCTTCATGTGGATTCTCGAGGTGCTAACTCCTCAAGGATTTTTTATGGCCCTTATAGTCATCATGATTGCAGGCGGATCTATGTCCGAAGAATACGAACATGGAACATCCGATGTGATGCTATCCAAACCAATTACAAAACTGGAGTACATGACTGGAAAATACTTGGGCGGTTTGTCCCTTTTGAGTTTCGTCTCAGCCCTAACGACAGTTCTTGGAGTCATTTTAGCTATTGCATTTTTTGGTCCACAAGAAAGTCTTCAGTTCATCCCGCATACTTACTTAGCTATTGTTTACTCCAACCTCGTTTTCTTGTCGTTGGCCTTCATGTTCAGCGAGGTTCTGAGAAGAACCACGCTCTCCTACCTTTCAGCCATTGGTGTATTCATAGCTTCTCTGGTTATAAGTGGTGTATTATCTGCTGTTCATAGCTTCACAGGGGAACGGCTCTACTTAGAAGCTAGCAGATGGCTTCCAGATTGGTGCACATCAAACTTTCCTAACTTTGTGATTAGAGAACTAACGAATATTCCAAACATTCCATTCCTCTCCGCAGGAGAGATAGAGACTGTTTTAGCAGGAGCCCTCATCGCAGTCTATACTATTATTTTCATTACAATAGCTCTAGTCAGAATCATTAGATCAGATGTTACGAAGAAAACAGCTTAGACAATAAAGTATGAAGTATGCGAAATGGAGAAAATGTACAGAAAACAAGGATACGAGTTTGCCAAGAAGAAAATGAAAGAAAGGCTACCGTAACTATTTCCATTTTCATTTGTTGATAAGAATGAAGTCGCTTTTCAAAGGTGTTACTAAAAACAGAGCATTTGTAATACTTTGTGTAGTAGGCGCCTTCGCAATTCTTAGCTCTACGCTGTCAAAAAACCCGGTCTTAAAGCCTTTTGCAGACAGCCTCGGAATACCAGAACATTTACTTGGCTTCGTCGCCGCTGCTTCTACAATTCCTGGAATCTTATTCAGTCTGCCTGCAGGGACTCTTTCAGACATTGTTGGGAGGAGAAAAATCTTATTGATGTCTAGCTTTGTGTTCGCATCCGCTCCATTCCTTTATCTTCTCATAACCTCTTGGCGGCAACTAGTTTTGGTACGTTTTTATCATGGTTTTGCAACAGCGATATTCATTCCAGTGGTGAACGCATCAATAGCGGAACGGTTTCCAAGGAAACGGGGTGAGCGCATCTCATTTTTCTCTTCAGCAACAATTGTGGGGAGGACTGTGGCTCCATTTCTTGGCGGGTTTATCCTAGCTATTACAGACTATGGGTATCACACTCTTTACTTGATTGTAGCGGTCGCTGGGATTTTAGCCTTCATGACAGCAGTACTCTTCTTAGACGGAGGCAAGCACTATGGTGCGAAAACGAAGAACCCAGCACAAACTATTCCGGGAATTTTTAATGGATGGAGAAAAGTTGCTAAGAATTCCGGCATCGCAATTACAAGTGTGATTGAAGGAACACAATACTATGCTTTTGGTGCTGTGGAATTCTTCCTTGTAGGGTACTTGAAAGAAGTCGTCAGATTAGACGCTTTTCTAATCGGTATTATTCTGGGAGGACAGCTTGCCGTGACTGCTCTTG
>CP070791.1:780330-782964 GCA_020346825.1 Candidatus Bathyarchaeota archaeon
GGAGTGTCTCCACTATTTGTTTCGCTTTATTTGGCTATACTAACGATCGCTCTCATTTCCATCCTCTTTTTTGCTCTTGAGGTTTCCAGTACATCTCTAACCGAAAGCTCGAGAATTGAACAAGCACGAATGCAGGAAAACATAGCACTAGTTGGGCCGGACGCTTTGGAGTTGACAGATGCTTTAGAAGTTGAGCGATTACGAGTTAATAATACCGGCTCCATAACCGTCAGAATAAGGGCTCTGTACATAGACCACAAGTTCATATGCGACCCATCAGAATTTGATGGTGACTCTTACATCGAACCCAAGGAGTGCCTATGGATCAACTTGACTTCAGTTAATCCCCCAATCATCCTAGACGGCACGAAATTAATGGCTTATTGGACACTAACCACAGAAAGAGGCACGAAAGCATCCGAGATAGGGGCAGATTTGATCTGGAACGGAAATGGAGAATTACCTGACCCAAACAAATTTTACTTCGGTCCATTGATGCTCGTCTTCGACTGGTTCCATTGGAGAAGTGAAACGGGTGATTGGAATAATGGCTGGACCATCCCAAAGGGCACAAAAGACGTGACCTGGCAAATACTTGTTGTAAATGTTGATAACAGAGACATCGTAATAGAAGACACCTCATGTTTCACTTTGATTAGTAATGATAACTCTCCGAAAGACCCTGTCCCATGGTATATCGACCCAGAGCTTTGTGAAACTATGACTCTGAAACCAAACGAATACAACTTCATATATTACACATGGAACAAGCCCTACAGCAAAAGTGGGCGTTCACCGCAAGATGTAAACATGAGGGAATTCACAACAAACATAAACTTCCTAACGTTTTACGGATCCTTCGTCGAAACAGATGGCACTCTAACATCTTTCGGCCAAACAATACCGTTTGAAGCTGTACTGATCACAGATGCTTAATGAAATATGTTTTGAGCCAAGAATAGACATAACAGCAACATCTTCTTGGACTGCAAAAAAACCTAGAGCCAATGCGCGTGCATTACATGGTTTATATCAGCTCCTCAGAAATGAATAAATGAGATGTAGATGAAGTTCAGAAAAGGTAAGGGCAAACAAAAGAAAAAAGAAGTCAACGATCCTGAAGATCCTTTGAAGACGCTTGAGTTTGCCGCGGAAAAGATTCAACCTACTTTTAGAGAGCACTATCCTTTGTTTGCACCTTATTCTCGCGCTGCCATTGTAGAGGACGCCAAGGGGGGAACTAAATACTTATTGTTGGAGCCTACCTTGACGCCAGTTGATGAAACTTGGATCGGCAAAATCCAAGACATCCTATGGGACGAGCTCTATCTGAGCTCCAAAGAGTTCGAAAGCAAAAAAGAAGCTGAGGATTTTTTAAAGGACAAAGTCGAGAACGCAGCAAATAAATATAAAATAGAAGTGGATCCCCACACTCTAGAGAAATACCAATATTATATTACCAGAGACTTTCTAAACTTCGGAAAACTTGATGGTTTTATGCGAGATGAACATATAGAAGACATTTCATGCGATGGCGTAGGTTATCCTTTGTATGTCTGGCATCGTAAATACGAGTCTATACCAACCAATATGGTCTTCAAAACACAGGAAGCACTTGACAGTTTTATTCTCAAGCTAGCCTACCTTTGCGGGAGACACATCTCTATTGCTCAACCGCTTTTGGACGGCACGCTGCCCGATGGAAGTCGAGCTCAACTCACCTTCGGCACAGAGGTCACCCCGAAGGGAAGCACATTCACAATAAGAAAATTCAAAACCAGCCCGCTCACAATCACAGACCTCATCATATACAAGGCATTATCGCCAGAAATGGCAGCCTACTTTTGGTATCTCATCGAAAATAGACATTCGGCTATGATTGGCGGCGACATCGGAGGCGGAAAAACAACAATGCTCAATGCGTTCAGCCTTTTCATCAGACCAACCCTCAAGATTGTGAGTATCGAAGACACACAAGAGATCCGACTACCACACGAAAACTGGCAGATGATGGTCACTCGCCAAGGTTTGGGAACGGGATCTGGAGCGATCGGAGAAAAAGGACGCGGCGCCATCAGCATGTTCGACCTTTTGAGAGCTGCATTCAGACAGAGACCGGACTATATCATTGTCGGCGAGATCCGAGGAGAGGAGGCCTATGCTCTGTTTCAGGCAATGTCAACCGGACATCTTGGTCTTACAACAATCCATGCTGAAAACGTTCAAGGCGTCCTACATCGACTCACTACCAAGCCAATGGATATACCCCAGACATTAGTTGAAAACTTGGCTGCAATCGCAATTGTCCGCAGAATGGTTGTGGGAGGTGTGTCCTTAAGGAGGACATTGGCGGTTTCCGAAGTTTTAGGTTGGGATTCCGAGAAAGAATACTTCAAGACTAACGATGTGTTCAGGTGGGATGCCAAGAAAGACCAATATGAGTACACTGGAAAAAGCCAATTGTTAAAGGAGATCTCAAGCCAATGGGGCTATTCCATGAAAGAGATTAATCAAGAATTGAAAAAGAGGAAAGTCATTCTTGACTATATGGTGCGAAAGCATATACGAACCTACGCTGATGTTTCAAGAATCATATTGGACTACTTCTCTAATCCCGAGGCTGTTTACCGGAAA
>CP070791.1:783064-786973 GCA_020346825.1 Candidatus Bathyarchaeota archaeon
CTCCAACGACGTATGCGCCAACATCTTTTGAAACACGTTTCAGAAAAAACAATGTGGGTTCATACGTTTCGTTGAATACTTTGGTTACTGACTTCTGGTTTTCTAGGCTGGAAGGACTTGAGAAGTATTCTGGAAGGCAGATGAATTTTGAACCAGCTTCAGATGCGTTGTAAATCATTTGCTCTGCTGTTTTCAAGTTTTGTTCCATCGAATCGGTAACTTGCATGTGAATCAAGCTGACTTGCATGGGATTCTCATCGTCTATCTTTGTCATATTGCCCTGTTAACCTTTCTAATAAACCTTTAAATCTGCGAAAACAATGCTGTAACTCATCTTAGAGAAGATGAAAATTGTATTCGATCGAAGATACGTATTCACAGACTCGTCTCCTAACAGACAAAGTTGTTAAAAGAAACCTAGCGACCGGAATACTCTTTTCCGGAGGCTTAGATACAAGCATCATTGCATTTGTTGCGTCGAAATACTCGAAGTTGAAGGCATTTACAGTTGCCTTTGAAAATGCGCCAGCATTGGACCTCAAATATTCAAAGATAATGGCGAACCTGCTAAAGATGGATCATGAGATTCACTTTTTTGCTGAAGAGGAAATGTTTTCAGCCATTCGAGAAGTCATAAACACTCTAAAAGTTTTTGATCCGATGGAAATTCGAAACAGCGTAGCCCTTTTTGTATGTTTGAAACATGCGAAAGAAAAGGGGATAAAAGGCGTTATGACAGGCGACGGCTTGGACGAACTTTTTGCTGGTTACAGCTGGCTTTTTAATCTCAGTGAGAGCCAGTTGACTTCGAGACTGTCTGAAATGTGGCAAACCATGCAGTTTTCTTCGCTCCCACTGGCGCATTCGCTTGGAATGGAGGCGAAGTCTCCCTACTTAGACCCTGAATTCAAATCTTTTGCCAAGAGCGTTGATCCGAAACTAAAAATCAGAAGTGAAAGAGGTAGAATCTGGGGAAAATGGGTAATGCGCAAATCCTTTGAAGGTCTATTACCTGACGAAATAGTGTGGAGATTGAAACATCCAATCGAATACGGCTCTGGAACAACAGTATTTCCAAAGTTCTTTGGAGAAAAAATTTCTAACGAATACTTCCAAGAGAAAGGGAAGAAATACCTAGAAGAAGACCAAGTTTCCATGAAAGATAAGGAGCAACTGTTCTATTATGAAATCTTTAAATCAATTTTTGGAACACCCATCAAGATCTTCTCAAAGGCAAAGGGAAAAGTCTGTCCATACTGCAAATCAAAGGGTGATGAGAGAAGCAGTTTTTGCAGAATCTGTGGGGCTTATCCTATTTAGTTGAAGATATTATAAGTTAGACTATTGTCAAAGATTGTTTGAGGAGTCGTTTCCTCTAGAATAGAGGGTACAATGCATGAAGAAGCTGAGCTTAGCGGTTTTTAACACGCAACCACCGCATTTATTCTTCGGAGGTGTGGAACGTCGAATAATTGAAACGGCCAAGAGATTGCTGAACGAAGTTGACGTGAGAGTTTACTGTGGCACGAAAGCGGGCTTCAACAAAACCGCTTTGGTTAATGAAACATTTTTCGTTCCATGTTTTTCCACGGACCTGCTTTACCCGCTGGATAACTGGTTTTTTAACAAGACAATTTCCAGAATGTCTGATGCGATCAAAGCGGATGTTTATGAAGCTCATACTGTTAGTGGCTACGGATTTTTGAAGGCTGCTAAAAAACGTAACATTACGAAACCTTTCATACAAACGATTCATGGCGTTCTTGCAGATGAATACATACAAGCATCTAAGAGAGTGTTTCCAACACTTCGAACAAAGCTCTCTCACTTTTTCATGTGGCATCTTTCAAAGATCGAGAAGGAGTCGGCCAAAAATGCAAACCTAATAGTTACCGTTAGCAAATACTCTTCCGAAAAAATTGTTGAATTATACAACGTAGACAAAACAAAGATACGGATAGTGCCCAACGGTGTTGATCTTCAAAAGTTCAAGCCCTTTGAGGGTTGCGAGAAGGTTAAGCACAGAATCAAAGTGAACAACAAACAATGCGTATTGTTTGTTGGCAGGCTGGTGCCTAGAAAAGGTTTGCATTTCCTAATCGAAGCCGCCAAACATGTTGTTAAAGAAAGAAAGGACACAATGTTTGTGTTAGTTGGAGATGGTCCGCTTAAGAACCATCTAATTTCATATTCAATAGAGCAAGGTGTTTCAGACAATTTTGTTTTTCTAGGTGACGTTCATGATGATCTGCTTCCCACGTTATACAATTGCGCTGACGTGTTTGTCTTGCCATCAATCCAGGAAGGGCAAGGCATAGCGTTGTTGGAGGCTCAAGCCACGGCTAAACCAGTGGTTGCCTTCAACGTGAGCGGAATCAACGAGGTCGTATTAGACCAAAAAACTGGATTGCTGGTTAAGCCCTATAGCTACGAGCTAGCCAATGCTATTTTGCATCTTCTCTCGAAAAGGTCCTTGAGGGAAAAGATGGGGCATTGTGGTCGAAAATTTGTTTCTGAAAATTTCTCTTGGGATATTTGTGCCCAAAGGATGTTTCAAGTGTATTGTGAAGCGTCTCAACACGCCCAGTCCAAATTAACTTTTTAACTTTTTGGTTAGCGCGCGCGAAACTTTAATGGTTTTTCGTCGTTTTTACTACGTTTTTCATGTTCGAGAGCGGTCTTTCGGGTTTACATAACGTTTATTTTTGCAATCGCCTAGCTCTCTTGTGTCCTATTCACCTGTAAAAAAAGAAGGCGAGAAATCATGTCAATGATTAAGAGTGTGCACGCACATTGGGATCACACTAAGAAATTTTATAAAATCTACAGGGAATGGGGATCAAGTTTTGCACTAAAATGCTTGCTTTCTTATCTGGGAATCAAATCCTATGTTACGGTAAAATATGAGAATTTCGATGTTGGAGTAGTTGTTAGATGTATGTCCTTTTGGAAAGAGGTAGAGACAGGAAAATGGGAACCTAACTGTATTAACTTTCTTTCGCGTATCGTCAGAGAGGGAGACACAATATTTGATGTTGGCGCTTGGATCGGTCCATACTCCTTATTTTTTTCTAAACTTGTAGGTTCCAGAGGGAAAGTAATAGCATTTGAACCTTCTCCAAAATCATTTAGTGTCTTAGTTGATCATTTAAGCCAAAACAGGGCTTTGAATGTTTCTGCTGAACCCTACGGTTTAAGCAATTCTGTGGGGACGATAAAATTCAGCGGTTATGGCCGCGATATTTCGATGGTTAGACATAAAAAAGGGCAGAGAAGGCCACTATTTTATGCCAAGTGTACAACAATCGACGAGTATTGTGAAGAACATGAGACCGTTCCGGATGGAATGAAGATAGATGTCCAAGGTGCTGAAGGACTAGTTATAGAAGGGGCGACGAAAACAATTAGAAAACATTCACCTTGGGCACTAATAGAGTTTCACGGTTCTCTTCTAAGTGAAGAAGAAAGTAATGAAAACTGGAGAATAATAACAAAGTATGCGCAAGAATTGATATACCTTCAAGGAAGAAAAAGTAACTATCGCTATGGAGACAAAATAAAATCTAAGCCCGAAGGTGACTTCTGGGTGTTTGTAAGATACGGGGTCAGTACGTAAGAGCATAGTGTCCTGGTAAGAAATTTCATCGTATTTACTTCAGGCGGTGTGCTGAACCCAGCATCAAGAATTAGAGGAGAGTATATGGTAAAAAACCTTTCATATGCACGAGCGAACTTGTAGGGTCCTACTTAGGGAGATGTTTCCAGCGTAGAGTGGGTTCGAATCTATGATGCCTGTATGCCTCAGCTATCCTCTCGTGTATTATTCCGACTATTTCCGTCTCTTCTACAGCAAATATGTCGGTGACTCCTTTCCATTTAATGTTTAATTCGTTTCCAATTCGTTCTACA
>CP070791.1:787073-790415 GCA_020346825.1 Candidatus Bathyarchaeota archaeon
TCTTCGTATAGCCAAGATTCCTTTCTTGGCCATGAAGTGTTGAGCTAAATCGTCCATGCCTTTTTGGCAGATTAAGACGTTTGCCCCTGCCTTCTTGATTTTCTCCACCATGTCTTTTAGCATGCGCGTTTCTTGATCTAGAAATGCCCTTATTTGGTTGGGGTTTTGTATCCTGATCTCTGCGTCGAACTCAGTCTTTTCTACTTCGAGAGCGGTGTTCACCAAGGCGATTCTAGCGTTTTCAACGCGCTTAGGCATCGCAGTGTGAACTACCTCTTTATCAACTATTATACCCTTCACTAGCTCGGTGTCGAAGAGGCTTTTTCCTTCTTTCTTAATGATCTGAATATTGTCGATGTCAGCTACGTTCCTTTCTCCTCTCTTTTCAGTTATCTGTTTCACAGCGTCGATGGCTATCTTAGACAAGTGATCCTTAGCTACTCTGATCGCCTTGCTTCCCATGGAAGTTAAGGCGACTCTCTTTAAGGTTTCACGATCTTCGAGATTCACGTCGATTCCAATGTTTCTAAGGGTTTCTTTAGCCTTTTCGAGAGCTTTGCGGTAGCCGCTGACAACAACCGTGGGATGAATCCCTTGGCCAAGAAGCTCCTCAGCTTGTCGCAGCAACTCTCCAGCCAAAATCACTGCTGTAGTGGTTCCATCGCCAACCATGTCGTCTTGGGTTTTGGCGACCTCCACCATCATTTTGGCGGTCGGGTGTTCCACGTCGATTTCGTCGAGGATGGCTGCGCCATCGTTGGTTATTGTTATGTCGCCGAGACTGTCGATGAGCATTTTATCCATGCCTCTAGGACCTAACGTAGTTTTTATGGCCTCAGCGACTATTCGAGCGGCCATAATATTGTTTCTTCTAGCTTCTGTTCCCCTTCTACGAGCGGTTCCTTCCTTTAGAATGAGTACAGGTTGTCCACCCTGTTTGGTTAGATAAGCCATATAATCCCTCCTTTAAGCGGATTTCAACGCCTTAGTACGGCGGGGGTCCACCTCCGTATGGAGGCATTCCTCCAGCTCCAGGGGGTGGTGTTGGCGGAGCTTTCATTTTGCCAGATGCTATCACGTCGTCGATCTTCAAGATCATGGATGCCGCTTCAGTTGTGGACTTGATGATCTGTTTTTTGACTGCTAGTGGCTCGAGGATTTCCAGTTTTTTCATGTCACTCACTTTGCCTTCGTGGACATCGACTCCAGCCCAGATTTCACCCTTCTCGTGACGTGCTCTTAGCTCGGAGATTATGTCGATGGGATCAAGCCCAGCGTTTTCACTTAGGGTTGTAGGAACAGCTTCGAGGGCTTCTGCATATCGCTCTACTGCAAGTGCCTCTCTTCCAAGAAGTGTGTCTGCGAATTCTCTAAGTACTCTTGCGACTTCTAGTTCAGGCGCGCCTCCTCCAGCCACAATTTTCGGTTCCTCTACCACGTCTCGTACGACGCAAAGGGCGTCGTGAATTGAGCGTTCTGCTTCATCAATGATTCGTTCGGTTCCGCCGCGTATGAGGATGGCAACTGAGCGTGGGTTCTTGCAGCCTTCGATGAAGGTCAGCTTATCATCTCCGATTTTTCGTTCTTCAACCAACTTGGCGTAACCCAAATCTTCTTTTGTGAAATCGTCTAGATTAGTCACAACTTTTCCTCCAGTAGCCTTGGCAAGTTTCTCCATGTCCGACTTCTTTGCACGCCGCACGGCCATTATGCTTCTTCTCGCCAGGAAATGTTGAATCATGTCGTCAATTCCCTTCTGACAGATAAGCACGTTTACCTTTTTCTTAGCGATCGTTTCCACCATTTCTTTCATCATCTTCTCTTCTTGTTGGAGGAAGGCCTCCATCTGCTCTGGGCTTTCGATGTTGAGTTTTGCATCGAACTCAGTTTTCTCCACCTCAAGGGCACGGTCTAAGAGAGCTACCTTCGCGTTCTCGACTCGTTTTGGCATCCCTGGATGAACCACTTCTTTGTCAAGGACTATGCCTTCGATGAGTTTGGTGTCGGTTAGGGACTCTCCAGCCTTCTTTTCTATCATGATGTCATCCAAGTCCACCGTGTATTGGTCCTCAACCTTCTGGGCGACATGCAGGATTGCTGAAGTCACGACATCAGCCAAGTAATCCCGGTTTTCGGCAACCAATTTGCTAGCCATGCTAGTCATGGCAACCTTCTTAAGGGGACCTTTGTCTTCAGACTTCACTGGAATGGCAATCTTCTCCAGCGTCTCAAGGGCTTTGTTCCCTGCTTTCCGGTAACCATCGATGATAACAGTGGGGTGAACGTTCTTGTTCACAAGATCCTCGGCTTGCCCTAGAAGCTCTCCGGCGATAATCACTGCAGTGGTGGTTCCGTCACCCACTTCGTCGTCCTGTGCCTTAGCGACTTCCACCATCATCTTTGCAGCAGGATGTTGAATGTCCATTTCATCAAGAATCGTTCGACCATCGCTAGTAATTGTAACGTCACCGAAGCTGTCTACCAGCATTTTGTCCATGCCTTTGGGCCCAAGGGCACTCTTCACGGCTTCAGCAACTATTTTAGCTGCCATGATATTGCCGTGTTGAGCTCCTCTTCCACGCTCCCTAGACGAGCCTTCTTTCAAAATAAGGACAGGTGTTCCTGCAAGTTCAGGAGTTGCAGACATTTAATAATTACCTCCCATTTTTCTTCTTCACCATTAATTTTTTTGTCTGTGTAGACAAGCAAGAAAACATATAAACTTTGCGCGCGTCACGCGTGAATTAGCCCCATATTCGAGGACTTCTTTTACAAAGTTGCCAAAATCGTCGATCAGACATTAGGTTTCTCTGCGAGGTGAGAAAAATGCCGTGCAAGTCCAAAGTTGAGACTACTCCAACAATTGATGAAAGGTGTTGCCTTTCCCTTCCCGAATTGGTTTACCATAAGTTTAAATAAGGCAATTCTTCAACTGATTGAACACGCAAGAATTAGAGTTCCCAAAGAACATTAATTCTTCGTCGACCATAATAGGAGGTGTAGTTCGCTTGTCATATAGAGAACCTCGAGAGATGCATAAAGCAGTCTGCGCCGATTGCAACCAAGAGTGCGAAGTGCCATTTAAACCCGATCCGAGCAGGCCAGTCTATTGTCGAGACTGTTGGTCAAAAAGAAGAAGATCAAGAGGACCTAGATACTAGAGTTCATAGTCAATCAAAAGTGCATCCGAAGAAATTGATAGTTTTTTTCTCATTGTTTTTTTGCTGAGCAATTTTGAAACGTTTTTCATATTTGTTTTAGCTAAAATAGTCTACGTCAATCCCACGCGCGCGACTTATTGGAGCTTGCTGTCTCAGCGTCTGTCACCGCCAATCACATTCA
>CP070791.1:790515-794274 GCA_020346825.1 Candidatus Bathyarchaeota archaeon
CAAGGTCCTCCAGTTTTTCGTCATCTTCATAATCGACTATGTAGTGTGCTGTGCCTGCGTATAAGATGGCGTCGTTTGTTCTTCCCATGGCTTCGTCAAATCTTGGGTGTAGTGGCACGATTGGCGCGTAGCCCCACGCATGCTCTACAACTGTTGGGTCGAGACCCAACTTCTCAAGCTTATGTAACCCGGTCTCCACGATTCTCCCTGAGACTTGTGTGGATCCAGCTAGACAGGTGGTAGGCACTAAAATTAAGAACAAGTTGTTGGGTGATACTTTGCATTGGTTGGAGATTTGTTGGATCACTTCGTCTGGAGGCTTTTTGTTTGTTTCTAGCACGAGCACTGCCGATTCTGCGTCTTCTTTGTACATGATTTTTTCGTAGAGGTCTTTGGGTTTCAAAGCCAGCGCTCGGGCTGGACCAGACCCGATAGCCGAGTATTTCCCAACCTTGATGTGCCAGCCAGCAAATTGTGAAGCTAAAGTGGCTAGCGCTGGATGGTCAGTTTGGACAAATATTGATGGTAAAACCATGTCGTTGTATTGTGCTGGGAAAATCTTTGCTTTTCCGTACCCGCCTAGGCATATTTCAGTAACAATTTCACCCGCGGCAAATCCGCCTTTTGCTTTGATGCCAACGTCTATTAGAGTTGCACCTGACTTTGCTTCTTCAACAATAGCGCCATATTTTTCAGCTTCTGTGCAGAGTCTTTTCACCAGCGGCAAAGCCGTGAGATTCAAGCTTACTTTAGGCTTCGACAAGATTCTTCCTCTAGACAACCACAAGGTTTGCACATAACACTCTATTAGGACACAATAAATTCTTTCCTTAAAAACACTAGTAATATAGACAGTTTCTGTACGCGACTGACATTGAAGGGTTATAGATCATATTGCAAATATTCTTCATATGAATTCAGATGTGGATTTCTGGCTTTGGAAACAAATAGTTTTCCGTTGCCATTGTCAGCGAGATCGCCGAAGAATCTGTAGAAGGGGCCTTCTACTTTTTCTCCGTCCACCTTGACCTTTGATCTGATGTTATCGATGGTGAAGGTTGGAAGTATGGATGGAATTCGGCCGCATACCACGATTTTTCCACCAATCATTTGAGCACCAGCTCTTCCCTCCGAATTTCCTTGAATAAATATGGTCCCGTTTCTCATGTGGATACCCGCAAACCGTCCAACGTCTCCATAGACTTTGATGAGTCCTTCTCTCATGAAGCATCCGACTTCGTATCCAGCGTTTCCGTGTATAATGATTTTTCCTCCATTCATTCCTAGGGTGCTTCCACGATAGGATGCTCCAACGTAGTCACCAGCGTTTCCTTTGATCTCGATTGTTCCTCCCTTCATCTTGGATCCAGCCCACGAATCTGCGTTGCCTGTTACAGTGATCACGCCTCCATTCATCTCTTCGCCGAGGTGCATGCCAACGTCACCTTCGACGATTATGCTGCCCATAGACATTTTGGAACCGATTTTCCGAACCTTGCCAGTGTTTCCAGTTAGTCGTATGGTGAATTCTTCTGATGGTGAATCGGGTTCGTGTTTTATCTTGAAGAGGTCGCGTAGGGATCGTTTTCGATTTCCTTCCAGAATCTGTAGTGTTGCTATTTCTTTGGCTGGTTTTTTGGCGAAGATGTCGGGATTAATGCACTCTGCTTCTACAGGGAATTTGAATTTGCGTTTTGGGGATAATGTAATCATGACTTAAACCTCGGCTTTGACTGGGATCGGTGCTGGAACATGTAAGAAGTTGTTGGGGATGGGGTAGTTTTCGTGTTCAACTGTCCAGTAATCTCGGAATTTCTTCTTAATATCGGCATTAATCTCGGCTGGTAGCGAAGTCTTTACGTCGACCCAGAGGGTTTTTCCAAAAACAGGCTTTGTGATCTGTCCGTCTTTGACAACGATTTCGCCGTTTTTGATGGTGTATGCAGCATTTTTAAAGGCTCTCTTGACTGTCGCGTACTCTTTGGAAGGATCAATTTGTTTTGAGTTCACGTTGTATATTGCAACGTCTGCGTCTGCTCCTAACCCAAGGTGTCCTTTCCGCGTTAGGCCTAGAGCCTTTGCTTGACCAGCCCGTGTAACAACAGCCATCTCGTAGAGACTTAGTTCCCTGTCAATGCTGGGAAGGAGGCTTTTTCGTCTTGCCCGCTTACTAATTCTGTTCAATGTTTTCTCCCGTGCCACTCGACTCATGAGCCACGCAATGATTTTTGGGTAGGCTGTGAAGGGTCCGCCGTTGGGATGGTCAGTTGTCATGCAGATTTTCCATGGATCATTGATCAAGAGAGCTAGTTCAAGTCCAATTGACCATTGTGTTGCGTGAACAGCGCTTTTGCGTTTGTATCTGAAGGGTACAATGCCCGCGGTCGTTTCGGTTTCCACGTCATGGTTAACCCATTTATTGCCAGTCAGATTGTAGAGACCGTATTGAAAAGGGCCATCAGCCGTCATGGTGGTTGTATCTGTGAAAATTACTTGGCCCATATCCAGAGTTACATGATTATGTTGGTTGACGTATTTTGCAATTTCTTCTGCACCTGAGTTCATTGTTTGCCAGTCTGAACCTTTGTAGGCGCAGAACTGAACATGAGTGATGTGAATAACCGGGTGATTGTCTTCTGCCAAGTCTTCTACGCACTTCATAGTCTCTAGGGCGGTGGTGTAGTTTCCTGGCTTTCCTAGATTATTTGTATGCACATGGATTGTGTGAGGCAAGTTCAAGAGTTTATTTATCTTACACAAACCGCGAAGGATTTCTTTTGGAGTGATATTGAAGAATTGAACCGTGTCGTTAAGGGTCTTTACGTTTCGACCGAAGCCCCACGATTCTAGGCCACCTGGATTGACAATTTTTATTGCGTACCCCTTTGTAGCGGCCATCATCCAAGCTATGTGTGCAGCGCACTCCTCTATTAGACCGTCCCGTAGATGTTCTAGAACAAACCACCAATCTCCCAGCAACGGATAAGCAGCTTTGTCAACCATTGGTGTGTCATCGAGTTCTTCGTGGGTGTGGCGGGCTTCCAGTGGGGGCATGGAGGGGTTCATAACCGTTGTGTATCCCATTCGAGAGTAACGATAGCCTGTTGTGAAGGTTGAGGGAATTGAGTAGCCGACGCCAGATCTAGTTAAGGCCGTTTTTGCTTCTACGTCCTTAACGTGATCTTCAGGTCTTAGAAGACGACCGGAATTCACTTCAGCACCAGCAATGTGGGAATGGATGTCAACCCCTCCCGGCATTACTGTCATTCTTGAAGCATCAATCACCTCTGCCTTCTTCTCGTCGACTTTTTCAACGATTTTTCCATTCTTTATGGCAATATCCATTTTTTCTCCATTTATGCGGTTGAGAGGATCGTAGACAATTCCGTTCTTGATGATGAGCTCTGTCAATCTAGGTTCCTCCTCAATCTCCGAACCTCGTTAAGTATTCGTTGAAGTATTTCTTGGTCAGGAAAGCAGGTTTTCGGAGGATCTACTACTTTCTTTAACGGGAGAGGAACATGATCCATACGGTAACCCGTTCCTTCCACCTCGATTCCCGCGAAAGCAGAAGGAAACACCACATCCGCCAGTAATGTTGTAGGAGTCACCTCAGGATCAATCACGATGAGAGGCTGTTTAACCAGATTTTGGGCAGCCGATCGTGGGAAGTGTGCAACTGGATCTGATGCAACTACGAGACTGGCATCGGTTTCGTCTCGGCAAAGTATATCAATCACAGATGTCTCGCCTGGATTG
>CP070791.1:794374-799595 GCA_020346825.1 Candidatus Bathyarchaeota archaeon
AGGAGACTATCTCCCTTAACTCTTCCTCCTCCTTCAATAAAGACATGGCCTCTTCGCGAAGTCTTGGCCAATCCGAACCTACATTCTCGTACCACCCTTCCAGCGGATGCATGTACTCTGAATAACTCATGAACCAGTTGATAGCTGGAAAGTGACGACGATGAGCTAAAGCGAAATCAAGCGCCCAGAATACCCTGGTTAGCCTCAGGGTTCCTCCTGTCACAGGTTCCGAAAAGTCCCCACCCGGAGGTGAAACAGCACCTATTGCCGTGATAGACCCATATCTTTCCTCACTACCCATGGTCTTCACCCGCCCCGCTCTTGCATAAAATTCAGCTAATCTCGATGCGAGGTAGGCTGGATAACCTTCTTCGCCGGGCATCTCCTCTAATCGACCCGAGACCTCACGAAGGGCCTCAGCCCACCTTGACGTAGAGTCCGCCATCAACGCAACGTCGTAACCCATGTCTCTGTAATACTCAGCTAGCGTTGCGGCAGTATGGATGCTTGCCTCTCTGGCTGCTATTGGCATATCCGAAGTGTTAGCTACGATAATCGTTCTGTTCATGAGTGGCTGACCGGAACGAAAGTCCTTCAAATCCGGAAACCTCTCAACGGCATCGGCCATTTCGTTTCCACGCTCACCGCAACCGACAAGAATGACTATATCCGCATCAGACCATTGCGCAAGCGTCTGTAACATAACGGTCTTTCCAGTCCCAAATCCACCAGGGATCGTCGCTGTTCCGCCCTTCGCTAGGGGGAAGTAAGCATCAATTATTCGTTGACCAGTCAATAGTGGAACATCTGAGGGTAACACCCTCTTGTAGAGGCGAGGGCGCCGCACAGGCCAAGTATGCATCAGCTGCAGCTTCTCAGAGGCTCCCTCAGTTCGAACCTCGGCCAAGGAATCTGCCACCGTGTATTTGCCCTCAGAAACTATGTTCTCTACGATCCCACTAACCCAAGGCGGAACGAGAATTATGTGCTTAACCAGCGAAGTTTCCTCTACTATCCCGATGGCATCTCCGCCAACGACCCGCGCTCCCTTCTTCACTTTAGGTCGAAAACACCATTTTTTCTTTCGATCTAGCGCCGGTGGGATCACTCCCCTCCGGATGCGCGGTCCGATTAAGTTTTCAATAACAGGGAGAGGTCGCTGAATTCCATCATATATTTGTCCAATCAAGCCTGGGCCAAGCTCCACAGATAAGGGCTTACCAGTTCCCACAACCTTCTCGCCTGGCTTCATCCCTGCGGTCTCCTCGTAAGCTTGTATCGCTGCCGTCTCGCCTTCAAGGCGGATGATTTCTCCGATCACTCCGGCTTCTCCAACTCTCACGAGTTCGTACATCCGCGAACCAGCCATTCCCTTAGCAAGAAGGAACGGACCCGCAACGCGAAAGATCGTGCCGCCTCTTGACAAGGCAAATCGCCACTAGAGCCTAGGATCGATTTGCTCAAAAACTTATCGCAGCTTAACCTCGATCCCTGCTTTACGTTTGATGAACTCAACTATGAGATCTGTTTTCATCGTTGTTGGGCCTCTCACATCTGGAATCGGAATAATTAATGGATACTTACGCTCCGTGATTTTCTTGATTGTAGCTTGAATTTGATTGATTATGCGCTCCGTAACAAGAATGATCGTAAAATCAGGGTTCTCAGAAAGTTCGCGAAGGCGTCTTTCAGCTTCTTCAGCACTTTCTACAGAATAAACATTCTTCAATCCAGCCAGTTTAAAACATGTTACGGTGTTTTTATCGGCTACTAAAGCAATTCTAGTCATAAACCCGCTCCTCCCCAAGATGGAGAGTATCTTAGTGACTCACGATTATGACTAAAGAATCTACTAATAAGATTATTTGAACACAATTTCCAAAAAGATTATGGCTAAAAAATCCGTTAGAAGGGTTATTACCGCAAGAACCAACAGAAGCCTCTCGACTCTATGAATTAAACTCAAATCTTGTAGTGTTAGGATGCTGTCCAGACTTGTATAATAAGAATTCATGAATTCAAGCTCGCGATTAATATCATCTACCGCATCGTCAACAATCATCTTTGCTTCTTCGGTAAGTTCAACTTGGGGTATTACACCTTCCCTAATATTGGACATTAGCTCCTTTTCACCCCATAAAAGTCGATGAAGATTAGAGAGCACCTTTTTTAGCTTGAAAACGGAACGTGTAACGCCCTTACTCCCTGGTTTTTCCAGAGCCTCCTCTTCCATTCGGTCGATCAGTTCTCGAAAAGCCACCATAGACTTTGAATTTTCAGCTGTCATCTCATGGAACAATCTGCTGACAACGAAAGAAGAAGCATTACCATACTGGCAAACCTTAGATAGGCAATCCCGAAAAGTTTCCAAGGTATTATTAATGGATTCAAACGAATGTTCACTTCTTACGGTTATAAGAAATTTCTTTTTTGCAAACACATAAAGAGGGTATGTTTCCAGAGTATCCTCAAACATAATCAAAGGAATGGAAAGCAGAACATACCCATTGATTTTTTTGTGATGCGAGAAAATTTGGCGCTTCCTAATGGCATTTAGAATTTCAGCTTCGTTTAGCAACCCGGAGATTACCTTCAGTTCTTGATCGTCGGGATTCATGCAGTCTATCCAAAGCCAGTTAGCCTCTTCACCGAGTTTCTGCAATTCGTTTAAGGAATCAACGCCTCTTGCCCGCAGCTCATTCGTTTTTGTAAGCATGTATGTCCGTATCATTCTGTACCCATTCCACTTACATAGATAGAAAACTCGTTGCAGCCGCAAATTTAGCATGGATTATCGTTGTTTAACCCTTCAAAAAACCCAATGTCAGCAAAGGTTCCTATAAATCTTCTGTTCATAGCGTGTTAACAGAAAAAAGATCGAGTAGAGACGAGAGGCGAGAGGAACTAAGGCAACCTTACTCTTAGAGATGCATGCATGGTCGTCACAAGCTGCTAGATTTCGTCGATGAATTTACTTGGTTTAGGTATTTCCGAAGACAATCCTCGTCTCTTACGGATTTCTTCTATAACCGTCGACGCAATGTTTTCGGGAACTTTTTCCCAATGATCAAACTGGGTCTGCCAGAAGGCGTGGCCTGAGGTCGCTGATCTCATTTCGGCGGATAGCCCAAAGGTTTCAGCAACTGGTATGAATCCTTTGATCATGGTTACTGGGCCTTTTTGTTCTGAAGCCACTATTTTGCCCCTTTTGCGAGTTATGATGCTTGTGGCTTCTCCAACCCATTGTTGAGGGACTGAAACACCTATTTTGTATACGGGTTCAAGGAGGACGGGTCCGGCTGTTAGAAATGAGCCGAGAAAGGCTCTTCTTGTTGCAGGCATGACTTGTGCTGGTCCACGATGTACAGGGTCTTCATGCAACTTGACGTCCATAAGCTTCACCTTTATTCCTCGCATAGGTTCTTCGGAGAGAGGACCGTTTTGGGCAGCCCATCTGAAGCCTGCGTTGACCATTTCTCTTACTTCTCGGAGAAACTGGATGCCTTTTGTTAGGTCAACTATGATGTTTCTGTGTTCTTCGAGAGCCCACACGTTTTTTGCTTCTTTGATGGGCCATCCAGCTTCTTTGTATAGTACGTTGCCTATTCGTTTCCGTCCCATCGCCTCCATGATTTCTCCTTTTTCAATCATTTTGATGACTTTCTCTTCTAGGGGTTCCACCTGTATCCAGAATCTGTTGTGTTTGTTGGGGCTTTTCGCCATTGCCACTATACCTTGTCCTGCAATGCTTTCCCTATATACGACAATTGGACGGGAGGTGGTGATTTCTAGTCCTCCTCCATACTCTCTGAGGAATTTTACAGCGATTTCTAGGTGAAGCTCACCCATTCCGCTGAGGAGATATTCCCCGGTTTCCTTGTTTATGGTAGTTACCAGGTTGGGGTCATCGATCGCTAAACGTTGCATGATGTCTACAAGACGTGGTAGTTCCCTTGGACGTTTAGGTTCTATGGCGATGGTGATAACTGGTTCGGAGACGTATTTTATGGCTTCAAAGGGGAGCATTGAGTCTTTGTGTGCGACATCGATAAGGGTTTCACCTGCTCTGGCAAGATCTAAACCCAGTACCGCGGATATGTTTCCGGCAACTATGTGATCTACGACTTCTCTAAAGGCACCCATATACATGGAAACCTGTTGAACCCTGTAATCCTTCTTGGCTCCCACTAGGTAAACCCTATCTCCTTCTTTGATGGATCCTGAGAATGTGCGTCCCGTGGCTACGAGGCCTGCGTGGGGGTCCATCTGGGCGGATGTTAAACATATTACTGTGGGGCCGTTCTCGTCGCAGTTGAGCATAGCTTGTCCTATTTCAGATTCTAGTTCACCTTTCCAAATTTTGGGAACTCTGTATTTTTGAGCTTCCATTGGGTTTGGGAGATTCTTAACAACCATGTTCAGTATGGCTTCGTGAAGCGGAATCGTTTTTTGAAGTTCTTGCCAACGTTCTTCTTGGTATGCTTCTACGACATCGCCAAACTTCATTCCTTTCTGCTGAGCAAGATCAACGGTGAAACCCCATTTGTGAAGGGCGGAGCCGAAAGCAACTGTTCCATTAGCTGGGTCTACTCTCCATTCCTTTTTGTGTTCCGGTTCTCCATACAAGTCTATTAGGTTGTTGAAGTCCCGGATTATTCGGAGAAGTTTGCTCTGCACTTGATCTGCGCTGAGTTTTAGTTCTCTAATTAGGCGATCAATTTTGTTGACGAAGAGGACTGGTTTGACTCTCTCTTCCAGAGCTTGTCTGGTCACCGTTTCTGTTTGAACCATTACTTCTTCCACGGCGTCTACCACAACAACAGCCCCGTCGATAGCTCTTAGGGCCCGTGTTACCTTTCCTGTGAAGTCTACGTGTCCAGGGGTGTCAATGAGGTTGACAACATAAGGGGTGCCCCCAATTTCGTGGAGGAGGGATATGTTGGCTGTCTTGATGGTGATGCCTCTCTTCTGTTCTTCTTCGAGATAGTCTAGGGCTCTTGCTTCACCTGCTATTTTTGGTGATAGCAAACCAGCCTCTGCTAGGAGCGAATCTGTCATTGTTGTTTTTCCATGATCTATGTGGGCGATTATTCCTATGTCTCTGATATCCTGTTTTTTGGTCATCAGTTTGATGATTTCGCTAGTTTGCCTAAACTTGGGCACTTTTTGGTTCCTCGGTTAAGGTGAACTAGCATGCTAGTTAAAGAGCTAACCTATTAAC
>CP070791.1:799695-805145 GCA_020346825.1 Candidatus Bathyarchaeota archaeon
ACAAGAGGATCTGTTCCTCGATATTGATCCCCTTGGCCCGCAAGTGGTCCGTGACGAAGCGGATAAAGGTGACCCGATCGAACTCACTGATGCCAGGATAGAAATAGATCTCTAGTTCGCCGGTGCCCTCTTCGACCTGTTGCATGGAAAAGCCGAGGCGGCTGCCGTTGCGGGAGAACTCGACGGCGGGCTCTCTATCTTTACTCTTCGGATTCTAACAATTCTCAGATGATCAAAGGCGTTGAAAGAAGCTGACACCTTTGAACGCTTTTGCAAATGCAACTCTGTTTGCATCCTTCCTTTCAAATGTTATTGTGCTCCTGTGGTTAAGAGTTCTTTTGCACGTATTATGTTTTATATGCGAGGATCATGGAAGCAACGCGCGCGCACTGGACTTTCTCACCGAACCCTAGTCTTCAGAATGAGCTAAACCAACAACATCTTTCAAGCTTTTGAACCTCTTCTTCAGAACGTAGGCATCGATACCTTTGGTGACAGACTTGAAGACACCCAGTCCCTTGGAGGCAATGGCTGTTCCTATTTGAATCGCTGAAGCACCAGCTAATATGAACTCCACTGCGTCTCTCCATGTATTTATCCCGCCGCAACCGATAACCGGAATATTGACCTCGCGGCTGATTTCATACACGCACCTGACGGCAACAGGTCTTATTGCTGGTCCAGATAACCCGCCTATCTTGTTCGCCAAAATGGGTCGAGTCGTTTCAACTTCAATTGCCATACCCCTAACCGTATTAATTGCAACTATTGCGTCTGCTCCCGCATTGGCTGCTGTCCCAGCTACTTCAACTATGTTTGCAACGTTTGGAGTCAACTTCACGAAAACCGGCTTGTCCACCTTGTCCTTCACTTTTCTCACGACTTCCGCCACCAACTCCGGATCACTTCCAATTTCTGCTCCAGTCTTTTCCACGTGAGGACAAGACACATTCAGCTCCAAGGCGTCTGCTCCCGCATCCACCGCTGCCCTAGCTACCTCGGCGAACTCTTTGGATGAAAAACCGTAGATGCTCACAACAACTGGAGCTCCTACTTCCTTCACTTCCCTTACCTCCTCACGAAAATGAAGAACGCCAGGGTTTGGAAGTCCAATGGCATTGAGCAAACCGCAGTCAACCTGAACCACAGTTGGGTTGGGATACCCTTTTCGTGGTGTTAGTCCTACAGATTTTGTAACAACAGCTCCCGCACCAGCTTCAACAGCATTCCTCAAGGATGATCCTGTGAATCCTAGGATTCCAGCGGCCAGCATTGTAGGATTGGCGAGTCTCAGTCCCGCTATCTCTGTAGTAAGTCGCCTCGACATTTGGAACTTCCTCTCTTGCAGTAAAAGTTATCCACTGGCAAGATAAAGGTTAGGAAAGAACCCGCTGAGACGATTCAGTGATGGAGGAAAATGGATGAAAGCAACTGTTGTAGAATGCTTGATGGGCGTTTTTGGTTTTGGAGAGAAGAATGAACTTGTTGATTATGTCCTATTCCCGAAGGATTCGGTGGAAATAGTTGAAAGGCTTGAGAAGATTGAGGTTAATAATGTTATTGAAGAAATGGTTGTCCTAATGGAAAAGTTGCAGGAAAAAGGTTTTACAGTCTTCGTTTTTGAAAGCTCAAAGATGGCTCAAAACGCGCGCGAAAAGCTGAATATCGAAGTGGATACGGAGAAACCTGCTGAAGCCGGCGAGCTTCTTCGTAGAAACCTCGAGAAGTTTGCGGTTGACTCCGGTTTTGTGAAGCGACGGGAGCAGCTTCGAGGGTGGATTCACAAAGTTTCTATGGAACTCACTAAGGCAAGAGTGAGAAAAGCTGGTGAGAAACGAGATTTGTTGGTGGTTCAAGCAATTCAAACCGTCGATGACTTAGATAAGTCATTGAATCTGTTTATGAGTAGGATACGCGAATGGTACGGGCTCCATTTTCCAGAACTGGACCGGCTGATAGATAAGCACGAAACCTATGCACGGCTCATCATTAATCTTGGAAGAAGGGCCGATTTTACTGCTGAGAATCTAGAAAAGGAAGGATTACCAAAAGACAGAGCGAAAAAGATAGTCAGAATTGCAGACTCGTCCATGGGTGCGAACCTGATCGAAGGAGACCTAGATCAAATACAAGGCATGTGCAGAAGCACGCTTGAACTTTACGATGCGCGGCAGGCTCTAGAGAAATACGTGGACTCAGTTATGGATGAAGTGGCACCCAACACTCGAGCCTTGGTTGGTTCACTCTTGGGCGCTCGTCTAATAGCTCTTGCTGGTGGACTAATTAATCTAGCTAAACTGCCAGCAAGCACCGTTCAAGTTTTGGGTGCTGAAAAAGCCCTCTTTAGATCGCTTAGAACAGGAGCGCGCCCTCCTAAACACGGAATATTCTTTCAGCATTCTCTTATTCACGGAGCGAAGCGTTGGCAGAGGGGGAAGATTGCTCGGGCTCTAGCTGGCAAGTTGGTCATAGCCGCTCGAATAGACGCTTTTAGCGGCAACTATGTAGGAGAGAAGTTGAAGAACGATCTTGAGAAAAGAGTTGAGGAGATCAAGGAAAAGTATGATGCCCCTCCTCCGATGAAGCGGACCGCCAAGAAGCGTCCCAGGAGAACGAAACGTGGCCGTAGACGTTAGGCCGCATTCACGTTTTCCTGAGATCTACTGGACCACCTTGGAAGATGGAGCTAGAAAACTAGCTACAAGAAACCTAGCTCCAGGAAAGACTGTGTATGGAGAACGGCTCGTCAAATTTAAGCGTGAAGAGTACAGACTTTGGAACCCCTATAGAAGCAAGTTTGCCGCCGCCCTTCTGAATGGTTTAGAATTAGTTCCCATCAAGCCTAGTCACAAGATTCTGTACCTAGGAGCAGCTTCAGGGACAACAGCAAGCCACATCTCTGACATTATTGGAGATAACGGTTACTTATATTGTGTAGAATTTGCCTCTCGCTCCATCAGAGAATTGGTCAACAACGTTTGCACTCTCCGTCTTAACATGGCACCTATATTGGCCGATGCAAGACTTCCGGAACGATACTCAACATTGGTAGGGAAGGTAGATGATATCTACTGTGACATAGCTCAGCCTGAGCAGGCTAAGATTCTGGCAGACAACGCTGATCTGTTTCTTAAGGATAATGGTTGGGTCATGCTAGCGATCAAGGCTCAGAGTATAGACGTCACGAAGGAGCCTTCTGAAGTATATGAGAAAGAAATAAACACGATTAAAGCTCGCGGGTTCCAAGTTAAAGAGGTTGTGCACCTAGAACCTTATGACAAAGCACATGTCATGATTGTAGCTGAGAAAGAGAACTCCAAATGAAGCCATGAAAAAACCAAAGATTTTGACAGACACTAAGTCTCATGTTGGCTTAAACCAAGAGACGCCCTTCGTCTTCTAAAGCAGAGGAACGTTACGGCTACATAGGGAATCTTAACATTTTTTGACTCGTACCTGGAACTTGAGGACTCTTGGAATGCAGAGGGATATGTGGAAAACGTTTTTTCCTATTCCTTTTCCGTTACTGATCAATAGATTTTGGCTCAAAACGACATGTTTTCCATAGCTGCGTCCACAAAGGTCAGGCACGCTTGAAGAAGGCGGGAGTCTATCTGTCGAGGTGGAGAGGTGAACTAGCCGACTGTATGTTTATAAGCAGCCTTCATAATGGTTCCTACCTCTGAGGGTAGATGATGAAAAGAGCGGAGATGCTTGACTCTACAGAATCTATCCTAGAAAAAGCGGGTTTTCATCTATCTAAAAGATGCACCTCAAGACATAGCTGTTTCGACCTCGTGGCTAATGGGAAAAGACAGCTGACTTTCATAAAGGTCTACGTCAACATTGGAAACGTCTCCGCCAAAGACGCCTCAGAACTTCAAACCATCTCCCAATGTTTCTCTGCTACGCCTTTCATTATAGGCGAAAAAACTCGTCGGAAGCCCCTAGAAGATGACACTGTTTACTCTAGATATGGCATCTGTGCAATAACCACCAAAACCCTAGAAGAAATGGTTCTTAATGAGGTACCCCCTCTTGTGGAAGCCGGACCTGGTGGATACTACATTCAACTTGATGGAAATCTGGTCAAGAAAAGGAGACAAGAACTGGAGCTTTCTGTCGGAAAATTAGCAGAGATGATTGGAATATCCAGAAGAACCCTCTATGGTTATGAAAAAGGAATGGCCAAAGCCTCAGTGTCCACAGCCTACAAACTCGAATGGATCTTGGGAGTTCCGGTGGCTAAATTCATAGATGCATTTCAATTCACACCTAAAGACACGGACTTCTTCGCCACGGCTCGATGCATAATTGTCAAACATCAGCTTCTGCAAACGATTTTCAAGAAGTTCACCCAATTCGACTTCAGAGTGGTTCACCTTGGAAGAGCACCCTTTGACTTCATAGCCCAACGTTCTGAGATAAAGTTGAAGATAATCGGCGGGGTCGCAAACAAGAAGGAACGGAACGTAGATCAAAGGACAGAGGAGATCACTAGTGTATGCGAAATCATTAAGGCTCAACCTGTTTTCATAACTGAAGAAGAAAAAACATCAAACAACAATATACCTACGGTGAACTGTGAAGCTTTAACAAAAATGCAGTGTCTGGAAGACTTTATTGCAAAACTTTAGACCACTCTCCCCCACGCGCAACAATCCTAAATCAGTTTCGTTTGCTCCGCCTCTGCTTCCCTTTTCAGCCTTTTCGCGGGCTTCCATGATTTCCGTACGAAGTCTGGGTAAGACCCAAACTTTCTGATCCAATCCTCCAAAAATCTTATAGTTCTAGTGTCAGTTGCATAACCGCAGCCCAAGTTTCCATATTTCTTTTGCAACGCTGAAAGCGCTTTGTCCCGTTCTACCTTAGCTATAATAGCAGCTGCAGAAACTACTGGATACTTTACATCTGCCTTGTGCTCCGAAACTATTTGAATCCTAAAGGTGAGGTTTTCTGTGATGTGTTGTCCAAATCGCTCAGGTAACACATCTGAGGCGTCCACATAGGCGACAGCGGGCTTGAGGATCGTTATAACCTTTGCCATCGTCCTAGCCTCCAGACGATTCAATCTGTAAAGCTTTTTCCCAGTCTCAACCACCTTGTCTATCTCTGCTGGGGACAACATTTCAATATGATACTTGAGGGCTGACTCCTTTATCTGTGCAGCGAGTTCCTCTCGCCTACGGGGTGAAAGGCGCTTAGAATCTTTCACGCCAAAATCCACGAGCTTAGGTACATCCCCATCATCAAACAAAACACCTGCGATGACGAGAGGACCAATAATAGGTCCCCGGCCAGCGTCATCAACACCAGCTACGAGCATGTCAGAAACCTTCTTCAATCACCAAAAGCGTGTTACAACGACTTTTGCAGAGACTGGACAACTTTTTCAACAATGAGATTATGGAGAGTTTCTCTGTTTTCATGAGTCACTTCAAGGATTTCCA
>CP070791.1:805245-808673 GCA_020346825.1 Candidatus Bathyarchaeota archaeon
CTTGCAGGGGAAATTGAGACTTTTCGCGGGGTTCCACCGAACTCTGCCTGCGCTAGGTTACCCGGAGTGTGAACGGAAAGAGTAGGAATGCCGCTTACACTCTTGTGTTTGGAGACAAGAACTAGTAGTTGGGGGTTGAAGAAATCGGTGACAAACTGTGTTTTGATGATTTTTTGATTGATGAAAAGTAGCTTGATCTCTTGATCTTGAATGGTTTTGAAGTAGACCGGCGTTGTTTGGAAAGTTTCCGAAAGCCTTTCAAATTTATAGTGATCAACAATTTTTCGTGCGATATTCACACCAGCCGTGTCTTTTGTTGAGGCCACGATTAAGATCATGACGTCTTCCCTTACGATTATTGGGACACACCTCAAAGAATTAAGGTTTTCATGAGGAAAAAGGAGGATAACACATCTCAGACTTCAACTCATTGTCTTCAGATGCATGCATAGTTCTCTTCCGTTTCCTCCTGAACGTAAAATCAAGGGTATGGCCTACGAAAAATAATAATAGTTACCCTTCTACAGGTTAGGTTTCGGCGGGTGAGTGGATCCTCCCGCCCGTTCCGCCCTAATAAACCCCAGGGAAATGGGATGTGAAGAGTTGAGGTTACAGAGTCGAGAAGTAAGTTTGACAGCAGTCTTCGCAGCTTTATACGTGGCTATCAATGTAGTTCAAATGTTTTCGATTGGTAACCCATTGATCTCTGGGCCTATACAATTGCGTGTCGCAGATTGCCTGATTGCATTAGCAGCGTTGCTAGGATGGCCGGTGGTCTTTGGAGTTACAACTGGCTGTGTTGTGGCCAACGTTATAAGTAACATGATGTATTTTCTGGGACCAATAGACATCATTATGGGGCCTTTTGCGAATCTCGTTGCTGCCAGTTTGGTGTTTCTATTCTGGAGACGCCGTCTGTTAGCTTGTGTGGTCGGTGCCTTGCCCGTCGGTTTAATTGTGGGTGGATATTTATGGTGGTTCTTTGATGCGCCTGAAGTCCTAGCGTTCATGCCTGCGTGGTTAGGAATGATCGCTAGTATTACCCTCAGTAGCCTTATTGCTGTCACAGTGATTGGCTACAGTCTGCTCACTATCCTAAGTAGACCAAGCATCGTAGAACCCTTAAAGTCTCGTGGACTCGAAGTTCTCGAAAAAAGTTAACCTAGAGAGATAGCCTAGAAAATACTACCATTACAGTTTATATGAGCGAGTTAACATTCATTTCAGGCTGTTTGCTGAGAGAGTAGGGAGAAGGGTTGAAGAAGATTAGGATAAAGAGGTATCCCCCTCGAAACTTTCCTAATCTAAAGTCTTTATGGGAGGTAGTTGCACTTCCTCCCACATCTGATAAGGATGCCGAGTTTGTTCTACTCAGCAAAGTCAATCCCAAACACCCGGCTGTGATAGAGGAGATGTCTGAGATTGTAGAGATTGAAGTCAACAACAAAGCTTTCAAAGAGTTGATTTGGCTCTTCAAGAAATACGGGGTACCCTTCAAGCCGGTTGAGGAAGGAATAGAAGTCAGACATGTAGGGGCAAAATCCAAGTTTCTTGGCGGAAAAACCAGTTAATCTAACGGTTTTTGACAACAGCAGGCTAATCACTCGTTTACATAAAGCGTTCAAGTTTAGTTAATCCAATGATTTCGTCAAAATCCAATCCCAAAGCGTCAAGAACCTGAACAAAAGTTGAGTGCAAATATCCCACATACTTCTCCACATCTATCTCACTGTTGGAGGCCAGTTGGACAGGCTTGACACGAGGTTCCTTCACAATCTTGACAAAACTTATCAAATCCCCGGCTTTTAGATCGTATCCCATATCCCTGAGTACAAGAGCAGCCCTCACATGCTGGGGCGTAGTCTTGGTGTATGCTTCTGGAACCTTGCCGAGAACAACATGGAATGCAAGTTCGTCTGGACGATCTCCCCAACGACGTTGTTTCAACTGCAAATAACGGTCGCGAATGATTTTTCGAATCTCTTTTTTGGCTTCCTCGAATTCTGTTGGAGACTCCACCTTCCCTAATCGCTCTTCCATCTGGTCGAAAGCCTTCTTGATGAAAACTGGGATGTGCCTCTTCTTTCCCGTCATTCCCTTAACATCAACGCTTCCATCCGGAAAGATTCCTAGATAATTCTTTTTTCTGGAGCTAAAGACAGAATATCGGTAAGACTTGTCTACATCCAGTTCCATTCCCAACTCCTTTGCAGACCACTCCCCCAGAGTCTCTATCTGATCTTGAGAAGCGCCTCTCAAGAAGATGCTGTCGGTGTCTCCGTAGATGACATCGATCTCCAGTTCCCTAGCTTTGTTTATTGTCTGCGTAATGACGTGCCTCCCGATGGCGGCTGTAGCCTCGGCTACTGGCGGACAATAGAGGCTGAAGGTTGCAGCGCCAAAGACTCCGTAGCTTGCGTTGAGAATAACTTTGAGTGCACTCTGAATAACGTTATACCAGCTCTGCAACTCGTTAGATAACGTTTCATCCTTAGCTTTCGGTTTGTACCATCTAACCCTGAGATCTCTAAGGGCTCCTATCAATAGACTCTCAAGCGCCCTTTTTTTGGTGCAAATCCAATGCGTGGTTTCGGGAACCTTGTTTTCCTTGCATTCATCGTGGGGGCAGAGAATGGACTGGTAACCTAAATTGTGAATCTTGATTATTGAGGGGTACAGACTGGCAAAATCCATCACTGCCACATTGAAATGGACGCCCGGTACGGGCTCAACCACAATAGCTCCCTTGTATTTTTTTCCTTTGATTATGGCTTTTGTTGCGGTCGTTCCCTTAAGGGCAAGTATGTCCTCGGCGTTTGGAATCAACATGTTCTTCCGTCGGTGCTCATGATGCAGGAAATTTCGTATCCAACGGGAAACTCCTTGGCGGCTCACGTCTTCCATGGGCATGCGGGCAATCCTCGTAATAGCTAGAATCAATTTCATAACCAAATCGTCATCAAAGGTGGTGAGGGCCAAAGTAATCTCGCTATCTCTGAAGTTGTATAGAGCCAGCTCTGTATAGGTCAACTCGGACAAAGGTTTCTCAAATTCAATTTTTTCTAGTCCTACCACAGCTTTACCAACTGCATTTAATGTTATGTTCCGATACTTTTGACTGAAAGCGTAAATCTGGATAGCTCGGTTGAAGAAGAATTTGTAGAGGTCGATGTGAACCCCATATTTAAGCAGACACACTCTTCTTCCAAGCTCGATGGGAATCTGGCTTCTCTTCATACCAAAATGATTTAGAGCTCTATGGTATAGATATCGTAGATCGAAATCGTCTCCGTTAAAAGTGAGGACAAAGGGATAATCCCAAAGTGCTCCAAAAATTTTATGAATCAACTTCTCCTCGGAATCGTAGTATTCAACGTCGACGTCGGAGGGCAACTGTTCCATGCCTTCCTTGACGCCTTCACGCTTCA
>CP070791.1:808773-812479 GCA_020346825.1 Candidatus Bathyarchaeota archaeon
AGCACGGCGCTGGCTACAGCTGTGTTTTCAACTACTCCTAACGTTAGAGTAAGAGTTAGGATTCTGCTTGAATTCTGGCCTGAAGCACTCCTCAGAGAACCAACAGCCGTATAGGGGTACGAATCAATAGTTCGCGGAAGAATTGAAGCTTGAGTTATGTTTCTAGCTAAGATTTCATCCCGATTTACAGAAAGATAAAGTTGCTGAATAGTACTCGCTAGATGATTTGCAAAGTCCTTCAATGCGACATCCCTGTGGGAATCGGCCCAGTTGGAGGCCATTATGCCCGCAGCAAGTGGAAACACCAAAATCTGAATGAACAATAACGGAATCAATATAACATGTTCAATCGCTATATGTGGCACCTAAAAGCCTCCTCTCTTCAAGGTTTTCAGAAATTGATTCCAAAGTCAACTGTTACCTCGCTAACGTAAAACTCGAGGACCACATCACTGTATCCCGCCGGAATGTCGATGACTTCGGAGAGGCTCGGGAAGTGGAAGAAAAAGCTGTCAAAGTTTTCTGGTGATGGCCCTCTGGGAAAATCAACAGTAACATTGATGCTTGTAACGTCGTTGAGAGTGTTGGCTGCAAAAGATTTTCCGGTTAGGGTAACAGATTGGGACCGTCTGGGAGCTTCGCCCAGCTTGAGAACTGGAAGATACAGCTTGATGTATAAGGTTGAACTACTTGAAGTGTTGATTGAGGAGAAGAGGGTTCTGATAGCTGGCGCTGCGACTACTCTTATGTAGCTGCCGTCTTGCATTGGCATTCTTTCAACGGCAAATACTCGTGCAACTGACGCAGATGCGCCCTTCAGGATTAGGGCATCGTCTTGGGATGGCGAGATTAGGCTCCAGTAGCCGTTGGCGACGGAATATCTTGATGTGGCAATATTGAAAAGGAGAACTCCTGTCTTGTTCGAGAATTTGTAGGTGCCGCTTCCATCTGTCTCGACGTTCACCGTGTAGTTTAGTGTCGAAGGCTCTAGTCTGACCTCCCCGTATTTGCTTGAGTACCGAAGGGTTTCTGTGCGTCCTATTGTCCATGCTACGTCATCGATCTGAAGTCCCATTGTACGCATAAACGGTTTCGCTGCGTTGAAGTCGCCCTCCGCAACTTTAGACAGGAGCAACCCATTTGCATAAATCAAGGTGACGCCCAGCAAGGCAACTATCGCGCCAATCATTATGACGGTGGAAATGACTGGACTCAATGCTCGTCTATCGAGGAGTTTCTTGAAGGTTTTGCCAAGCACTCGTGGGTTTCCTCCTACATGATCATTGGAACGATTTTTGCTGCTACGATGGCGATCATAACGAGTAGGGCAGAATGTTTGAATCCCGCAGCTAGTGATTCTTCGCTGATTTTGCCGGCGACTAACCCGATTAGGTAGCAGTGGGTGATCACTGAAACCGAGAAGATCAACGTGAGAAAACCTATGTCGGGACCGGTTGTTCCTGTGGGTCCTGCCATTTCTACGGTTTGCGTGGTGAAGATGAGGGTCATGAGGGTTGTTGCGACTAGCAGGATTGCAGCGAAGTAGGGGATGAGCATGTATGGTCGAACACTCATTTTCTTCTCTTTCTCTACTTCCTGGGTTATGTTGTTGAATCTTGCAAGTGATTCAATCATAGCGATGGTTCCGCCACCTACGTCGATGGCTTCTAATAGTAGAAACATGACGATTTGAGACATCCAACTCTTGGTTCGTTTCATGAAATCGGTGATGACGTCTCGCATTGGGACGCCCCAAGAAAGGTCGGAGGACATTTTCCTTAGTTCCTTAGAGAATTCGCCGTAATCACGATTCGAGAGATTTTCAATGCACTTTTCAGGAGACAACCCTGTTTTTCTGACTTCAGTTAGGTCTCTGAGAAAGTTGGCTATACCCCGTTCGATGCTGGATTTTCTGCCTGCAACTCTGGAATGAACTAAAGCCGGAGGCGCAGCAGATATTATCAGCGCAAGAGCCACAGCAATTGGCAAGTCAACGATGTTTTGGAGGGGAGTTTGAAACATTCCAAAGACGCCTGTGAGCAATAGAAGAAGCAGCACACCTGCTGCAGATGAGATGGCGTAGACTTTGTACGGTCGCAGCTCTTTGAGGGGAGTTTTCGGTTGCATGCTGTGGGCGAGGTAAAGAAAGACAATAGAAAGCATCGGAGTAAAGACGTAGGTATACATTATTATTCCGGATCCCATGTCCATTCCTGTGCTGTATATTGACTCGACGCTGAAGAGGATGTAGAAGCAGAGGGACATGAGAACCATTATGATAATGAAGGACTCCAGAAGCATACCCAAACGTTCAGCCGCAGATTTCACCCGCAATGACCTGGTTTTGAAGATGTCTCCAGCCTTTGTTTCGAGGAAATGGATGACGTCGCCGCCTATTATAACAGTTGAAGCATACCCTGAAACAAAATCTCTGAAGATATCTAATGGATTGCTTTTGGCTGCGTGTTCTAGAGCAGAAAGAGGATCCACTCCAAAGATCTCCACATCTCTAATGAGGGTTCTAGCTTCCTTAGCCATCGCAGGCAAGAGTCCAACCTTTGTGAGGCGCTTGAAACTCATGTACGGTGGGATGCCTCCGGAAGCCATAACAGTAATATACGTTGCAGCGAAGGGCATTTCCCTTTCTAATGTACTGGCTCTGTCGCTGGCTCTAGACATTGGTGTGACGATGAACCCAAGCATAACGTAGGCAGGCATTGGCACCAAAAAGATGAGGAAAAACAATTTAGTGAAATACAAGAGCACAATGGCTACGATGGATACTGGCACAGTTAGGAGGGCCACAAGAAACATTAAGGAAACGTATGTTTCAGGGTAGATTCTGATTCCTGCTTTTGACAAGTGTTCCTTGAATTCGAAGAATCCGCTCAGGAACTTGGGGGATAAACGCCCAAAAATTCGGACGGACAGCCCCTCAAGAGAGTTTAGCAGCGGCGTCAGCTTCCACCTCCCTGGCGTAGAATTCGTCTGGTCTGGCGTAATATTCGGTTATGATTCCTGCAACCTCTTTGTAGCTTCGTATGTTTCGTGTTCGCATCCAACGTAACACGTTTTCCCTTCGCTTCATCTCCATTAGCAGTTCTTGCCAAGTGAAACCTCTGCGCTCCATAATGGCGGGAAGCATTAGCCCGTTTTTGAGTACGGAACCGTGAAAGTCTTCGGCTGCCTTCCATTTGAAGATGTTTCGGTAGTCTTCGTAGTCAGCGATTTCGTCCACGGAAAGTATTCTTCTGTAGGCCTTCATTTCGCCAGTTTTAGATTGAGGCAGATGCACTCTTTGAATCGAAGCAACCATATTCATGAGAGGCATGTACGCTGGTGCTATATCCATGGGTTTCTGGATTAAACGCTTGACGGCTGAGTCGATGTTTTCTGCGTGCATTGTGGCCATGCCGCCGTGACCCGTTGCCAATGCTTGAAAGAGGGTGTATGCTTCGTTGCCTCGGATCTCGCCAACCATTATTAAGTCCGGACGATGCCTCATTGAAGTCTTAACCAGATCGAAGAGGCTTACCTCTCCGGAATGGCTTTCTCCGAGACCGTAGCTTCTCCTTGAAATTAGGGACACCCAGTTTTCGTGGGGCAGATTGAGTTCTGCTGTTTCCTCAATCGTGATGATTTTGCTTCCAGGTTTGATTAGGCACGCCACTGCGTTGAGAAAAGTGGTTTTTCCTGAGGCTGTTCC
>CP070791.1:812579-819771 GCA_020346825.1 Candidatus Bathyarchaeota archaeon
ATCAGGTCACTTCAGCTCGGCTAGACTTTTTTGGCTTTGTAGAATTCGCCATCACAATAATGAGTACCATCTTGACCTCCTTGGGTTTTCTCATCATGTTAACTGGGGTTCTACTGATCACTAATGTTCAGCTCATGAGTGTGGAAGACCGGGAATTTCAAACGGGGGTCCTACGCGCAGTAGGTTCTAATCGCAGGGGAATTTTCCAGTCTATGATGGTTGAGAACTTGTTCCAAGGAATAATCGGAGGAGTTCTGGGGCTTTTCGGAGGATTGGCCTTCGGTCAAGCTGTGGCCCTTTATCTTGTAGGATTATTTGGAACTGGTGAACTCAGTGTTCAACCCGTTGTCTCTCAAGAAGCGGTCATCCTTTCAGTTGTCATAGGCATAGTATTAAGCATAGTGACTGGGATTCTTCCAGCTCTAAGGGCTTCCCGAGTAAATGTTGTAGAAGCTCTTCGTGGAATAAAAGTGAAATTTAGAGAAAAATCTAGTCGCAACCTAGCAGCCTTTGGTGTCCTAATAATCATAGCTGGAATCATTCTTCTCCTGTACAATGGAGTATTCGAGGAGACACATCAAGTCTTTTGGAGCAGTGAAGGATGGGACAGCTTAGAAGAGTGGAGAATGCTTATGATGGGGTTCGGCTTTTCTACGGGAGGCCTAGGCCTTGTCCTCTCTAGGTTCATGGACAGGGTTAAAGCATTCAACATAACAGCCATCACGTTCTGGGCCTTCCCCTCAATCCTGTTTGTTGTAGCTATGGGCAATTGGGTAGCAGACATCACTGGATTCTCAATTGAAATCTTGATTCTGGGGATTATTGAAATAGTGATTGGTTCCATAATGTTCGTTGCCCTCAACCTACCCATCATAATGCGTGGCCTAAGGAATGTCCTGATTAAGATTCGGGGTGTAAAGGGTGTTGGCCAAATATCACCGGCTTTAATATCGTCACACATCACTCGTTCCACTCTAACCTTTGCCATTTTTGGAATCATACTAACTCTTAACGTTCTTGTGGCTACGTTAATTCCCACAAACCTGGGAACCGCAACTCAGATTGAAGAAGACTCTAAAGGAGTAGACTTTGCAGTCTTCTTAAGTAAGCCTGAAGCAATCATCCCCGGCACATCCTTCTCCGACGAACTTTACAAGATTGATGATCGCATAACAGATGTAATTGGTTTCAAGACCTTTCAACCTAATCTGGACTTTACAAAGTTCATAGCTTTAGAAGACCCTCTTTCTTCTGATTTTGACCCTATAACGGATTTGCTTCCCATCGGAACGGGGGAGTTTAAACCAGAGCAGATCCGCGGTAATGCTTCAGATTATTCAGATCCCAATTGGCGCTACGCCTTTTATCTAGATGGCTTTCCTGACGGGGTTCGCGAATCTCTTGTTTCAGACCCATCTGATGACAATTTGCTAGAATTATCCAAGAAAGCGTGGGACCAATTCTTCAACCCAAAATACAAGATGACTGCCTACAATGTTTCATCTGCTCTGCTAGCTGTTTTCACTGGAGAGATTGAACTTTCTGACTTAGAACTAGGGGCTGCAGGGCCTGGAGGGACTTTAGCCGTAGATCCTCTTGAAGGAGTTGAACCGTTAAGGGATGTTAGTGGAAACCTGGTCGAAAACCCAATAGTCTTCACAGACTCTTTTCTCTTGCCTGTAGGGCTGCAAATTTGGATACCAATGAATACTTCATCCCTAGGATTTCCAATTTACCAGGCTTTTACAATTGGAGGAAGTCTTGACAGCCAACGTGCCGGAGGTTTCCCGCTGGGGGCAGAATTAGGCTTTGGTGGAGGAGAATCCGATTTCAGCGCAATTCTAGGAACTCTATACTTGCCGGAACATTGGGCAGTCAAAACAAATTTTCTCGGTGAAGCTAACGGTCAAACTTTAACGTCCCGAGGAAAAGACCAGTACGATTCTTTTCTGATTAAAACCAACCTCTCAATTGATGATCCTCAACTTGAAGACATAGCTCAAGCCATTGAAGAATTCACAAACACAAATGACGAGGGATACCGCCTTCTGGCAACTGACAACTTTGTCGCAAGTTCTGTTCTAACCTATTCCAGAATCGAGTCAACCCTAGAAATGATGGATCGAATAACATCTTTCCTGCAAATCTACGTTACCTTTGGTCTCGCAATAGGTGCAGTAGGCATGGGAGTCATCTCAGTTCGAAATGTTTCCGAAAGAAAACGGGAGATTGGGATGATGAGAGCCATAGGATTTCCCAGAAGTCAAGTGATTCTATCCGTTCTCCTAGAACTGGTGGTTCTTGGAATAATCGGATTGATCATTGGGGTTATTAACGGGTTACTTGTCAGTATGGGTTTTGCCAACATGCAAAATACAGCCCTAGTGATTCCATGGGAAGAACTTGGACTGTATCTTTCCTTTATTGTGCTTATTGCAGTAGGGTCAGGTTCAATCCCCGCGCTTGTGGCTTCAAGAATTCCTCCAGCAGAAGCATTGAGGTATGTGGGATGAAAAAACCGAAGAACAAGAAAGATCAAGTCCCCAAAAAACCAATCCTCATAGTTTCCAAACTACATAAACGCTACAACGAGGGCAAATCAAACGAGGTTCATGCCCTCAAAGGCGTAGAATTAACCGTCAGAAAGGGAGACATGATGGCGATCATGGGATCCTCTGGATGTGGAAAAACTACCCTACTGAATATGATAGGCCATTTGGATCGCCGTTCGTCGGGAGAAATAATAATCGATGGAGTAGACACCTCAACCCTATCTGACGGACAGATGACGGCCTTTCGCAGAGACAACATTGGTTTTATATTCCAGCTATTCAATCTCTTTCCTTTCTTGACCGCTGTAGAAGATGTAGAAACTCCACTATTACTACGGGGAATCAACTCCGGTCTTGCTAGAGAACAAGCTAAGATGATGCTACGCGAGTTAGGAATGGGAGACCGACTTTATCATCTACCCACAGAACTCTCTGGAGGTCAACAACAAAGAGTCGCCGTGGCTCGAGCTCTAATCAACCAACCCGCAATTATCCTAGGAGATGAACCCACTGGCGACTTAGATTCTACAACAAGCTCCAACATCATGGACCTATTTCGCCGTATAAACAAGACCAACCAACAAACTCTAGTTCTTGTAACCCACAACCGATGGATTGCAGAAAAATGCGATTACATAGTCCATATGACTGACGGCAAGATCTCAAGGATAGAAGATAATTCTCCAGTCCAGGAGGGAGAGAAACGATGAAAGCCTATTTTTCTGCTCTAATAGACAAATCCTCTCCTGCAGAAAACTCCAAGTTGGCTAAAAATCTAATCAAATACCTAAAGAAAACCCTGAAGACACCTGAATCAAGTACAGACTTCAAAGAACACAACGCCTTCATCTTTTTAGCCGCAGACAAACCCCTAGAAGAACCATTTTCCCCCAAGACACTAAAGGAAGCCCAGAGCAGAATCCATCTTCGCCTTCAAGAGTACTACACTAAAAACAAATCCAAACTCCAAAAATACCTAAAAGGCAAAAGGGAACTGAAGGAAACATCGCAGATCGTCAAAAGTTTCCTGAAGGAGATCGACCCCAAGCTTGAAAAAGTGTTCGATCTTCGACTGAAAAAACTAATTTCAGAGTTGCCAACCATGTTCTGTGAACTTCAGATAAACAGCATGACGGCCATTTGGAACCTAAGCGAAGAGCAGAAAGTCCAGTTCTATCTTTCAGGATGGACCTCCCCAGTTTTTAAAGCATCTGGAGTTAAGCCAGATATTGACCTTGAAGCGATGGTTGACAAGCTAGCATTTCTCAACTTCTTTTGCATATTTCTAGACCCGACATTACTTCGTCTACGAGAAATGAACAAAGTGTTAGAAAGACTTAAGCTAGGTCTTCATGGAACACACTACAGAAGCAGCAACTCCGATGTGCAAGCTAAACTTGAAATGTTCTTGCGGATCCTTTCAGCGAAACTTAGTTCACTCCAAAACATGGACAAAACCATCTTCAGCATATTCAAGTTATTCAACGAGCCCACAACCTACTTCAAGAAACATGATCTGATAAAGCTCTCTGGAGACCTTAGGACAGCAGTTAGGCAAATGTCCTGGAAAATAAACCAAGGCAAAAGCCTGTTAACTGAGGTTCAAGACAAACTGGAAGGGTGCCAGAATAAACTGAAGGATTACTTGGATGAAACAACGAATGAGATGAAAACCACCAAATCCATGGATGAATTCAGATTTGCTCTCCTAACTATGGCTGAACTGAGTTCCGACTTGTTTGTTGAAGCAGAACTTTCGAAGTTGTGGTTGGACTTTTTTGGCTCAGATCTTCCATTCTACACATTCCAATCCAGCCTCTTCAGCCCCCAAACGCCACAAGCCTTTGAAGCTTCCGCTGAACACATAATCTCCGTCCGGGGCCTAGTTAAGAACTACAGTCTGGGACAAACCACAGTTTATGCCGTCAGAGGAGTTGACCTTGATATCAAAGAGGGCGAATTTGTGGCAATAGTTGGCAATTCCGGTGCAGGAAAAACCACTCTCCTAAATTGCATGGCTGGGCTAGATGAACCTGATTATGGGATTGTTTTTTTCAAAGGAAGAGATCTCCATCAATCAGACGATTCAGAAAAATCGAAGGCCAGGTTGCTGGATATGGGCTTCATCTTCCAAAGTTATGCGTTACTGCCCCACTTCGACACTCGTGAGAACGTAGCTTTACCTGCTGATCTCGCAGGGTTGAGTAAAGACCTGAAAAACAGAATAGAAGAACTCCTTGAAGGCGTTGGAATAAGCAGACAAGCCAAACAGTACCCTGCCCAGTTAAGTGGTGGACAGATGCAACGTGTGGCTGTCGCTCGCGCATTGACCAATCGTCCTGCAGTGATATTTGCTGACGAACCAACTGGTGATTTGGACTCCGTAACTGGGAAACAAGTCATGGATTTGCTCAGAAAGTTCCATGAAGAAACAAAGACTACAATCATTGTTATTACTCATGAACAAGATATTGCCGGTTTTGCAGAAAGAAAAATAATGATGAAAGACGGAATAGTAACGCAAAGCTAACCAATGTTGTGTGCGCGCGCCTGCGTGAGTACTTGCCCAACCAAGTCGATTTCTTTGGCGACACGAAGCAAAGGAATGTGAGCGTGTGCCAGAAATTCTTTGTCAATAGCAGATCAATAGGTTTTACTGTCTGAGTTTTTCTTCAATTGACTTCAGTTTTCCATGCTCGTTAATCCTTATCGTGGTCTTTAGTCTGACTCGCAACCCCATTCTTCTGAGGAGAAAATAGAGTTCTTCACCAGTCACCCTTGTTATCTTTCCAGAAGAAGCCAATTGAACAAGAGCTTTTCTCAACTTTTCGGCAACTTGTGGGTACTGGGCTCGTGTAGCGTTGAAAACTTCCCAAGCGCGCCCAACAAAAACTCTGTGGAGTATATTTTGTTTGTTGTTTTCCTCTTTTTTCCCTTCTTTATTCTTCAAGAAACGTTTGTTTAGTTTAGCAAGTTTTCTTCTTCTCAACCTCTCTAGTTCAAGGTCGCTCATAGTTCCATATTCTATCGTATCATCTAATTAAAGCCATCTTTAATAGCTAATCTAGAGAAGCGTACGCAAGGAAAAAAAGGTGATTGGTGCTTGGGTAACCAACATTCTGTATCCAAATCGACGTGAGCATCTTATTTGAGAAGTACTTCTTCAAAGAATCGGCTTATCCTTTCAGAAGCCGAGTCTATTGTTGCCGGGAAATTCTCCATATAGAAATGTCCTGTGTTTAGAACAAACTTCTCTTTTCTGCCTTTAGTTTTCGCGTGGATGAGTTCCAATTCCGAGTAGAGCGCCACATCGTCATGTTTCCCATGAACGAAAAGCGTCGGACAATTAAAATTCAGATTTACTTCTAAGTCATCCACTTTCCTGAGAATTGACATAGCAACGAAACCATCTATTTCTGTTCGAGCAGCTGCGTTGGACGCAACCACGGCACCAAAGGAATAGCCCAACAAGCCCAAAGAATTCACTTTTTTCCGCATCCAAGAAATTGCGTCTAAAACATTTTCAACCTCTTTGGCGCCTTTGCCGTAGCTTCCATAATCCATACACAAAGCAGAAATATTATGTAAAGCCAATTCTTTGGCGACTTTCACGATTCTAATGTCTCTTCTGCTGCCTCCAAATAGCGGATGTGGCGGACAAAGAACAACACCAACTGATGAGTTGCCATAAAGTGTAGCGGACAAGGTTTTCCCATTACTTTCAAAACTCTCCTCGTGCATGTACGGATTCTTAGTCTTTGTGAAAGGCATTGCAGGTACCCTTTGCTGTGTTTCATTCATCATCTTTTATGCCTTTGTTTCACAGCCGCATGGCCGAGGAGAACCTGATTTGAGAACAGGGCATGTTTAATCAAGGATGTTAATGATTAAGATTACATTTGAGCGTGTGACCTACTCTCATTTAAAAGCAGATATCGAACAAAAACGGAAAAGAAACCTATTTTGGCAGTCAACGATATATCTACATGTTAACAAAAGTTATTTCGCTCTTTTATGCTAGGATCCAGCTGGGTGTTTAAATCTGATTTCATGGAAGTATTCTTTCGAAAAAATAAGCAAGGATTTGGAGCTAGCGAGGAAAAAGAAGCAGGCCTTAGACCAACTTTTCAATTCAGGCAAAATTTCGGCGTCTACATACGAGTCCCTAGACAAGGAACTAAAAGGCATCATTTCTGAGGTTGAGGCGCGTCAGAAAGATTTGGCTGACAAAATGACCTCCAAAATTGGAAACCTCGAAGACCAGATAAGTACACTAGAGATATTTCTCGCCAACTCGGAAATTCAGTATGCTGCTGGAGAAATTGATGACGACTTGCACGCAAATGGAAGCAGCGCCTTCTCTTTAGGTCTTGATTCCGTGAAAAAACAGCTGACTGCCATCAGGGAGGTCGTCACCAGTATTATGCCAGAAGTGGTAGCGCCCACACCCCCGTCAACAACGACAGAAACTGAGGAAGCACCAACTACTGGGGATGTAGTTGAAGAAGCAGCCGAAATCTCCCTTGAAACCCCAGTAGAAGAAGCAGCCGAAGTAACCATAGAAACCCCAGTAGAAGAAGCAGCCGAAGTAACCATAGAAACCCCAGTAGAAGAAGCAGCCGAAATCTCCCTTGAAACCC
>CP070791.1:819871-826352 GCA_020346825.1 Candidatus Bathyarchaeota archaeon
CAGGCCTGGGCTTGTTTTCAGTAGAAGTAGTAATTATGCTTAGAAATCTTAATACCTGTGGCTTTGCATCGTCACGTATGCTAGAGGCGAGATAAGGTGCCATTTCAGCTGACTGTTGAAGAAGGCAGATTTCTCGTTAGAATCGCTCGAAGGGATGTGGAGGAATATCTCAAAAACAGGCAAACAATACCTGTTCCAAAAGATGTTTCACCAGAGCTCATGAAGCAGTGCGGAGTTTTTGTTACGTTGAATACTTTACATCAAGGAAAAAAAGGACTGCGAGGTTGCATTGGCTTTCCTTATCCAACTAAGCCTTTAATCCAGGCTGTAATCGAGTCTGCCATCAACTCTGCTACAAAAGATCCTCGGTTCCATCCCGTCTCCCTCGGCGAACTTGACCGGATACTCTTTGAAGTGAGCGTCCTCACTCCTCCCCAACCTGTTAGGGTTGAAAAACCTGCGGAGTACCCCTCAAGAATCAAGGTTGGCCAAGATGGACTCATTATTGAAAGGAGCCACTACAAAGGTCTGCTATTGCCCCAAGTGCCTATTGAATGGAGCTGGGAAGAAGAGGAGTTCCTTTGTCAATGTTGTATGAAAGCTGGCTTGTCACCAGATTCTTGGCTGCTAAAAGACACCAAGATATACCGGTTTAGTTGTGTTATAGCGCAAGAAATCACTCCAAATGGAGAAATCAACCTCGTAGACATGAGAAAATGCTGATTTTTCTCTTCTTCACGTTTAGTAGCGCGCACAAAGGAAAAAAGGGACAAGTTCTGTTGAAGCTCGAAGCTATTCCATCGGAAATGTTCGGGTTAAGGGATATGTCTAACTAATATTGGTAAGTTTGCGCTTAGACTGTTTGCACATGCTTGACAAGCCATGAAAATTCCAATCTGGGTGGTACTGCAACTGTTGTCTGGGTGCGTTGCACTCCCTTTGGAGATTGAGACTTAACTATGACTCCTCTGAGCGTTTCCATATTGCCAAACTTTGCGTAAACAATAACATCAAACTGACCTATAACAGCGTGAGTCATCTTCACCACTTCAATCTTGAGCGCCGCTTCAGCAATCTTCCTCAGCATTCTGGGATCAGAATTGATGAATATGCAAGCTTCCGCAACAGACAGCATATAAAGTATAGAACGCGTTCTTTGTTATTTTTCGTGTCGCACACAGGTAAACCCAAGATTTATACTGTTCTTTCCTAGCTTTCAGAGATGTGGCCGCTCCTTACTTCGCGCGCGCGAATAGGTGGAAATATACAAACGTGGTATAGAACTCTAAAAAACTCTAAGGAAACAAGGTTCATGCGGGTTCAATTTTCTCCATGCGGTGTTGGCTTGGGCCATGTTGGTCGTTGCGTTCCCATAGCCCGAAGACTGGAAAAGGATGGTGCCGATGTTCTATTCACCACTTACAGTGAAGGATTGCAATTCGTTCAACAGGAAGGATTTCCGGTTGTGGAGGCTCCTCCAATTGGATTCGTAGTCAAACCTGACGGAACCATTGATTTTAGGCAGACAACAGTCAACCCTGGTCCCTTCTTGGCCTCCTTCACCTTCTTGAAGCAAGTGGAGGCTGAAATCAAATTCATGAAAGCATTTAAGCCCGATGTGGTTGTATCAGATTCACGTGCTTCGCCTCTGATTGCTGCAAAGCTGGTAGGGATACCTGAACTCTGCATCCTAAACCAATTTCAAGTAATTATCCCCAGACGAAAACGATTTCTGAGACTCGCCAGACTGGCAGACGCTTTCACCCTCACAGTCATTGGAAAAATCTGGACTACTGGAACACAAACCATAATTCCGGATTTTCCCCCACCATACACTCTCTCAACCGGAAACCTAAGAATTCCAAAAGCATATCGAAAACGCGTAAAGCTTATAGGACCTTTGCTATCTGTGCGCCCGGAGGAACTGCCAAACCGAAAAGAAATTCGGGAAAAACTCGGTTTGGTAAGGGATAAACCATTAATCTTTGCACCAATCAGCGGACCCGTGAAAGAACGCACTTATTTCACTGGGATTCTTCGCCACATCTTTAAGGAATTTCCAGACGATTATCAGGTAATTATGTCTCTTGGTTATCCAAATGCTTCTCCCGAACCTGTCAAGGAAGGAAACATGACCGTTTATGGGTGGATCCCTAATCGCTTTGAATATCTAAAAACATGCGATGTTGTGGTCGCTAGAGCGGGCCATGGAACTGTAGCCCAATCCACATGTTATGGCAGACCCCAAATTCTTATACCTACACCAAACCACACCGAACAACTTAACAACGCCAAAAACGCCATTGAGCTAGGTATCGCAGAAATGATCGAGCAAGACGATCTGAACAAACATACACTAGTTAACACTGTTGGAAAAATCTTGAATGGTCGCTTTCGAGAACGAGCCGAGCAGATTCAGGAAGATGTTATAAAATTGGACGGCTTAAAAACTGCTGTTGAAATCATAGTTAACACAGCTGAAGGAGGAATTGCTGACGTTTCTTCCTAGAAAGGTTTTGGAGGAGAAAATCCGAAAGTTTTTGGAGGAAGACCTTGGACAAGGGGACATAACTACCCTTGTCACGGTTCCTTCTGGAACAATTGTTGAAGCAGAAATTGTGGCCAAAGAATCTGGCGTTTTGGCTGGAATAGAAGAAGCAGTGACCATGTTAGAAAGTTTTGGCTTTCATGTCAGAGTCCTCGTGCCAGATGGATCTAGGGTTGAGAAGAAAACAGTAATCCTCAAGATGGTTGGGGACGCCAGAACATTGCTTTCAATTGAAAGAACTCTTCTAAACCTTCTCACAAGGATGAGTGGCATAGCTACCACAACCAGCCGATTAGTTGAGAAGATTCATGGTGCAGGCTATGAGACTAAAATAGCATGTACCCGAAAGGTAGCGCCGGGTTTGCTATTTTTTGACAAAAAGGCTGTGATGCTTGGTGGGGGGGATACTCACCGTCTTCATTTAGACGACCTTATCATTGTAAAAGACAATCATTTGGCGATTGTTGGAGATGTTGGTGAAGCTTTGAAACGTGTAAAAGAAGCTGTTTCGTTTTCAAAAAGAATTGAGATTGAGGTTTCTACAGGCAACAAGGCAGTGAAAGCTGCTGAAGCTGGAGCTGACATCGTTCTGCTCGACAATTTTTCTACTCAAGAGATAGAAAATGCAATTATGCTGCTGGACAACGTGGGACTTAGAAGCAATGTTTTGATCGAAGCCAGTGGCGGAATCAACGAGCAAAACATCCTTGAATTCGCTGCAACAGGAGTCGACATTCTCAGCCTTGGAGAAATAACGAATAGCACAAGACCACTTGACATGAGTCTTGAAGTGACAAAAGTACTGGAAAGCAGTACGAAAAAAGCTTAGAGATCAATCTCACATCTTAGGAGCTATTTCCAGCAATCTGAAGCCTCGTGCACAGGGATTTAGCATCTCTAACGTTTGAACTCTACCTAGGACCCCTTTATCGTCTGTGACATAGCCCACAACATCCTGTTCCGCTGGTATCAACGACTGCAACACCACTGCATCATTAAGGAATTTAGGTTGACATTTCACTGGGAGTCCAAGCCTCAGCTTTGTATTCTCTTCAGCTACTTTTTCCATAGAATACAAGATGGCTTGGGCGCCAGATGTTAGTTCAGCTATTCTTACTGGGATACTCTCTTTTCCGAAGGCTAGAACATCGATGTCGTAGACTCGTCTAATGTTCGCAGCGATTTTTCTTATTTTTGGCAGAATCTTCAGAACTTGTCCTCTTGCCTTGCTGGAAATCTTCAACTTTGAAATTCCGACTACGGAAAGTTCTTCCAAGCTTATGCCACGCAATGTCACATCCAAATGAACCACATCTGCTTTGACTTCTTTTAGAAGTCTTTGACAAAGTTCCAGTTCATGAACTACCAGATGGTACCCTTTTTCTACGTTGGCGAAGATGGGTTCAGCTAGACACAGCTTGGCTTCCTTATAAGGAGGTTCAACCGAGACGGCAACTGCAGCCACAACCACTAGGGGTTCGAAACGTTCATTCAAAATGGCGGCGCCCGAATCTGCTGCAACTACTTTCAAGTCATCTTCACCGATTATAGTGTAGTCTAGAAAGGTTCATTACTGCATTATTAAAGGTTCTCGATTAAAAGATTATTTTCGAATTTTTGAAAGGTGATTTGACGGCCGAATGAAGACGAAAAAGTGGATGACCTGTGATTGCACAGAGTTACGAGGGCGGCCACCACCAATGTTATTACGTTTCAGGCTGTCGGAAGTTCATTCCAAGGGCGTATAATTCCGAACTTTTTGCTCTGCTGGCTTTTGGTTTGATTAGCTTAACAAAGCTGAAATTTTGTTTAACCACTTGTACAAAGTCGCTTAGCATGTCTCCTTGAAAGACTTTAACGAAAAAGTTTCCTCTTGGCCTTAGGACCGAGGTGGCGATCCTTAGGGACCATGTTGCGAGGTCAATCTGGCGGGCGTGATCCAGCTCCCAGACTCCCGAGATGTTCGGTGAGACATCTGAAATCACAACGTCAGCCGAACGTGGCAAGAATTCCCTTATGTTTTGTTCAATCTGAGAATCTGTCACGTCGCCAATGATGGTGCGAACGTTTGGTAGGTCAATGGGTTTCAACGGATTAATGTCAATTCCAAGCACGAAACCTGAACTCCCCACGATCCTTCTAGAAGCTTGCGTCCACCCACCTGGGGCAGCTCCTAAATCCACTACCACGTAGCCAGATTCGATGAACCGATGTTTCTTTACCGCTTGGAGAAGTTTATAAGCCGCTCGTGATCGAAACTTTTCTTCCTTTGCCTTCCGATAATAATATTCTCTTCTATGTTCTTTGACCCAAGCTTTCGGCAAAATTAGGTTTCACCAGAAGGATTCATTTCGCCTTGCACGAGACCTGAAATCCATTTTGACAATTCTTCACATTGGGTGGGTGAAATGGTACTCCAAACACCGCATCTCGGATCCTCTGGGCACATCAAGCAGGGACAATTGATGATAGAGTTGATGGAAGCTGGTTGCCTCTTGATATATAATCTATACGTCCATCTTCCGCCGCAGAGTTCACGTGTGCGACGAATCAAACCCTTTTTTTCCAGTTTTAAGGATATTCGAGAACCTTCCCGGCTGCTTGCATCTAGTTTTCGCCACATTTCAGACTGAAGCACGCCTTGATTCCCAGTGTTAGCGATCAAATGTAGCGCTTTGTGTTCTAGCTCATTTCGTCTCGGCATATCCTTCGGTTCCTTGGCATTTCCACAATAAATAGGCACTTCAGAACATTTAAAGATGTATGCTATTCCCAGAATTACTGAGTTCTGACAGATCAAACATGATTCTACAGCCAAAACTACGAAATGTTTTAACACACGATACCACATAAGCATTGAACAAGCATCAAGTAAACAAGTTCCATGTTCAACTTCCATTGGTGACATCCGTTGCAGAGGATGAAAGCGTTGCAGATGCCTAGTCCAGCAGCATCCTATTGCCTAGGTATAGAATCTACAGCAGATGATTTTGGTGTTGCGATTCTTTCTTTCGACGGGACGGTTCTCTCCAACGCGAATAACACCTACGTGCCCGAGAAAGGAGGAATCCATCCGAGAGAAGCAGCTAGACACCACGCTGAGGTTGCTGGAAAGGTATTGGCAGAAGCTTTTGAAAAAGCAGGAATAAAGCCAAAAGACGTTTGCCTCGTTGCCTTCTCTCAGGGACCTGGACTGGGACCCTGCCTCCGCACAGGAGCAACTGCAGCGCGCGCCCTAGCCTCCTACCTTAGAGTTCCTCTGGTGGGAGTCAACCATTGTGTGGCGCACATTGAGATAGGCAAACTTGTAACCAAAGCAACTGATCCTGTTACTCTCTATGTTTCGGGAGGAAACACAATAGTCTCCGCCTTCGAAGCTGGAAGATATCGCGTTTTTGGTGAGACTTTGGACATTGCCATAGGGAATTGCCTCGACGTTTTTGCCAGAGAAGCAGGTTTAAGCCAAAGACCAGGAGCGCCTTTTGGAGCCATCGTTGAAGAATTGGCGAAGAAAAGTAGAACCTTTGTTTCTCTTCCCTACACCGTGAAGGGCATGGACTTATCCTTTAGCGGGCTTCTCACAGCAGCTATTCATTTGCTTCATGAAAAAACCCATAGTCTGGAAGACCTTTGCTTCAGCCTCCAGGAAGTTGCTTTCTCCATGCTAACTGAAGTAACCGAGAGGGCTTTAGCCCACACTGAGAAACCAGAGGTCCTTTTGACTGGGGGGGTGGCAGCCAACAAGAGATTGCAATCGATGCTTTGTGTCGTTGCGGAGGACCATAACGCTCGATTCTGTGTAGTTCCTAAGAAATTTGCTCTAGACAACGGAGCTATGATCGCTTGGGCTGGGATTCTTGCCTATGAAAGCAACATAACGGTTCCAATCGAGAGGAGTTTCGTTAAGTTGAAATGGCGACTGGATGAAGTCTA
>CP070791.1:826452-835068 GCA_020346825.1 Candidatus Bathyarchaeota archaeon
AGGCGCATGTAAAATTGAACCGTTCAGTTCTCAAAAGTATTACGAAACCACTAGCTTTTGTTTTTCTTTTATGCGTCGCATGGGAGATTGCAGTTAAGATTCTTGACGTACACCCTGTTCTTTTGCCAGCGCCTTCATTGATCGCAAGTTTCGTTTTTGAAAATGGCTTGACGCTCTTGTATCATACAAGTGTCACAGTTTACGAGGCGATTATAGGTTTAATTTTAGGAGTAAGTGTAGGTTTAGCATTCGGGATAATAATAGTCTATTCCAAAGTTCTAAGAGATGCGACATTGCCATTACTGCTTGCTGCTGACATCATCCCTAAAGCAGCATTGGCGCCTCTTCTACTAATCATATTCGGGTTTGGCATCCTTCCAAAGATTGTGATAGTAATACTGATAACCTTTTTTCCAGTGGTAATTAATACTGCAGCAGGCTTGGCATCCATTCAGCCTGAGCTGACGGATTTGGCCCATTCCTTCAAAGCTAGTGGTTGGCTGGTTTTTTACAAGATCAGATTTCCCAACGCCCTGCCATACGTATTCGCTGGACTAAGGATTGCGGTGCCTTTATCGTTTGTCGGAGCGGTGATTGCTGAGTTCGCAGGAACTGTTGAGGGAATAGGCTGGGTTCTCTTGGATGCAATCCTTACATTCCGTACAGAACAGACAATAGCGGGGATTATTTTCGCGGCTTTGGCCGGAATAACTTTGTTCTCAACGATATCAATAGTGGAAAGGAAGACAATGCCATGGTACAAAGAGGATAGAGTAGCAGTAGGAGTGTACTAACTTGTTCAAAATTGATAGGATAGAAAGAACAACATCAATCTTGCTTCCTCTGGCAGTCGTGGCATTATTTTTTATCATCTGGGAGGTTGGCGTCTTTAACAAGGTGTTTGACATTCCACTTTTTGTATTGCCAAAACCGACTACCATATTTGCGTACATGACAAGAAAGACATCATTGTTTTTGGAACACGCAAGCATAACCTTTTTCGAATCGCTAGCAGCTTTTGTTATCGGTTCGGCCTTCGGAATGGTATTAGGCGTTGCAATCTTCCAAATAGAGCTCCTCAGAGAAACGATTTATCCTCTTCTAATCATGTTCAACTCCGTACCAAAGTCTGCAATGGCGCCACTTCTAATAATTTGGTTTGGTGTCGGCCAGATTCCTGCAATAGCTCTTGGAGCGTTCATTGCATTCTTTCCAGTGCTGGTGAACACGATGTTAGGATGTGGAGCTACACCATCCGAACTGATGGATCTTGCACATTCTTTCAAAGCCAGTAGTTGGATGGTTTTTTACAAGATCAGATTTCCCAACGCCCTGCCATACATATGTCCGGGAATACGCATAGCAGCTACAACATCATTGGTTGGAGTAGTCGTTTCCGAGATCGTGGCCTCGGATGCTGGTTTAGGGTACCTAATAGTGATAGCCCAATCTCAAATGACAATGTCTCTAATGTTCGGAGGAATAATACTCCTACTAATAATGGGGCTTTCCTTTTACTTGATAGCTGTATTACTTGGCAAGTTTCTAATTCCATGGTACAAAAGGTAGATTTATGCATGGAAAAAACCTGCAAAAATGAAATCACCTCCACAATCTAGATGTCCAGCAATCAGTTCTACCTAACTCCAACCAGTTAATATCCTTTTGACGCACAAACATCGTAATTCCTATAAATCCTCAAGATCACTTAAAGATTTGAAATAAGATGATAATCGACATTCACACACACCCGACTAACTTTGTTGATAAGGCCTGGAAACACGGAGGTGACCCTTTCACTGCAGAGAGATTGTTAAAGCTGATGGACGGACCTTTCAGGATAAACGGTAAAAAAAGAAGAGTTGATTTCAGCATAGTCCAACCACCGCCAGGCAATACTGTTTGGATCAATGGAATGGATGGAGGATCAGCCGGCATAAGAACATACATGGCTTACATAAGAGAGATCGTTGAGAAACATCCTGATAGATTAGTCGGGTGCTTCACTTACAACCCAAGATTTGGCGTGGAGGAGGGAGTATCTGAGTTTGAGAGACACGTCAAAGAAAACGGGTTTAGAATGCTTAAAATCCATAGCAACATGCACGCATATAGACCGGATAGGGCTACTGAATGGATCTTTCCGGCCGTAGAAAAAGCAGCAAGACTAAAGGTACCAATCCTGATTCACACCGGAGACCCACCATATAGTATCCCAAGCCAATTCTATCCGGTAATTGATCATTTTCCCGATGCAAAAATCATTTTGGCACATTTCGGCATCCAAACTGGAGCTAGCTACACTTTTGAAGCAGCCTGGATTGCAAAAAAGAATGACAATGTTTTCGTAGAAACGGGGTGGTGCTTCCAATCTAGACTTGTTGAATTCTCGGAGCTTCTTGGCCCGGAAAAACTAGTATTCGGAAGTGATTCCCCTCCGAATGAGCCAGGAGTCTGGCTAAGAATGTTGGAGGTTTTGACCTGGGATTATCCACAAGGTATGAAGATGAGCGAAGAAGATCTGGAAAAAATCATGGGGAACAACATTGCTGATATGATTGGATTAAGACCACATGGTTGAGTTTTGTTCCCGTTTGTGCCTCTCGAGCGTCTAAACTGTACCTATTAGCGCTTTGATTCAGACGTGTATTAACGAACGAATAAATCCACGAACCTCATCGCGGAAGCATCCCAAAGTCCTTTGTCAGTTAATCTAAATTTTGGTATCCTAGGAAGAGCCAAAAACGATAATGTCATGAAAGGAGAATCCATTTTGCACCCTAAATCTTTAGCAGCTTCATTCAAATCATCAACCATTTTCACAACTTTCCTTGCAGGCATATCTGAAATCAAACCAGCTATAGGAAGACTCAAAGAAGCTAGAATCTCGCTTTCTCTGACTGCAGCCAATCCTCCAGTCATCTTTGTAATAGTATTAGCCGCAAAGGCTAGTGTTGCATCATCTGTTCCTACAGCTATAATGTTATGTGCGTCGTGGCTAACACTAGAAGCCAAGGCTCCTCTCTCAAGATTGAAACCATGTACAAATCCGAGGCCGATGTTCCCAGTCCCTCTGTGTCTTTCTACGACTATCAGCTTGAGTACATCATTGTAAAGGTCAGGGTTGAGTACACCCTTTTCAACTCTAAGTTCCTTGACCATAGAGTTGGTAGGTAATTGATCGCCAAAAGCTTCTATTACGTTGACTTTGACATGCTCAAGATCGCGCTTTGTTCTTATTGTAAGGTCTTCTGTCTCAATCATCTTTGTTTTGAATGTTTTTCTAGCAAAAACCGGAAATTTGAAAGGAGGAGTTCTCTTCAATAATCTTCCTTTTTCTGCAACAACATTGCCGTTGATAAGAACGGTGTCAATTACGAACTTTTCTAGATCCTCCACAAGAAGTATGTCGGCTACTCTGCCGGGAGATATTGTACCAATTTCATGATCAAGACCAAAGTATTTCGCAGTATTGATTGTCGCCATTTGAATTGCTGATAAAGGGTCAATACCTTCTTTGATTGTTCTTCTAATGACATAGTCCATATGACCTTTTCTCACAAGATCGCTGGCGTGCACATCGTCAGTGCAGAGGCAACAATTACTTGTGCAAATCTTTTTGTCAACCATAGTGCTTGCTAGATCAGAAACATTCTTGGCTGTTGAGCCTTCTCGTAGCATGACAGTAAGTCCTAGTCTCAGTTTTTCGATTAGTTCTACGCTTTTGACAGTTTCATGGTCGGAAAGAACGCCGGAAGAAATCGCAGCGTTGAGTTTTCTTCCAAAACATCCAGAGAGACTTCCATCAATGGCTTTTCCTTTTCTTAATGCATAATCGATCAGGTTTAGGTAGGTGTTGTTCCTGTCTAGTATAGGCTTTAGGGTAATTTCCGAGATGCCAAGGACATTCTTCAATTCTAGAAATCTGTGTAGTTCCTCTACAGGTATGCTGGTTGCCAAGGTCTCTTGTGTGGGATCGCTTGGTAAGTATCTTACTAGGGTATAAACCTTCAATGGAGTTCTTTTTGATTCATCAATTAGTGCTTTGATGCCCTTGAGTCCTAGGATGCTTCCGATTTCGTGGAAGTCGGCCATAACCGTGGATGTTCCATGAGGTAACACAACTCTTGCGAATTCAGTTACGGTCAACATACTGCTTTCAATGTGGACATGTCCGTCTAGCAAACCAGGAACAACATAGCGGCCTTTGGCATCGATAACTCGTGTCTTAGAACCGATCGCATTTGATAATGGTCCGACATAAGCTATTCTTCCGTCTTTTATCGCGATGTTAGCTTCATGTATCTCGCGAGTGTTGACATTAACGAGCATTCCGTCTTTGATGATCAAATCCGCTTTGGCTCGATCCAAGGCTACATCTATCAGATCACCGCGTTGCATCTTCTCCACATCTGCGTTTGTTCAGTTAACGGCATCAATCTCATAAACCCGCTCTTTGCAGTGCCCGTAAAGCCACTAGGTCTGCTTCTTTCAAGATCGCTTCCTCGTCTGCGAATGTAATTCTTCTATTCTCCATCAAGACATTCCCGTCAACGATAACAGTGTCAACATTCTCACTTGTTGCAGAGTATACGAGTGACCCTACAGGATCGTGCACATGAACGGTGTTGGGTTTAAACATGTCAAATATAACTAAGTCTCCATACTTGCCTACGCCGATTGATCCTAACTTGTCTTCCATACCCAAAGCCTTCGCTCCGTTAATGGTTGCCATCTGGAGTACTTCTTGTGCAGTTATGACACTCGGGTTCATGAGGTGAACTTTGTGGAGACATGCAGCAAACTTCATCGTCTCTACGATGTCTTGGTTACAATTGCTTGCCGGTCCATCGGTCCCCAGCGCCACATTCACTTTTTTTCTCATATATTCTGGAACTGGGGCTACTCCACTACCAAGATACATGTTGCTAACTGGGTTGTGAACAATGTGGGATCCTGATCTAGCAAGAAGATTAATCTCACGCTGGGTGACGTTCACGGAATGTATTGCAAGAAATCTGTTATCCAATACTCCAAGATCGTGCAGAAACTCGACATCTCTTTTTCCAGTTTTGCTGAGAAGTATTTTTACATCTCGTTCGCTTTCTGCGGTGTGAACGTGAAGATATGTTTCATACTTATCTGCAAGCTCTTTTGACTTTAACAGCGCCTCTTCAGATGTGAAGCAAGGATGCATTGGAGCAGGGCACACTCTGAGGCGCCCATTACTTGTCTGAGCATATTTTCTAATCAGAATCTCGCATCTATTCAGTGCGATGTCTGATTCTACTCTTACATATTCCGGGACACCAGATTCGTGAAATCCACAAGCCAGCACGCCCCGGAATCCGATTTCATCCATAGCTCTAAGAGGTTCTTCATAATAACGGGGATATTGGTTGTCAACCACGCATGTTACTCCAGACTTGATGTTTTCGACTATTCCAAGTCTCGCTGCAGCATACACGTCCTTTCTAGTAAGATTAGTAGTGAGAGGCCATACCACCTGTCGGAGCCAGTCCAGAAGATCCAAATCAACACCGACATTGCGGAAGAGCACTTGAAACATATGAGCATGAGCGTTAATAAAACCAGGAAAAACGAATTTTCCCATTGCGTCAATTTGTTTATCAGGGGATCCGTATTCCCTGAGCCTAGACCTATTGCCCACAAAAACAATTCTTCCATCTTGAATAAGAATGCCACCATTTTTGATTATGGGCTGCTTTTCATCCATGGTTATGATTGTTCCACCACGAATCGCTAGTTCCAATTCGCCGCATCTCCTTTCTCCTTAGATTTCCTGTCCCAGCATTATATTATCTGAGTACTATGAATCACAACTCCCCAATGCCTATCACGAGCTGTTCTTCAGGCAATCTCTTATCTGTTCAACTATTTTTTTCGGTGTCCTACATTCACCAATTCTCCAGTTCAAAGGTTTAGTAGCATCGACACCCAACTTTGCTGACATTCCTTCGCTAGAAGAGGGGTCAAGCAAGTTTCCTAACGCCTTGGGAATGACAATAATATCCCTATCAGCTTGCATCCTTGTGGCCATTGCCCACAAGACCTCACTTTCGTTATTTACGTCAATGTCATCGTCAACAACAACTGCCAACTTTACATAAGGATCTAAGCCGAACAATAGCATCAACACTTGGCGTGGTTGGCCTTCTGCAACCTTTTTCATAGAAACGTAGCAATGAAAATGTGTCCCTGAACTTGGATAATTGATCTCCCTAACATAAGGGACAACCGCCTTCAGTCTTTTGAAGGTGCTTGCCTCTCTTCCTACCCCACCCAAGAGAAGATGTTCTGCAGAGCGTCCGGGAACTATGTCTTGGAAGTAAGCATCCTTCCTATGAGTTACCGTGTTGATTTCCAATACGTTTTGTGTGGACCTATGAGTCAAATAACCTGTGTATTCACTAAACGGTCCCTCTGGTTCACAGATATCATGAAGTATTCTTCCTTCCATAACGATCTCGGCATTCGAAGGAACCTCCAAATCAACCGTTTCGCATTTAACAAGCTCCACAGGCTTGTTCATTAGCGCTCCTGCAACTTCATATTCGTCAACTGGAACGTTGGCCGAGGCTCCGAGATAGATTAGTGGGTGCGCCCCTATCACAACCGCGACATCTAAATCTCTCCCTTCTTTGCTTGCTCTTCTAAGATAGTCCCAAAGATGGCCCCGAGAATGAATGCTAATACCAAATCTATTCTCGCCCTTGAGTTGCATGCGATGGTAACTCAAATTTCGCCGACCGGTATCCGGATCTTTGGCCACGAATATCCCAGCGGTAACATAGGGGCCTGCATCTCCTTCAAAATGAATTGGAATTGGGAAATCGTTAAGGTTTGTTTCTCCACCTTTTTTCTTGATTTGCTTGACGGGTCCAGAATCAACAATCTCGGGTTTAATGAGGTGATTCAGCTTTTCATTCCAAGCATCGTAAAGGTTTCCTATGTTTCCACCCAACATCCTAGCCAACCTCTCTCTTGAAGCAAAAACGTTGCTTACTATGTGAAAACTACTGTTCTTCACGTTCTCAAACACCAATACTGGATACTTCCCCTCTTTTTCCAATTCAACTGCGTAGGCCGTTGTGTCGTATTTCCCAGTGACCATTTCTCCTACGCGTAAAATCTCATTTGGAAAACGTGCTTCAAGTGTCTCGATAAAAGTGTGTAGATCCTCCATCATCAGGTCCCACAATGTAAACTCGCAACTAGACCTTTTAAGCCTTGCAAGATTTCATCAATGGATCTCAACAGGTATATTTGCGCAAAGGAGTTGAAAGGCACACGTTTGCTCAATGAAAAAAAGAAATGAGTTGCGGTAATCGCGAATGGAAAAATGCCTGAGATACTATAAAATAAAGCGGTTCCTCACTATGACTTATGGTGAGGGATAGAAACATTGAATGGAATTGATGTTTCCGTAGATATAGCGGAAATCCAACTGCGAAATCCGGTATTGACAGCCGCAGGACCTGCGTCTAGGGATGGGAACTCGCTCAGGAAGGCGGCTGAGGGAGGTGCTGGTGGACTCGTGGCAAAGACGATCAGTGTTTTTCCCGCTGAGGTCCCAAGACCATGTATCTCTGTAGTTGATAGAAACAGGATAAATTTAGCTTTGCTGAATTGTGAGACGTGGTCAGATATACCTTATCAAGAATGGATCAAGAGCGAATATGAAATTGCTAGGAACACAGGGCTACCGGTAATTGCGAGCGTTGGTTACAGTGCTGATGACCTGAAAAAACTTGGACCATTAGTTGAAAAAGCAGGTGTAGATGGGATTGAATTCTCTTTGCACTACGTTGGAACAGACTATAGACCAATCTTGGAGATTGCTAAAGCGTTGAGGGAATCTGTTGAAGTGCCAATTTTCCCTAAACTCAGTCCCCATATTCTCAATCTACCGGAATTCTCGAAAGAATTGGAAAAAGCAGGTGTGGACGGAATAGTTGCAGTAAACAGTTATGGCCCATCTTTGCACATCGATATCGAGACCGCGAGACCCACGCTTGGTGGAGAATTCGGGTATGGGTGGTTGTCAGGACCCGCAATAAAGCCCTTAGCAATCCGATTTGTAGCTGACATCGCAAGGTCCGTGAGAATCCCGGTCATAGGTTGTGGCGGAGTTTTGAAGGGAACCGATGCTATCGAACATATTATGGTTGGGGCATCCGCCGTCCAGATATGCACCGGAGCAATCCTAAAGGGCCCAAGAATATATGGTGATGTAACAACTGAAATCAAAAAATTCATGGTCGACCATGATTATAACTCAATCGAAGACATGCGTGGAAAATCCCTGAAATACTTGAAGAAAGAATCCACAATCAAGACCAACCCCCCATTAACCAAAGAAGAATTGTGTATCGGTTGCCACCTATGCGAAAGATCCTGTGTATATGACGCGATCAGAATTGAAGAAGTTGAACCTAAGAAATTCAATGTCCTGCTAGAAAAAGGTAAATGTTACAGTTGTGGCATGTGCACCACCGTGTGTCCAACAAGGGCTGTCCTCTACAAATCATGAAAAAATCGGAAAAGTTTTGCATGCGCGCGCTATTCTATTACTTCCCATTTTGATTGGTATCG
>CP070791.1:835168-838919 GCA_020346825.1 Candidatus Bathyarchaeota archaeon
GAAGGAAATGAAACAACGGTTTTTTCTCAATGGGATCTACAGCACGTGCTGCCGCTTTCCCGTACACCAAGCTGTAAAGCGTTCCGTTTCTGTTCTCCCTAACCGCGCAAATTCCTCTCTTGGAATCAGCTATTCTGCATCTGTGACTGCATAGATTGCACTCAACCATGTTGTCCCCTGACTTTTCGTAAAACATTGCTTCTTTCATTTGGAGAACTCCCTTCAAATTTAGAGTGGATGTAGTTTCACTTAAGTATTCAAAGAGCCTGCAAGTGCGCACAATATTGTTCTCTCTAATAAGCGATAAAGCTTTGTTTGGAGCCAAGTTGCTTCAGGTGCGCGCGCATGAAACGGAGGAAAAAGCATTTAGAAGACAGAATGATGTTATCAGATATAAGGAGGTGAAAGTTATGAGTTATGAAAAAGAGTTTTCCCTGGTTGAACTAAACAGACCCAAAGACTGGAAAAACCTAGTTGACATGGCCAAGAAACACGTGCCTATAATCGAAGCCCCCGAAAATGTTAAAGCCAAAGAGCCTTTTGCCGTGAAAGTCAAGGTTGGTGGAATCGATGGGGTTGATCACCCAAACACTCTGGGCCATTGGATAAACTGGGTTGAACTTTATGCTGGAGAACGTCTAATCTCTAGAGTGGAATTCGCCCCCGGGATGTGTAACGGCTACGTGGTGACCTTGAATACAACCTTAAACGAGGCTACAATGTTGAGTGCGCGAGGATTCTGTAACTTGCATGGTATGTGGGAAGGAAAAGAGAAAACGGTTGCAGTTGAATGAAAACGTAGAACCAGCGACGTTCTGCTGGTATTGACATCCAGTATACGAATGCCTAGACAAAGGAGTGCAATCGACACAGAGAGTACATGAGGTGACTATTGAAGACCCCCCTGAATCTCTTTCCTCATTTCCTCTACTCGTTTAGGCGGCATCGAAAATTGGATATCCGTTCTAGTCGATTATCTTGCTTCTTTTTCTGTGTGACAACAAAGAATATGTGCATTGAAAGAAACGTATTTTTGGAGGACCAAAGATGCGCTTTGAAATATTGAAGTTTGCTGACGAGTGGGGTCCTGAGAAAGTACTTCATGTCTATGATCCGGAAGTAGGAATGAAGGGAGTATTAGTTATTGACAACACAACTCTTGGCCCAGGTAAAGGTGGGATCAGAATGTTACCCACTGTCACAGCAGAAGAGATATTTCATTTAGCCAGAACCATGACATGGAAATGTGCTCTCGCAGAGTTACCTTTTGGAGGAGCAAAATCTGGCATATTGGCTGATCCAAAGAAAATATCTAGAGAGAAGAAGATGGAGATAATACGGGCCTTTTCCAGAGCCTTGAAACCTGTTTGTCCAAAACTCTACGTGGCCGCACCAGACATAAACACAGGAGAGGAAGAAATGGCTGTTTTTGCCAAGGAAAATGGTTCTATGAAGGCTTGCACGGGAAAACCATTCTACATGTGCGTCAAGCCGGGGGTGAAATGTGGGATCCCCCATGAGTATGGCTCAACAGCCGTTGGAGTGGTGCAAGCCACCTTTACGGCAGCAAACTACGCTGGGTTGGATATCGAGGGCGCAACAGCTGCCGTGGAAGGTTTTGGAAACGTCGGTTCCTACGCAGTTGAATATTTGACACAGATTGATGTTAAAGTTGTGGCCGTTTCTGATTCTAAGGGGGTTATATATAACCCGAAAGGTTTAGAGTACGAAAGATTGTCCAAGATCAAGAAGGAAACACGTTCGGTTGTTAACTACACGCCGGGGAAAGTGTTGGGCAACGAGGAAATCTTCGCGCTTCCTGTAGACATTGTTATTCCTGCTGCTCTTCCGAATGTTATTACAGAGGACAATGTAAAGAATGTTAAAGCAAAGATGGTGGTTGAAGCTGCTAACATTCCAGTCAGACCGGAAATTGAGGAAGTGCTACGCAAGAGAGGCGTATTGGTTGTGCCAGATATCCTTGCCAACGCTGGAGGAGTCATATCATCCTACGCTGAATATAGAGGGTACAACCCAAAGCAGATGTTGAAACTTGTCCAGAGAAAGATTCGGAGGAATACTTTAACCGTTTTGGAATATGCCGAAGAAAAAAACATAGGGCTTAGGGACGCGGCTGTAAACATAGCTAAAGAAAGAATACGAAAAGCCCACCAGGTCAAAAGAAAATAGCGCATTGCGCGCGCGTGTTTTCGCACAACACTCATTTTGTAGTTAGGATTGATTGGTTTCACTAACCTTTTTTGCGAACTTTTTTCCAAACTCGAAACATTTCTGAATCTCATTCTTGTCAGGAACCCATTTGACCGTTAATGACGGGGCAACCATTTCAACACCTGCTTTTTCCAAACTCTCTTCTATGGTCTTGACCGCCCCGCCTCCCCAACCATAAGAGCCAAAAGCTGCGGCCAACTTATTTCTCGGTTTCAAACCCTGCATCTCCTCTAGAAACGGAGTCACCGTTGGCAGAACACCGTTGTTGATTGTTGCCGACCCAACAAGTAGTCCCTTCGCTTCCAGAAGTTCCCCAATGATGTCTCCCAGATCTGAAAACGGAAGTCTAAATAGGGTTGTCTCAACATCCTCGCTACTGATGCCCTCGACAATGGCCTTAGCCATCTTTTCTGTGCTACCCCACATAGTATCATACACAACGAGGATCTTTTTCTCCGCGACTCCTCTTGCCCATCTGAGATAAGCCTCAACTATTTTCGTCGGATTGCTCCGCCAAATGATGCCATGGCTTGGTGCAATCATGCGAATTTTCAAGCCTAGCTTCTGGATTTCCTCAATCTTTCTTGTGACTAATCGACTGAAAGGCCATAAGATGTTAGCATAATATTTGGCCGCTTCCATCATCAATATTTTTTCGTCAACTTCGTCATCGAAGCGTTTTGAGGTTGCCAAATGTTGTCCAAATCCATCATTAGGCAAAAGCAAAGCATCTTTTTCTATATAGGTGAACATGGTATCAGGCCAGTGAAGCATAGGAGCCTCGATGAATCTTAGACTTCTTTTGCCTAGATTTATCTCGTCGCCGGTTCTTACCACTTGAAAATCCCAATTGCTAAAATAGTGTTTTTGCAATCCCTCTTTGCATCGGGCAGTGCCTACAACTTTTGCTTTGGGAGCAAGCTTCAAGATTTCAGAGATGGCTCCGGAGTGATCTGGTTCGACATGGTTGGCCACAACAAAATCTATTTTGGATGGGTCAATGATCTGCCGGATCTTATCTATCATCTCTTCCGCGAAAGTCCCGCGAACAGTATCGATTAGAGCCGTTTTTTCGTCCATAATTAGGTAGGCATTGTATGAGGTTCCCCGATGCGTTGAGTAGGTGAAGCCATGGAAGTGCCGTATGTTCCAGTCGACTGCTCCAACCCAGAAAATGTTTTCCAAAATTTCAGTAAAAGACATGTTTGTGCCCACCTGAAGGGAACTGACAAACCATCAAATATTAATCTTCTCTATCTTACGAAAAATGCCCCAGGGATTAAGCTATGCCAGACTACAAGAGATGGGAGGTAACATCGTTTGTTAGGAACTTAGGCTTGTCTTTACAATCCTCTCAGCGACAGTTTTCCTTAGTTCCCGACATTCTATTACGCCCTTTTCAGCTGGAGTATATTTTTGCTAATAAAGGAGATTAAATAGTTCTCATCTCAAATCTGTTCTTTAATACCTCCAACATTATGTGAGAAGCTTCCCGCGCGCGCAACCAAAAGCTGCTCCC
>CP070791.1:839019-843868 GCA_020346825.1 Candidatus Bathyarchaeota archaeon
AACCGGGAAAAAAATACTTCTACTTGGGGCTGGTGGCGCTGGAAAAGCCATAGCATTCTATGCAGCCCAAGAAGCAGAAGAACTTGTAATCCTAAACAGGACTCCCCAGAAAGCAGAAAAGTTGGCAGATGTGTTGCACAGAGAATTTGATAAAAGAATAATTGGCAAAGACTTTTCGACCAAAATCATTGGAGAAGAGCTCAGAGACACGGATATACTTGTCAACGCAACTTCTGTAGGGATGCATCCAAACGTTAACCTAAGTCTGGTTCCTCCAAACTCGCTGAAAACTGATCTATACGTAATGGATATAGTCTATAGCCCTCTGGATACCAAGCTTGTACAAGATGCGAAAGCTGCGGGTGCCAAAGTCATATCCGGGATTGAAATGCTCCTCCATCAAGGTGCCGCCTCCTTTGAAATCTGGACCAACTGTCAGGCTCCCGTCAGAGTAATGAAACATGCGGTATTGAACAAACTTGCAGAGCTAGGTGCCAACCAATGAAGGGAAAAGCTGAAGCGATATCTTATGGAGCAGCAACAATAATAAACGCCATTGCAACTGGCAAGGGGGTAGCCATAGGAGTAGACTTGTGGACAAGAGTACGGGTCAAACTAACAGATGAACCCAAGGTTATTGAGAGCACGATTTTTTCTGATCCTACAGAGAATCCGGTTTTGATCGAAAAGACTGTGGAAAAGGTTATCAAACATTTCAAGCTGGAGGGACGGTTTGGCGCCAAGGTTGAAACATGGTCAAACATTCCAATAGCGAGAGGTTTGAAAAGTAGTAGCGTGGCTGGAAACGCCGTAGCTTTGGCTACAGTTGCTGCTTTAGATAAGAAGCTAGACGACTTGACTATTGTGAACCTTGGTGTGGACGGAGCAATTGATGCAAAGGTTACTATAACAGGCGCCTTTGACGACGCTTGCGCCTCTTACTTTGGAGGAGTCGTAGCTACAGATAACCTGAAAAGACGAATTGTTAGACGCACTGAAATAGCTAAAGACTTGGTTGTCTTGTTCTACGTTCCAGCGAAGAAGACTTACACGGTTGGTTCCAATGTAGGTCGAATGAAACGTGTAGCTTCCCTTGTTAAAATAGCATATAAAGAAGCGGTCAAAGGGAACTATTGGGTGGCTTTAACTCTAAACGGTTTGATCTACTCATCGGCACTAGGATACAACCCGTCTGTAGCAGTAGATGCTCTAGCGGCAGGAGCTTTAGCCGCGGGCTTGTCCGGCACTGGTCCTGCAGTTACTGCCATCGTTCCTGAGGAGAAGACAGACTTCGTGAAAGACACTTGGCAGATGTATGAAGGGAAAATTTTGGAGGCTCGCGTTAACCTCGAGAAAGCTAAGGTGATGGGCTGACCAAATTGGTGAATGTTATCGTTAGGAAAAGTAGGGATTTGCGGGGTGAAGTTTCAGCCCCTTCATCCAAAGCCTATACACATAGAACGCTGGTGGCCGCACTATTGTCAAACGGAACTTCAGAGATGTCGAATCCACTAGTTTCAGATGACATAGAAGCGACTTTACGTTCAGTGGAAGCCTTCGGAGCAGAAGTAGAAACGCAAAAGGGCTGCTGGAAGGCTAAGGGAGTGAAGTCGCTCAAAGTTCCTGAGAATCCTATAGACTGTGGTGAGTCTGGAGCTACCCTTCGGTTTATGATACCGGTTGCTGCCCTCGCCTCAGGATCTTCAATCTTCACCTTTGGAGCATCTCTTGAAAAGAGACCTATTGCCCCACTTTTGCAGAGTCTAAGTCAGCTTGGAATAGAATCTAGTCTCCAGCTTAGAGAGGGAAGCTCGTTTATCGAAATTCGTGGGAGAGGAATTGGAGGAGGCAGAACATCGATAAGGGGAGACATAAGTTCCCAATTCATTTCTGGACTATTGTTTGCCTGTCCAAAGGCGCGGGAGGAGACAGAAATAGTGATCTCCCCACCTCTAGAGTCTAGAAGTTACGTCAAAATGACGACGGAAGTTCTCGCTAAACACGGCATCAAAGCATCTACGTCATCTGACTTCGAAAGGTTAAGCATTCCCCCTAATCAAGAATACAACCCATGCAACCATGAGGTTCCAGGAGACTTTTCATCTGCTGCCTTCCTCCTAGCAGCCGCAGCAATAACATCTTCAAAGGTGAAGGTGAGGAATCTTGATCACCATACAACTCAAGGAGACAGAGCAATATTGAATATACTGAAGGAAATGGGTTCAAAGATGTGGATTGGTGACAAGTTTGTGGAAGTTGAAGGCAGGAAACTTGACGCTGTTGACATTGATGCAAGAGACACGCCCGACCTAGTTCCAGTATACGCTGTTCTTGCATGCTACTCGAAAGGAACATCAAAGATATACAACGCAAAAAGGCTTAGATACAAGGAGTCTGACAGACTTGCTTCCCTTCACGGTGAACTAAAAAAAATGGGGGCAAAAATTGTGATGCGCAAAGACGGATTAACGATAAGAGGCCCATGCATCATGCGCGGAGCAACCGTTAATCCCCACAACGACCACAGAATTGTCATGGCCTGCGCAATTGCAGCACTAAACGCAGTTGGCGAAACGAATATTCAAAATTCTGAATGCGTGAGCAAATCTTATCCAAGATTCTTTGATGATCTATGTTCTTTAGGAGCGAATGTTGTTGGTAGGTAATTTCACAGGAAAACAATTTGTCATAGCTTGTTTCGGTGAAAGTCACGGCAGATGCGTTGGCGTTACGATAGACGGTTGCCCAGCTGGCCTTCCGCTGTCTGAGATAGACATCCAGAGAGAATTGGATAAAAGAATACCACCCATACCAGAGATTGTTTCCGGGAGGAGGGAAAAAGACATTGTTGAAATTCTTTCCGGAATCTTCAATGGATTTACAACGGGCGCACCAATCTGCACCCTAGTGTGGAATAGGGAAGCCATCCCTAGCGAGTATGACCTAGTGAAGGACAAGCCGAGACCTGGACATGCTGACTATCCTGCCAGAATCAAATATGGAGGCTTCAGTGATTATCGTGGAGGAGGAAGATTTTCAGGCAGAATCACAGTAGCCTTTGTCATGGCTGGTGCTATTGCCAAGAAACTGCTAGGTTTCTTCGATATTGAAGTTTTTGCGTATACTATAGAGATAGGCAGAGTGAAACTCGACGAAACGCTGAGCCTTGAAGAGATTCGAAAGAACACGTACAAAACCGCGGTCAGGTGCCCTAACCTAAAGAGGGCAGATGAAATGGAGCAATCAATCTTGAAGGCAAAAAAGGAGGGTGATAGTGTGGGAGGAATCGTCGAATGCATTGCTATCAACGTTCCAACGGGAGTCGGTGAACCAATCTTTGATTCCTTGGATGCTGATGTTGCCAAGATGCTTTTTAACGTTCCAGCAGTCAAAGGAGTTGAGTTTGGCGCCGGATTCAAGGCTGCTAGATTGAAAGGCTCTCAAAACAACGATCCATACGTGATACGAGACGAAAAAATAGTAACATTAACAAACAATGCGGGAGGCATCTTAGGCGGATTGTCGTCTGGAATGCCAATTCTGGTTAGAGCTGCCATAAAGCCGACATCTTCGATTTCAAAAGAGCAAAAAACGGTTAAACTATCACAGATGGAAGAAACGGTGATTCGCGTTAAGGGTAGACATGACCCATGCATCGTACCCAAAGCAGTTCCAGTCATCGAATCTGTGGTTGCCCTTGTTTTGGCCGATCATATGCTTCGAGCAGGGTTAATACCAAGAGTTCTTAAAGGGCGGAAATAGCTTGGAAAGGATCCTAGCATCAAGAAAAAGGATCGATGAAATCGACGAAAAGATTCTACATCTTCTGAAGGAAAGGATTGAAGTTTGCAGGGACATCGGAGTTATTAAACGACAACTTAAAATTCCCATAAGAGACTCTCATAGAGAAGGCGAAGTTCACACCAATATAACAAGAAAGGCGTCTGAGTTGGGACTTAACCTACAGAAAGTCAAAGTCATCTACCGAGAAGTAGTAGCTATGAGTACACACGTCCAAAAACACAGAAAATTTGAAGAGTAGAAGAAGATGCTGTATGAAATAAGTGAAAAAGCTATAGAACTTGAGAACGAAGGAAAAAAGATAATAAAATTCAATATTGGAGACCCAGATCAGGCAACACCAAACCCAATAATTGAAGCAGCCTCCGAAGCCATGAAACAAGGAAAGACGAAATACTCTTCTTCTGCTGGCGAGAAGAAACTCAGAGAAGAATTAGCAAGCATCCACAATGTGTCCGCGGACAACGTAGTAATCACCGCGGGCTCAAAGTGGGCAATTTTCTCCCTAATGTTTTTGCTGCTGAAAAAGGGAGGAAACGTTGTTATTCCGACCCCTCACTGGACCAGCTACGAATTAGCTGCAAAAAATCTTGGGGCCCAGTTGAGATTTTTGAAGACGCAAATTGATTCAGACTGGAAGATTGACGTCGAAGAACTCGAGAAACTGGTTGACCGAAAAACTGGGTTGGTGGTATTAAATAACCCAAACAATCCCACCAGCAAAGTCATCAACGATAAAGTGTTCGAGGATATCGTTCAGATCGCGAACAATAAGGAAGCTACGATCTTATCTGACGAAGTATATTCTGACATAAGTTTCGTTAAGACGAAGAGCATTCTGGGTTTTGGTGGTGATCACATACTTGTCAAAAGCTTTTCAAAAACCTTTGCAATGACAGGCTGGAGAATTGGTTACGTCATCGCGAAAAAGGAGTTGGCCAAGAAAATGGTGAAACTGAACCAGATAACATTGACAAACGTCCCTGTTTTCGTCCAACAGGCAGCTTTGAAAGCGTTAGAACTGAGACAAGAAATCGTAGATAAGATC
>CP070791.1:843968-847254 GCA_020346825.1 Candidatus Bathyarchaeota archaeon
CGATACAGTAGAAAGCAGTGGCCCCTTGTTTCTGGAAATAGATGATTTCACGCGCAGTCATGAGGGTTCCTAAGTGGAACTCTCCTGTTGGTTTGATTCCGCTCATTACAGCAAACTTTTTGTGGCCTTTCATATTCTCTAAGACGTGTTCGAAATCTCTATGACCGAAAATGACGCCGCGCCTCATGTACATACTTGGGTTTGGTATTTCCTCCAAAAGGGGTTTGAATTGTTGTATTCCGAATTCTTTGTAGAGGCGGTTGTAGTCCTCAACTACTGTTGTTCCCCAAGGGTCAAGCACCGTTTTCTTGTTGTTGGCTTTCGACGACAACTCTTACATCCCGCTATTGTTAAATCAGGTAGGGTTGAGAGGTTTCTTTAAGGTTTCCGGAAATCGCGCGCACACACACGGGTCTATCAACAAGATTTTGTTTGCCAACGATATCTCGAAGCCTGAGTGTTCCAACCACCTTATTCTTCCCACGGCGAGTCACCTTTTCTAAACTTTTTTAACTTCCCACTCATTTAAAGAGATTTACGTGCAAGACTATGACAATACCTGAAGAACTCGTCCAAAAACATCAGCAGGCAGGAAAAATCGCTAAAGAAGTTCGAGAAGAGATGAGAAGAACCGTTTGTGAAGGCATTCCAATTATCGACCTATGCGAAAAAGCAGAGTCTCTGATTAGAAAAAAAGGAGGAAAACCTGCGTTTCCCTGCAACGTGTCCATCAACGAAATTGCCGCGCATTATACGTCTCCCCGCCAGGATAAGCGAACTATTCCCGAAAATTCCATAGTAAAGATAGACATCGGGGTTCACGTTGACGGTTATATTGCTGACACAGCTGTCACAATCTGCTTCAATCCAGACTACACCGGTCTTGTAAGCACGGCAGAAGAAGCCTTGAAAAAGGCTGCAGAAATACTGCGACCTGGACTATCAATGTCGCGCTTCGGCGCAACTATTCAAAAGACGATTAAGACTCGTGGGTTCAAACCGATCTCTAATCTTACTGGACATTTGATTGGGCGCTATTTAATACATGCAGGAAAATCTTTGCCCAACGTGTTTCACATTTCAACGTCTAGAGTGAAGACGGGAGAGATTTACGGAGTTGAACCCTTCGTAACGGTTGCCAACGCTGCTGGCAGAGTTAAGAACGGTAAAGAGGCTCACATTTTCCGTTATTCGAAACATAGATCTTTGAAAGACCCTTACGCCAAGCGGCTTCTAAACTATGTCAAGAAGAATTTTCAGGCTCTCCCCTTTACAGAGCGGTGGCTTCAAGGATGCGTGCCGCCTAGTCGATTCAAAACCGCTTTTTCAGAACTTCTTTCTTCAAAGACTTTGATATCCTATCCTGTCTTCATAGAAGCAAGCGGAAAACCTGTAGCGCAGGCTGAGCACACAATTCTAGTGACGAAGGACGGCGGTCTGGTGTTAACTTAGCTGTTCTACTTCTCCTTTTCTTTAACCTCGCGATAGATGGAGGCAATCATCGTTTTCTCGTTGCATTTTTGGCAAGGTTCTGTCTCTTTGAAGATGTAGTCTCCTCTTTTGTGGTCTCTAATGTTTTTGAATCCGCATTTCTGGCACAGTATTGTTGTGATTACTTGAGGCATTTCAAAAGCTGCTTTTAAAGACTTTCTCTTTGTTTGTAGAAGCAGATAAGCAGAAATAGCAAGTCCAATGAAACCTATCAACATATATGGTAGCGCACTGGGATCCTGGCTCTCATATGTAGCAAATCCTAGGAAGAGGGCAATAACTGATAAAACAACGGTTATTAAGACCATTGCAATTGAAAAGAAGGAAACATTTCTTTTTGAAGCCTCAATCTTTTCAGTCATTTCTTTCCCCTACTGTCCAATCCCTATGGTATTCCCAATGCCAGCTATTATGACCGCGTCTCCCTTCTTTGTCCTTTCCAGAAGTAACCTTTTGATTCGTTGAATCACCCTGTCTGCAGCGTCAAATATCTCTTTTCGCATGGGAGAAACGGCGTCCCCTATGTCCTCCTTGATAAGGATGGCGTTCACTGGGATTTTATGTTTTAGAACCGACTCCTCTATCTTGAATCGTTCGACCCCTGGCCCACCAATAGCTGCACCGACTCCCTCGGACACATCGCCTGCTTTCTCTCCTTCGAGCTTTGCTGCAGCGTCTATCATGACTATTGTAGCGATTTTTCCCTTGGTTTCTTTCATAATTTGCTTTATTCCATCTCCCGGCTTACCCACGTTTCCACCAGGGCCTTCTGATTTCAGAACGTGTGCTATTCGGCCTTCCAACGGCACCGTAGCTACAACGATGTCTTTAGCTATTCTTTTTGTTTTATGTCCGTGCATTAGTTTAGCGGCAACGAGGGCGCCTGCTCCATCACCAATGGGTTGACCAGTTGCGAAGGCCTTTAGAGCGCTGGCGAAGGCTTCTGCTTCCCGCATGATGAGGGGTAAGATCATTTGAAGTTGCATGATGATGTAGAGGCTTAGAGTTTTCTTGCCCAGTATATAGAAATGCCTTGTGATCTTGTAGATGATATTCAGCGCCATGGCAGCTTCAAGGGTGTTTTCCAAATTATTCACTAGTATTTCATTTGCTTCTGGCGCCATAAGCTTCACGTCGTCTTTGAAACGAACATCTCGAACGTCCAACAAGTGTTCCAGCTTCCAGACGATGCCTGAAGGATCCATATTCTGAGGGGTGATGGCTACGTACTCCAGAAACTGGTCAACCCTCTCTGTAGGGTCTTCCTGAGGGTTCCCTGTTTCTTTTATTGTTTCTATAGCCAGTTTCCGCCCCTCATCCCTTATAAACTTGAGGCGGTACAGGTGTTTTTCAACATCCCTCAGCATAATCGTCATCTGGAAACGTTGTCCATAAAACATAAAAATCACGAAAAAACCGAGAAAAGCTATCTGCAAAATCCATCCTACGAGATCGTTTCCTCCCGGGAACAACTGAGAAACTTGCGGAATCATTGACTTCACACCCCTCAAAGACAAAACGGTCGGTAATAAATTTTGAGGATTTACGGTATGTTCCCATAATAATCAAAACAAACCATGGAACAAGAAAGTTTAGAAAGAGCTTTTTCTATCTCGGTTTCATGAGAAAGAGAGAGACCCCATATGTGACGTCGACATCATTTTATGTCAAGAATACACGACCCCAACACCTTTTGGATCACACCTTTAGTCAGCTAAACAGGTGCCCCCTTTTAGGTGCCAGAAGGGTTGCCAGCTTTCCCGGCTTCGCGTGGCCGAAGACCACACTAACACCG
>CP070791.1:847354-853929 GCA_020346825.1 Candidatus Bathyarchaeota archaeon
CAAATATGTTGTTATCGAAAAAACGGCTTTCTATCCCGAAGGAGGAGGCCAACCGGCAGATCACGGCCATCTAAAGTCTGATAGAACTCAGTCAGATGTTGTGGATGTCCAAAAAATCGGAAACGTCATTGTTCATGTCTTAAAAGGCTTAGTACCCAAAGAAGGAGAAAAAGTAATCGGATCCATTGATTGGGAAAGACGAAACAACTTGATGAAACATCACACCGGAACCCACATTATCATGGGCGCTACGAGACGTGTTCTTGGAGAACACGTTTGGCAGGCTGGCGCCCATAAAGACGTAGAGAAGGCCAGACTTGATGTCTCCCACTTCCAGCGACTAACTCTAGAGGAGATACATGAGATTGAAAGGTTGGCAAACCAAGCAATCGTACAGAATATCTCCGTTGAAACGACTTGGATGCCCAGAGAAGAGGCGGAGAAACGCTACGGCTTCAGACTCTATCAGGGAGGAGTTGTGCCTGGAAGGAAAATCCGCGTTGTTAAGTCTGGAGACTGGGAAGTTGAAGCCTGCGGAGGAACCCACCTAAAAAACACTGGAGAAATAGGGTTCATAAAGATTGTTCACACAGAAAGAATTCAAGATGGAGTAGAACGAATCATTTTTAGCGCAGGTCTCCCAGCTCTGAAAGCCGTTCAGGCGAACGAGAAAACACTCTGGAAACTCTCCGAGTCGATGAACGCGCCCATTGAAGAACTGAAGGAGACCGCAGAACGCCTCGTTAAAGAGTGGAAGGATGCCCGACGCGAAAAAAAACGTCTCATAAAAGAAATTGCTGCCGCTCAAGAAGGTACCGAGATAGGTGTGAAGAGAGAGAAGGAAGAGATCGAGGGAGTAAACTTTGAGTGGTTGAGATTCAAGGAGTTAGATGTTGACCGCATGATTCAAACCGCCAACAAGATAACCAGCGATAATCCAAGGACAATTACGGTCTGCTATGGTGCAGATAAGAAAACGGCGAGGATAGTAATAATGGCTGGTAAGGACGCGTTGGACTTGGGTATAAACTCCATTGAAATCGCTGCAGAGGCGTCATCTGTGCTAGGTGGGGGAGGCAGCGGCAGACCGAGCTTTGCTCAAGGAGGCGGAACCCGGGTCAACAAGATGTTAGAATCGAAGGCGAAGGCGAAAGAGACCGTAAGAGAACAGCTGAAAAGAAGGGTAAGAGATTAAAGCAACTTTGCGCTTTTAGTTGGCTGTGCTAATATGAGGGATAGTTTTCTCTCAAGAAACTGACAAAGCTTTTAATTCCCAAGGTACCCCAATGGCTGTCATGGAAGTTCTAAGGCAAATCGAAGAAAAATGGAGAAGGGCATGGGAAGAAGCTAGAATATTTGAGGGGAATCCGGATCCAACTCGAAGAAAATGTATGGTCACCTTCCCCTTCTCCTACATGAATGGCCCATTGCACGTGGGACATGGGTTCACAGCCACCCGCGTTGACGCCTACGCTCGATTCAGGAGAATGCAGGGCTACAACGTTTTGTTTCCATGGGCTTGGCACTGGACAGGTGAGACCATAGCAGGAGCAAGCGAACGAATAAAAAAAGGAGACGAAAAACTTGTTCGCGCCTTAAGAGAAGTTGACGGTGTTTCAGAGGAAGACCTGAAGAAGTTTGTTAACCCCGTTTATATGGCTTCATACTACACGAGAGAAAGTCGAGAGGCCGTAAAACGCTTAGGTTTTTCAATAGATTGGAGACGAGAATTCACAACAACTTCCCTGTGTCCAACCTTCAGCAAGTTTATTGAGTGGCAATGCGAACGGCTGCGAGAGAAAGGGTACATCATACAAGGAACATATCCGGTGGTTTGGTGTCCCCACGATGAAAGCCCTACAGGCGACCATGATCGTCAAACAGGAGAAGGAGTTGTACCTGAAGAGTATGTACTCATGAAATTCAAATTGAACGACGCTTACCTTCCTGCAGCCACCTTCAGACCTGAAACTATCTATGGCGTAACCAACATGTGGATACATCCCGACGCCGACTACGTCAAAGCAGGTGTTGACAGCGAGGAATGGATCATCAGCGAAATTGCAGCCAAAAAACTGAAAGAACAACAAAGAAAGGTGGAGGTCATCAGTAAATTCAAGGGTAAAAAGATCATTGGAAAACACTTTATGAGTCCTATCAGCGACAGAAAAATGTTAATTCTGCCAGGATGGTTCGTAGACCCTGCCAATGCAACAGGAGTCGTCTACAGCGTCCCCGCCCACGCTCCCTATGACTGGTTGGCCTTGAGAGACCTGCAGAAAAAACCTGAATTGTTGAAGGAGTTTGGCATCGACACTGACGAAGTGAAGAAAATAAGATCCATCTCTATGATTCGTGTGGAAGGTTTCGGAGAACACCCAGCTATAGAACTTGTTGAACGAATGAAAGTAAAGGACCAGAATGACCCCAAGGCTGAAGAAGCGACAAAAATGCTTTACAAAAAAGAGTTCCACAGCGGCGTGTTGAAGGAGATCTGTGGGGAGTATTCGGGAAGAACAGTGTACGAGGCAAAGGATGGTTTGATCCAAGACTTCAAGCAGAAGAACATAGCAGATTCTATGTATGATTTGCCTCAACCAGTCGTATGCCGATGTCTAACCCCATGTATCGTCAAAGTCCTAGAGGATCAGTGGTTCATAAGATATTCAGACAAAGCTTGGAAAAAGAAGACCAAGGAAGCGTTGAATCAAGCCTCCATTTACCCAGAAACAGCAACACAATGGTTCCTCAACATAATCGACTGGTTAAGGGAGTGGCCTTGCGCAAGAAAAACCGGTTTAGGTACAGCATTACCCTGGAGTCCCGGCTGGATCGTTGAAACATTGACTGACTCAACGGTTTACATGGCTTTCTACACAATAAACAAGCATATAAACCAAGAAGATGTGAAAGCAGAGCAGTTGACTGGAGAGGTTTTTGACTACCTGTTCTACGGCAAAGGCGACTTGGAAAAGGTAGCCCGAAATTCGCGTTTAGGTCGCGAACTCTTGGAGGAGATGCGAAGCGAATTTCTCTACTGGTACCCATTTGACCTCAGAATCTCAGCAAAAGAGCTGCTTCCAAACCACCTGACCTTCTGCCTCTTCCAGCATGTGGCATTATTTCCAGATCACCTGCCTAGAGGCATTGGCGTAAACGGGGTTCTGAGCATCGAAGGTAAGAAGATGTCAAAGTCACAGGGCAACTTTGTAACGTTGAGAGGTGCCATTGACCAGTATGGAGCAGATGCCACTCGCTGTGCACTACTCTTGGGTGGAGAAGGAATGGATGATCCAGACTGGAGGAGAGAGAACGTTCGCGACGTTAGAGGCAAACTTCAAGGCTTCCACAACCTAGCTAAGAGCGTAATAGAATCTGTAAAAGAAGAAAAAAAAGGACATCTGGAAGAATGGCTGGTCAGTAGGTTACAGCATAAGATTAAGACCGTGACGGAGAGCATGGAGATGCTGAAGACTAGAACAGCCATTGAAAACGCTCTCTTCGAGGTCTGGAACGAATTCCGTTGGTACGCTCGAAGGAAAGACAAAAACGATTCACGGGTTCTGCAAGAAGCCTTAGAAAGTTGGATACGGTTGTTGGCTCCCTTCACACCCTACATCTGTGAGGAAATCTGGAACAAAATGGGTAAAAAGGGCTTCATTTCTTTGGCTGAGTGGCCGACATACGATGGAGAGAAGGTTAGCATCCAAGCTGAGGAAACTGAAAACTTGATTAAGAACGTGCTGGAAGACACTTCGAACATACTTCGAGCAACAAAAATGCAGCCAAAGAAAATCTGCTACTATTCAGCCGCATCCTGGAAGTGGAAAGTATATTTAATGGCACTGGAAAAGTCCGTTTCCACCAAGATCCCGTTGAACGATTTGATAAAAGAAGTGATGAAGGATCCAGATCTCAGGAAGATAGGGAAAAAGGTTGCAAGGTTCGCACAGAAAATTGTGGAAGAAATCAATCGAATGCCAAAAAATAGGAAGCAAAGGCAACTACAGCTCGGACCCGTGGATGAATACAGGATGCTTAAAGAAGCCGAAACCTTTTTCGGAAGAGAGATGAATGCCAACATCTACGTCTACCCTGAGGATGATCCAAAGAGCCGCGACCCGAAAGGAAAGGCTGAACTAGCTAAGCCTCACCGACCTGCAATCTTCATCGAATAGGCAGAGAAAAAGTCGAAACAAAGTTGGATGAAAGATTATATTTAGGCACTTCTTAGACTAAGACGGTTCAGGGCCCGTGGCCTAGCCTGGATAAGGCGTCGGCCTTCTATTATACGAAGAGGAAAGCCGAAGATCCGGGGTTCAAATCCCCGCGGGCCCGCCATGTTTTCGGGTTCTGAGGACGCATTGCGTCTCGAGTCAAGTCTGATTGGCCAGTAATGCATGGTTTGAGACTGTTTGAGGTGGTAAATGGCTTTCCAGCAATTTCCAAACTTGAAATATTTTCGAAGTGTTCGACCGCATACGGAAATTATAAATTGTATAAGTTAAAATAGATAGGTTGCCATTTCACGATTTGATTTGTTACTGTTCATAGGAATGATGAGTATGAGCACCCATGCGGAAGATCTGAAGCTTCGATTGATGACCATAGAGTTGCTTCGCACAGCAAAGAAAGAATATACTTACCGAGAGTTATCCGCTAAAACCAACCTGCCCGTGACGGTCTTGAGCAGATATGCCAAAGGCCACGTTTTGCCAAATGCTGCAAGATCCCGGGAACTTTGGAAGATTCTGACGAGACTTGTAGGCTTAAAGGCTGAACTTCGCAGGAGAATAAAATTCAACGATGAAGGATACTTCAACAACACTTGGATAATAGGAGACCACAACATACTCCAGCAGGGAGCACACTACGCCCTTGCAACGTTTGCTGGAAGACGAGTAACAAAAGTCCTGGCAGCAGCCGTAGATGGTATACCTCTCGCGACGCTGGTTGCAAATGCGTTGGGCGTCGATCTCATAGTAGCGAAAAAAAACAAAGAGGTGGGGGTTCCAGCGTTTCTAGAAGAAACCTATGTACTAAAGGATTCTGGGGTGACAATGACATTGTACATACCGAAAGACGCCTTCAAACGAAGGGACAGCGTGCTAATCGTAGACGACATGATAAAGACAGGAGACACACAAGCGGCTCTAATCACTCTTGTCAAAAAAGCAAGGGCAGAAGTTTCTGGAATCTACTCTCTCATCGCAGTTGGAGATGCTTGGCAAAACAAGATAAAGCTCCCCAGAGGAAGCCCAGTAGAAGTTGTAACCAAGGTCAGCCAGAAACGATGACTCTCAGCACGGTCAAAGCACACAGCGTTCACATTTTCTTTCTGCAGAATTTTTTCAATTCGAAGTAGAGCACGTTCAAAGTCAATATTCTTTTCTTAAGCATTCGCAAGTTTTTTGTGCGCGCACGGTCTGAAGACAAAAAATATAATCAGTTGATGATGATAGTGGAGAAGGCGGTGTGAATGATGAGAACCATAGAGTGGGAGGATGGTGTGGTCATTATAATAGATCAAACAAAGCTTCCCATCAAGTTTGTGTTGTTGAGGATGAAGAAATGTAGTGAAGTGGCTTCTGCAATTAAGCACATGAAATTACGTGGTGCTCCTCTCATTGGCGTGGCTGCTGCGTATGGCTTGGCTCTCACAGCCTTCCATTCCAAAGCGGAGGAGAGGGAAGACTTGTTGAAGGAGATTGATGAATCAGCTGTAGTTTTGAGAGAGACAAGGCCTACCGCGGTGAATCTTTTCTGGGCTATCGATCGTATCGTAGGGAAGGCTCGAGCAACTCCTGGAGAAGCGATGAATGTGGCAAAGATTGTAGTGGCAGAAGCTCAGAGAATGGCAAATGAGGATGTTGAAGTCAACTGCAAGATGGGTGAACATGGATCTAGACTCATCGAAGATGGAGACGGTGTTCTCACTCACTGCAACGCAGGTAGCTTGGCTACTGTAGATTATGGCACAGCTTTGGGCGTTGTAAGGGCTGCGTGGAATCAGGGTAAGAAGATTAGGGTGTTTGCTGCTGAGACTAGACCGAGACTTCAGGGCGCCAGACTCACGGCCTATGAGCTGAAACGAGATTGTATTCCGGTGACGTTGATAACTGATACTATGGTTGGGCATGTCATGTCCAGGCAATTGGTGAATAAGGTCGTGGTTGGAGCTGATAGGATAGTTCGAGATGCCGTTATAAATAAGATAGGCACCTACAACGTCGCTGTGTTGGCGCATGAACATGGAATTCCATTTTATGTAGCAGCTCCTATTTCAACCATGGATTTAAGTCACACTTCGGGTGAGGCAGTTATTGAAGAGAGAAATCCGGAGGAGGTTACGAACGTGCGCTCTATAAGAATTGCGCCAGAAGGAATTGAAGTGATGAATCCAGCCTTTGATTTTACTCCGATGAAATACGTTAGCGCCATCATAACTGAAAAGGGGGTCTTCTCTCCAGAAGACCTCAAAACAGTACATAAAGACTTGAAAAGGCAGGACTAATGGTTTCTGTTCTTCCTGTTTCTACTCTTCAGCAGGCTTTTGTTGATTCCGTCTATCATTG
>CP070791.1:854029-867668 GCA_020346825.1 Candidatus Bathyarchaeota archaeon
CCTTCATCATTTTGGATATTTGGCAAGCCTCCCAAAAAATGCTCCCATCCCACAAGAATGCCTATCATGTGAGCGTGTTGACTGCATAGAGGGCGCACCACAAAAATAGAACCGTGTTTATCCCTCCTCAGGCGCGCCAATACATGCATGACGATTTTCAATGAGTCTAGAAGCCTGCAACCATGCATGTGCTCATTCTTGTTGCGACAGTTCTCATTAAGGCGGTGACGACACTAAAACAAGAATAAACCACTACATTCTCCCTAAACGAAAAGGAACAACTCAATACGCAATTAACCTTTTTTCCAGAAAGACTACCATCTTAAGCAGACACACGCATTTTTATGGGTGTATGCATCCGAAATAAAGTACTGAGTATAGCTGAAGGATGCCATGCGATGACAGGGAAGAAACATTTGTTTACGGTGATGAGAGCATCAGAGAACAAACAGTCTATGGCCAAAGAATCCATGATTACAGGGCGCGCGCATGTCGCAATACTAGAGGGAGCGCAATGAAGGTTTACTTGGCAAGTAGTTTTGACTTGATCAGAAAGGTTGAAGCGACAGCGAAGACGCTCAAGGAAAAAGGGCATACAGTGACGGTTGAGTGGTGGCATAGAGACTACAAAAAGCTACCTCTCTCTGATGCTAATTGGTATGAAGATGACCGAGTCGACGCCGTCTCGAAACGTAATTTTCAAGGAATACGAGAAGCCGACATATTTGTGTTGGTAGCACCAACCACAACAAGCAAAAAATTCAACGGAGCAAACATAGAGTTGGGCTATGCTCTGGCACTCGAAAAACCATGCTTTTCAGTAGGCCACCTTCAAAGGTCTGCAATGTATTTTCCAGTGACAAAATGCGATTCCATTGAAGAGGTTTTGGAAAGAAGTGAACAATGATCGTATAGCAAATCTGCGTTCTCCAGTGCATGTACGCAAATATTGAACGGCGATTTTGAATCAATATTCTAGGTTCATAAAGGATTAATGCTAAAAACATACGACTCCAACCAGGTGAAGGTAATGCGCCGCAATCTCCTCAAACCTATCTCACAAAAAATTGCGAGAAGAAAAGTTGTTGTCTTCAAGACCCTGTCTGATCCCACAATAATCAAGGCGGAAGCAGAAAAAATGAAGGTCAAGCTCTTCCGAAGATACGGGGTTATGAAGCCTCCAGCTGATCAGATAAGACAGATCGCCTTTGAGAAGAGCTATGAACCATTCTTTGTTGTAGATGGAAAATACACTATAGACTACTACCAAAGACGCACCTACACCATACCAATACTTCAAAACTCGATAGAGGTTGTTCTCTTTAACCACAAGATTGAGCCGGAACCCGTAAAAAAGAGGTGGAAAAACAGGACAATAATGATAGAGGGAGAAGAACGGCTAGTCCTCAAAAGAAAAAAGTTCCTCGTCTTGGACGCCAAAGGTCGTGAAGCCTCCCCTAAGCGGATACACTCAGCTCCACAGGAGAGACGCCCTGAGAAAATACTTGCCGAATTGCAGAACGACGGAAAGTTTAGCTTTGATCCTAGCTGGGAAGTGGAAGTCCTCAAACCAAGAATAGCTAAGAGACCTCCGGAAATCAAACGGATAGTTGACGAGTCGCTTGAGATCTCAAACCGGGCTCTTTTCTACATTCCAGTATACAAGGTTTGGTTCCGAAACATAAAAACTGGTGAGGAGAAGGTATTGAAGTTTGACGCAGTTACAGCACAACTTATCCCCTGAATCTGAGGTTTAGATTCTCTTCACAACATGCTTTTTTCATGCAGGCTTAGTGACAAAGACTACAACGCGCGCAGAAATTCTTTTGCATGCAAATTGGAAATGTGCGAGTGTAATTCTTCTCTCAACATTTCATCACGCGTGTAATTGTGAGAGCAAGAGCTATTTTATGTTTGAGCATGCATGAAAAGAGTTAATATTGCCTACTGATATTCAGACACAGCAAATTGAATGCAGGTGTTAGCGGAGAGAAGAGAATGGGAAAGGTTAAATTGTTCAGATGCAGGATCTGCCACGAGGCATACATAGGTGAAGAAGCACCATCCAGATGTCCCTTCTGCGGTGCACCTACAAGATATTTCATTCCGGCAGAGGAATGGGACCTGTCTGAATTCATGATTGAAATCAGCGATGTCTCTAAAACCAACCTTGAGGCCGCGTTGAAACTGGAATTGAGTAACACAGCTTTCTACTTCTGTGCTATGAATGCAGCTGAAGAAGCGCGCGATGAGTATGGCTATGCGAAGTTCAAGGCGCTGAAGAAAGTGGAGAATGAGCACGCTGAAGCGATAGTGAGGGCTCTGCAAATCAAGGAGCGCCCGCTAGAAGCCGTTCCTTGTTCCAAGGATTTCAAAGAGAATACGCAAGAAGGATGGGAACGGGAAGACAGAGCTATTAAAGCCTATTCGAAGTTTGCTGAAGAGGCTCCAGAGCCGCTATTGAAACAATTCTTCAACGCTCTGATGGAGATTGAGACGGACCATCTTGAGCTTCACGCGGAGGACTTGAAGGAATAAGCTCAAACATGGAGCGAGATCCTTAATCCGCCAAACCTGTTTGCTTTGTATTGTGAAAAAACAAATATGCAACAAAATCTACACGGGGTCTAGGTGAGTTTGGATGGCTCAAACGATTAGACCTATCGGAGTATCGGTCTTGGCAGTCCTTGTGGCTCTCGCGGGTATTCTGGCACTCATTGGTGCAGTGGTCTTAGGTGTAGTGGCTGGAACTATGACAGAATTCATTGAATCCATGATAGTTGAGTATGGAGGCTTGGTAATCCCTGATGTTTCAGGGTTTTTCCAAGGGATGTTGCTGGTGATCGCCGCCGTTGTAGCAGTGGTAGGAATTCTTGCCTTAGTAGATGCCTACGGTTTATGGGTTGGAGCTGGTTGGGCTTGGTGGCTAACAATAATACTTTCAGCTCTCGGCATAATAGGTGGAATTGTATCCCTACCAGGCGGTATCGTAGCTATTTTCATCGATGCTCTAATCATCTACTATTTTACAAGGTCATACGTCAAGGAATTCTTCGGAATTTAGCCTGAAACCCTCTAACTCCTTTTTTTCTTCTTCCTTTGTTAAGAAGTAACAATATTATCACAATAATTTAGTTGTGACAAATGAAAATGATGTGTGCGACCAAACGTTAGTTGAATCTCTATGACAGAACATAAAAAAGAGGGTTGCAAGCTTTGTACGCGTGTGCAGTTATGGGATTTCTAGTTCGTTGATCTCCTGCAAGGTCTCTAGGTTGTTCATCTTTATTCTTCTGTCCGAGATTGTGTAGAGCACGTTTTCTATGTAGAGGGATCTCTTCACATAGTGGGGAGAACCATAGTAGTAGCCGTTTTTCGTTAGATCACTGTCTTCCAAGTGAGTGACACCGCCTCTCAACACTAGCCCTTCTTCAAGGGATATGTGGAATATGTAGGCACCTTGCCAAACGAATTCTCCATACGCGTTAGGCGGAACTCCACCTGGATATTTCGACTCATCTATCTCTGCAACTGAGACAGGTATTACAAGGAGGTTTCTTGATTTGTCGAAGAGAAAGGCCTTGTGGTCCCTCAGAATGGGCGAGTCTGTTCCTCGGTCACCTATCTCATATTTCGCTATCTCGATTGGTTTCGAGACATCGCTGACATCAAAGAGGGATATTTTCACTCCTTGATACCACGCGAAGTCTCCTTGATCAGCTGCAACGGTTTCTTTGCCTATGCCTATGATGTGGTTCTCGTCATATGGATGCAGATAATCTGAGTATCCTGTTATCTTCAGCTTCCCGAGGACTCTTGGATTCTCTGGATCTTTCAAATCTATCACAAATAGGGGGTCAATCTTTCGGAAGGTTACGAGGTAACATCTGTCCCCCATGAACCTAGCTGAGTAAATCGTCTCTCCTGGAGCAAGGTCTTCCAGTTTTCCAGTTACGCTTAGACTCATGTTTAGTACATAGACGTTGTTTTTGGATCCTTCACTGGCCCATGTGGTGGTTGCTATTCTGAAGTAGCCTGCGTTTTCGCCCATGCTGAATTGGTTGAGCACGAAGCCTGGAACAGAGCCTTCAGCTTCAGCAGTTATCTCTTCTCGATCCAACTTAACTCTGTAGATCAATGTTTCTTCTCTCGGTTCGCCATTGTTCACACGTAGGATCCACATATTTGTGTTTGGAGCCACTAGATACATGTTGTTCAATGAAACGTACATCTGGGCGGTTTGACCGGCTAGGAATGTTTCATAGGTTGGTTGTTGTGCATCGTTCATGATGTTGACTGCAATGATCGTTGTGAATTGGTAATAAATGTCCGGAGCGTCAATGTAGAGTATTTCACTAGGCTGCACCTCTTTTACATGGTCGCCTGAAATCTTTGGCAGCATAACCTCGAGGTCCGTTTCATTACTGTTTGGAGCCACCGCTGGCTGACTAACCACAACGTACACGTATTCGTCGATCATCCTTGAACCTGAAGAGGTGCCATTGATTACCACGGTTCTCGTCAGAAGAGGTTGTGTCCTGTTCTCAATGTCGTAGACTCTAACAAAAGTCTCTACAACATAACCGTATGGCATGAACCTTTCTTCTTCATCGTAAGATTGGTAGCTGCTTCCCAAGACTGCCAATTTGTTTTCGTTCACATAAACTTGCACGTTGTACGTTTCGTTAAGTTCAATTTTTGAAAGCAATGTGGCTTTGTCGGATGGGTAAGCCTTGAATATGTAGATGTTGGTTCCTGAAACTATGTACAAGTATTCTCCATCCGTCTTTATCATATCAGCTTCGTCCACCCCTGCAACTTGAATATTGGTTGTTGAATATTCTGGTGTGGCTCCAGGTGCAGAAGTGCCTTTGGCCTCTTCTAAAGCAAAAGCGACGTCGCCATCTAGGAACCTGAGACTTTGTACGCCAGAATTTTTTGCCTGCTCCATTTTTTGGCTTAGGAAGTCTTCGAGTTCATCGTAGCTTGTGAATGTCTTAAGCTGTGCAAAGCCGGGTTGTACAGGGTTGAACCCTGAATAGTAGAATCCAGCTGTCAGCAGCATCGCTAAGAGGACCGCGACAATTCCATAGGCAACTGTTTTATTCTTGATCTCTCTTTGCAAGTCTAACACATATACCGCAATGGACGAACCCATATTTTATTCTAGTTTTTGGTACGTTCTGTCCAGAAACTAGAACAGAGATTTCACAGACGCAAAAATGCGAGTACGAATGCAGTTCCTTTGCGAAGTCAGAATCAGCAGATTATGTGGGGTAGCTTCATTTTGGCAACCATCCTTAAGCAAGTTACCCTATAAGATTGACGCAAAGTATACGCACACAAAACTGTTATTAATAAATTGAAGCAATCCCTCTTCATGCCAAACAAAGTTCATTGTGCCCATATCCTCGTAAAAACCGAGAAAGAGGCAAACACGGTTCTGGAGCGATTGAAGAAGAGAGAAAAATTCGCAAATATTGCTAAGGAAGTCTCGCTCTGTCCCTCAAAGAAACGTGGCGGAGACCTCGGAACCTTTGGCAGAGGAAAGATGGTCAGAGAATTTGAGAAAGCCGCTTTCGCTCTTCAGAAAGGACAAATTTCACCCGTTGTGAAAACGAAGTTTGGATACCACATATTAAAGAGATTTGAATAGCCTGAACACTACTTTAAACACGCAATAAGATGTTACAAAGGCGTGTACATACAGAATTGTAGGCTTCACATGTATGGGTGTGGCAGATAGTCTATATCGAATTACACATAACTTATATCGAATTGTCTAGATAGGTTGATTTGATGGTGACTAGGATGAGTAAATCAATTGAGAATCTGAAGGAAGCGTTTGCGGGTGAATCACAGGCGAACCGACGATACCTAGCTTTTTCCCAGAAAGCTGAGAAAGAGGGTTATATGCAAGTGGCAAAACTCTTTAGAGCAGCTGCAGAGGCAGAAACAATACATGCTCTCAATCATCTCAAAATTGGGGGAGAGATCAAAACAACAACGGAGAACTTGAGTACAGCTGTATCCGGAGAGACTTTTGAATTCAAGGAAATGTATCCTCAGTATGTGAAAACAGCAAGACAAGAGGAAAACAAGCAAGCAAGCTGGAGTTTTGACGTAGCAAGCAAAGTCGAAAAGATTCATGCTGGTTTCTTCAAAAAGGCCGAGGAAGCATTGAAGAAAAACAAAGATCTTAATGATGTTAGCTACTATGTTTGCAAAGTATGCGGAAACACAGTCGAAAACGCACCTCCTGAAACATGTTCAATCTGTGGTGCACCGAAAAGAGAATTCTTCGAAGTAACTTAGACACTATTGCATGCGCACTAAAGAGAAAACGTTTCTACATCAGGATGCACATGCGCATTTAGGTCACAATAGGGTGAGTAGAATAAGGACCGTTCCAGCAACTAGTGGTGTGACTAGGTTGTCGTCGAAGGGTGATGGGATACATTCTGCAAACATTCCAACTGCACATGCAACGATTGCTTGTATGGGACCTGTGAATAGGAGTGATCCTAAAAACGCGAAGCTGAATCCGCAAATCGTGCCTTCAAGGCTCTTATTTCTGTTGAAGAAGAGAGAGGTTTTTCCGAAGGTTCTGCCGAAGATGCTGGCGAAACTGTCTCCGAGGGTGAGTATGGCAATGGAAGTATAGGCTATTTCGGTTGGAAAGATGAGAAGTGAAATGATTATTCCCGTGGCAAAGGTTATGGGAGCGGTAACAAAATAGTTGATTTCAAGTTTCGGGGCAGCTGCTTTTCGAGTTATTGTGGAAAACACTGGAACTTTTATGCCCTTGGTTCTGGCGAGTTCAGCCACGGTATACACGAGGGTTAGTAGAACTAGCGGGAGGGATACCATATAGGTGCTGGAAAGGCGAATGCATAGGAGGGGCACTGCAAAACCGCTTGTGTGTATTGTCTTTCTCAGGATTACCCCGTTTGATAGACCGGGATAGGCCCAGGGCTGATACTTCGCCAATGTTTTAATCCCATTTTTTTCTTTTGCTTCTATTCTTAATTGGGTTGTTTCAAACAGAACAATAGATCAGAAGTCGATCGATCTACGGCTACCATTTACTTTTGCATTCATAGATCGAATGGCGCGCGCGTTCGAGACCCAAATGAAGAGTGGACAATACATTGCTTGCTCAAAATTTTGCGACTTTCTAGATACCTCATACCCTTGTTGACCAAAGAATGCACCAAGAATAGTGCCTATATGCATGCGCGCGTTTTGATGTGTCTGACCAGCTAATAGTAGGAATTTGGAGACATTCGTCAGGTTGGAATTAAGTAGATTAATGATTATCGCGACTTCTCAGTTTGAGAAAAGGAGAAAACGCTGGACACGATATGGTAAGAGAGCGCTTAATCTGTATTGGTTTCTCTCTATTCTTTGTTACACAGGCCATGATCTTTGCTGGACACTTCTACTTCTACGTCAAAGGCTATGAATTTGCGACTATAGAAGGGACTAGCATGTTACCTACTTTAGAGAATGGGCAAACAGCTATTATTAGTCACAACATTCCAGACGGGAACCTGACAAATATGATCGTCGTTTTTGGTGAAAAAAATATTTGCCATAGATGTATAAGAGATGAAGGTCAATGGCTTACATTCAAGGGGGACAACAACTCATTTTCAGAGCATGCAACCAGAGACGAATTGAAAGCCATTTTGGTTAAAGTCTCTCAAAACCCTTTTCTTGATTCAATTGTGTTGGGTTTTCAATAACTGTACCCGCGACAGTTATTACCTAAAAGTAATATTTATATATTACCAAATGGTAATTATCCTGTATTAAGAGAGGCTGCATGGTATGAGACTGAAGCTGCAACTAGTTCGAAACGGAGAAGTTCTGTTTGAAGTTCCTCTATCACCCACGGATTGGTCAAGAGAACAGTTGGAAGGTGAACTTGACGCTTTCGAATCCGATTGTCAAAGATTGTCAAAGATCTTCGATGCTTTATCTCACGAAACTCGCTTGAGGATGATGAAACGACTCATGGAGGAGGAAGACCGCACAATGAACTTCGCTGATTTCATGAGAGACCTAAGTTTGAATCCCAAAACAGTCTGGGAGAACGCCAGAAAACTCACAGAAGGAGGATTCCTGGAAAAGATCGAAAGAGGAAAGTATCGTTGTTCAGAGGCAGGGCAGAGTGGGTTCATACTAATGAGTCTCGTTCTAAGGCATTTAATGGAGGCTTTAGAAGAAACGGAAACATTCTTTTGAGGTGAAAGCTAGTGACAGTCAACAAATTCTTCGGGGAATTTGGGTCCTTCCAACCTTTCGATCCACTTAACCCCTTTGATCCCTTTGAACCCTTGGACCCTAGAAGACGCAGGCCAATGCCCAAAAGACCCTTCGAAATCAACTGGAAAGCAGTTTTGAAAGAGAAGATGTAAAATCAAGAAAGAGGAGGTGATAAGCTGTGTCAGAAAAAGATTGGTGGTCACGGTGGTTTAGGAGGCGCAGACCCTTCTTCTTTGAGAGTGACTTCAGGGGAATAAACGACTTCTTTAAAGATATGGAAGAAATGATGCAAAGAGAATTTGAGGAATTATCCAAGAGAACTCCTGAAGACCTCGTTCAGGAACGAACGCTCCCAGACGGAACAAAAGTCAAGCGGTGGGGACCCTTTGTCTACGGATACAGCATGACAATCGGCCCAGATGGGAAGCCCAAAGTCAGAGAGTTCGGCAACATCAAAGCGGATACTCGATTGGGCAGGTCTCAAGTTGACATTAGAGAACAACGAGAACCCTTGGTCGACGTAATGGAAACCGACGGAGAAGTCAAGATCATTGCCGAACTGCCAGGCGTCGAGAAGAAAGACGTCAAGCTTCACGGAACAGAAAACACCCTAACAATCTCTGTAGATACATCCCAACGCAAATACTACAAAGACGTGAAGATGCCAACCAAGATAGATCCGAAAAAAGCAAAGTCAAACTATAAGAACGGCGTCCTCGAGATCACCATCCCAAAAACAAAAAAAGAAAAGCCCAAAGGAGAGCCAATAACGATTGAGTGAAAACACAAATACGCTACACACATAAGCAGAAAAAAATAGTCAATGCATATCCACAATTTCAGGGCAACGATTAATAGAAAACCGCGGCATCTACTAAACTTAGAGTTGCTTTGCATCCTAGAAATTCAACATGCAAATACTGCAAGAACGAAATCAAGACTTCAACCCTGATAGAGCTCAATGACGGATCTGCTGCATGCCATTCCTGCATCAGGAAGCTGATGGCTTGGCACAGTGAAATCTGCCTATTCTGCAAAGAACCAATAGATACACAATCCGGTGAACAGCTCTTGATAGACAAATGCCGAGACCTTGAGGGAATTTGGGTTTGTCACAAACGATGTGTTGACGCGCTCAAAGAAAAGTCGCTGCGCGCACATCTTTTCTTGTTTGGGTTTGCTTCGCTCGTTGTTTCCTTTGTTGTGGGTCTCGCGACAAGGAATCCTGTTTGGATGGTTGCTCTTTTCTTGCTTGGAGCGAGTATATTGATCCCCCTTTTGTCTTCACCGAATTTTGGTTTGGTCGGGAAGCGGAAGAGAGAACAGACCTTGTGGAAAGTCAGTCAGGAAAAGAGAAGTCTAGAGCAACTGGAAAAAGAAAAGATTGAGGCACAGAAAAAGAACCGTCAATATGCGTAGGTTGTGATGGGAACCTGAAAGTCCTATGTTGGGTTCTTGTCATTTATATGTGCGCGAGCACGCGCATCCTTCAGAATCATCTTGGCGTCTTGGTTCATCGGTTCAAAGCTGGCGGACAAATCATCTGAAACTTTGTCCATAAGATCTATCAGATCTTTAGATTCTCTTTTTCCCCATTTTTTCACAAACTTTTTTGACATCTCTAACCCTCAACTTAGGAATTGGGTGGTAGACATATTATTTCGCCTAACATCTCAGATACATTTAGGGATATAGATGCAGCATATCCCTTTCATTCTTTCCTGGAGGTTTAAAACTCTAAGTGCAAAGATAACAGGTGCCGCCTATCCCGAATAAACAAGATTCTGTTAGCGCTCGTTAACTTCGTACGCAAGATTATTAGCGATCAGAGGCAATCAGAATTAAATTCAAGCTCTTCCACAAGTGATAGAAAGAGAGGAAGACATAGTTAGGAGTGATGTTTTGATGAAGATCGACTTCAAGAGAGAACTAAAACCCCTGTACAATCCTTCTTCAAAGAAGGTTGTGATTGTTGATGTTCCGAAAATGAGTTTTTTGATGGTAGACGGTGCAGGCGACCCAAACAACGCGAAGGAATACAAGGATGCGGTTGAGGTGTTATTTGCCGTTTCTTACGCGCTCAAATTCATGATAAAGAAGAGGACCGCTATGGATTACAGAGTTCTGCCCCTAGAAGGTCTATGGTGGACTGATGACATGACTCAATTCAGCGTGGAAAATAAGGATATATGGAAATGGACATCGATGATTATGCAACCAGAATATGTAACAGAAGATCTAGTTGGCAAGGCACTTGAACAAGTTGAGAAAAAGAAAAACCTATCCGCACTTTCTGAAATCAGGTATGGGAGTTTTCACGAAGGCTTGTCAGCCCAGATAATGCATATTGGTCCCTATTCTGATGAAGGTCCAACAATCGATAAACTTCATGATTTCATCAGAGAGACAGGCCATGAATTATGCGGAAAACATCACGAAATATATCTGAGCGACCCTCGGAGATCAGCACCAGAAAAAATGAAAACTGTTATAAGACAACCAATGAAATGAGCCGATGTGCTCCGAGTCTCATCTCCACGTCACAAAAAACGGAGCAGATGTAAGCAAGTTTATTAAACATTGACCCAACTCATGACATGAAACTATGTACTCAGGTGGCCCAGATGAAGGTTCTTTTTGTGTGTTCAGGTAACGCTTTTCGAAGTCCTGTAGCAGAAGCCCTATTGAGGATGCAGAACCTAGGGATCGAGGTGGACTCGGCTGGAACAAATCCTGCTGTTCCCGATGGAATTGCGGGATCTGCAAGAAAATACTTGGCAAAACTTGGAGCAGAACAGTACCTTAAGGGTTTTCCTGAGGGAATAGATAGCAAACAACTTGATAAGTATGACATAATCGTGGCTATGAAATCACGGCACAAGGAGGCCATTTTAAGCAAGTGTCCGGAGTGCGCAGACAAGATAGTTGTGTGGAACATTGAAGACCCGTATTTCTTGCCGAGGGGACACACAGAGAGAATATTCAACCAGATCAGAGCAAAAGTCGCGAGACTCACGAGCTCATTGTGAGAGAGAACGCATCGGGTCGAGCTCCTGAAATGCGTGCATGAACTTTTCTGATTCTTTCTTCGTTTCCAATCCTGCTCTTTTTTCGTTCTCTGTTGTGCCAAGTCTCGGACCAATCTCAGAGCAAATCCTACTGATGAAGTCGATCATGTATTTCCGATTAGTTTCATCCCGTTTCACGAAATCCCCTTTCTGTCAACGTGTTTATGCAATGTGAATTGGTTTACCATATAACTGCCATCAACATGAAGGTGGCGATGCATCCCATTATTACTCCAAAGGATGTGAAGTGTTCGTGACCACTTTCTCGTGCAACCGGAATTAACTCGTCCAACGTGACTAGAACCATCACACCCCCGGCGAAAGCCAAGCCAATGGGCACCAGCTCTTGGAAACTCTCCAGAAATAGTGACGCAAAGAAAGCCCCCAACGGTTCCACCAACCCTGAAACAAGAGCCAACCTGAAAGCCGCAAGCTTGGAACTGCCCGCCTTATAGATAGGGATTGATATCGCCATTCCCTCCGGGATGTTGTGAAGGGCAACAGCAATTGCCATCACCAAACCAAGTCTAGGCAGGTACGAGTAACCTGAAGCCACCGCAACGCCTTCAGGAAAATTGTGAAGAGAAATACCAATAGCAATCAAAACACTGGACTTGACAACCTTACCCGATATCACACCCCGCTCATCAACAGCAAAATAGGTGTGGGGCAAGAGAAAGTCCAAGGAAAACATCAACAGAGAACCCAAAGCAAAACTTGAGGCTGCCAAAAACAACCCGGAAATCTTCAACGCTTCCGACATCAACTCTAAGAAAGAGAAAGTAATCATGATTCCCGCTGCCAAACCCATCAAAAAACCCAACGCCCTCTTCCCAGGCTCCAAGACCACAACAACCAACCCACCAAAACCTGTCGCCAAACCAGCCAAGGAACTCAAAACCAGAATGTCAACCAAATTGTCCAACATACAGCTTCACCCCCGCGTAGAACCTCTTTCTACATCCAAATACCCTTCAAACTAATTATACCTTCCACAACAATGATCTTCTTTTTCCCCCACAAAACAACTCGCGAATCTCAATTTGCTACAACCACAACAACTAAAAAACATTGCCTGATCAAAAGAGAGAGTGACAGAAAAAAGCGCATTCATATTTAATTGTTCTAATCAGACCTCATGTTGCGGATTTTAAGAATTGGGCTGTTCCCAACATACCTGTTTTATTAGGATCCAAATATGAGCGATGAATCCGAAGATGTTTGGGATGTTTTGGTTGAGTGGTGAGATTTGATGGGGTTGGTTTACCGTTTTCTGCTTGTCTTGAGGATGTCGAGGTAGGTGCTGACGTTTCTTGGAAGTTTGCCTCTGTCATTCTTTATGAGTGCCTCTTTAGTGTTCCGTTTTGTTATGTGCGCGTGCGCTAAGGGAGAGCAGAAGAATCAAACAGATTTCTGAAGCTTCTGTATTTCCCTGCTTACATCTTGGAAAGTACTGTAGACATCCGCTACGTGCAAATGTTTCATTCTTTCTTGGACCAAACCAGCAGCTATCAGAATAGCCCCTAAGCTTTTCTTTATGCCAATTGTGGGTATTGGAAAAGCGATCAGAGATACCCCCAGTTTGATAAGCCGAGAGCTTTTCTGTCCTCCCGCGTTAGGTTTACCCCACAAGGATCTGAGAGACTTTACGTCTTTTGCAGCTTCACTCATTAGTTTTGTCGTCTCGTTGTAGCTCAAGCTAAGTTCACGCAATGTTGTCACCATTGTCTCTAATTCCTCTGGTTTCAAACCTATTCCTTCTTTCAAGCATTCTTTGCAACTGTCTGCTATCCTGTAATAAGGACATCTGTAACTAAAAAGCTTTGAAGTGCAGTCTTCTATCCCGCGCGCATAGCAGGCGTCTTTCCTTTGTGATAAAGACTTTATTCGCTTTTGCACGAGTATATTCGTGTATATAAGAGGTAGAAAAATGGGATTTTTTCACAAGCTTGGTTACATCCTTGAAGTAGCAGCCTTTTGTTCGCTGGTCATTTCCAAAGTATGGAAGACTAATGAGAATATAGGTTTTGTGGCAACTATATTATTCATGATTGGATCAATGTATTGTCTTGCTCGTGCGGAATTGCCAAAATAGAAATAGATATGCGCGCGCAGGTGAATCCTCAATGAATCGCAAAAGAATTTACCCCGAAAAGGGTGGATTACTTTCTAGGCAAGGATACAATTGTGCCCAAAGCGTCCTGCTAGCAATGCAAGACTTTTGGAACGAAAAGAAACCTTTGGAACCGAAGATCGCGTCGGCCTTTGGTGGCGGAATCGGGAAAAGAGGATCCTTGTGC
>CP070791.1:867768-879275 GCA_020346825.1 Candidatus Bathyarchaeota archaeon
GTGCTACATCATGTTTCGGTACTCTGACACCTACAGAATCCAAGTTGCAGGTAACCGTATTTGTAAGAACATTCTTCTTGGGAAAGATTAGCGTAAGAGGTCCAGGCCAAAACTCTCCTGCGATTCTTTTCGCCTCTTGTGATATGTAAGCTATTCGCTCAACATGACTGATGTTTGAAGCCAATATCGGTAAGGGCTTTCTTCTTTCGCCCTTAACTTTGAAGACATGTTTCACCGCTTTGATGTTAAAAGGATCGCATCCAAGTCCGTACACTGTCTCAGTTGGATAAACAACCAGTCCTCCCCTACCGACAATCTTTGAAGTAGCCAAAATGTTATTTCTGGTCGCCTTAAGGATCCTCATGTTTTCGTCAATTCGAGATATGAAATAGGATATTAAGTCTCTTTGGGTCAGCGCAGGCTAGTGGCAAAGTCACAGCAAGTGCTCCAACCGTCGCCTCACATCATCCCGAATAATTGAACGCGAAACATCTTATTTATCCCTTTTGACATAACTGGGAGTTGCGAAAAAAAGGCATTTACAACCCTCATGCAGAAATCTTTAAAAAAGATCAGAAGATCGAACTAGAAATGTAGGGAAAGGAACATAGCAAAGGGGGTGAAAAGAACGGAAGAGGAGGACTGGGAAGAAGAGGAAGAAGAATGGTAGCTTTCCCAGAGTAGTTGCACATCCCTTGCCTTTTTGTACCGTTCTTGACCCCGTTCTTGCTTTGTTAAAAGATCTAGGTTTATTATTCTCCATCACCAATCTTACATCCGATAGGTGCATAGAAAAACATGGTGAGAATTGCTGTTCTCGAAGGAGATCGATGTAAATCGAAGCGTTGCGGGAGACCTTGTTATCGCTTTTGCCCCCCAGTAAGAAACAAGATAGAAGCCATCTACTTCGAAAACAACATGCCGTTAATTGTTGAAACCCTTTGCGTTGGATGCGGCATCTGCGTAAAAAAGTGTCCTTTCGATGCCCTCTCAATTGTCAATTTGCCAGACGAACTGGAAGAGGAATGCACTCATAGGTTTGGCCCAAACACCTTCAAGCTTTTCCGTCTCCCAACACCTTCTTCAGGAGTGGTTCTTGGACTCCTAGGTCAAAACGGCATCGGAAAAACCACCGCCTTGAAGATCCTTTCTGGAGAAATCAAATTGAACTTAGGAGACTATAGGAAATCATCTGATTGGCAACAGCTTATTCAACATTTTCGAGGTTCAACACTTCAAGAATACTTTCAGAAACTGAGTGACGATAGCCTGAAGGTCGTGCACAAACCGCAATATGTGGACAAAATACCCCGCGTAATTTCAGGCAAAGTTGGGGACCTTCTCGAAAAGGTTGACGAACGAGACAAATTGAGGATTTTAACTGAGCAACTTCAACTAAAAAACGTTTGGAACCGCGCTTTAGAAGTTTTGAGCGGAGGAGAACTCCAGACGGTTGCCATCGCAGCCACGATTTGCCGAGAAGCAGACGTTTACCTTTTTGATGAACCCTCCAGCTACTTGGATGTAAAACAGCGTCTTCAAGCCGCTAGGGTCATTCGAAGTCTTAGGAAAGAAGAAAAAACAGTGATCGTTGCAGAGCACGACCTCGCAATCCTCGATTACTTGTCCGATCAAATCTGTGTTTTCTATGGGACTCCTGGAGTTTACGGAATTGTCTCCCACGTACACGGAGTGAGAGTTGGAATCAACATCTATCTGCAAGGTTTTATTCCAGACGAAAACGTTCGCTTCAGAAAAGACCCAATACTCTTTCATGTGAAGCCTCCAACCACCAGCTTGACGGCCGGAGAAACATTACTGAGATGGAACGGGATGAAAAAAGCTTACGACGATTTCACCTTGTCAGCAGTGCCTGGAGAGGCCAAGCAAAGCGAAGTCATTGGAATATTAGGACCTAACGGAATTGGAAAAACCACATTCATAAAGCTCCTTGCAGGAACCGAGGAAGCAGATTCAGGGGAAGCATCCACACAATATGGACTAGCCGTAAGCTACAAACCCCAATATATCTCGGCGGAATATGGAGGAACAGTTGAAGAACTACTAAAAGACATAGCCGAAGAAGATTTTGAGACCAGTTGGTTTCAAAGCCAAATCCTGCAACCCCTCAAAGTGCAATCCATCCTAGACCGAGACGTAACGGAGCTCAGCGGAGGAGAACTTCAAAAAGTCGCCATCGCTGCTTGCCTTGCTCGAAAAGCGGAGATGTATCTTCTCGACGAACCAAGTGCCTACCTAGATGTTGAGGAGAGGCTTTCTATGGCTCGAACCATCCGGCGGGTAGTTGAAAACCGAAACGTAACAGCTTTTGTAGTAGAACACGACGTAGTAACACAGGATTTCATCGCTGACCGCCTGATGATCTTCGCTGGGGAACCGGGCGTTTATGGTGTTGCCAACCCGCCTACAAACCTTCGAAAAGGCATGAATACCTTCCTCAAAGATATGGAAATCACCTTCCGAAGAGATCTCGCAACAAAAAGACCGAGAGTGAACAAAGAAGGATCCAAGCTGGACAGACACCAGAAGAGAATCGGAGAACACTATTACGTGCCTATTTCACCAAAAGAAAAATAGTTTGTTGGCATCCCAATGACCTGCATCCTTTCAACACTTCTCCATCTGTAAAATTTGCTTTGAACAAATAAGGTAGCTTACTCTCAGCAATAATGATCGAAGAAAGAAATTAGAACTCGTTAAATAGCCTATCATCTTTTATCTACCTGCTGAGGAAACAATACTTGAAGTTTAAGCCCTTTTCTCTGGAGGATTGGTTTGCAGAGTACGAGCTTCAATGTAAGATTAACATTTCAGAAAGCGGAATCTTGCCGATTGATTTCAGCTGGTTTGACGCCGACCTTAGTGATTTGAAATTGTATTACAGCTATATGCTCGGAGACTTGGAGCTACGCACGCTCATTGCAAAAGACTATCCAAGTTTGTCCCCAGATCAAATTCTAGTGACAACTGGTTGCATAGAAGCAAATTTTGTTGCACTCACATCTTTGGTGCAACCGGGAGACCATGTTATTGTTGAACACCCAAACTATCAGCAATTATACGAGGTACCTAGGGCTTTGGGCGGGAAGGTACAGTTGCTTAAACTCAGATATGAGGATAACTACAAATTTAACGTTGATAAACTCAACGAGATGGTCACATCAAAAACGAGACTCATCGTCATCAGCCACCCCAACAATCCCACAGGGTCGGTTATAACGCTGGAAACGCTGAAAGGCATTATTGAAATCGTTGAAGACCAAAACATCTACCTGCTCTCCGATGAAATCTATCGCGAACTTTCGTTCACCCACAAACCGTTACCACCCGTTGCAACCCTCAGCAATCGCGCCATCAGCACTTCAAGTCTGTCAAAACTCCACGGTCTGCCAGGTCTTAGAATAGGATGGATGGTTGCCAACAAGGCTATTATCGACATTGCTAAGGAGATAAGAAGCTACACAACAATCTGTGATTCAACACTAAGTGAATATCTTGCAAAACTCGCCTTAAACAGGAAAGTTGAACTCGTAACACGAGCAGAAAGAATTGCAGGAACCAACCTTGAAGCGACGACGAGATGGGTGGAAAAACGTGATGATGTCGATTGGATTCCACCAAAAGGAGGACTTGTTGCGTTTCCAAGGTTCTACAGAAATACTACTTCAATTGAGTTGTGTAGGTTGTTGGCAGAGAAGTACAAGGTATTCGTGGCGCCAGGGAAATGTTTTGATATTGAAAATCACTTCAGAATTGGGTTCGGATGGGGGACAGAGGAGTTGCGTGAAGGGCTCGAGTTTGTAGGTAAAGCCTTAGACAGGTTCGAACCGATCCATAATTAGCTTTTTTTCTACAGCATGGATTTTGAGATCTTGTTCCAAATCTGAAACAAAGCCTTTTAATTCTTGTGACATACGCTATAAGCGGAGGGTCAGGTTGACCAAAGTTCGTACTCCCTTCATTCTTGTGAACTTCAAAACGTATTCTGAAGCCACAGGTAGAAACGCTGTAAGACTGGCTGAGATTGCTGAAAGAATTAGCTTGGAAACTGAAGTTTGTATAGGTTTAGCACCCCAATTTGTAGACATAGTGTCCATTTCTAGCACCGTATCGATTCCAGTTTTTGCTCAACATATTGACCCAATAGCAGCCGGTAGCTTTACAGGTCATATTCTTCCGGAGGCAGTCAGAGAGGCGGGAGCAATAGGAACTCTGATCAACCACTCAGAAAGAAGATTGAAACTTGTCGACATCGACACCACAGTTAGAAGAGCGCGGGAATCCGGCTTGCTTTCAGTGGTGTGCGCTAACAATGCCATTGTAGGCTCTGCAGCAGCCGCGCTTAATCCTAATATGATTGCTGTGGAGCCTCCTGAATTGATTGGAACAGGAATTCCTGTCTCCAAGGCCAAGCCTGAGGTAGTCTCAGGCACGGTTGATCAAGTTAAGCGTATAAACCCTGACGTGGTGATTCTTTGTGGAGCTGGAATAACAAGGGGCGAGGATGTAGCTGCAGCCCTAAGGCTTGGAACCGAAGGGATTTTGGTGGCTAGCGGTATTGTGAAAGCGAAAGAGCCGTATGAAGTGCTAATGGAGTTTGCAGAATCTGTAACATAAATCTAGGGGATTGACGGTTGAAGGTTGAAATTAGATGCGCTTCTTGTATTCTCCATCGTGGCTATATGGAAATTCAAAAAGCTACAAACGATCCATCCCTCCAATTCAAAGCAATGTCCTCCCTACTGCATTTCCTAGCGGAAGAATTCAGATCAACAGCAAATCCTGCGTACTTGGGCACAAAGAGAGATAGGCTCGTACGAAGAGTAACTGGCATCCCTGATCCTTACGCGCAAAGTAAGCATATCAGCAATCAAAAGGCTTTGGAAGTTCTTCCGCTGGCGAGAAAACTGGTTTCAAACGAGGCCTCAACAGAGCTGAGATTCAGAAAAGCGTGTCTTTGCTCAATTGTCGGCAACATCATAGAATTTGACATTCCAGATAATCCCTTCAAGTTCACAGACCTCAGGAAGCTTATTCAAGAGGCTGAAGAGGATTTAGCCATCGATGAGATTTCTCAAATATTTAAAGAAGCCAAGGAAGCAAAAAATATTCTTTATTTGGCCGACAATGCGGGGGAGATAGCTTTTGATACTCTACTTGTTCAAGAGCTGAAAAAAATGGGGCCACATATTGTAGTAGCGGTCAAAGGTGGTCCAGTACTTAACGACGCTACCTTGAAAGACGCAGAATACGTAGGAATGCATGTAGTGGCTGATGAAATAACTACTACAGGCACGGACACGGTTGGTTTTGTTTCCAACGAATGTTCGAAGGAGTTCCTTAGCGTTTACAACTCAGCTGACTTTGTAGTGGCAAAAGGCATGGGATACGCCGAGACTCTTACAGAGCTCCAGCTGGAAGCTCCACATGCTTTACTGTTGCGGACAAAATGCAGCCCAGTCGCTAACTTCTTTGGTGTAAGTACTGGAAAAAACGTTGCTAAGCTAATGCTTTAGACGCTGGATGAAGATATTAATGGATTTACCGATAATACGTCTTGAAAAAAGCGGTCTTTCAATACCGGATGAAGCTCTTCGAAAAGAATGGATCTTAACAAATGGCATAGGCGGATATGCCTCCTCAACTTCTCTTGGAATCAACACTCGAAAATATCACGGTCTCTTGGTTGCTGCCTTTAACCCACCAGTAGATCGATGGGTTCTGTTAACCAAGCTTGATGAGGAAATAAGTATTGGAAATGAAACCTACTTGCTCGGGTCAAACGAGTTTCGACAGGATATAAACCCTGCAGGCTACCGTTTTCTCCTTGACTTCTCACTTAATCCATTCCCAACCTACAGATACATTACGCAGCGAGTCCACGTTCAGAAAAAGATCTTCATGCCCTACAAGAAAAATGCAGTCATAATTGCCTATGAAGCTTTTAATCCGCGTGAAAAAAAGGTGTCCATCCGCAGTTCTCCGTTGATAAACTCGAGGCACTTTCATAATGTAACCAACAAGGACAACTTGGCTTGGAGTTTTGTTCAGAAGCGTTTCGAACAAGGGATAATTGTTCAGCCATCAGATCCACTCTCAACTCTGATATTGTCCTCAGACAATGGAGAGGGGTTTGTCCAAGGAGGCAACTGGGTTGAAAAGATATACTTCAGGGTAGATGCCTCTCGAGGAGAAAGTTGCATGGATGATTGTTTTCGACCTGGATGGTTTGAATTTCATGTTGCTCCCAAAGAGAAAAAGAGATTTCATGTCCTTGCAACAGCTGGCAAAAGCGAGGAGGAAGCTCAAAATCTTTTTTCTTCCATCCACAGAAGATTAGAAGACGGCGATATTCTATTTGGTCAAGAACTGGAACGTCGAAAAAGCTTGTTGACAAGATTCCAGGAACGCTATGTTGATCTCGAAATCAATGATTGGCTAAGGTGGCTCATCCAAGCAACGGATTCCTTCCTCGTGGATAGAAAGTCAACAAAGAAGAAATCAGTGATCGCGGGTTATCATTGGTTTGAAGACTGGGGAAGAGACTCCCTGATTTCCCTGCCAGGACTGACGCTTGTTACCGGAAGATTTGAAGATGCAAAAGAAATCTTGTTGACGTTCACACATTATTGTCATAACGGCATCATTCCTAATCGATTTCCAGATAGAGCTGGAGACACGCCAATCTACAACACTGTGGACGCTACTCTCTGGTTCTTCAATGCAGTTCTTCAATTCGTCAAATATACTGGCGACTTTGATTTTGTCCAAAGAGAATTGTGGGACACTCTAAAGATCATCATCGAGAAGCATGTCCAAGGAACTATATACGGCATACACATGGAAGACGATGGTCTAATCGCCCACGGCCCCCAAATAACCTGGATGGATGCTACGGCAAGTGACCAGTTTGTTACACCTAGAGATGGAAAGGCTGTTGAAATTCAAGCTCTATGGTATAACGCCTTAAAAACTATGGGACTCCTGGCAGAACGTTTTAACCAAGAAGAGGAACGAGAGAAGTACTCCAGCATAGCCAAAAAGGCTTCTAAGAGCTTCAATGAAAAGTTTTGGAACTCTGAGAAGAGATTTCTTTTCGACACAGTGCATGAGAAACAGATTGATTCATCGTTGAGGCCAAATCAAGTGATTGCTGCTGCCTTGGACTTCTCCATGCTTGACAAACCGAAGAGAGAAGAAATCGTTGGAATAGTCTGGAAAAAACTGTGGGGGACTTACGGATTGAAGACTTTGCTCGGCGATGATCCACGTTATATTGGAGAGTATGTTGGTGGCTGGAATCATCGTGGCAAAGCATACCACAATGGGACGGTTTGGGCGTGGCTTATAGGACCTTTCACGACAGCCTTTCTGAAAGCTAAGGACTATGAGGAAAGCTGGAGAAACTTCGCTTTCAAGAACTTTTTACAGCCTCTCTTCCAAGAAGAAATATTGAAAGCTGGCCTTGGAACAATAAGCGAAATATTCGATGGAAACCACCCGCACTCGTCCAGGGGCTGTATTGCTCAGGCTTGGAGCGTGGCAGAACCGTTGAGAGCTTTCGTTGAAGACGTTGCATTGAAAAGGCCTCCATACGAAGGAGAAGCTTTAGGATCTCAGTTAGCAGAAGATAAGAAATTATAAAAGGATAAGATACAACTTGCTTTGCGAAATTAATATTCAATCGAGCCTTGCATATCAGTGATCAAAAATGACCGACATTTGCCTCATGTTTGAGGTTCATCAACCGTTTAGGTTAAATCGAAAGTTCCATTCGGACCTGATGGCTCTAGGAAAAGTGACAAAAAAAGACCTTTTTAGCCTCTATTTTGACCACAAATTGAATCGCCACGTTCTTGTAAGGGCTGCCGAGAAATGTTACTTTCCCGCAAACTCCATCATCTTAGAACAGATTGACAGATACAAAAGGGAACAAAAAAAGTTCAAGGTGGCTTACGGAATATCCGGAGTTTTCATCGAGCAATGTGAACGTTGGAGCCCCGATCTTCTAGAATCCTTCAAACAACTCAGCGAATCCGGTTGTGTCGAATTCTTAGATGAGCCGTATTATCATTCATTAGCAAGCCTCCACGGAACAGACAGAACGGAGTTCGTAGAGCAGATTGAACTCCACCATCAACTCATTAGAGACCTGTTCAATTATGAACCTCGAGTCGTCGAGAATACAGAATGTTTATACAACAATGCGATCGCAAAAACTATGGAGGGGATGGGCTACAAGGCCACAGTAACAGAAGGCGTTGAGAGGATTCTCCGGTGGAGAAGCCCCAACTACGTGTATAAGGCCAAAGACTCGAATCTTCGCGTTCTGCTTCGCAACTATAGCCTCTCCGACGATATGGGGTTTCGCTTCTCTTCAACTTTGTGGGAAGAGTGGCCGCTAAACGCAAGCAAGTACGCCAGTTGGCTGGCAGCAGCATCCGGACAGGTCGTTGTTCTTTTTGTTGATTATGAAACCTTCGGAGAGCACCATTGGCCAGAAAGTGGAATCCACGAATTCTTGGAATGGTTGCCTGGCGAAGTGAACAAATGGGACCATTTATGGTGGCGCACTCCTTCTGAAGTTGCGTGCAGACATGCCCCAATAGGTGAAATCGACGTTCATGAATACAACACCATTTCTTGGGCTGATCTTGAACGAGATCCATCAGCGTGGATTAACAATCCCATGCAAACAGTTTGCTATGAATCTCTGAAAGAGCTAGAAAAGTCAGTGAAGGGAACTGGAGATGAGGACCTAATCCGCTTATGGCGATATCTCCAGATGAGTGATAACCTCTATTACATGAGCATAAAAGGAGGGGGGCCAGGGGACGTGCACAGCTACTTCAACCCCATGGGGAGCCCCGTCGAAGCTTTCGCGGTCTATTCAAGAATTCTTTCCGATCTTGAAGCTAGAATTCTTGTAGAACTAGAAAAACCCGAACTGACCGCAAAGAGAATGCTTCGACGACTTCCAATCGGAAAAGGTTTTACCTTCTTCTACGAGTTTGCGCGACCCTCCGGCCTAACAGTTCATAGCCTAGAAGAATTCTATGCAACCCTCAAAACCGTTGACACGAGTTCCATTCGATTTCACATAGAAAAGGGGGACTTCGAACGCTGGCTTCGCCAAGTAGTCGGCGACATCAAATTATCTAACGAACTAACAAACATATCCAAGAAAAGATTAAGGGGAAAAGCCTTACGCAAAAGACTTCTTGCCACAATGGAAAGAAGGATAAAAGAACTAAAAGGAATCACTGAAGGGACTTCAGTTAGAACCAAGCATCGCCGGAGGCTCAAGACAACTTGAAGGAGGAATTGACAGTTGCACCAACTATTGGCGGCGCATACATCTATGCCGCCAATACAGTTGCGGCCTTCTTGAAGAAGAAGGTATATCCATATCTTCCTGCACCTCCTCCACGTTTTGTAGAATTTAGAACATACACACCTAAAGAAGCTTTGAACCTTGACTTGAATGAACAATGTCAAAAGATCACTGGAATATACGAAGATTTTGTCGAAGACCGCAGGTTTGACGCTATACTTTTTGGCGCTCCGAACGGCGGAATCGTGAACCTAGCCACTGCTATGGGAATACCTTATCTCTGCTCCCAATTTCGAGTTCCAGTAACAATTGAATCAGAGTCTATGAGCAGGGACAATCTTGAACCATACGCCAAGATAGCAAAGTTCGTGGGAAAACGTTGGACGAACAGATACCCGTGGAGTTCGGTTTGCTGTCTTGTTGACCCTGTTCACGACCGAATGGACCTAGGAGTATACGCTCATGTTCGATCAAAATTCAAAGAAATCCCGCCGGTCTACAAGGAGTTTATCCAAAGGTATCTCAAGCCCAGAGGCACGTTGATTTTTGTTAATGTAACCTATCCATGGATCAAATATCGTTTAGGGAGTCACACTTACCTACAAGTTGGAGGCCTAGGAGAAATTGCACCAAAAGAATACTTAAAGGGCTCTGAACGGTTGAACCGGTTTCTAGCGTTAGAGGGAACCGATCATCAAGGCGGTTGGAATCTCTCAGATTATGAACTTGTGCGGAGACCCGAGTCTGAATGGGGCGTAGAACCAGAACTCAAAGAGGCTGTGCTAAAATACTGCAAACAGAGAAGTTACGACGTGCTATACCTGGAACATGCACATCCGTCCGGGTTCAACACTCTTGCAGCCCACGCGATGCATCAAAAACACACAGCGGATGGTGGAGAGTGCAGAGGATATTCTATCAACATTTTTTGGGGTCTCTGTCCCACATTGGCCCTACGAGCTAGGCTTCTGAGCTGCTGGGTTACTTTCACAGATAGATCTTCCTTGAGAATCTTGGACCAACAACTCAACCGGTTGACAAAGGACTTTCCAGAAGTTCCTAAGAAAGCCGTCCTCGGTTATTATTGGAGCTATCCACGGACGAAAACCGTAGATATCATTTCCCCGGGTGGTTGGATGAAAATGCTTTCCAAATACTTTTCTCCAGAAGAAGTTCAGACACCTGGAGTTAATGATCTAGAAAGTACTGTCCATGACGTATTTAGGTACGAAGATGAGCTTTATGAGGAGAGCAGAAAACATGCTGGACAGGAAAGTTCCTACAATGTTACCATAGAGGACCTTAAAGCTCTTGCAGCGTTGCGAACAAAATGAATCTCGTTTTGACGCGCGTGCATCATATTCAGTACAAGAGATTGTTCAGGTATGTTTATGTTCAATATAGATTATTTACCACCATTACAACTCGGAATATGTTATATGGAAGTGAAGGCAAATCACAAAATTGCGCGCGCACGCAGAGGGAGCTGGGGTGCCTGAATGAAGATATGTATGCTTAGTTGGGAATTCCCACCTCGAGTAGTAGGTGGAATCGCTCGTCACTGCGAAGGTCTAGCTAAGGCTCTCGCTTACAATGGTCATGACGTACATGTTGTCACACTGGACTTTCCGGGTTCCCCAAACTACGAAGAGATAGACGGAGTCAAGGTTTATCGCACCGCGACAGAGTTGGGGCATCCCAATTTTCTCACATGGATTCTATTGTTCAACCATTTTCTTGAAAAAAGGATGGCAGATATTAGCCGACAAGTTGAATTTGATGTTCTGCATATTCATGACTGGCTAACAGCTTTCTCGGGCATTTCCTTCAAGCACCATATGAAAAAGCCACTGGTTCTCACGGTCCATAGTACTGAAGTTGGTAGAGCACAGGGCCTTCATAGCGCCGATTCTCTCTCTATTGACGGAATAGAGTGGTGGGCAGCGTATGAAGCGAGTAGAGTTGTGGTCACTAGTCATTCCATGAAAAGGGAAAATTGTGATCACTTCCACCTACCTTGGGACAAGGTTGATGTGATTCCAAACGCGATTGATGTTGTAAAGTATTATGCATCCGTTGATAGAGGAGCAATTAGGGCGCGTTATGGAGTTGGATGGGGCGAGAAGTTAGTTCTTTGCGTGGGACGATTGGT
>CP070791.1:879375-887992 GCA_020346825.1 Candidatus Bathyarchaeota archaeon
AATGTGTGCTGCGACACGTTGGAGCGAGCAGGCTACGAAACCACAAGGGGAGGAAAACCGATTATTAGAGGTCTAACCCACAGCTTAGGTCACGGAGTTGGCCTTGACATACATGAAAGCCCTAGGATGAGTGAATTCTACAAGTTTCACCTAGAAGAACATAACATCGTAACGGTTGAACCGGGACTCTATGACCCTGATATCGGCGGATTAAGAATAGAAGACATCGTAGAAGTAACAAAGACCGGATGCAATAACCTGACGAAAATGGAGATACGCTTGGAGGTTTAGAAGGGATACTGAGGAGGAAGCTAACCTCCACTCATAAGGGTCATCAAAATAACATTGTCACCTTCACTTAACTTGGTGTCAACGTCATGGAGCTGGCCCATCAAAACCCCGTTAACAGTAACCACAAATCCGGTCTTGACATCCTTTAACCCAGGCTCGTATACCTCCTTTCTGAAAGCTTCTCCATAAATTCCAGCGATTCTACTCAATAAATCAGAAAGGGAAGCACCTTCACTAAGCTCGAATTCCTCTTCACTCTTTTTCAACATATTCTTAATGAAACCAAAATATTGAACCTTGACTTTCAACTAATCCACCAGCAAGAGCTAACCATTTTCTCAAAGTTACAGACTTTCATTAGTATTCTGAAGGAAGAATAATATTTATTGATTATGTGTGCGTTCGAACAGTTTCCCTAAGCGTTCTAGATGAGCTCTATGTATACATGAAGATTCTGACACGAGATGTGAGGTATGGAAATGATTATGTCAAAAGAACCGATAGGATAGAGGAGAGAATTTAGTAGAGTTCATATTCGGGTTCAGAGACAAAGATTAATATTTATCTATTCTTATCTCATACTTCTCTTCAATCATTGAATGTGATTATTGGAGGAGTTAAGATTGAGTTACGCCAAACAAATATTGCGCGTAGACTTAGCAACTGGAAAGACTGAAGTCGAACCCTTGAAGGAACAGATGGCCAAGAAATATCTGGGCGGCATAGGACTTGGAATGCGTCTGTTTCTGGACTACTCCAAGGGCGGTGTCGACGCTTTTAATCCTAGAAACCCTCTAGTATTTGCCACGGGTCCTCTTAGTGGGACTATGGCGCCCTCAGCAGGGAACAGCTACGCAGTAGTTTCGAAATCACCTCTGACTGAAGGAATAGCTGAATCCAAAGCTCACGGGTTCTTCGGAGCAGAATTGAAACGAGCTGGCTACGACGCAGTCATTTTTGCAGGTAAATCTGACAAACCTGTGTATGCTTGGATTGACGACGACTCAATTCAACTGATGGATGCCCAGAATCTGATAGGGAAGTCACCCTACGAAACAGAGGTAGCTATCAGAGAAGACTTGGGTGATTTCTACATCCGTGTTTCCGCGATTGGTGAAGCCGGAGAAAAACTTGTTCGAATTGCTTCCATCATAAATGACGAGTTCAGAGCTATTGGAAGAACCGGTATGGGCGCTGTAATGGGGTCCAAAAATCTAAAGGCTGTTGCTGTTCGTGGAACAAACGATGTGAACGTTGCAAATCCCGAAGAGTTCACCGAATTTGTAAGGATAATTCATGAGCGCATGAAAGGACCGGCTACACGAAAATATAGAACTCTAGGAACCCCAGAAAACGTTCTTGTCCTCAACGCCTTAGCAGCCTTACCTACACGAAATTTCAGTCAAGTCACCTTCGAAGGCGCCGAAAAAGTTAGCGGGGAATACTTGAACGAGCGTTACATCAAGAAAATCATTGGCTGCGCGACGTGCGGCATGCGTTGCGACCACATTGGAGTAGTTCCCGAAGGACCATTCAAAGGAGCCACTGCGAGGGTGGAATTCGAATGTTTATGGGCACTCGGACCAAACTGTGGTGTCGACCGTCTAGATGCTATCATCGAAGCAATCTACCAATGCGACCTTTACGGCATGGACGGTATATCCACCGGCGTAATCGTAGGTTTTGCCATGGACTGTTACGAGAACGGAATTCTAACCAAGAAGGATACTGACGGTTTAGATCTTCGCTTTGGAAACGCCGAAGCCCTAGTAGAGGCAGTCAAGAGAATGGGCTCCCGAAAAGGATGGCTAGGAGACGTACTTGCAGAGGGAACCATGAGGGCTGCAGAAAAAATTGGCAAAGGCGCAGTGAAATACGCGAATCATATCAAAGGATTGGAACTCCCGGGCTACGCCCTCAGAACATTGAAAACCGCTGCCTTGGGATTTTCGGTTTCCTTCCGTGGAGCTTGTCATCTTCGATCTGGAGCCTACTCACCCGATGTAAAGGGAAAAGTTGATCGGTTCAAAATAGAGAAGGGTCGAGGAAAGCTAGTCATGGACGGTGAAGACCTATACAATGTTGTCGACTCGCTTATTCTGTGCAAGTTCTCAAGGGGTGTATTCTACGAGGGAATCGACGAAATGGCAAAATACTACACCTTAGCCACAGGTATCGAAATGACCCCTGAAGAGCTTATACAAGCTGGTGAAAGAATAAACAACCTAGCGCGAGTCATCAACATCAGAGAAGGCAAGGGAACAAGAGAATATGACAATTTACCACCAAAAATAATGAACGTACCAGTTCCCGATGAAGGAATTGCAAAGGGAGCTTACGTCAACCAAAAAGAGTTCGACATAGGCTTAGATGACTACTACGAAGTACGAGGATGGACCAAGAAAGGAATTCCCACCATTGAGAAACTCAAAGAACTGGGCTTGGACGATCTCGTTTCAATCGTAGAGAATAAGATCAGGTCAAAGGCTCCAAAGAAGAAAGGGAAAGGAGGGAAATAACCATGCCCAAAATTCATGAAAAGAAGTTTGTCTCTGGAGACCCAGCTAAATGCGTAGGCTGCTGTGTTTGCGAATACGCATGTTCAATGGAGCAGGAGAAAACCTACAATCCAACAAAGGCTCGAATACGTGTCGTACGCCTGAACCCCTTCGTCAACCTAGCAGTTGCATGCAGGCTCTGCGAAGACGCTCCATGCGTGGCTGCATGCCCACGAGACGCGCTTGAGCAATCTGAGGAAACAGGCACAATCATAATCGACGAGGACAAATGCAACGGCTGCGGCTGGTGCATCGAAGCTTGCGACTACGGCGCCGTCCAACTGCATCCAGAAACAAGAGTAGTGTACATCTGCAATCTCTGTGATGGTGAACCAAAGTGCGTGGAGTGGTGTCCAGAAGAGGCGTTAGACTTCACGACGAAAGACATTCTCTCACAAAAGTCAAGAGTCGCCGTAGTAAAGAAACTTTTTCAAGAAGCCCTGAAAGCAACGACCTAGCGAAATCCCAAATCCACCTGCTAAAAATCTTAAACTTTGCGCGCGTGGCTATAGACTGCTGTAGATTTCGCGCGCTCACTATAATCTAGATCGCTCTATGGAAGGGCTCCTAACAAAAGAGCAGTCACCGTCGTTGCCGTTTCTCCTATTTTTTGTGTTAAACCTTCTCCGAAACTAGTGTCCTCAGGTTGTATTAAGAGTAGGGCGATCTTGGCATTGGTTGTCTTTGCAAGATACTCACAGAAAACTCTCAAAGGCAATGTATGGGTCGATATTGGTGGGTACTTCAGCATTTGACTAGGTTCAATAAGATTTGAGGAGCCGGGTTTCCTGTTCAGCCTTGCAGCATCTAGGATCAATATATGTGTTGGTTTGAATTCGATTATTGATTCTAGGAAACTCTCAGGAACGGTTTCGCATTCTAATAGGTAGACAGATGGAGAGACTTGGTCTTGGAGGCTTCGTACGATTTCAACTCCCACAAAATCATCTTTACGAAGTGGATTCCCTATCCCTGCGACTACCACTTTTTGAGCGTTCAGAAGCCAGTTCTTCAAACCGTCTTCGACATCATTCTTCCCATTTCTATGACCAGACATAAATCTCAACTCTGAACAGACTCTTAGCATATTGCCATAGATGTAGATGTGTCGAGAAGGCCCTCACATTTTTGGCGACTAGTTAAGATTCAGGATCTTGGAGGCTTTCACTCTGAGCTGTTCCAAACCCAGTTCGTCAGGGCTGAATCCCATGGCTAACCCCAATAGTTGTGTATAATGTAACACAGGAACTCCAAACTTTTCACTCAACACTCGTTCTATTCGGGGTTGGTTAAGATCAAACATCATATGACAGAAGGGACAGACAGTTATCAAAGCTTGGGCCCCAACAGCCTTGACATTACGAAGTTTTTCCCCTGTCAAATGGAGGGGGATCTTATCATTCACACCGATTATTGGTGCTCCACAGCATTCTGTCTCGTACATATAATCTAAACACAATGCTCCAGTTAATTCTATCAGTTTCTTCAGAATCACAGGGTTTTCAGGATCGTCAAAGCCTACGTATTTTGCAGGGCGCAGAACGTGGCATCCGTTATGTTCCGCCACCTTGAGTCCAGTGAGAGGGTTCTGGATTGCCTCCCTCATTCTCTTGAAGCCAACATCCTCTGCAAGCACTTGGACGAGGTGCTTGACCTTCACGATTCCTCCCCGGAATTCCAAATCGATTTCTTGCATAAATCCGTTAACCAACTCTTTTAGCTTCTTATCTTCTCGAAGAGCTTTGTTGACTTTACGCAGAGTACCCGCACACCCCGGACACAGAGTCATTATATCTAATCCCTTCTGTTCAGCCAAGCAAAGGTTCCTCGTCGCTAAGGTAAGCATCAACTCATGGTTTACTGGATCCAGAGGTAGTCCACAGCAATTAAACTCGGGCATTTCGACCAATTCTATGCTGAGTTTTTCTAGGACTTTTCTGGCGGAGATTTCGTAACTTGAGATTCTGTAGGGAATGACGCAGCCTAGAAAGAGCAGATACTTCAACTCAGGCGTCCTGCCGTTCCTCCTTTTCAAGAGTTTTGGAAAGATGAGTCAGATTGAACAGTTTGGAAATGTCTTCAAGGTTGGCTTTGGGCAAAGGAGGTAACTCTTTCTCTGCTCTTCTTTTGAGGCGAAGCTCCGGAATCCTGTAGGCGTATCCAGTATTTCGTATATTGGAAACCAGCTCCTTAAAGACGACTGGCATTAAACCTTCCTTGGCAGCTAGGTTTCGAAGAGCCCTCAACACATTGGCAATTTCTACTCCTTGTGGACAATGATCAATACAGGTAAAGCAGGCCGCGCATAGCCAGATAACGTCGCTTGATAGAACTCTGTCTTTCATGCCCAATTGTGTCATTCTCATTAGTTTTCTGGGTCTATAGGTTTCGCTGAATTTTGCAATGGGGCAGTCAGCAGTGCAGGTGCCACATTGGAAGCACAACATGATTCTTTCGGCGCCTGGGATCTTGCTGATCTTGTATTTGAATTTAGGATCTAAATCGCTTGCCTTCAGTACAATTTTATGTTCAGTTCTTCCAAATTCTTTTTTTCGGTCGTTAGCTTGACCTCCATCAGAGTTAGGTTTGGTAGAGTCATGATTCTTCATGGGTTCGCACTCTTTTCAGCAAGTATCTATGGATGCTGCGGGCGGCTTTTTTTCCGGCTCCCATTGCACTGATGACTGTGGCTGCGCCGCTGACCACGTCTCCCCCGGCGTAGACTCCTTTCTTACTGGCCTTTCCAGTCTTCTCGTTTACCACTATGGTACCCCATCTGCTGGTCTTGAGACCTTTGGTGGTTCGTTGGATGAGGGGATTTGGGGTCTGTCCTATGGCAATTATCACCGTATCCACGTCCATGATAAATTCGGAGCCTTTCATTGGTATAGGTCTCCTGCGTCCAGACTCGTCTGGTTCCCCTAGTTGCATGGTAATGCATTTCATTTCCTTTACCCAGCCGCTTTCGTCACCTAAGAACCCTATCGGTGTGGTGAGGAACTTGAATTTCACTCCCTCTTCCTCTGCGTTCTCTATTTCTTCCAGTCTAGCTGGCAACTCTTTTCTGGATCTTCTATAGACGATCCAGACTTCCTCTGCACCCAACCTTAAGGCGCATCTAGCAGAATCCATGGCAACGTTGCCGCCACCGATCACCGCGACCTTCTTGCCTACTCTAATTGGAGTATCGTATTGCGGAAACATGTAGGCCTTCATTAAGTTTACTCGAATCAGGAATTCGTTGGCAGAGTATATTCCACCCAAGTTCTCTCCAGGCACCCTCATGAAACGGGGAAGCCCTGCCCCGGTCCCGATGAAGATAGCATCAAATCCTCGTTCAAACAGCTCATCTATTGTATATAGCCTTCCAATCATGCTGTCAGTCCTAACATTGACACCAAGTTTTTTGATGTAGTCAACTTCAGCTTGTACGATCTTTTTAGGTAACCTAAACTCTGGGATTCCATACATGAGTACTCCGCCGGGGGAATGAAGCGCTTCGAATATTACAACATCGTGGCCTAATTTGGCTAAATCAGCAGCTGCTGTAAGTCCTGCTGGTCCAGATCCAATAACTGCGACTTTTCCGCGCTTGGACGGCTGCGCGCGCGCGATTGGAACTGTCACTCCTTTCTGCAATTCATAATCAGCTACAAACCTCTCTAGCCTTCCAATAGACAAGGGTTCTCCCTTTTTACCGAGTACGCAGAACTTCTGGCATTGGGTTTCTTGAGGACAAACTCGACCACAAATGGCAGGTAGGCTGTTTTGTTCCTTAATTTTTGAAGTAGCTTCCTTGAAGTTTTTTTCTCTGATTTCCTTGATGAAGGCTGGTATGTCGAGTTCCACTGGGCAACCTTGCACACATTGAGGTTTTGGACATTGTATGCATCTTTGAGCTTCTGTCAAGGCTTGTTCCATGTTGTAGCCTAGGGCTACTTCGTGGAAGTTGTAGATACGTTCCTCAGCCTTTTGCTTCGGTACGGGAATAGCGTGTTTCTGCTTTTCTTTATCCACGCTTGATTCCCCCCAACTTTTCTCGGAGCATTGAAGATATCCTTTCTTCTGGCAGGTATAGGCGTTGCCTACGTATCAGCTGTTCAAAATCAACCAAATGTCCATCGAATTCTGGACCATCCATGCAAGCAAACTTTGTTTTCCCACCCACAGACACCCTACAAGCGCCACACATACCCATACCGTCCAACATGATTGGCGCCAAGGTTACCATAGTCTTTAGGCCGTATGGGCGGGTGATTTCAACAAAGGTTTGCATCATTACAACAGGCCCCATCACTATTGCCCGATCGATTTTTTTAGTTTCCAGCACCTCTTTGAGGAAGTCAAATCCTTCATATCCTTTGGAACCATCATCGGTAGCAATGTAAAATTCATCGCTGATTTCTTTCATCTCTTCTTCAAGGATCAGAAGATCCTTTGTCCTGGCGCCCACAACGGTAATAAGGTTGTTTCCTTTTTCGCGCAAAGCTAAGGCTTCGAAGTGAAGTGGAGCGACCCAAATTCCTCCGCCAACACAAAGGATTGTTCCATATTCCTCGATTTCGGCAGGATTTCCCAAAGGGCCTACCACGTCAGAAATAAAGTCGCCTTCCTCCAAGCTTCCCATTTTCTTTGTGGTATTACCCACTTCGTGAAAAACAACAGTTATTGTTCCCTTCTTGATGTCATGATTTGCAATGGTAAGAGGAATTCTCTCTCCCTTTTCCCCTAGTCGGAGAATCACGAATTGTCCAGGTTTAGCTTTCTTGGCAACCTCATCAGCAGAGATTCTAATCGAGATTATCTTGGGCGCGAGCTTGCGTTTTGCGACTATTTCATACATCTTGATCACAGCCTATTGTGTAGTTTGGATCCTCGGTCTAGAACTTGATATTCTTTGGACAAAAGATTTCAAAAGGGAATTGAAGTTTTCAGGATATTTTGGAGAGGTCGTGCAAGTTTCGAACTTATCTTCTAGGTTCAGTTGCTTGAGGACTTTCTTTAGGGCGATCACGTTTCGTTCAGCTATTTCTTTTCCTTCTTCCAGCTTGCATTCCTCTTTTGGGCAAGTTATAGCAAGAACTCCATCAAAACCCGAATAAAAGCCTTCAAGAACATGCACAGGATCTAGCCCTTTGGCGCATGGAACTTCAACAATCGTAACATTCTGTCGCACCAAGTCAGTTTGGCTAGTATCCAAGGCCGAAAATTCAGACCATTGACAACAAAAAACCAGAACAGCTGGTGCTATACCCTTAGATTTCGCTTCATGGATTTTGGTGCCGTAAAGCTGGATTAATTTGGATATTGACTCATATTCGTAACCCATGAGTTCAATGGCTTGATGCGGACAAACCATGGCACAAGCCCCGCAACCCATACACGCTTCAGACTGGATTTCTGGTGTGCCAATGGGATTCCATTCTATTGCTTCATAAGGGCAAATGAAAACGCATTTGCCGCACCCAACACACTTTTCCGTATCGTAGATCGCCTTTATGGCGTTCTTTTTCAGGGATAAAACTGTGGGGTCATAACCGAGTTCCTCAATCATAGCTCGTAGCAATAGGAATCTATTGATACCAATTTGGCTTCCCTTTTTGAACCGGCAATAGTCTTCTTCGCACTGAATAATCAGAATCTTCTTGAAGCCAAATGCTATGATTCTTAGAAAGAATTCTGAGGGAACACGTCCAACACAGGGCAAACGGAGGGAAATAAAATCTTTTACATTCTCCTCCTTCAACACGTTCTCTATACCATAAGTC
>CP070791.1:888092-893463 GCA_020346825.1 Candidatus Bathyarchaeota archaeon
GCGAACAAAACGTCCCGTGAGTTTGAGGTACACAAGGGAAGAGGTGTTTGTTTCCTCAAGGACTCGACATCCGATGGTTATGTGGGCTAAGACTGGGGTTAAGAAGGACGGGGGGATTTCAGCAATTAGACTTAAGGTACTGAGCAATACTGGACCATATGGCGCCCATGCGATGACAGTCATGAGCAACGCATGCGCCAAAACTCTTCCCCTTTTTCGTTGTGAGAACATCAATTTCATAGGAGATACAGTTTACACAAATCTCCCGAAAGCCGGTGCTTATCGTGGCTACGGAGTGACGCAAGGAATTTTCGCGATGGCGGTGATGATGGATGAAATGGCTGGAACTATTGGAATGGACCCAGTAGAGTTCTGGAAAAATAACACGATCAAAGAAGGTGAAACCTCCCCAATTTTCAAAGCTCTGAGCGAGACAGGAAGTGGAGTTGATATGGTAGTAGAGAGTTGCTCGCTACCTGAGTGTATAGACGAGGGAGCCAAAGCTTTTGGCTGGAGTGAGAAGCGTGCGCGATTCAGGAATCAGCGTGAAGGTGGAGTAAGGCATGGCATTGGCATGTGTTGCATAATGCAGGGTGGTACAGTTCCGTTGGCTGACATGGCGTCTGCTTCTGCGAAGATGAATGAAGACGGATCGTTCAACCTACTAATTGGTGCGGCGGATCTAGGAACAGGGGCCGATACTGTTTTGTCGCAGATTTTCGCTGAGAACCTTGGCATAACAGTAGAGGACGTCATCGTTTACGCTTCTGACACAGACGTCACGCCATTCGATAAGGGGGCATATGCCTCGGGCACAACATACCTGTCAGGATCCGCAGTCCTGAAAACAGCCAATAAAATAAGGGAGCAGATTCTGGACGAAGCGTCGGCCATACTCAAGGAGCCGAAAGAGAATTTGCTGATTGAAGAAAAAGCCGTTGTATCAAGTGAGACTGGCAATAAGGTGGAGTTCACTCAGATCGCAAAGAGAGCATTATACACTAATACGCGCCGGGCGCGTAACCTATTCCAGATAGCAGCAACAGCCTCAGAGTATAGCCGCTTGCCACCGCAGAGTTTTGCAGCACACTTCGCGGAGGTTGCGGTAGACACTGAGACTGGACAGGTCAAAGTGTTAAGTTATGTTGCAGCCGTAGACTGTGGCACGGTAATTAATCCTAGACTTGCTGAGGGACAAGTCCACGGCGCCATCATAAATGGCATAGGCTACGCGCTTACAGAAAAACTCGTTTTTGACGACAAGGGGCGCGTTAGGAATCCTTCCTTCAGAGACTATAAAATACTCTCTTCACTAGATATTCCCGAGATTACAACAATAATGGTTCCAAGTTACGAACCAACAGGTCCATACGGCGCAAAAACTTTGGGCGAAATCAATATCAACGGTCCTCTCCCAGCGATATCAAACGCCATCAAGAACGCATTAGGAATCAGACTTTGTGAAACGCCTTTCACTCCTGAGCAAGTTCTGAAAGCTCTCCGAGAATAGATGATCGCTAAGAAAAGTGGTATGTAGAAAATGTTGAATTGCTATACTGACTTCACGCTTTTGATACGCAGTCAATTGGATTGAGCAGTGATTCTGCCAAGATCTGGAAGGAAATCTTAAATGCGCATTAATCCAGAACACTGCTGTAACATGCCTTTACAATCTAGAAGGGATTTGGTTTGCCTTTTGAAGATCTACGTAGTTTCTTAGCATTCCTTGAAAAAAATGGCGAGCTTCTCAAAATAGAGAGAGAAATAAAAGTCAAATATGAGATAGCGGCTGGAATCAGAAAAATATCTAATACACAAGGCCCTGCCCTCTTCTTCGAGAAAGTCAAAGGCTACGATACTCCAGTCGTTGGAGGAGTCTTTGCGACGCGAAGAAGGGCTTTATTAGGGCTTGAGATGAAAGAAGAAACCGTATTCGACGAGTTTCTTAGAAGAATAAAGAGGCCAATCAAGCCTAAATCTGTTGATGACGGTCCATGCAAAGAAGTAATACTTGAAGGTAACGAAGTTGACTTGCTGAAGTTTCCGATACCCATTTATAGCGAAGGAGATGCCGGGCCCTACATTACGGTTGGAGTACAGGTAAGCAAGGATCCTGAAACGGGAAGCAAAAACGCGGGCATATACCGGATGCAGGTAAAGGGGAAAAACAAGTTAGGTATTATGGCACACCAATTCCAAGATATTAGCATACAGTTTTCTAAGGCTGAAAAAAGAAACGAGCCATTAGAAGTAGCCACTGCCATAGGGTTGGACCCGGTTATACCCTTAGCCTCGCAGGTCAAGGTCCCTTATGGAGTGGATGAGCTTGGGGTCGCAGGAGGACTAAGGGAGAAGGCTGTGGAAGTTGTCAAATGCGAAACAGTAGATCTTGAAGTACCAGCAACAGCTGAGATGATAATAGAAGGAAAAATCTTGCCTAATATACGAGAACACGAAGCCCCATTTGGTGAGTTCACGGGTTACATGGGTGACCAAGAAAACAATCCCGTCGTCGAGGTAACGGCTATCACACACCGTGAAGATCCGATCCACCAAGCATGTCTAACTGGAACTCCAACAACCGAAAACCACATTCTAAAAGAGATACCATATGAAGTTACACTTTATGATGATCTTAAAGGAATCTTTCCTGAAGTAAAGTCCGTCAATTTCTCCCCTGCCGGAGGTTGTCAGCTTCTTGCTATTGTTTCCCTGAAACAGCGATACAAAGGAGAAGCCAAGAATCTGATCCTGACAAGTTTGGGTCATAAGATACGACCGAAATTTGTGATTGTCGTTGACGATGATATTGACGTTTTTGATCACGTTCAAGTATTGTGGGCGATTGTAACACGTTCCCAACCAGTAGACGACATAATAATCCTTCAGGGTGTTGCTGGAGGTCCTCTCGATCCGTCAACCTTGGAAAACGATGTAACTTCGGTAATGGGCATCGACGCAACCCGCCCTTTTGGTGAGCCTTTTGCTTCTGTCGTGGATATTCCTGGAACGGAGGGATTTCAGCTTCCTCACACAAAAGGAACGAAAGAGTCTGGCAAATAGTGTAGAGCACAAATTCGGTGAGTGGGAAAGATTTCAGAAATAATTGTCATTAAAAACGGAATAATAGTTACCATGGATAAAGAATTGAATTGGTTTAGAGATGGGGCAGTGGTTGTTCAAAATAACAAGATTCTGGATGTCGACAAAACCCGGAAAATCTTGAAAAAGTACAAGGGCGATATTATAATTGACGCAAAAAATAAAGCAGTTATGCCTGGTCTGATAAACACCCACATGCACTCTGGCCTCTTACGAGGTACGGGAGATGATCTGCCATTATACGAGTGGTTGAGTAAGTACGTCCATCCTGCACACAAAGTGTTGAAACCAGCTGAGGTTTATGCCGCGTCGATGCTTAGTTATTCTGAAGCAATAAAGTGCGGTACAACATGCGTTCTGGATATGCATAGATTCATGGATAGATCAGCAGACGCGGCGGGAAAATTAGGAATAAGGGCGGTTCTTGCTCCTTATGTTTCTGATCAACTAGATTATCTTGAAAACTTTGAAGATAATAAGAGATTAATGAGGGAAAAACATAGGTCATTTGAGGATCGCATCCACGTTTGGTGTGGGCTCCATAGTTTTAGAGATTGTAGCCCAGAATTGTTGATCGAAGCTAGAGAGTACGCAAGGAAATACAAAGTTGGATTACATACACATTCCAATGAATCGATCGACGACGTAGAACTAGCTAAGAAAATGTATGGCAAAAGACCGTTGGAGCATCTTTTTGATTATGGCATCGTTGGACCGAATGTAGTCCTAGCGCATTGTGTCTGGTTATCAAACACTGAAATTGAAATAATCAGGAAGACAAATACCCGTGTAGCCCATTGTCCTGTTGCGAATATGAAACTCGCGGACGGTATTGCAGCAATTCCCAAACTTTTGAAAAAACAGATAAAAGTCGGGTTGGGGAGCGATGGGACGGTGGAGAGCAATAGTTTTGATTTGTTCCAGGTCATGAAATTCGCGACGCTATTGGGCAGAGTCCATGAACTCGGAACAAATGCGATGTCGGCAGATGTGACATTAAAGATGGCTACAGTGAATGGAGCCGAAGTTCTTGGATTGAATAATGAAGTAGGGTCTATTGAGGTTGGAAAGAAGGCAGACATCATATTAGTGAATTTACGGAGACTGCATCTGACCCCAATCTTATATGGAGACTACTTTAACGTAATTTCACATTTAGTATACGCAACTAAAGGAAGCGACGTTGACACGGTTATTGTCGACGGAAAAATTGTAATGGAAAATCGCATTATTAAAAGAGTAGATGAAAACAAAGTGATTGAAAAAGCACAAGAAAACGCAATAGAATTACTACGTCGCATAAGCACATAACAAGAAATTGTTTATTCCTTAATGTCAAATAGCCTTATATTCTCACATTCTTATCTATTTTTTCGACAATATAACAGGAGGAAAATGAACTTGAGTAAAGCATCAAAGGGCTTATGGGCAGCATGGATAATCATTCTCGTAGCCGTCGCTGGAGGATCTTTCTATCTCGGCAGATACACGGCTCCACAAGTGCAAAAACTGGAATCGATAACATTCGTATTGAACTGGGCAATCAGCGGTGAGCAAGCAGGGATCGTTGTTGCAGTGGACGAAGGATTTTACGCCGACGAAGGATTGGCTGTAACTATCCTAAGGGGTTTTGGATCCACGGATACCTCAAAACGCGTATTCGCTGGTGAGGGCGAGTTCGGATTCGTAGACACTGTCGCTATGATCAAAGCAAGAGCGGAGGGAATAAAACTTAAACAGATAGGAATGGGGTACCATCTATCACCAGTGGGACTCTTTGGACTTCCTGGCGTAGGACCAACAACAGTAGATGAAATTCGGGGGAAGACGATAGGCTGCACGTCCGGCAGCACCGACACGATTCAGTTTGAAATCGTATGTGCATTGAACAACATTGATGTTGATACGGAAGTGGATAGGATTTGGCTAGCTCCTCCGGCGAAAGTTCCAGCGGTTCTATCTGATGAAGTAGATGGAGTATCGGGCTATGATACCGGCGAGGGAGCACAAATAGCATTCGGCGCAGATATTGCATGGGCAGACGTTACGAAACTCATGTATCGAGATTGTGGTGTCGACACGTACGGCAATGGCTTAGTAGCCACAGAGAGCTACATAGAAGACAACCCTGATGTTGTTGAGAGATTTGTTAGGGCGACAATGAAGGGTTGGACCTACGCTATAGAGAATCCGGAGGAAGCAGTAGACATTGTAGTCAAGATGTTTCCTGAACTTGAGGAAGAATCCGTGGCGCTCGAATGGGACATAA
>CP070791.1:893563-901100 GCA_020346825.1 Candidatus Bathyarchaeota archaeon
AATAAACAAGCTTGTCAAAACAGGATGGAAACCCAGGTACACCAGTGAAAAAGCAGTTGAGGCAACAGTGAAAGCAATTTCAAAAGAAAAGCTGACTACTTGACCATAAAAGAGAGCTAAAGACATAAAACATATAAACGAGCATTCTCCAGTTGAATCAGCACAACGGAATAGAACAAAATGCCAAAATGGGGATACTCGATAGCGGAACTAGATCCGGATAGAACCGCAAAAGCTAGCGGACGCGGGTTGAGAATATCCCCTAAACATGCACGAGAAGTATGTAAGACACTAAATGGAATGCACCTTGATCACGCTAAGGATTATCTCCAACAGGTTATTTTGAAGAAGAAACCTGTTCCCTTCAGTAGATACAAAAAGAAGGTTGGTCACCGCCATGGAATTGAAAAGGCCTGCGCTGGCAGATATCCAGTTAAAGCTGCACAAAAAATCTTGAGCGTATTGGAAGGCGCCGAAATAAACGCTGAATACAAAGGGCTTGACATGGAAAGGCTACGAGTAGTTCACGCGTCAGCCTATCCAGGAATGAAGATAAAAAGGTACATAGAACGGGCTTTCGGACGATCTTCACCACGATTCGGAACTCTTTGCCATGTAGAGCTAGTCTTAGAAGAAATAGAGGGAACCTAGGTGTCTGCAGTCAAGCACTTCATAGAAGAGTCTGTAAAAAAAGCAGAAATTGACGAATTTTTGGGAAATGAATTTGAAAGAGCAGGCTACGGAGGAGTAAGCATCACAAAAACTCCGCTAGGAACACATATAGTAGTATACACTATGCGCCCAGGCATGGTCATTGGAAGAGGTGGAGAGACTATTAGGGAACTCGCAAGAGTGCTTGAAGAAAAGTTCCAGCTTCCTAACCCACAGATTTCTGTGGCAGAAATCGAAATCCCGGAACTTAACGCTAATGTTGTAGCTTCACGAATCGCTTCAGCTCTAAAGCGAGGCGTTCACTATCGAAGATCAGGATATTGGGCTTTGAACCAAATCATGGAGGCAGGAGCACTGGGCGCAGAAATCATCATAAGCGGAAAGTTACGATCGGACAGATCTCGATACGAGAAATTTCGCGCAGGATACATGCCCAAAAGTGGAGAACCAGCAAATAAATACATAAAAAGAGCTGAGGTGCCCGTCCAATTGAAACCCGGCATCTTGGGAGTGAAGGTGCGAATAACGCCTCCCGACGCAAAGTTTCCTGACCGAGTGCACATAGCTGAAGAGAAAACAGAGGAAGAAACCGAAGCAACCACAGTTGCGCCCGAAGAGGCTAAGGAGGCTGAAGAATAACATGCCGATTTTAAGGACAAGAGACATTCGGTCTATGTCTTCTAGGCAACGTGAAGAAAAGATATCAGAGCTGCGGACGGAGCTTGCAAGATTAAGAACGATGGTCAAAGCAGGAGGATCTGTTGACAACCCCTCTCGGGTACGAGAACTTCGCAAAACTATTGCCCGCATTCTCACCATTGAAACCGGAGAGAGGCAAGCGAAGGAGAAAATACGATGAAGGTCACGCCGACCATAGTTCAACAAGAACTTATTGGACTCAATGCAAAGGTTGTTGGAAGCTCCCATCCTGGCTATTTAGGAATAGAAGGCAGAGTGGTCGATGAAACTCGTTCCACTCTCATAATACTGCATAAGAACCAGAAAAAAACTGTCACAAAGAATACATCAATCTTTGATTTTACCCTGCCGGATGGAACGATCGCCGAGATCGACGGAAAAGTCATCATTGGACGACCTGAAACTCGAATCAAGAAACGGATCAGGAGGCTGTGGTAGGTGGCAACTCTTTCTTCTAGAAAACCTAGGAAAACGTGCAACGACCACAATTGCCCTTTTCACGGAGCCCTTTCAATAAGAGGGCGTGCTCTGGAGGGAGTTGTCGTTAGCGCAAAGATGGATAAAACAATCGTCGTTCGACGTGACTATCTTAATTACGTTCCAAAATTCAAACGTTATGAACGAAGACACAGTCATATACCCGCCCATAACCCTCCCTGCCTAAAGATCAAAGCGGGCGATTGGGTGAAAGTAGCGGAATGTCGCCCCATAAGCAAAACCGTTTCGTTTGTTGCCGTTGAAAAACTGGAGGAAGGACGGGGTGGCAGCAAGAGCTAAAGCACGTGCCTTCATGGCCAGAGGAGTCCTTGGTCAGAGACCCAAGATCTCCAGAGGCTTGCTTACTGGATCAATAATGAAATGCACTGATAACACTGGTGCCAGAAAACTTAGACTAATTCAAGTGATAGGATACAAGGGACGATTAAGACGGGTTCCAGCGGCTGCTGTCGGAGACTTGATTGTTGTTTCAGTAAGAAAGGGAACGCCTGACATGAGGAAAAAAATCTTTCACGCTGTTGTGGTGCGACAGAGAAAACCATATCGCCGTGCTGAAGGATATTGGGTTCAATTCGAAGACAACGCAGCCGTCATAATGACTACAGAAGGAGAAATGCGTGGCTCGGAAATTCGAGGACCCGTAGCGAAGGAAGCGGCTGAACGGTGGCCCAGGATAGCCAGCGCGTCAAGCATAATCGTATAGGAGAAACAAGATGAAAACAACCAAACCCCAAAAACAGCGAAAAAGAATGTACCAAGCCCCCCTTACCAAACGATATAGAAGATTCTCCGCAACCCTCACTACCAAACTGAAGAAATCCCATAACACCAACTCGGTTCCGGTTAGAACCGGCGACACAGTCAAGATTATGAGGGGAGACCGGGAGGGGCTTGAAGGAAAAGTCAGCCGAGTTGACCGAAAGAATTACAGAATATTTGTTGATGGAGTGAGCAGGGAAAAAGTGGATGGAACCTCGACACTGATTCCAATTCATCCATCGAAAGTCATGATTACTCGTCTCAATCTTGATGATAAATGGCGCAGAAAGATGCTAGAGCGAAAGGGCGTAGTTGAGAAAGTTGAAATGCCCAAAGAAAAGACCGTTGAAGAAGAGGAAGAAGCCCCAAGAAAGGCAAAAAAGAGAAGAAAATCGCTCAGGAACATTAAGAAACCCGAGGAGACATAGAAAATGGGGAGAAAAGGTGAAAGGAAACATCTAAAACGAAAACCGGCACCAAAAATATGGCCCATTCACCGAAAGGAAGCTGTTTGGACCCTTAGGTTCAAGCCAGGTCCCCATTCAATGTCGCGGTGTATACCGCTTACACTCGTTGTTCGTGACATGCTTAAATTTGCAAAAACAGGAAAAGAAGCTAAAAAAATAGTTTCTCAAGAAAAAATAAGAGTTGACGGAAAAATTCGACGTGAGGAACATTTCCCTGTAGGTTTGATGGATGTAATCTTCATACCGGAAGCTAAGAGAGTATACCGAGTTCTGCCCTCTGGAAAAGGACTTCTTCTCCATCCCATAGAAGCGAATGAAACTGAGTTTAAGCTTTGTCGGATAGAAGACAAAAACACTGTAAATGGTGGACACACACAACTAAGTCTCCATGACGGGACATGTGTATTCATTCGAGTGAATGAACCTAAGAAGCCCGAAGAGGATGTTTATCAAACTTTAGATACATTGAAGTTGAGCATCCCTGAGCGAGAACCTCTTGGGCACATTAAGCTAGCTGTAGGAGCACCCGCAATAATAATTGGAGGAAAAAATGTAGGCAAGTATGGTAAAATCACCGCCGTTGAAGAAAAACCAAGCCAAAAACGAAGAGAACTGCTTGTTACTATCGAGGACAAGAAAGGAAAACAGTTCCAAACAATCCTCGACTTCATCTTTGTCCTTGGCGATACCGAACCTTCAATATCACTGCCTGAGGTTGATTAGCTTGCCAGAAGAGAAGATCCACAAGAAATGGAACGAAAATCCTATGCTCAAACCGAGGATAGAAAAAGTAACTGTCAACATTTCCGTTGGAACATCCGGAGAGACTCTTGAAAAGGCGGCAACAATTCTCAAGCAACTGACGGACCAACAGCCTTGCAAAAGAAAAGCCAAACAAACAATACGGGATTTCGGCATTAGAAAAGGAGAACCTATCGCCTGTTTAGTGACTCTTCGAAAGGAAAAAGCAAAAGATTTCCTCAAGAAGGCTTTCCGTGCCATCGACAGCAAAGTGCCGAAGAAGAGTTTCGACAGTTACGGCAACTTTTCTTTTGGCATTGAGGAACACATAGAAATTCCAGGCATCAAATACGTGCCTGAACTCGGCATATACGGCATGGATGTTTCAGTTACTCTCGGAAGACCCGGATACCGCGTTAAGCGCAGACGCCGCGCAAAATCCAAGATTGGAGCCGATCACTTGCTGACAGCCGAAGAGACGATGCTCCTTATTAAAGACGAGTTTGAAGTTGAAATAACATAAATACGGTGACATTCATGGTAAAACAGAAACCTAAGAGAGAGCGAAAATATGGTAAGGGCACTCGCCCCTGCAGACGATGCGGATCCTACGGTTCAGTCATCCGTCGATACGGGCTTGACTTGTGCCGCCAGTGCTTTAGAGAGATCGCTGAAGACTTAGGTTTCAAAAAATTTGAGTAAAGGAGAGATTCCAAGTTGCCAATGATGGATACTCTAGCAAATGGGTTGACAACCATCATGAATAATGAGATGCGACGCAAGCGTGAATGCGTGATAAACACAGCGTCCAAACTTTTAGGGCGCGTTTTGAGAGTCATGCAGTTGAATAGTTACATTGGAGAATTCGAATTTGTTGACGACGGGCGTTCCGGAAAATTTAGGGTTCAGCTTCTCGGCCGAGTTAACAAATGCGGAGCCATAAAACCGCGCATTCCCGTGAGTTTCAAAGAAATAGAAAGCTGGGAGAAACGTTTTCTCCCATCTAGGGACATAGGAGTCCTAGTGATTTCCACATCCCAAGGAGTTTTGTCTAATCGAGAGATTAAAGAACGAAAAATTGGTGGACGCCTTCTGGCTTTTGTCTATTAGGAGCACCAAGAATGCGAGCAATTGAAAACGTCAAGACCATCGAAATTCCTGAAGACGTGGACATCAAGATTGACGGGAGAATCGTCACAGTAAGGGGCGAAAAAGGGGAACTAACTAGAGACTTTTCCCACACGCCCATATCCATTTACCTAGAAGAAAAGAGAATCACCACTAAAGCAAATTGGCCTCGCAAAAGGGAAGCCGCTCTTGTAGGAACCGTTTCCTCTCACGTTCGCAACATGATAACAGGAGTGACAAAGGGATTCACCTACAAATTGAAAATCGTCTTCTCCCACTTCCCAATCTCCGTCAAGGTTAAAGAAAGAACAGTGGTGATAGAAAACTTCACCGGGGAACGGAGTCCACGCATAGCCAAGATAGTTGGAGACAGCAAGGTCGCGGTGAAAGGAGAAGATATACTCATCAATGGAATCAATGTTGAAGCCGTCAGTCAAACTGCCGCAAACATCGAACAAGCAACCAAGATTAAGAAAAAAGACCACCGAGTGTTTCTAGATGGCATCTACGTTTACGAGCGACACGAGGGAACAGAAGAATGAAAAACAAGAAAGAGCAGGAAGTCTTCACCGAAGAACGACCCTTAAAGAAACGTCAACCTAGCAAATACAAGAAAACAAGATTCAAGCGCCAGGAAAGCTGGCGATACAAACGTGTGAAAGAGAACTGGAGAAAACCACGCGGAATAGATAGCAAAATGCGTAAAAAAATCAAGGGATGGCCTCCATCTCCCAGTGCAGGTTATCGTAGTCCCAAGAAAATAAGGGGACTTCACCCATCAGGATATGCGGAAGTCCACGTTCAAACGGTAGAGAACCTCGACGGAATAGATCCCGAAACGCAAGCAATCAGAATTGCTCGAGCGGTTGGAGACAAAAAGAGAGTTGCAATCCGAGCTATAGCCGAGGAAAGAGGAATTCACATCCTCAACCCAAGAATAGAGAAAGAACTCGAAGAATTCAGAGAAGAAATTGAAGAGGAAGAAGAAGAGAAAGAAGATGAAAAGGAGATGGAAAAAGCCAAATAGCCTAGATGGGGTGAAAGGGAATTGAGTTTGAGAAACCAGCGTCGCCTAGCCGCCCAAATACTCAAGGTTGGTGAAGGTCGAGTTTGGATCGACCCCGATCGAACAGAAGATGTTGAAGCCGCCATTACCAGAGAGGAAATTAGAAAGCTGGTTAATGAAGGAATTATTCGTTCCCTTCAAGAGAAGGGAGTTAGTCGCGCCCGAGCCAAAGCTTTGAAGGAAAAGAAAAAGAAGGGGCTAAGAAGAGGACCGGGAAGGAAAAGCGGTTCTGCCAGAGCAAAGATCTCCAAAAAGCAGGCTTGGATGAAAAAGATTAGACCTTTGAGGAAGAAATTGCGTGAAATGAAATCCAGCCGGGCGATTACGGAGAGTGTTTATCGTCAACTCTACAACAAGGCAGGAAGCGGAGTCTTCGAGTCGACGGCTGATCTGGAACGCTACATCAAAACACGTGGGCTAGGGAGGAGAAGGTAATGGCAACGGGTCCCAGCTATCGAGTTCCTTTCCGCAGACGGAGGGAGGGAAAAACAGACTATCGATCACGGAGGGCTCTCATTCTGTCTAAGGCCCCTCGCTTGGTGGTTCGGTGCACTTTAAACAACATAATAGTTCAGATCGTCAAGGCTGAGGTTGCTGGCGATCAGGTTGTTGTGTCAGCCCATTCTCGCGAATTGGAGAAAACCTATGGATGGAAAGGAAATTGTAGAAATGTTCCAGCTGCCTATTTGACTGGGTTCCTGTGTGGGCTTAGGGCAAAGGTTAGTGGCGCGAAAAATGCTGTTTTGGACATAGGTTTGCATTCTCTCTCCAAAGGGGCTCGGGTTTTTGCTGCCCTAAAAGGAGTTCTTGACGCTGGCGTTACAGTTCCACACGGTGAAAACGTGCTTCCAGATGAAACTAGAATAATTGGAAAACACATTGCTGACTACGGAAGTCAACTGTCTTCAAATCCCGAAGTCTATCAACAGAAGTTTTCCAGATACCTTTCAACGGGTTTGCAACCAGAACAACTTTCAGAACATTTTTCTTCAACAAAGGAAAAGATTACATCCTCAATCGATAAGGAGGTAGAGAAAGAACATGGGAACCAGTGACGAAAAAGTTGAAGGTTGGATGCCTCGTACGAGGCTCGGAAAGATGATTTTGGAAGGGCAAATCTCTTCTATGGAGGAGGTGTTCATTGAAGGATTGAGAATACGCGAGCCCGAAATAGTGGATGTTCTCCTTCCAGACTTGCAGGAAGAAGTTATCAACATAGGTTTGGTGCAGAAACAAACAGACGCTGGAGAAAAATCTCGCTTTAGGGCCATTGTGGCCGTGGGAAACCGTAATGGCTATGTTGGTTTGGGTTCGGGAAAGACTAGTCAGGTGCGCGCCGCCATCCAGAAAGGTGCTGTAAACGCTCGTCTAAATCTTACCCCTATTCGTCGAGGTTGTGGAAGCTGGGAATGCGGATGTGGAAAACCGCATTCTTTACCCTTCCAAGTTCACGGCAGATGCGGTGGAGTTGAAATCGTGTTAATTCCTGGACCACGAGGCTTGGGTC
>CP070791.1:901200-920362 GCA_020346825.1 Candidatus Bathyarchaeota archaeon
AGGTTTATGGCTTCTGTGGCGTTTCTGGTCAATACGATTTCAGTTTCTGATTCAGCGTTTATGAAGTTAGCGACCTTAGCATGAGCTTTTTCGTATTCTTCACTGGCCTTCTGAGATAATCTGTGGACACCTCGTTCGACGTTGGCTCGATAATCATGGTAAAACTCTACCATCTTCTTGATTACAGGTTCAGGAGTTAAGCTGCTTGCGGCATTATCCAAGTAGATGATGCCTGAGTCTAATATTGGAAAGTCTTGCCTGATCTTTTTCACGTCTAGCAACCTTCGGGGCTCCGTTTGCATTTATGTTTAGGTACTAATTCTATAACACCGTTATATAAGTTGTCTTCAGCAATAGACATTCTTTGAAAGACAGAACATGACGACAAAAAGAAGACAATGAAGAGCCAAACGGCAATTTCTGCTGTCATTTTGTATTCCCCGTTCTTGCCTGACGTCACTCCTTCCTATGAAGCTTGAGAAGACATAAAGCATAAAAAGCAAACACGCTTAACTGAAAGACCCATATTTACGTTTTGAAAGTTCCTCAGATACGACGCAGATGAGAAGGAAGAAACATGGCTAGGATTAGATTCGTGTCTTTCGATTTGGATGGAACACTTTTCGACAACAGATTCGTCGACTCTGTATGGCTCGAGGAAATACCTCGTTTGTACTCAGTCAAGAAAAGAGTTTCCATTGATGATGCGAAAGAAAAAGTGCTGAGAGAATATGGCAAAGTGGGCAAAAAGAGACTTGAATGGTATGATCTTCAATACTGGATAGAAAAGTTTGGTCTTGACGTTGCGCGGGAAGAACTTCTCAAAAAGTTCGAAAATAGAATAAAGGCCTTCCCGGAAGTTCCTAGAGTGCTGGAACAATTGAGGAGAAAAGGTTTCAGACTAATTGTTGTGACAAACGCTCGAAGGGAGTTTGCCGAATTGGAGCTCCAAAAGGCTGATATGGAAAAACATTTCGAGCGAGTTTTTTCATCAACATCTGATTTCAGGATGGTTAAGAAAACAGCAGACCTTTACAGAAGAGTATGCAACATCCTTGGCATCTCCCCACAAGAGATCGTTCATGTAGGTGATGACCCGGATTTTGATTTCAAGGTTCCTAGAAAACTGGGTATTACCGCTTTCCATTTGGACAGAACCGGCAAACAGAAAGGAGAGTGTGTGATCTACAGCATGAATGAGTTGAACAGAAGATTAGCAAGGCCGGAAGGTAGATTGGCAATCACGTAATCACAGAAATGAAAGAGAAGCTTATGAACTACCTGAAGCGAAACGATGATGGGTTGGACAAGACAACGAAAACACGTAGACAGTTTATGCACGGATCAAACATGTGCGTTCAAATTGATTCTAAGAAGAACTTCTGCGGGGCACACGCTTAATAAGCCTCTTTTGGCTCTTGGTTAAAGATTGGAGCTGAGATGTTTCGATGATTACGAGAGAAAAAATCGTGAAATGCGCTGAGTCGATTGTAACTGGCATGACTGTCAAGATGGGAGAAGCCGTCATAATAAGAGGAGGAGTCCACACTCAAGAACTCTTGGAAGAAATTGGTATCATATGCTACAAGAAGGGCGCACAACCATTGATCATGACAACCTCCGACAACTACTCAGCAAGGATATATAATGAAATCCCGAAAGAAATATTGGAGATTACTCCAAAACACTATTTCGGAGCAGTCAAAGAAGCTGATGGCTACATTGTAGTTGAGCCCTTCAAAGATCCAAAAATTCAGACGAAGTTCCCCCAAGAAAAGATTGCTGCAAGAACCAAAGCGAACGTACCTATCCGAAAAGAACTCTATGGAGAAGAAACGAACAAGGGCAAAAAATGGACCTATGTAGGGTGGCCGACACAAGAGGCTGCAAAGTTCTATGGTGTTGACTACAACGATCTAGAACACCTAGTCATCGAAGGCATGATGGTGCCTGCTTCAACTCTCAAGGAGAATACCTCGAAACTGGCTGAACGTTTGAAGGGAACAGATATACTCCATATTACGGACAAAAAAGGCACAGATTTCACATGCAGTATCGAAGGGCGCCGGATTAACGAGGATGATGGCGTCATCAGTGATCATGATATCAAAATAAATGATCTAGGCAACAACTTGCCAGCTGGAGAGTTGTTCATTGCACCCCATGAAAACTTTGGCGAAGGATCAATCTTCTGTCCCATCACTGTAGATAGGTTCACCAACAAAATTATTAAGGATATTACACTTCGCTTTAAGGCTGGAAAGCTGCTTCTCGATGAATGTACAGCAGAAGTCAACCGTGACCAGATGATAAATACATTCGAACGTTGCCTAGAAATTGACAAAAAAGAGAAAAACGTCAGGACAACCAACATTGCTGAGCTAGGAATAGGATGCAATCCGGCAATTGATAAAGCAATAGGTTACATCCTCACAGACGAGAAATTACACGGATCGGTTCACGTTGCCTTCGGCTCCAACATCGGCTACGGAGGAACCTCAAAATCAAGTATGCACTGGGATTTTGTAACTGACCCTAGTGCAACAATTGAAATCGTCAACACAAGAGAAGTTATCATAAAAAACGGGGAACTCGTCTAGAATCCTGAAGGCTTTTTGCGATTCACGTGTGAAATAGCGTGTTCAAACATGTTGCGCTCATAAGAGAGGTACTATGCAATTTTTGCCCTTATTCCGACAAAGACTGGTCCTTTAACAATAATCTTCTTGTTCTTGCTTGTAATAGAAGCCATCCCCGGAGCTTGAACCCTTACGTTAACATCACTAGGAAGCTTCGCGATCTTTACTCTAATATTCACTTTGCCGACTTCTCCTGCGTTTATCCTCTTTTCAATGGAAGCACTAGCCAAAGCAGCTACAGCATCTAGATAACAAATTCCGGTGGAAAACCCTCTTTCTCTGACAATCTTTGCGTTTTTCAATCCCTTTCTTGGAACACCAAGAACGTTGCCATCGTAAACATACACAATATTCAAGGCTGCCGGACCGATCAACTTCTTCCCCACATCCGACTCATAAACGTGAACCACAATAGAACGATTGAGGAAATTTCCTTTGTAAGCGAGAAACTGGCAGGGACTTGATTGATTAGCGTTTTCTACGGCTGTCTGCACTATAGCCTTCACAAGTTTTTCTCCCTCTCTAGTTGAGGGCGTTTGATCGATCTCAACCATCCCCGCTAATTGTTCATCCGTGTATTCCACCTTGACATATAGATGCGGATAAACCAGTTTTCTAATGTCTGCTATACCTGTCCTTATCATAGCAATTCGTTCTAGGCCAGCCCCGAAATTGAAAACGGGATAGGGAATCTTGTATCGCGCCAAGCTGAGAGGATTGTATAAACCACCATCACCTATCTCGATGGATTCACCATTCTTGGGATGCCTGACGAACACTTCAAACTCCGTTCTGGGCGCATAATACTTGGAGGTCGCCCTCTTGATCGCAAATTCAACTTTGTCGAAACCAAGTCTTCCAAAGAATTGTTCCACAATCTTCTGGCCGTCTTCCAGACTGATTTCTTCGGCCATAATTACTATTGAAGCTGTCCAAGATTCATAGAGATGTTTGACGTCAAGTTTTTGCTCCCTCCTGAATTTTGGACTGATGGAGAACAACTGTAACGGCAGTGTTTCCTTATACTGCATTTCTCTCAATATTGGGAACCACGAAGAAGTTGTGTGAGATCTCAGAGTAAGCTTCGTCGGCACTGGCTTCAATTGACTGAATTCTGGAAACAACGAAGTTATTTGGGTTGCTTGCTCTTCCCTGATTCCAAGTTCTTCCACAAGGGTTTCCGTTAGATCATCTGATTCTATTTCACCTTTCTTGTATCTCCTGAAAATCTGCTGAAGTTCTTTGATCTCGCTGAATTGTGGTACAACTTTCTTGATTTCAGAGATCTTATCTTTCGAGATTCCTATATCTGCCCTTGGGAGCCCGGCAAGATAGAAAATTCTGTCCAATATGACAGGAGCCTCAGGCCCATATTGCAAATAAACGTGGCATTCCTCCGTGATCAACGGAGTTATGACCTCGGTAAAACCCATTTCTAGGAAAAGATCGCGGGCTTTGATTATTAGATCAAATAGGGGATGCGGTTTCCTCTTCTTAGCTAAAGAAAAATATTTGCCCTTCACCTTAAGAAGTCTCGCTGATTCTGCCCAAGTTCGTTCATAATCCTTTCGGGCGTCTCCAAGCAACTTCTTGGTGTTTATTCTCATCTCTGATAATCACTCGGTCAAGCTACGTTTATACCGTACTTGCTTGCAATATCGTGAAAGGCACAGGTTAGATACCTTATCTGATCCCACGAAAGTCCATAAGTGTTTAGCTTCCACTGTCTCGTGGCTCCCGCGAATCCTCCTACAATTCTTCTCTTTTTCAGCTCGTCGCTAAAGAAGAACCCTCTTCTTTTGTGTGTTCGTGCGATCTTGTCAAAGCTTCCGGTTGTATCTACCTTGGTTAAGGTGTGTTTCCTAGGCATTTCGCTGATAACCTTATTTCCTTCGATCTTCAGGAATTCGTCGACGAAATAGTTGATCTTCTCGACTTCTTCACTCCACTTCTTAACCCTTTCGCGAACCCTAGGGAAACTAGCCATCATAGCGATCAAATTTGATCCCATCAATGTGCAGCCCATCATTTCAACCTCTTTTATTCCAAATCTTCTTCCCGTTACGTCACCAACCATCTTGGTCGTTCTGAAAACTTTGTCAGCCCACTCATCGGTTGTTGCTACTATCCCCGAAGGCGCCGGCGACGCAAAGCTCTTGTGACCAGAACCAACCAGAAAGTCAGCGCCCAACTCTTTTCCGTTGATTGGCATTACACCCAACGAATAAGCACAGTTAGCCAAGAAGGGAATGGCATAGTCTTTCGCAACCTTTGCTATTCCATGAATGTCGTGCTCATTCCCAAACAGATAGTCAAAATGATCCATCATAATTAACTTGGGAAATCTTCCAGTCTCATGTTTGACTTCTTCGATTTTTTGAGCCGTGCCTTCTCCAGCGATTATGCTGTCTGGGTTCAATGGAACCTCCTTGACCACACCTCCAGCAGCTTCCACAGCTAAGAACTCCGAGTAATGAGCTAGCGCGGAAACGATCACGGAATCTCCTTTCTCTACGAGGGAGGAGACAACAGCTTGGAAGCCTCTCCTTGCTCCTGGAACCACTCTAGCATGATCCATCCCTATGAACTCTGCCAGCTCGACATGGAAATCATTTATCGGGGGCCTGCTGATTTTATCAAGTCTGAAGGGTTTTCTGCACCGGTCACAGGTTGAATAGCCATCTCCATAGGAAATAATTGCTTTCATAGCTTCTGGAGTTAATCTACCAGCAGCTTGGATGGGATGAATGTTTATGAACAATTCTTCTCTTGCTCTGACTTCGATGTCTTCAATCATTGGTCTCATTCTATCAGCTCGCTCTCGATCGCATTCAAACTCTGTCTTACTCTCTCAATGATCTGCTTGATCTGCTCCTTCTCTTCAGTGTTGAACTTGAAGGTAGGCTTAGTGTCTCTGAAAATCTGTCTTAAATCGGTTAGAGCAAACAAAGCAACGAATGTTTCTTCCACAGCTTTTTCTTTCATAGTTCCACCAACCACATTGATGACTAGAAGGTTGCTTCTTCTAATACATTGGAGCCGGGGGTGGGAATCGAACCCACGTAGAGCGGGTCTGCAGCCCACCGCCTGAACCACTCGGCCACCCCGGCAAGCCAACAATATCATATAACAGTGTTATAAAGCTTTTTCTTCTTGCCGACACCCAAGCGCGCGCAAGAATGTGCAATCTGGCTATCTGCCTGAAATGCACCACGAATCTCCTAAACCCTAAAAAGTTACCTAGGCGAATAGTAGGAACACGAATCTTTAGCAAAGCGTTGGTTGGGGAAGGCGTTCCATGAGAGAAGATGAAGAACTTGAAATGATAAAGACAAAGAAACTGAAGGAACTAATGAAAAAGAGACAAGAAAAGAAGACTGATAGCGTAGTCATCTTGACGTCCTCATCCTTTGCCGAATTCTTGGAGAACACTAATTTACCAGTCTTGGTTGACTTTTGGGCTGACTGGTGCATGCCATGCAGAATAATGGCTCCGGTGATAGAGGAACTGGCACGTGATTACAGAGGAAAAGCTATGTTCGCAAAGGTCAATGTGGACAAAAACCCGGAGATTGCAAGCCGCTTCAACATCATGAGCATACCACATTTTATAGTATTTAAGAAAGAACGTCCAGTTGAAAGAATTGTTGGTGCTGTCGGCCGCGGACCACTAGAAGACGCATTAAAAAAGCATCTCTGAGAAGAAAGAAGATGTACATAGCAATCGCTGGCAGAAACGAAAGAAACGAAAAAGCAACAACAACCGCCGATATGACAACATCACCAAATGCGTGCGCGCGTCGTAAGTAGAATAGAAGCTATTTGCATCATCCGCTTTGGCAGATGACTGAAGAAGGAACGCCAAGTGTATACAAAAGTTGAAAAAAGACATTCTCCAAACCGTGAAAACGAGGTTTCCAGAAAAACCATTGGATTCATCGTCAACCCCATAGCCGGCATGGGAGGAACAGTTGGACTCAAAGGCACCGATGGAGGAGCAACTCTGAAAAGGGCAATATTACTTGGGGCAAAGCCCATAGCGCCGACAAATGCAGAATCTTTTCTCTCCGAATTAGAGCCTGTCAAAGGAAGAATACAGCTTATTGTGGCAGTTGGTGCAATGGGAGAAGACGAAGCGCAAAACCGTGGTTTCGCCTTCACAGTTTTTGGAAAGAAGAGAATTGAGACCACCGCTGAAGACACTATGGAGATAGCCAAGAGAATAAGAGATGCAGGCTCCGATCTTCTTGTGTTTTGTGGTGGAGATGGAACAGCGCGGGACATACTAGACGCGGTTGACCTAAATCTTCCTGTGTTAGGCGTTCCCGCAGGTGTTAAGATGCATAGTGCTGTTTTTGCCGTAGGACCTAAAGCTGCAGCGAGGATAGCCATGGAATTCCTGTGGGAGGAACTACCCCTTAAGGAGACGGAGATAATGGATGTAGATGAGGAAGCCTTCCGGGAGGGGCGAGTATCTGCTAAACTCTACGGTTACGTTCTAACCCCCTACGAACCGAATTTGATTCAAGGAGCAAAGATGGATAGCCTAATGACTGAAAGTGAAATGCACAACCAAGCGGCCATAGCAATCCAAGTCATTGAAGACATGAAACCCGAAGTAGTTTACATTATTGGCCCAGGAACCACCACCCGGACTATAGGAGATCTCTTGGACGCGGAGAAGACTTTGTTGGGAGTGGACCTCTTTTGCAACAAGAGACTTGTAGCCAAGGACGCAAACGAAAGACAAATATTGGAGGGAATTAGGGGCAGAATCGCACTTATCGTTGTCACTCCAATAGGAGGTCAAGGCTTCATATTTGGAAGAGGAAACCAGCAGATAAGTCCAAAGGTGATTCGGCAAGTAGGTCGAGATAACATACTTGTGGTTGCTTCTGAATGTAAATTGAGGAACTTGAAAAAGCTAAGGGTTGACACTGGTGATCCAAGCCTCGACAACGACCTTCGGGGACACATCAAAGTTGTGGTCAACTACAGAAAGGAGCAAATAATGCTTATTGAATAGCATCAAAGTGATTGTGCACCCGATCTAGGCGCGCGCAGGGTCCATGCTTTTTCTGCATGTTTTCTCGAGACAAAGAAAGCTTGGGCGCATTAACGCGGGTCAGTTTCATAGCTACCAGACAAAAGCGAATATGGCTTCATGTGCATTCAAAGTAGTTGCATGTCACGCGTCATCAAAACCGTTGGCACTAATGATCATTTTTCAGAGCGAAAGCAAAGACGCCGAATTAATAGCATAATGAGTACGGATCATTTTGAAAAAGGGTAGGGGCGCCTGAAATCTCTTAAAACAGCAAAATTTTTTTGTGCGCAGGAGCTAACCGCATGCATGCGAACAAGAACTCGCGCGCGCATGGAAAGAGGAGTTGCATGAAAAAGCTTATCTCGATGGGTAGAGGAGGCAGCGGCAAAACAACTTTCGTTGCCTTAATGACAAAGTACTTCATTGAAAAAGGCGAGACCCCCCTACTTCTCATAGATGTAGACCCGGATCAGAACTTGGGGGAAATGGTAGGAATAGATCTTAAAGAAATGGGTAAGAAGACCATATCCGAACTGCTGACTGAAACCTTCAAAGAAGAAGGAGGCACCACAGTGGGAGTACCTCCTTCAGAGAGAATTGAAAGCAAGATTTGGGAAGTGGGACTGTATGAAGGTGCTTCTTTCGATTTGATCGCTGTCGGAACAAAATTCATAGAAGGATGCTACTGTCTGCCAGATGCCGCGTTGAAAAAAGCCTTGGAAAATCTAACGAAAACATATAGATACGTTCTCATCGATTCCCCAGCTGGACTAGAACACTTGAACAGAAGAATCTCCACTCAGGTAGACGACATATTTGACATAATAGATCCTTCCCAAAAAGCCTTCAACCATGTGGAGAGAGCATACAAAGTCGCCAAAGAGGTCAAGATACATTTCAAGAATTTCTACGTTATTGCAGGCAATAGGGTTCCAAGGGAATTGGAAGCAGAAGTTGAAAAAAGAATAGAACAGAAATATCTGGGAAAAATCGCTTACGACAAGAATGTAGAAAACTACGTTCTCTCAGGAAAATCTTTGCTTGAACTGTCTTCTTCCTCGCCAGCATACAATTCAGTGAGAGAACTCATGAAGAAAGCAGTCCACTAGAACGAAACAGAATCATCGTGAACTCCCCACCTTCATACACTTCAGAGATATGCATTTCTGTACTTGTGCGCAGATGGGGCAGGACTTGGCGGGCGAAGGCTAACGAAATCACCTAGGCTAAAAAGAGGATCTCAGTCTTACGTTCGGAAGCAACGCTTGTGCTATGGCTAGGAAATTTTTCATCTTTTCGTCTGAGAAAGATTTCAATTTGCCGAAATCTGGATCCATAGTTTTCTTTCCAAAACTTACATCAAACTTCTGCAAGACATATTTCTTACAGCCTTTTACGCTATCACATATTTCTCTCAGATCTTGTTCTTCGTGAAGCGTCGGCACCACCGTGGTCCTGAACTCATAATCCATGTTGGACCCTAGCAACATTTTTATTGATTCATCCACTTTTTCAAGGAGCTTCTCTACGTTTGCGCCGGTTGCCTTGGAATACTTCTCTACGGTCAGTGGTGCCTTGATATCCAAGGCAATGTAGTCGACGAGCCCATTTTCCATCAGCGTTTTCACCATCTTTGGGTAGGTTCCGTTGGTATCTACCTTAACCAGAAAACCCGTTTCTTTCAGTTTGGAGCATAGTTCTGGCAAGTCTTTATGAATCATCGGCTCTCCGCCAGTGATGCAGACTCCATCTATCCAACTTCTCTGCTTTCCAAGATAATCCTCCACAGCCAAAAACGGAACAGTTTCTACTGTTTCAGGATGGAGAACGAGTGTGGAGTTGTAGCAAAAGGGACAACGAAGGTTACAGCCTGGAAGGAAAATCACAGAACATAGCTTCCCATCCCAATCCGACAAGCTGAGATCAATGAACCCTCTTAGCTCCATGGGTATATCCCCTTATTTTCAGTCTAAGGCCAACCAGCAAAGTAGACTCTTCAGAATGATAAAGATGGAGCTAGATAAGTAAATACTTATGCGGGCGCAGCTTTCTGCTTCACAGAATTTCTCTCGTCTGTTCCCCTCCAAATCCTTTTCTAGTTATATGTTAAACCCCCAAAGGAAATCCTGTCAATTGTGTCAGAACATGTGCCCATATATATCTAAGGTTAAAGGAGTAGAACTAGAATACGTAACCAATTTGTACAAGAGTAAATACGTATACTTCCTAATTCTCGAAAAAACCTCCGTTATCAAAATATATTTGAAGAGGAACAAAGAGGTCCGCAACCTTTGCCATTTCAACCCCACAAAAGGCAAACATATATTTCCCAGTGTTCTTAGGAGATTTCTTGATTCAAGGAATGTAGAATACCAAACTCATCAGTCATAATGAGGGAAGAAACTGTGACGTTAGTCGATGAGATACGAAGACTTAGAAAGCAAAAAAAGGCGATATTGCTCGCCCACAACTATCAGAGGCCAGAGATTCAGGACATAGCCGACTATGTAGGTGACAGCATTGGACTCTGTAGGAGAGCCATGGAAGAGAAAGATGCAAAGATAATAATTTTCTCGGCGGTTGACTTCATGGCGGAGTCAGCTGCTATCTTAAACCCTGACAAAAAGGTTTTCATCCCGAGCCTTGGAGCGAGGTGTCCAATGGCTCACATGCTTCCAGCAGAAGATGTCAGGCTTTGGAAGAAGAAGCATCCAGGAGAACCTGTTGTCCTCTATGTTAACACGCTTGCTGAATCGAAGGCTGAATGCGATGTTTGTTGCACTTCAGCCAACGCAGTGAAGGTTGTCAATTCTCTAGATGCGGATACTGTAATCTTCGGTCCTGATAACAACCTTGCGTGGAATGTTCAGCAAAAAACTGGAAAGAAGATTATCTCAATTCCCAAAGATGGTTTCTGTCCTACCCACCTGCTCTTTCAGGAAGAAGAGATTTTGTTTTTGAAAGAGGAATATCCAGATGCTGTTGTCGCTGTGCATCCTGAGTGCACTCCAGAGGTTCAGTCAATAGCGGACTTTGTGGGAAGCACCTCCCAGATATGCGAGTATGCAAGAGAATCATCTGCGAAGAAATACCTAATCGGAACAGAAGTTGGAATCATCCACCGCCTTGAGAAAGAGAATCCAGATAAAATATTCATACCGGCTTATGATGGTGCAGTTTGCACCAACATGAAATTGAACACACTGAAAAGAATCTACCTCTCTCTCAAAGAAGAGAGATACCCAGTAACGGTTCCCGATTCTGTGGCAAGGAAAGCAAGAAAGGCACTGGAAAGAATGGTCGCAATACCGAAGTAGAGTAGCTATCTCATGGACAGATTATTGTTGACCAACCTGCGCGCGCGAGGTTGCGCGGAGAGGCTGTCTGTGATCGCATGCGTTAAGTATAGTAATAGCATTGTGGAAAAAGGGATAGCATGCAACAACAAAATCAGGGGTTAACATCCAAACTAGTTGCGTTCATAGCAGTCATGTCTGCTGTAGCCAACTTTTTGGGGTTTCTCACGATCCCCATCGGCATTGCTGAGATTCACATGATGCAATTGCCGATAATTCTCACAGGACTAGCCCTAGGCTCCATTGCTGGAGGGTTGGTGGGATTCATAGGAGCAACAGCCATGGCTTTCAATCTTCGACCATCGAACCCATATATACTGGTAGGAAACGCCATCCTTGGCTTCATGACTGGCGCATTCTATTCACGTCTCAAAAGTACTAGGGGAAGGCCGATAATACCTCAGGTGATCTCTGTGCTAGGAGCTTATATAGTTCAATTCCCTTACGTCTATGTAACCGACATTTATCTCATGTCTATGCCCCCGACTCTGGTTCTAACAGTTATACTTCCAAAACTTCTTTTGGAAAACATAATCAGCGTCTTGTTCGTTCACTTTATACTTTTTAGAGTCGAGCTGGAAGAGATTCTCCGGTAACGGAGTATTGGGCGCAATTGATTATGTTGAAGCAGATTCGAACTATTCAAGTTGGACACTATTCCCAAAAGGTCGAAAGAGCCTCGTGGACACCGTTCGTGCGAGGAATTTTGGAAACCAGCTTGTCTTGTTGCCTCGATCCTAAAAGAAGAGTCATTCCTAATTAAGGAGAAGACAGAACAGTTTTCACAGAGTTACATTGCATATGGGTAGATTAGGGTGCTAGATCGCGACCTGGAACTTGCTAAGTTGTGGCTGAAAGAGAGAGATCTCACTCTCGTGATAGTAAAAGAGGGAAAAACTATCTTTGAGACCAAATCTCAAGGGATAAATGGATTTTTGCAATCCATTGAAAAGCTTGGCAAGAGACTAGTCGCATCCTCGGTGGCAGACAAAATCGTTGGAGCGGCTGCAGCCATGCTTTGCGTTTATTCCAAGGTTTCTGCAGTGTTCGCAGTAACGATAAGCAAAGGCGGAATAAGGGTGCTCAAGAAAAACAATATTTTTTTCGAATTTGAAAATGAAGTACCAAACATTCTCAATTCTGACAGAAAAGACATATGCCCTTTTGACAGGCTTGTCATTAGTTCTGTGGATCCGGAGGAAGCCTACACAAAGCTAAGGTCTTTTGCAGAGTCTGGCCACAAAAAACTTGACTAGAACCTCAACTTTCAATAGACTTATATAAAGTCGACTGTCTCGTAAGAACAGAGAAACTGTTTCGAGATGAACGGAAGTGTGTGAACTTAGCGTGTTACTCCAAGACAAACTAGTGTTTAGAGACGCTGTTTACGCCAAGGCTGATGGGAAAAAAGTCACAGTTAGAAACATACTAGGTGTTTACGACACCTTTGAGAACTGCACAATAGAAGAATTAGACGTTCAATCGGAACGTTTGATCCTACAGTCAATCAAAGAATAATTGTACAAGGGAACTTGATCTAAATCCTAAAGCGTCCATCTTCTAAAACTGTAAAGATCTCGCGGTCTCCTTTTTTCGCTTTCACTGTCGGTTTATAGATCAACAAATCAATATGATTTTTTGACAGATTCTTCCCTCCAGGCATATCAGTGTTATTTCCGAAAGCTACGTGTATTGTTCCCAAGATTTTTTCTGCTTCGAGAAATTCGTCTACAAACCTTGCTCTAGGGTTAATTCCGAAAGCGAATTCTCCCACAACATTAGACCAATCATCTGTTTCAAAGGTATCTCTGATTTTGCGCAGAACGTTCTCGTCTTTAGAAACTATCTTTTCGGCTTTGCCATCCCTGGCAATGACTTCCACCGGTGTTTTTACCCTGCCTATTCCACCAATGGCCATGTCACAAACAAGTTTGCCATCGAGCGAATCTTCAACCGGCGCCACCATAACCTCCCCAGTTGGCAAATTAATCCATTTCATGGACTTCCAATCAAGCATTGTGTCTGTAAAGAACTCCCGCTTTTCTGTGCCTAATGTTAGGTCGGTCCCTGCGGGACTGCGTATCTGAATTTCCGTCACTCCGCTCAATGCTTGAATGAGCCTTCCAGCGTGGCTCTGAATGGTTTTGTGTTCTTGGGATGAAAGCGCTAGAGCACCTTCAGTGAGCATATCAATTGTCACTCCTGGACAGTGTCCCAAACGTGATCTACGGTTACGAGTCTCCATCTTTATGGTTCTTATTCGAAAAGGTGTCTCCTCACGGGTATCTCGCATAAGGTTAACATATAGGTTAGGTTTTTGCTGAGTGAAAACTTCTAGAAGCATCTCTGGAATTTCGGTTCTCCATTTCTTGGTGGTTCGAAGAATTGTCATTCTTGTCCAAAGCCCAAGCGCCAGAGATCCGTTTGCAAAGGCTTTTCCCACCTCGATTTTCTTGTCGTCACAGACTATGAAAATACTCTCGCCAGCAGCGGCCTCAAGCACATGTTCCAACGCATTTTTTGCTGCTTCCCAAGCGTCCATGCAGTCTAACCTCAAGGTTTTCTTGCAAAAAAAGGCGCTTAAATCTTTTTGCTACGAGATAACCTTGCCAAAGAACCAAAAAAAAAGAAACAGAAATGCACTCCAGACCAACGTGCGTGCGCATCACGGTCAGGGTTGCCAGAAAAAACCGAAGAAATCAAAGCTTTGCTTGAAGTAGATTTCGAGTGTCTGCGAAAAAGATGGACTCTTATATTTCAGGAAACGAAAATAGACAGTAAGACTTAACCAAAACGGTGAAAATCGAGTGAAAATCGCTGTTTCTGGCAAGGGTGGAGTTGGCAAGACTTTTGTTGCAGGTGTTCTCGCAAGTTTTTTTGTAACGAAGGGATTCAAGGTTTTAGCCATCGACGCTGATCCTTCTCCTAATCTAGCCTTGACTTTGGGCATACCCCTAGACGAGGCAAATAGAATTATCCCAGTCTCGGAGAACAGCCAATTACTAGAGTCAAAGACTCGCACCAACTTTGAAGGAGTTTACCGCCTCTCCTTCACCGTCGATGACATCGTTGAAAGATTTGGTGTGAAATCTCCCTACGGCATGAACCTACTTGTCATGGGAACCATTAGGTCCGCTGGTACAGGGTGCACCTGCCCCGCCAACGCGGTAATTAGGGCTCTGCTTCGGCATCTAATTGTTGAGCGGAACGAGGTTGTGGTGATGGACATGGAAGCAGGGGTGGAGCACATGGGGAGGGGAACCGCTAGGCACGTCGACACCATGCTTATTGTTTCTGATTCCAGCTTGAAGTCGTTAGAGACAGCTAGGAAAATCCATAAATTGGCTACTGACGCTGGAATCGAGAATTCTTTCATCATTGGAAACAAAGTCAGAAACCTAACTGAGAATAGAGCAATCCAACAGTTTGTTGCTGAAAACAAGATGGCCATACTGGCTTTGGTTCCCCATGACGAAACGATATTACAGGCAGACATGGAAGGAGAAACACCACTGAAATACGCAGGAGATTCGGAAGGAATAGCAACCATTCAGGAGATAGGTAGAAGACTCCTTGACCACAAAACTTGAACTTCAAGGATGCTAGCGGTGTTGAGCAAAGAGGAAATAAGATCTATTTTGGAGAGATACAAAACCATAGCGGTTGTTGGATTGTCCAAGAACCCTACCAAGGACAGCCACAGGGTAGCGAAGTACATGAAGACTAAAGGCTACCGAGTTGTTCCGATCAATCCTTTTGCTGATGCAATCTTAGGAGAGAAGTGTTACAATAACTTGCTTGACGTTGCTGAAACCGTAGAAGTCGTCGACATTTTCAGACCTGCCAAAGAAGTATTGCCCATCGTAGATCAAGCAATCAATCTAAAGAAGAAAATTGGAAATCCTAGTGTGGTTTGGATGCAACTCGGAATAGTCAATGAAGAAGCAGCTAAACGGGCGAGAGATGCTGGCTTAACAGTTGTGATGAATAAGTGCATTATGGCAGAACACAAACGCCTCAGCAGAGGCGTAGTTTCAAGCAATCAAATGAAAATCTCTAAATAGCGGTTGCTACGTTGTTCATTTGAATTAATGGAAGGATTTGTTCTATGGATTTGCCGGAAAAAAGGGTTATAGGTTCCCTTGTCCTGCTTTCCGGTTTGACTTGTTTAGCCATAGGACTCTACACAGGACAGTTGACGTTTGTTATGGAACTTCTCAAAGAAGTATTTGAAACGGCCATTGCAGGGTTACCTTAATCCAAATAGTGGTCACCTTTTGGAGCAGTCTTCGGGTTTGCACAAAGTTTATTTTCGCAATCGTCTAGCTCTTTTGTGCACTATTCATCTGTTAAAAAGGAAAGCGAAAAATCACGCTAATAATTCATGCACCTTGCGGTTTGTTTCGTTTTCTTGTGCCTATTGCTAATTTCACCCATGCGCTCAAAAAGGATTCGCCAGAATCTAATCACGCGCTTAGAATTTCGGTGACTTTTAGCACTTGTATGCAAAGGGTTTTCCCTTCATGGTGTAGAGTACCTCTGGCCTTGAATTTCATGTTCTTCTTTATCAGGTTAGGAGGGCCTTCATATTCTTCCGGAACGAGTCTAGCTCTCCATTTATTATCAATTATACATACCGCTTTTCTCGGCAAGACTTTTTCAATTTCCACGGTGTACACATCTTTATCCCGTTTTTCTGTTTTGGGGGATATGCTTGTTACCGAGGCGATGCGATCCCAACTAGGTTTGTAGACTTGATCAGCTTTGGTAAGGTGGTTGATGGCAGCCCTAACAATGCTTGGAGAGCAACCGTCTAAGGCTGATTCTTCCAAGAGGTCCTCTATGAGAAGCCCCTTTGCTCCGGCCTTCATTACCCTCATCCATAGGCTCTTGGCAGCTCGATTAACCTCTCCAGCAAACTCTTTGGCTTTTTCTACTTCAACTTCGGTTTTCTCAGCAGTTTTTTGGGTGGGTATGAAGGATTTCTCTTTGGCTATCTTTGATTCGGGTATGAGTTCAATTTTGGGTTTCGTTTTCCTTCTCGTAATGGATTCTAGTTGCTTGCCAAGATTTGCTATGATTCCTCTCATTTTCTTCACCCTTCGTTTGCTAGCGTAGAGATAAGCGATGTCGTGAGTTTCCTTGGTTGCCAATATCACCGTTTTCCCAACGCTTTTTCTTCCGGTTCTTCCTTTGCGTTGAATGTAACGAATTTCGCTGGGCACCGGCTCGTAGAAAATTACAAGGTTCACTACAGGAATATCCAAGCCTTCTTCAGCAATGCAGGTAGCCACCAGAACATTTAATCTGCCCGCTCTGAAATCATCCAGTATTTGCGCTTGCTCGTCTTGACTGAGACCCGGATCATTGTCTTTGCTAGCTTGCCCCACAAAACGTTTCACGCATACGTTGGTTATGGTTTTCAGTTCATTGACTAGGTGGGTCGCAGTGTCTCTGTATTGTGCAAAAATCAAAATGCGCGTGGAAGGGTTACTCCTAAGGTGACGCATGACCTCTTCTTTGAGTGCAAGAACCTTTGGATGGTTCAAGTCGCAGGTCTTATCGAGGTGGTTTCTTAGCAGAAGGTAACGCGGGTCGATGACGATGTTTCTGTAGCTCTTCTTCAGGTTTCTATTTTTCTCCACTTTTTTGAGAAACCGGTTTAAGGAGTAGGTTCCTTGAGTTTCCAGAAGTTCCAAGGCGTGAAAGATCGTGAGCGAGGCTGCTTGAAGCATAATGGCGCCATAAAGATGGCCCTTCCATCTTCCTGAGGCTTCTGCCAAACGTTTTCTAAGGTCTTCTCCGGCCTCCAAGAGATCTCTGCGAGTTATGTACCTTAGACTTTTCTTGATTGCGCCCAGGGACTGAAGCCGTCTAAGTCTCTCCCAAAGAATGTTTCTCAAGATCTCTCCTATTTCCTTGTATTCTTCAGGAAGGTCTACTTGTTTCCATTCCACGTCTACTCGGTGAATATACGGCGTAACGTCTGGGTCATCTTCGGTTCGGAATTCTATCTGTTCTATGAAAAGGTCTCTACATGTTTGATGGATTTTCTCTTGGTTGGATCCTGGGCTGGCAGTTGTCGCCATGATTATGGGCCATCGAGCTTGCTCTACATACTTCTTTGCCACGAGTGTGTAGGCGTAGTTCTTTCTAGCTCGATGGCACTCGTCAAACACTATAAAACTAAAGTTTTTGAGGGAGAGCCTTCCACTTTCCAGGTCATTTCTCACAACTTGAGGAGTAGCAAAGAAAACCTTAGCATCTCCCTCCCAGAGATGGCTTCTGTAATCTGGAGGCACCTTTCCCGTGAGCACAATTATGTCTTCAGCTTTGATTCTCAGAAACTTGCTGAAGGTGTTCTTGTGTTGGAAAACCAAGGGCCTAGTGGGGGCCATAATCAGAATCTTCATGTTCCAGTTGTTGATTAGGAAGTGAGTTGCAGCCAAAGCAGAGATTACTGTTTTGCCGAGGGCAGTTGGCAAAATCACCATGGTGTTTTTCTGACAGGCTTTTTCTGCTATGGTTTGTTGGTAAAGCCTCGTCTCCACTGTCTCAGGCCAGATCAGAGGGTTGTCAACGAATTTTTTGTTCAATTCCATGGAGACCACAATGGAGCATGCTTTCGAATTTAATTGTTACTTTCACTCACCTCCCTCATCTTCATTACGATACGTTGGGGCGCAGGTTTTAAAACCAACACACAAAAGATGCATAATCAAACGCAACCGTGAAAAGTTTACCCTTTGAAAGGTGAATTGAAATGACAAATGATGATCCTACAACCCTTGACGGCGTGGGACCAGCCACGGCCAGCAAACTCCGATCTGCAGGAATGACCACTGTGGAAGCCATCGCAGTAACTCCGCCTAGAGAATTAGCCAAAAAGACTGGAATAGGATTCAACACTGTTCTAAGCATTGTTACGACTGCCAGAAAATCTGTTTGCGTCGACTTCATCACAGCTGAGGAATTGTGGAAAAAGAGACAAAACATGCTCAAGTGTTCCACAGGTTCCAAAAACCTAAACAAGCTTCTAGGAGGAGGGATCGAAACTCAAGCCATGACAGAACTCATAGGCGAGTACGGTGTAGGCAAAACCCAAATCTGTTTGATGCTCTGTGTTATGGCCCAGCTTCCGTTGGAGAATGGAGGACTAAACGGAAACGTGGTGTACATCGACACTGAAGGAACCTTCATTCCGGAACGCATATTCGAAATAGCCAACGCATTGGGACTTGACCCCAGCGAAACCTTGAGAAACATTTTTCTTGCACGAGCATACAACAGCAGCCATCAATCTCTACTAATAGACCATCTCTTTGAGTTCTGTCCAGAAAATGACATAAAACTCGTCATCGTAGATTCTATGATAGGACACTTCAGAGGCGAATATGTAGGCAGAGAAAATCTTTCCGAACGCCAACAAAAACTCAACAGTCAACTCCACAAACTATTGAGGGTGACAGAAGCCTTTAACTTGCCCGTAATAGTTACAAACCAAGTTCTTGCAAACCCTGCCCAGTTTTTCGGAGACCCTAATAAACCAGCAGGCGGACACGTTATGGCACACGCTTGCACACATCGGATCTATCTCAGAAGAGGAAGCAAAGGAACAAGACTAGCCAAAGTTATTGACTCACCATATCTACCAGAGAATAGTACACGATTCAAGATCACAGAAAAAGGCATCGAAGACGTTCAAGAGTGAAACAAGAAAAAAAGACCTGCCTTAGCTTCTGTCTTTTTTGCGTTCCAGCAACCTCCACATCAATCGTGCGCATGGGTTCCATTCTCATCTAGGATCTTTTCTCTCTTGTTCCTTCTAAAGATCTTGGCTGACTGCGGGTCGATGCCACGCCATCCTATACTGTAACCCAATGCGTTAAGAACACTAGTGGGCCTCCTCCCGCCTGCAGTTTCGATGATTCGAGTAGCTTCACGTAGGTTAAGCTCACCTTGGATCAGTCGGTTTTCCAGCTTCTCTCTGATCTCTTCGAGCTTTGTTTCTTTGATGAGCATGTCTCCTAGGCGTTTGTATCCTGGAAACTCTCGTTCAATGAGGATTTTCTTCACGGCAGCTTCTTTAGGTGGTAATAATATCATTAGTTTCACCTCTG
>CP070791.1:920462-961489 GCA_020346825.1 Candidatus Bathyarchaeota archaeon
TTCTTCCGTCGGTGCTCATGATGCAGGAAATTTCGTATCCAACGGGAAACTCCTTGGCGGCTCACGTCTTCCATGGGCATGCGGGCAATCCTCGTAATAGCTAGAATCAGTTTCATAACCAAATCATCATCAACGGTGGTGAGGGCCAAAGTAATCTCGCTATCTCTGAAGTTGTATAGAGCCAGCTCCGTATAGGTCAACTCGGACAAAGGTTTCTCAAGTTCAATTTTTTCTAGTCCTACCACAGCTTTACCAACTGCATTTAATGTTATGTTCCGATACTTCTGGCTGAAAGCGTAAATCTGGATAGCTCGGTTGAAGAAAAATTTGTAGAGGTCGATGTGAACCCCATATTTAAGTAGACACACTCTTCTTCCAAGCTCGATGGGAACCTGGCTTCTCTTCAAACCAAAATGATTCAGAGCCCTATGGTATAGATATCGCAGATCGAAATCGTCTCCGTTGAAAGTGAGGACGAAGGGATAATCCCAAAGTGCTCCAAAAATTTTATGAATCAACTTCTCCTCGGAATCGTAGTATTCAACGTTGACGTCGGAGGGCAAATTTTCCATGCCTTCCTTGACGCCTTCACGCTTCAAAATCAAAATCTCCTTCTCACCATCAGATCCAAGCAACGTTGCACACACAACTTGGTATGCGGCCTCCCGAGGATCAGGAACACGAGTTGGAATGGGCGAGGCAACTTCGATGTCGAGGGCAACCCTGCGAAAGTTGGGAGCTGGATACTCTAGAAGGCGTGCCCACATTTCTACTCGCTGCACGAATTCTTCTGATTCATCTCGAAAGAGTTCAAGAATCTTCCTGACAGTATCTTCGGATGGTTCATTTCTCGCTCTAACAAGATTGCCTTTCTCAATTTTATATATCATCCCTGGAGCTAGACCGTTGTCGTAAATGTAGGATTGATAATACCTGATGAAAGCTTCCCAAACTTTTGCCGATTGATCTAGGCCGGTAATCTTTGCGTATTCTTCTGGTATGATGTCTCTGATGCAACCGGTTGGACGGCCACCTACCGCCAAGGGGTCTTTAGCGACAACCTTTGTTATGGTCTTCTGCCGATCTGAGAGAGGGTCGTACTTCTCCATGGATTCAAAGTGATCAAAACCGGGATGCGCCACTAGGCGACTGATCTTTTTGAGTTCACTCGTTGAAAGATCTGTGAAACAATACGGCTTGTGACCAGTCGTATCATACCAGAAATGGATTTTCCCGGATTCTGGCTCATACAACTTTAGGGCAGCGCACCCTTTTCTGCCGTCATATGTAGCAGATACGAAATATGAAGGGGGCAGTTCATGAGGATTTTCGGATTGAAAAACAATACTCTTACTCGCTTTGAGAGGCTTTTCAATGGAGAGGGATTCTTCTGTCTTCTTTCCTACCTTAGCAGCGTCTTTGAAGAAGTCATCCAAACTCCTTTTCATCATCTTCCTTCTTATCCGTTAGAAGGATACGTTCCAATCCCTTTAAAGAATACTCTTAGAGTTGAAATCTGCTTTTCTCAACATGCTGTAGAAGGAATGCAGCCATCAAGCTTTTATTAAACGCGCAATTCAGACTCTAGCACGAGGGTAAGGTTGCTACGAGAAGCTTGGACACTTGCCATTGAAACGTTGAGCTGGATTGAATTGCAGCGAATGGGCGAGCGCCTAGCGTTGGCTAGGGCAGCGTCACAGCTGGAAATATTCGATTCTAAGGCTATTGGCTTAGCTCATAGAATGGTGTCTGAAACTCTTCGAAGAAAGAACTTCATCGACTTTCTCTTAAACTCGGCATTAGCACCTAGGTCCCTCAGCGATTTCAAGCTTGGTCCACAGGCCTTCCTTCGATTATTCCTGTATGAAGCAAAAATAGTGGATAGCGATTTTGAGAAGGCTGTGAATATAGTCAGAATGGGGCGTTCAATTTTGGGATGGCAGGAACTTCAAGAGGTAGAAGAGGTTCTTGGCGGGATTTTGAGTATCCAACTTGGCTCTGTTCTGAAGGGAATAGACGATTTAAGGAAAGTGGGGCTCTTAACCTACCATCCCACATGGTTTGTGAAGTACTGTTTCAGATTATTTGGAAGAAAAGATGCCCTCACATTCTTGGAGAATGCAGCAGAGATTCCACCAACCTATGTACGGATAAACACTTTGAGAGCGTCAGAAGAAAAGTTGCTCAAAAAAATAGAGGACGATAAGATTGTTCTTGAAAAGGTGCAACAACTCAAGCATACCTATAGGGTAGTTGAAAGCAAGATCCCCCTCGTCAGAACACAAAGCTTCCGCAAAGGGCTCTTCTACATTCAAGACAAAGCCAGTTGCCTAGCTGCAGAAATCGAAGACCCAGAAGCAGGAACGACGGTGCTCGACGTTTGTGCCGCTCCAGGAGCAAAAACAAGCTATTTGGCTCAGTTGATGGAAAACGATGGTACAATATATTCTGTTGACTATTCAAAGCGAAGGATGATGGTTTGGAAAGAGGAGATTAGACGTATGGGCGTCAAGATAGCATCACCGATCATTGCCAACGCACGGAAACCTTTACCACTGAACCTTTCCGCGGATCTAGTGATCTTGGATCCACCCTGCTCAAGCACAGGCACGTTCAGCAAGACGCCCTCCGCCAAATGGAGACTAACAAAGAGATCGATACTAGGAATGGCGAAAGTTCAGTGGGAGATTCTACACCAATGCGCGGACTACACAAAAGAGGGAGGCTTTCTAGTCTATTCCACATGCAGCATAACTACCGAAGAAAACGAAACGTTGATTGGAAAATTCTTGAAGTGGCACCCAGACTTCAAAATGGTAGAGACCTCGCCAAAAATAGGCTTACCTGGACTACACGGGCAGATTAAAAGTCAGAGGCTCTACCCACATCTCCATAACTGCAACGGATTCTTCATTACAAAACTTCAAAAAGAAACCTGAATAACAACAAAATCCTATGCCAAATGCACACTCAGCAAAGTTCCCAAATGCACGTAGCTAGCCTAACTCTATGCTCTCTTCTATGTGGCACATCACCTCAAAGATTGTTTTGGCGGCTTGGATAGCAGTTGTGCCCGCATCATAGTGAGGCGCAATCTCCACCAGATCGAAGGCAACCATCCGAGGACTACAGGTCTTGCATAGAAGCTCTAGAAACATTTGCACGTCCAGTCCGTCAGGCTCAGGATTTTGAACTGCAGGTGCAAAAGCCGGGTCAAGGACATCCATATCAATGGTTAGATAGATTTTTCCACAGTCATCAAGTATTCCACGAATCTTTCTGACTGTTTCTTTGATGCCATCCTTTCTGATTTGCTGAACCGTCAGAAACTCGATTTTAGATTTCTTTGCGTAGTCAAGTTCTTCCTTGCACACTGCTCGAGTGCCAATCTCTAAAATCTTGTGAGGTTTGACCTGTTCATTGATTCTCCGCATGAAGGTTGTGTGGGAGGTGATCGTGCCCATGTATTCATTGCGCAGGTCCAGATGGGCGTCGAAACTTACCACGGTGACTTCTTCTTCAACGCTTCGCACAGCTCCCAAAGTTATGGTGTGTTCGCCTCCAAGGATTACTGGCATTTTCTTGGCATTCAAAATGTCCTTTGTAACCAACTCTAAACGGTTCAAGGTTTCATAGACCTCCCCAGCGATGTGAAGGTCTCCCAGGTCATGAATCTTCAGATCATCAACGTCCATTTTCCTCCTGAAACTGTAGGTTTCAATGTTAAGAGATGCTTCTCTTATTACATGTGGCGCAAATCTGGCTCCAGAACGATACGTGCTCGTTGCGTCCAAGGAAGCCCCCAAAACCACGTACTTGGCTTCTTCGAAGGTTCTCTGGGTGCCAGCGAAAGTCAGAGACGGAGAAACGAAAAGCTCACGATAACTCATGCCAAATCAACCCTCGCAGAACTCTGTCTATGAAAAACATTAGAAGTAGATGGGTATTTAGCGTTAACGTGGTTTTAGAGGGCACGCGCGCATCTCAGATAAGAAGTACTAGCGAATGAGTTCTTTCATGGAATAAGCAGCACCTGTGCAGACTTTTGACTTCTGCCGCTTCTTCTTTGATGTTTGATTTCTTCTTTGAGGCTTTCTATTTCCTTTCTTAGATTAATTACTTCGAAGAGGAGAAACATGTTGCCATGTCTGACGAAGTTGTCTACTTTCTCGCGAATGGTTTGTTTATTGATTTTGTCTCCGACCTTTCCGGAAATTTCTTTTGAAAGGATTTCTTTCGGATCCATCTTGATCAGAATCAGGTCATTCTATCATATAATAACCATTATGAACACAAGATTATTATTCTAAATACTTGTCAAGCAGAGAGCAACGCTGGAGCGTCCAGACACAATTTTATCCTGTCGTCTTTGCGGTGCTTACATAAATGCTTGTAACGGTTTCGAGGAAAACTAATTTATTGCTTGGCGCATTATAGCGGTAGTGCAAGGAATGAAGGATGCCTCTGAAATTGAGACTCAAGATTGATAATCCGATAGTGTTTTTGTTCTCGCTCTTCTACATTATTGTTGGAGCGGTTGAGCTTTTCTACACAGCAATTGAGAGCTTCGCTGCGCCTCCACACATTGGAGTCCTAGGCTTGCTAAGTCTAATCACAGCCTACGGCCTTGTTAGAATGAGAAAATGGTCAGTGCTATTTGCAGTCGCCCTCTTCTTTCTAGGTATAACGTTTAGCGCAACCACCCTATACAACTCCATTATAATGCAAACCTTTGAGGGTGCGCCACTATTCCACGCAGCATTAATTGTATACATGGTCGTATTATTCATGGCCTTTGTGTATGTAGTGATGAAAAGGGGAGAATTCGAATAGAAGCCGAAAAAAAATCTTGGTGAGAAGCAAAAGTTCACACAATTAAATAACAACTTATCGAAGCTTTGTTTCCCACATTGTTACGTGCGTTTGAACGCATGCACGCCCCAAAAAAGTAGATTGTTCAGAACAGTCCAAACTTGTGTTTCTACCTGTTTCTTGAGAACAGATGAACGTCTATTTCCGTCCCGATGTCGATAAATTGCTGCTTTTCATGTATTTCAACGAAGCCATCAGCTCTTGCCAGTGTTGTTATAGCACCAGATAGACCCAAGGGAACAGGTGAAGCGAAGGGCTTACCCGCTTTGTCATAAGTTAGACTTACCATAACAAAAGTTCGGCGCCCTCTGGCTGAAAACATTTTCGTTGCCGCCACCGCATTGAGCACGGGTGGAGTCTCTTCGGTTCGTCCAGCAATTTTACAGACTATGGGACGAACAAATATGTGAAACATGAAAAGAGAAGATGTCGGGTGGCCTGGCAGTGAGAAAACGAGTTTTCCATCAACAACGGCGATGGTAGTAGGTTTTCCCGGCTTCACGGCTATTCCAGATATGATTACACCCGGCTTTCCCAGGGAGTCCACTACTTGAGGAATCAAATCTTTGGGACCAACTGAAACTCCACCTGAAGTTATGACTACATCCGCTAGGTTCAACGCTCTCTTAACCGCCGCTTTCAGTTGATCCTTGTTGTCAGGAACAATTCCCATATTGATTGACTCTCCACCACATTCTAGAACCGCTGCGCCTAGGGCATGAGCATTGATATCGTACACTTTTCCAGTTGGAAGAGGTTGTCCTGGTTCCACAACTTCTGCGCCCGTAGAGAGAACAGCCACTCTTGGACGTTTATAAACATCAACTTCTGTCACACCAAGAGCAGCTAAAACACCTATCCTACGCGAAGACAAACTTTGATGTTTTTTCAGGATTTTTTGACCCCTGCGAATATCAGAACCCGCTTCCATCAAATTCTCTTTCTTTGAAACAGGGCGGTGCAGGAAAACATTTTCGTCACTTCGAGTTGAGTATTCCACCATAACCACAGCGTCAGCGCCCTTGGGCAAGGGTGCCCCCGTGGCTATCTCAGCAGCCATCCCGTTTTCCACAAATGTGTTGGGAGATTCGCCTACAGAAACTTGGCCGCAAAATTTGAGAACAACAGGTTTGTCTTCATCAGCGCCAAAGGTGTCGCCAGCCCTCACGGCATAGCCGTCTACCGTCGATCGGTCAAAGGGAGGAACATCCATTGGCGACGTCATGTCCTCACTCAAGATTCGACCAAGCGCTCTTATCAAAGGGACCCGTTCCACTCCAACGGGTTTGGGAGAAAAGTTTTGTTTGAGAATTTGTCTGGCTTTGTCCAAAGGAATTAGCTTTCTAAACATGTTTAGTCCCTTCTATACTGTCGAAAAGATGCACAGTAACGGATTCGCCTTCATCCAATCCCTCTCGGTTTTCAGGAATCTCCACATATCCATTCGCTCTTGTCATAGTTGAAAAGATGGCTGATCCTCTTATTCGAACAGGCTCACCGAAAAATTCGCCGTTTCGTTCAAAAACGCGAACACGAAGAAAAATTCGCCGTCCCAAAGCCGACGCAACTCTCCGGGTTAGTCTCGCCTTAAGTGTTGGTCTAGGCTCCCACTCAACTCCCAGCAACTTGAGAAGGAAAGGTCGAACGAAAACCTCAAAGCCAATCATTGCTGCCACAGGGTTCCCAGGCAATATGAAAACTGGTTTGCCTTGAGTTACTGCCAGTGCCGTTGGCATTCCAGGTCGCATGGCTACACCATGCACGATTACTCCTGGGGGTCCAATTTGATTGACCACCATAGGAACCAGATCCGGGTTACCAACACTTGTTCCTCCAGTGGTAACAACTAAATCTGCCCGTTCTAGCCCTTCTCGGATTCTGGTGCCAATTTCCTTTAGATCATCTCTTGATATGCCTAGGTCTAATGGCTCAGCACCTACCTCTTGACACATACTAGAAAGGATTAGTCGGTTTGTTTCCACTATTTGGTAGGGTTTGAGTTTGTGACCTAACTCAACAAGTTCATTTCCTGTAGACAAAATAGCAACCTTAGGCTTTGACACAACATCAACATCGGTCGCTCCTAACGCTGCCAACAACCCTAAATGATGGGGCTTCAATCTTGTCCTTGCTTCTACTGCAACCTCTCCTTTTTGCACGTCTTCTCCTTTTTTGGAAACATTTCTGCCAGGAGTAATAGCGATTCCTACCTCAAGCCGGTTCTTAGTCTTTCTCGTGTGTTCTAGCATGACTACAGCGTCAGCGCCTCTGGGAAGAGAGTTTCCAGTCCATATCTGTTTCGCCTCACCTTCATGGATTTCTTCATCTTCAGTCAGTTTCAGAGTCTTTGGGTTGAATTGAGATGCTTCAAAGGTGTTTTGCGCCTTCAAGGCGTAACCATCTACAGCTGAGCGATCAAAAGGTGGCAGGTCATTTCCAGCTAGGATCTTTTCTGCTGTCACTCGTCTTAAACTCATGCGAGTTGGGATTCGTTCACTCTTCAGACTTTCTTTTTCAAGTTTTTCGATAAAGGCAGAGAATGCTTCGTCGATGTTTGTGAGTTTTTCGAATCCTTTGAGTCGCGCCAAAGTTCAGTCCCAGAGAGAGCAAGATAGTTTGAGTAGAAAAAGTTATCGCAACAGGTGCACACGCAAGTTCAAAATCTTTTCAAGGGAATTTTTGCCATAAAATCAGGGTGAAAAACCACCACTTGTGGACTTGTTCAATTCGCAGCAGGCACAGTGTTCATCTTGGTTTGTGGGTGCGATGTGTGCGAGAAGTATATTCTCCATACCCCAGGGCAACAATCGCAGAAATCCACGCAGCAGCGTTTTGACAAAGAGTGTATTTCCCAACGAGATCAAGATTGGTTAGAGATTCAGTTGCAGGTGTTACGAATCCTTCAATAATGGTTCTGAAGCCCGGCGCTATAGCACTTAGTGCCCTGTCAATGGTTGATGCCAACCATCCTATTGGAAAAAAAACTTGCGCAAATCCTTGCGCCATCTCGATTGTTTTCAACACAAACCCGTGGAAAACTGGATTTGCGTCGTACAGTCCAGTAGCTAGATCGTGAAGAAAACTCGGATGCACTAGGGAATACGAAGAAAGAACCGAAACGAGAAAGACTGTTAAAACGGTTGCAGTGCTTTTGACAGCAGCTCTAGCGAAAAAAGGCCGTTTCCGTGCAGACGAAACTCTGCGGCTTCGGGGAAAAACGTCGCCTATTCGACGGAAAAAAGCTTTAGAAGCACGACCAACCCTTCCAAGTTTTCGCCATATCTTCGTGAGAAAGTTTCTGAACTGACCAAAACGCGTTTTTCGTGGCCTTCGGATGCGTCTTCTATGTCTCTCTAGCGGTTTCTTGGAGGGCAACATTCTACGAGGCATCATACCCACGCATTTTGTAAGATACATCCAACTTGAGAGGAGAACAAACATCACACCTAAGGGCATTAGGTGAAAGAGAGGGCTGATGCTTGTATTGAAAAAATTGAAGGTAAAGTTATCTGTTAAGCCAGAGAATGAGAAAAAACAAACCATAAGATACTCAAAGAAGGCTGCTATGGCAAAAAACAGTAGTATTGCAACAAAACTTTTAGTAGCAGTCCACCTGAAAATCAAGCGTTTCCTCCGATTCTCAGAAGCCACGATATCTCACTCCACAGCAATCCCCAGTTCTCTACATGACCGCTTAATCACGCACCATACGTAGGATTGTAATCCGCTTATTAATGTTAACTCGCTTCACTTTGGTTCATTCTTGATGCTTAGCGCGCGCTGGTAGATGATTTACTTAATATTGGTCTCTTCTCCCCAAAACAACATTAAATTCTTGGTCTTCTAGAAATATTGGAATCTTATACATAATTCTGTAGATTGTGAAAAACATTTATTCATGATTCTGAAAGTTTATAATCTTGCTAATGCAAATAAGGCTATAACAGGGCTTAAATTGTCTAAGAAGAGCAAGAACCATCACGATAGGATTCGATTATACAAAGACCGTAACGTGCAATTGCTTATCAGCAAATTCGTGAGCGGTGAGCTCAGCAAACTAAACCCAGTTTATGATTCCAAGCACGGTTATAGATATCCAGTTGTTGACGCAATAGTGGGTGAACCCTCTAGCACCGACAGTTTTTTGCTGAATCTTTTTGAGGCTGGAGTTCTAAAGAGGGAGCTTTACGATAAGATCGTTTATTGCCCGTCATGTAACACAGCGAATGTTTCTATGCATTATTGCTGCCCCCACTGCAAATCCTTCAACATTAGAAAGAGCGCATTGATCGAACACATAAAATGTGGGTACATTGACACCGAGGAACATTTTCGGAAAAACGACAAGCTTGTTTGTCCAAAATGCCAGAAAGAGTTGACTAAACCTGGCACGGACTACTATAAGGCTGGAGTGTGGTGCACCTGTAATGAATGTGGGAAAAGTTTTGACATCCCGGTTCCAGCCCATTTTTGTCGTGAATGTCGCCAAGATTTTGCGTTTGAGGAATCCATTTACAAAGACGCATACTCCTACAGTCTGACCTCTGAAGCCATGAAAGAGGCGACCTTGGGCTGGATTCTAATCACTCCAATAAGAGATTTCTTAGAAGGCCACGGATTTGAAGTGGAGAGCCCCGGGTTCTTAAAAGGAAAATCTGGTGCTAGCCACATGTTTGACATAACTGCTTCTCCCCTAGGGGTTGAACGAAACATCACCGTTATCGACCTAGCCACCTCAACTGATGATGTAATCTCTGAACAGGCAGTCATTGCCATGTTCGCTAAAACCTATGATGTTGGTCCTGACAAGGCATGCTTGGTTGCGATTCCAAAAATAAGTGCAAACGGCAAGAAGTTGGCGAGCCTTTACAACATAGTGTTGGTTGAGGCTAAGGACCAGAGAGATGTAATAAAAGCACTTGAGAAGAAATGCTTGAAGGAATAAACTATGTTCTCGAAGGGATTGGGGTGTCTCTTCGCTCTTTTGCACCCTTAATCGTAAACTAGCCTTCAAAAATGATCTGTTAGTACAAACCTATGTGTTGGTTTCTGTTGAATATACAAAAAAGTTTCGCCATCTGACTGATGCTTCGTTGAATCAATTACTCCAAGAAGAACGCAGATGCGAGGTTATTATATCTTCTTTTCCTTCCGATCAAATCTGCGCGTGCTTTCAAGATGGAGCTGTGTAGTAGTCCACACCTTTAGTTCCCCTGCTGGTTACAACCTTGACGAGACATACAGAACCTGAAGTCCAAGGGTAAGTAACATTCAACCAGTCATGCTTGTCTTCTTCTAACTCTGTAGTCGTGAATGATTGGGAAGTGTGATTTACGTATACAGCGGCTATCTTCATTGAGACCTTGCCCACATTGCGGAGATAAATCGAGATTTGGTCAGTTGTGAACCAAACGTCCTCAATGATGAAGCGTTCACCCATCGTGTCGTGAAGATTATCTGTTATTACATAAGTGGCTGCTATTGCAATTGTCATGGCAGCCACTGCGATAACCATTAATAGGAGACTGCTTAGGACGGGGGTTATTGCCTTTCTGTCTCGCAATGGATTTCTCACTGTTTTCACCTTAGGCTACAAATTTGAGGGTCAGATATCCGCATGCTAGGAGGATGACGCTGTGTTTCAAGCCCGCTCCGATTGTTCCTTCGCCCATTTTTCCAGCCATGAGGCCACCGAAGAAGGCTTGAATGGAACTCATGTGAAAGAAAACCCTTCTAGCTTCTTCTGGTGTCATTATGGCTGCAAACTCTGCAGTAGATATCTCTGACATACGTACAAAGAAGGATTTGAAGAGCATGACAATGGTGAAGAGGAAGACGAAGAACGCGATATAGGTAATTGCTACGTAAGGTCTAGTTTGGGTTTTTCGCTCCGCATCAAAACTCAGAGTTGTCTGCACGAATTTTTCCATAGGATCAAAAACCTTTTCAACTCGTCCTCCAGATCTGCTGGCTTCAAGGATCAAAGGAACTGTTCGTCTTATGAGAGTCGTGTCAACGCGATCGCTGAGGGATTGAAGCGCCTTTTCGAAGGGGACTCCCCAACTCATCTGGGCTACCATCTTCTTCAACTCTTTGGCTAGAGGTCCATAACGTCTTTTGGAGACTTCTTCCAGGGCTTTTGGCAGAGTCATACCAGTTTTTTGAGCTTGAACTATGCTTCGGAAGAGGTCAGGAAGATGTTTGTCTATTGATCTCTTCCAACGATAGTCGATGTAGTCGAGCACTGCAGGAGGAAAAACGGTGATCACCACTGCCAAAATCAGATACTCGTCAAAGAGAGGGCTGCCTTGAAGCATTATGCACGCTGTTACAATTATGGTGACTCCTAGAACACTGGATACGATCCAAGCAATCTTCTTCTCCCATTTATCAACTTTAGGCATATTTTCATCGCTTCGGTGAGATCATATCTAGGATTATGAGAAACATGATTGATCCAACTGGCAAGCCAATATACGTTAAAAGGAACAGCAGTAGACGTGGATCAAGCGGTCCAGCTCCGCTTGCACCAAGCATCGCCATCACTGAAAGCATTACAACGAAGATGAGGGAACCAGCAACCATTAGAGTGACGTAAAACTCTGCCAACACTGAGAGGGTATCTGAAAATCGACGCAGTGCAATCCGCTTAAGTTTCATGTATTGACGCGATCGGTCCCTTAGATACTTTGCCAAGCTTCCTCCCGAGCGAAGTGTAGCAATGAAGCCCTCAAGTAATTCTTTAAACCTTTCAGAAGGTGTTCGTATAGAGGTAGCTTCTAGAGCTGAAATGACGTCAAAACCGAAGAGCTCTACATCCCGCATTATGGTTCTCGCTTCTTTGGAGACCGCCAACGAAGCGTCAACAAGAGCTAGAGAACGAAATATAACGTCTGGTGGCACCCCAGCACCCGCCAAAATCGACATGTACCCTGCGGTGAAGGGAAGCCCGTCCTCCAAGGTCCTTTTCAGACTATCAGCACGATAAATTGGGTAGAAATAGAAACCGACTACAGCTAAGGCACCTGCGAACAAGCTAATTCCTATTCCAAAAAGAAGAGATGAAACAAGAGAAAGCTTAAAAACGAAGATTAGGAGCATCGGAACAAGAATCAGAACCGATATAGAAAGAAGCAAAGCTGTCAGAATGACTGTGCTAACGTATGCCTTGAAGTTGACTTTTATTCCAGATTTTCGCAAGCTCACATCCAAGTCTTTGAACAGGGGCAAAAACCTGTTTGCTCTTCCTCCAATGACTTGATAGGAGAGAACCTGAGGTTTTGTTGCACCTAATTGAAGACGCTCAATCCAGCAGTGAAAACGACGCGTAACGGGAGAGAAATGTGGGCGAAGGCTGTTTTTAGCGCGTTGACAAACTTTTTTGATTCTCTTCCTAGTTCTGCTTAGAATCATGTCATCCCCAACCTTGCTCTACGATAAACGCGGGAAGGATCAGCATAGTATTCTCTTATGACTGAGGCAACATCGGTGTGTTTGCGAATTCCTTTTTTCACCATCCAATCTAGAACTATTTTTCTTCGAAGAAGCTCCTCTCGAACCTCTTCTTCACCGATCCCTAGACGCTTAATCTTTTGCTCTAGAATGCAACTGCGACCAGAATACAGGAAGGCATCATGTTTGGCATCCCATCGATACGCTTCATTCGTTAGGAGTTCCTGCGTCCTAGAATCCAAACCAATCATCTCTGTAACTGTGCGGGTTCTTCTTGCAGGTTTTCCATCGACTTCGGTTCTCAACTGAACCATTACAGCATCAATCATTGTAAGGAGGGGTCTCGGGATGTTCATGGGTTCTGACACCAGACGGTGAATAACGGAGCTCACAGATTCGCCGTGGATTGTACCCATTCCCAGGTGGCCTGTGGCCATTGCTTGGAAGAGTGTGTAAGCTTCTTCACCGCGAACTTCACCTACAAGTAGGTAGTCCGGTCTCTGCCTAACAGCCGTCTTCAAGAGATCAAACAGTGTAATTGCACCCCTTTCTTTTTCGTCATGTCCGAATCCTGATCGTACGACCGATGGAATCCAGTTTTCATGGGGTAGGTTAAGTTCGGCAGTGTCCTCTACGCTAACTATTTTTAGTCCCGGTTTTATGAACATTGACAGACAATTAAGTACGGTCGTTTTTCCTGCTGCCACTCCTCCCGCTACGAGAATTGATGCTCTGTTTTCGATGGCATACCAGAAGTATGAAGCCATGGCAGATGAAAGGGTGCCTAAGGAAATTAAGTCTGAAATGGTTAGGGGGTCGACGCGAAAACGGCGAATTGTGAATGTTGAGCCTTTTCGAGTAATCTCTTTTCCATAACTCATTTGGATGCGGCTTCCATCGGGGAGGGAAGCGTCAAGTAATGGCGCAGCAAAGGAGATATTCTTTCCTGCAAGATAGGCAAACCTTACTATGAAGGAGTTAAGTTCGTCAACATCATTGAAGAGGATGTTTGTTGGAATGGATTCATATTCGCGGTGCCACACGTAGATGGGTATGTTAACTCCGTCTGCTGAGATGTCTTCAATCAAAGGGTCTCTCATAAGTGGGTCAATCTTTCCGAAGCCAAGAAAGTCGCGTATGATGTAGTAAATGAGTTTGTCTGTGGCTTCTTGGGCGATTTCCAATTGATAGTCTTTAATGATCTCGCGAATCTTGTTTTTGAGATATTCTTCAGCTTTTTTTCGTGTTCCAACCTCTTTGAGATTAACGTCAATTTCTGTAATGAGCAAGCCTTTGATTTCTTTGAGTTTATCCTCTTCTTCTTTGAGGAGGGTGGGTTCAATAACTTCATATCTTATTCTCTGTGTGTTTGGTTCTCTGACAAGTGCAGCGTAGACGTAGGGCTCATGAATGGGATAGACTTCTCGGAAAACCGATGGTTTTTTTTCTTGCACCGATTTTGACTCGATTTCCATTAGCCCTCACGTTTACTCCGCTTTCTAGCTTTTCCGCTAGGGAATTAGCTACCAACGCTGACTAGCGGATTTCTCGACGAGAATATATTGTATAGCAAGACTTAATAAAGTCTATGGATGGAAAATCACTTACAAAACCACAGCCTAAACGAGCTAGGCTGCCCAGAAAGGAGATTTGCGCCGCATCACTTCCACTAAATCATTTAACACCCCAAGTTCCTCCGAGGACAGGCGATCTTGAAACTTCGACAGCAAGGTTTTGACCTGGACTTCAGGCACTCTAACGAAAAATATGTCCCCTTCCTGAATATGACGTCCTACAATCGGTTTATTCAACGAAACAGCTACTTGCATTCCAGCATTAGCCCCTGACACCGCCTGACCGCGATCTTGAATTTGCATGATCTCACCGACCTCTCGTCCATCTTCTTTAACAAGAAGATGTCTTGGTTGGATACGTCCCGCCAAAACTTCCATCCCAACTATGGCTGGTTTCGCTTTCCTGAACACGTAACCAGGAATGAACCTAGCCTTACCTGGTTTGACTAATCTATCAAACTCGTCTTTAAGTTTAGCTTCCTTCTCGCTCCTAATCCATTGCGTGTAATCGTCAATTAGATGGTAGATGATGGCATGTCGAAAAATGGGGACTCCTCGAGTCTTCGCTTCTTCCGCTGCATCTGGCAACACCCTCACATTGAAGGCTAAGATCGCTCCATGAAGGGGTTCACGTTCCTTAACCACAGCAGCCTCGGTGACATCTCGCTTGGAAACATCGCCAACGTCCGCCAATCTTATCGGAACGTTGTTCCGTTTCAAACTCTCAGCAATGGCTTCAAGGGACCCCAACGCATCGGTTTTCAACACGACACCTTCCACATCCGTGGCGACTCTAATTTTCTCAACTTCTTCAGAAACCGATTTAACGTAGTTTTTCAGGCGGTTTTCAGAGGGAACTACATACAAAGGTGCACCAGCTAAAGCTTCTTCAAGATTTGGCGCCGCAATCTTTATTCCAGCTGCAGCGGAAACCGCTTGCACCGAGGAGAACTTATCTCGAGGATCTCGAATCTCGTCTAAGGGTTTTGGCAAAAGAACAGCTCGGACATTGGTCACGATGGGTTTTTCTCTGGCACCCACAACTATTATGTCTCCTTTCTTGAGAACCCCATCATAAATTATTACGTTGATAGTGATACCCAATCCCGGTTCCTCTTTGACTTCTAAAACAGTTCCTTTTGCTGGTCCCTTTGTTACCCGGAGGATGGGACGCAAATATTGTTGAGTTAAGCCAACGAGAACTGCCAGAAGTTCGGGTATACCCTCGCCTGTTTTGGCGCTCGTTGGGACAACAGCGATGTTTTTTGTGAAATCAACTATTTTGTCAAATCGGTCTGCTCTAAAACCAAGTCTAGAAAAGGTTCCAAAAATTGTGTATAACTTTTCATCTAGATCTTGGCGAACATACGGATCTTGACTCCTGTAGGACGCCAAAAAGGTTCCGTCAAGCTTGGATTTCCACCCCGGTAAGCGATCAATTTTGTTTGCGGCTACAAGAAAAGGCGTCTTCCTGGCCTTCAAGATGTCAACACACTCGTATGTCTGAGACTCAAACCCTCTCAGAACATCAATAACAAGAATAGCGATATCTGCTACCGCTCCACCTCTCTTCCTCAGGTTGGCAAAGGCTTCATGACCTGGCGTATCGATGACAAGCAATCCAGGGATTCGCACCCTCCTCTTTAACCCTTTCAGAAGAGGCCCACATACTTTGACAAGGATCTTAACGGGAAAAAAACTCGCTCCAATGTGTTGAGTTATGCCTCCAGCTTCACGGGCTTGAACACTGCTCTTTCTGATACGATCTAGCAGTAGAGTCTTTCCAGTGTCGATGTGACCCAACACGCACACGATGGGTTGTCGTACAGGCATACAGCTTTCCTCGCTGTCTATTATTGGAAGCAGCAATTATTAGATTCTATCATGAATGACTCGTCAACGTTATAAACCGTTTCGCTAGGTTCTGCGCGCGCGAAAACTGAAAAGCAAAACCTGATCCACATGGGCTTTGAAGCCGATGCCAAACTGGCTATCGTTAGCTCGCTGTAAGATTGGAGGACATTTGTGTAACTAGATTCTTCGTCTTCGTGAATCCTCACCAAGATTTTGGAGATGCTTTTCACATTGAGAAATTACTTTGTCAACTTCTTCAAATTTGTAGTTTGCGTCAATAATGGCAAGCAACTTCCTCTTTCTAAAGTAACCTATCACGGGCTTCGTTTTTTCAAGATACACTCTTAACCGGTTCTTTATGGCTTGAGGCGCCTCATCTGAGCGTAAGTAAAGCTTCCCTCCACAGCGGTCGCATATTCCCTCAAGTTTGGGAGGGACCTCTTTCACGTGGTATGTTGCTCCACATTCTCTACAGGTTCTTCTCCCGCCAAGCCTAGACATGATGATCCACTCAGAAGCGACGAAATTTAAGACCTTACTGATTTTTTTGAATCTTTCCATAGCTTCTGCTTGGGCAATTGTCCTTGGAAAACCGTCGAGGAAAAACCCGTTTTTGCAGTCGTCTTCCTGCAATCTTTTTTTCACTAGTTCAATGGTTGTTTCGTCGGGAACTAGGTCTCCACGAGATACGTAATCTTCTATTTTCCTACCTAGTTCTGTTTCATTCTTCATGGCTTTGCGGAACAGGTCTCCAACGGAGATTCTTGGTATGTTAAATTTTTCTGAAAGGATTTTGGCGTAGGTGCCTTTGCCTACTCCGGGAGATCCCAGTATGACGATGTTCACTGTTCATCACTTTAGCCTCTTCATGATTTCTTCTTCCTTATAAAAGGAGGGGCTTGTTCAATCAGGCTTTGCCCTTCTCTTCTTTTCCAAAGTATTTTGTCCAGCGAACCTTGCGGGAATCACGTTTTAGCTCAACGGAGCTTTTTCTGCACTTGCTTGAACAGAACCATAGAAGGGTTCCGTCGTTTCTCACATACATGGCTCCGGTGCCTGGGGGAAACTCGTGTCCGCAAAAGGAGCAGAGTCTGGTTTTTGGCACTGGCAACCCCTCACATGAGTGTATCAGCGTCTAATTTTCTTGGCTTCTCTTTCAGTTTCCCTCAGCATAAGAACGTCGTTGCTTCGCACCGGACCTTTCACGTTTCTTGTGATGATTCGTCCCTTGTCTCTTCCTTCAAGCACCCGAACTCTTACTTGAGTAATCTCACCTGTAAGTCCTGTTCGACCTATCACTTGAATGACTTCAGCAGGAATAAGCTCATCTTTTGCCTCTATGTCGCTCATCCACTAGGGCCCTTCTTTTTCAGTTCCTCAATTCGATTGGAGATCTCTTTCACCAAAGCCACTGCGTCGCCAACCTCGTTTATGCTTACTGAAGCAGCGGGAACGTCTATGCCCGCCGAGGTTCCGAGTTTTCTCTTGTTGGGTACAAATATATATGGGATTTTTCGTTCCTCGCAGAGAAGCGGGAGATGCGCTATGACTTCCGGCGGATCTACATCTTCTGCTATGACAACAAGTTTTGCTTTTCCGCGTTCCACAGCTTTCGTTGTTTCGTTGGTGCCTTTTCTAACAGAACCTGTTTGATTGGCTATTTGCAGGGCTTCATAGGCAGCATCTGCCAATTCTTTCGGAACTTCAATTTTTACGTAAAACGGCTTTGACATTAAGCCTCACCCTTCTAAGTGCTGAGGTTTATCAACGAAAGGGTTTATGAATGTTTCGACCTAGGCAACATGTCTCTGTAGTGTTGCCAACCTACTACAGGAAGAGTTTGTTATCGATGGGCAAAATGCGCTGTTAGCTTGTCTCTTACTTTGTCAACTCGTACGAAGCCGAAACGCTCAAATTGAATAATTCTATCTGTGGTCAACTCTTTACAAGCCTCTTCAGCGATACCTTTTGCTGTTGAAGCGTCGGGCATTACAACTTCACATGGAATACCGCTGTCTGCAGGGATCCAATGAATCAGAGGGACCCCAATTTTCTTGGCTTCTTCATAAGATTCGCTGTGAAAAATGGCCTTAATCAAGTTTTTCTCGACTTTTTCAACTTGGAAATTGAAGAGATCCATTAACCTTATTCTTCTTTTCTTTTTCAAGATATTCAAATCATCGTTTGAAACCAGAAAGGATGTTTCCTTCTTATGTGGCGCTATTTTGAAGGAACGAAAGCCCTTTTCAGGATGACCTGGATGTAGAGGGACCCGCGCTGCAAAGGTGTGTGGAATATTTTTCACGGTCAGCTTTTTTGGATCGTGCACAAAGAAATATCGGTTCGCAATTAGATCAACTATCTTTCTGTTGTATGCGTATAGATTTTTCCAGCTTAAGACAACGTCTGCTGTTTTGGGACCAACATCCATCATCAACTGTCGGATTGCCTCAGGCGTTATTCCTCTTCTTCTCAAAGCGGCAAGAGTAGCGAGTCTGGGATCATCCCAGTGTTTATAGAATCCGTCTCTGAGGCCTTGGAGAATTACTGATTTGCTTAGGGACGCTCCGGTTATCTTTAGTCTGCCATAGTGAATTGCCTCTGGGTATTTCCATCCGAAGTGGTGATACATGTATTCTTGTCTTGTCTGATTGGTTAGGTGTTCTTTTCCTCTTATGACATGAGTTATGGCCATAAGATGATCATCGATGCCACAGGCGAAATTGTAGAGGGGCCAAACGCGATATTTGCTTCCCACTCTTGGGTGAGGATGCTTTGTGGTGTCAATTATTCTCAGGGCAGGCCAATCTCGAACAGCGGGATTCGGGTGGTTCATGTCCGTTTTGATTCGTACAACAGCCTTTCCTTCGCCATAGGCTCCATTCAACATATGATTCCAACGAAGAAGGTTTTCGCTGGGCGTTAGGTCCCGACATAGACAAGATTTTCTAATTCTTGCCTTTTGTTGGAAATCTTTGCGTCTACATGTGCAGACGTATGCGTGACCCCCTTTGAGGATTCTCTTGGCGTGTTCATAATAGATGGACAGTCTATCGCTTTGAATAAACTCGGTATCCCATTTGCAACCGAGCCACGTTACGTCTGTACGTATTAGATCGTAAAACTGCAAACTCGGTTTTTTCATCTTTGGGTCTGTGTCTTCAAACCGGAGATAAAATCTTCCTTTGTACATTTTCGCGTATTCGTGACTAAGAATTATGGCTCTGGCAGAGCCGAGGTGCAAGACGAAATCTGGATTAGGCGAAAAACGGGTGACAACCTGTTCATATTTTTCAACATTTAACAACGGAAGTAAAATCTTCTCGCCTTCAATTTTTTCGCTAATCAAGACTTCGGGCCACTTTTCCTCTACTATCCTTCTCTGCTTCCCTAAAGGGAGTTTGTTAACTTCTCTTACAACGTCATTAATGATGGAAGCAGTCTCTTTGATTTTTTGTCTTAGATGGGGGCACTTGCCCAGTAGCTTGCCTAGAACCGGTTTTGATTGAGCCTTTCCCCCGTGACGAAGCGCGTTCAGAAGAGCGATTTTATGAGCAATCTCTTCAACTTCCATATTCTTGTCCGGAGTCAAGGTTTGCCACTTAGTTTTGAGCTTTAATGCTTTCTCGCAAAAATGAGGTCAGCGAGGTTTATGAGAGCTTCTCTTTCTTTGGTGTCGGAGAAGTTCGACAATGCTTTTTTTGATTCTTCAATATACTCTTTTGCTTTGTCTTCCACGTATTTGATAGAACCCAGAGAAGTAACAAGGCCAACTATTTCTTTTGTTTTGGTGGGAGAGGAGGAACTGTTTCCTAAGGTTTCAAGAATCTTCTTCCTTTGACTTCTTGAAGCATGTTTGAGGGCGTGGACAATTATCAGCGTTCTTTTTCCTTCGCGAATGTCGCTTCCAACGGGTTTCCCAAGGGCTTTTTCGTTGGCGGTCAGACCGAGAACGTCGTCAACTAGCTGAAATGCTATACCAGCACAATACCCATATTTTCCAAGGAGTGCGACTTGACTTTCTTTTGCCCCACCAAGTATCCCTCCGCATTTTGCAGAAGTTTCAAACAAGGCAGCAGTTTTTGCTTGAATCATTTTGAAGTATTCCTTCTCTAGGATCGTCCTTTTGTGTTCAAACATCATATCGAAGGTTTGCCCTTCGCATATAGTCACAGTTGCATCGCTGACGTTCCTTAGAACTTGTAAGATGCGTTTAGGTGATACGCGCTCAAGGTCAGAGTATTTAGTGATTGTTTCAAAAACCTTGGCGAAAAGAAGGTCTCCCGATACAATGGCGGTTGGTACTCCCCATTTGGTGTGAACGGTTGGGAGGCCTCTTCTTTTTTCATCTTCATCCATTATGTCGTCGTGAATAAGGGTGAAGGTGTGAAGGAGTTCTAGAGCGGCTGCTGTTGGAATGGCGTCCTCTTCCCTTCCTCCGACCAATTTACAGCTTTTTAAGACGAGGAATGGCCTCAGTCTCTTCCCTCCAGCGTCAATTATGTGACGGGCGGCTCGATAGAGCAGCGCAGGTTCGCGTTCAAGTTCAACGACCTCTTTGATGAAGCTATTCACTCTGTCAGCTGTTTCAACCAGTTGAAATGATAAGTGGCTCATGCTTTTCTCCTCGCATAAAGTTCAGGTTTAAAGCCTCTCATCCTCAACCATTCAGCCGTTTTTCCAGTTAGAACAACTGGCTTTTCTTGTAGTTTGAGCACGGATTCTGCCCCTACAAGGAACATGGTGTTTCTTAGTTCTTCAATTACAAATTGAAGAGTCTGTTTGACTTCTTCTGGGCCTTTTGTGGTTGCCTTCAGGATTGGTGCGGTCATGCTGACTAAACTGGCACCCAAGGCGAGGGATTTTGCCGCTTCTGTTCCGAAACGTATCCCTCCGGAGGCTATTACCGGTATATGAACTGATCTAGCTACCTCAACAAGACTTGGAGCGGTAGGTATACCCCAATCCCAAAATGTTTGCCCGAGTCTCTGACGGAATTTGTCTCGGGTCCTCTTCGCTCGATGAAATTCAACTGCTGCCCAGCTTGTTCCACCAACTCCGGCTACATCAATACCTGCAACTCCAGCTTCTTCAAGCTTCTTAGCCTCTTCAGTTGCTATGCCCGCGCCAGTTTCCTTGACGATGACTGGAACCTCGAGAGCTCGAGTGATTTCACCTATTTTGTCTATTACACCCGAATAGTTTGTTTCTCCTTCTGGTTGAACGACCTCTTGCAAAGGATTTAGATGGATAGCCAAGGCGTTGGCTTTCAATATTTTGACAGCCCTCTTGGCTTCCTTCGCGCCGTATCCGTCAACAAGCTGTGCTCCCCCAATGTTGGCTACTAAAAAGGCCGTTGGGGCTTTCTCTCTAGCTATAGCGAAGGAACCTTCCAATCTAGGGTCCTCAATAGCCACCCTTTGGCTCCCGACACCCATCCCGAGTCCCAGCTCTTCAACTGCTTCAGCGATGGCAGCGTTTATCTTTGAAGCTTTCTCGGTACCTCCAGTCATTGCTCCTACAAGGAGTGGAGCAGAAAACTCGTGTTTGAAAACTACAGTGGAAAGTCCTATTTGCTTTCTCTCAATTTCTGGCAGAGCCTTGTGCACAAGGAAAATGTCTTCGAATCCAGTGGTTTTTCGCTGGGCTTGAACGTTTTCTTCCAGACAGACTCTAATATGGTCCACTTTTCGTTCTTCAATTTGGTTGTTCAATTATTTCATCCTTCTCGATTATTGTTCCGACGACTTTTTCATCCTTAAGAGCCTTGTAAACCCTGTTGGGTTTTATGGCGTTTACAATTATCGCTCGGATTCCATGTTTTATGGCGGGCATCAATTCAAACATCTTGCCAAACATACCTCCAGTTACGTCGATAACCTTCGATCCCTCAATTTTGTTTTCAAGTTTTCTTAATTCTTCGAGTGTGATGTGTTGAATTAAACGCGCTGAAGGATTTGTTTTGGGGTCCGCCGTGTAGAGGCCGTTCACATCAGCACCTATTATAATGCGGTCTGCATTGAGTTTTATTGCCAGTGAAGAGACGAGTTGGTCGCCGGACAATATGGCAAACCCGATTTCCGAATCGAGGACAGCGTCTCCGTAGAGAACTGGCACAAACCCCATTTCAAGCATTTTTTTCAAAGGTCTCTCCTGCATGCTTTTGATTCGGCCAGCCTTCGTGACTACACAAGATGACGGCTGAACCGCTATTGCCGGGATATTATGGTTTATTAGGGAATCCACGATCAACTTGTTTAACTTGGTCATCGCTTGATGGGTTTTTGAAAACCCTAAGATCTGTAACGGATCTTTGTAGCCTTCCATTATTCTAAATTGTTCCGCGATTGGATGACCGAAAGAGCCTCCTCCGTGAACGAGAACAATAAGCGCAACATTGGCTCTCAAAATTTCTTCTGTTAATCGTTGTATTGCTGGCAAGTTGGGAGTTAACGGCTTTTCTTTATTTGTTATCACGGAGCCTCCGAGCTTCAGAACAATTGGTTTACTACTCAACCCTCGCACCATCGCCAGTTTTTATTGTGATGGAAGTTGTAACAGATTGCTGGAACTCCTTACTCCTCGATTGTAACAACGCTATTTACCAACCTAACTATGTCTCCGTTTCTTATTTTCGAAATGTCGATCCCATCGACACAAGGTATTTCTGAGATTATAGCTCCAACAGCGACTACAGTTTCACACTCTTTGTTCACTATTCCAGCTGGTGCTACCCCGTTCTTTTTCATTCTATAAAGAGTGTAGGATCCAACCGTTGATCCTTTACCATTTGGGAAAACCAATATTTTCCCCTTCACCTTCTGTCCTTGCAGTTCATGTCCTTTCTCTATTACCTCGCTAGTGTTCGGGTCAACTCCACCATAGAAGGAGATTGGTTGTTTGGTGATTATGGCTTCTCCTTTTGCAACTCCCTTCGAGATCACTCTTCCCTCTAACTCCATTTTCCTCTCACCGCAGCGTCCACGCATTCTTCCAAACTTCCTAGTTTGGTCTTCATATTGTTATGTCTTGAATAGTAACATCCTTTTGCGGAGGTTGTTGCAACAGATTCAAATCTTCCTTTGAGTGGAGCTACTGCCATACATGTGTCGCAAGCGAATTTTCCCCCAGCTTTTTCGATTATTTTTGTGTAACTTCTTTTGTCAGCGAGTTGTTTCATTTGCCTTGAAGTCGCAACCCAGAATTCAGTGTCCGGAGATATAGTTTTGTCCTTTAGCAGTTTTGCTATTGTAGCGATTTCTTTAATGGAAGAGTGAGGACAGCCTATACACACCAAAGCAATGGTGTCAACATCGTCGTTAATGCTTTCGTATGCTTCTCTTATGTCCGAGTCCTCGATAGTGATTCCCTCTCTTGGAGGCTGATATTTTTCGGATCCAGGAGTTATTCCCTTAATATAAAATAGTGGTTTTGAACCGTAGGTCACCACTGAGGCACAGAAAGTCTTCAATTCATCCAAGCCAACATCTTCAATGCCTGAAATGTATGGGATTCTGTTTTCCACTTTTTTGCCTATAGAATAGCCAAGGGCTCCCCAATCGGAGAATTTCTCCAATTTAGCCTCCACGATCACATGAGTATCTGGCACCCTGTTCTCTTCCAGATGAAGCCCATATTCTGGTGTTTTGCCAATGAAAGCTGCAGCAAGAGCTGATGGACCTCCTTCCCTGTTTGTTTTTGCCCCGATAACTGAGTTAGCGAAAGTAACTGCGGAAGACTCGGACCAAGCGATGTGTTCTCCATATCTTGGTAGGTTACCTATCAAGTATGGCGTACATGTGCAGGAGATGATTATGCCCATCTTTCTGAAGGTATCTATGACCAAGTTTTGTTTTCTTGCGAATTCTTCGGAGATTCCGAGTTTTTTCCAATCTTCCAAATCCATTCCTGCAGGGTTCAAAGTTGTGAGTACTTTGACTCTTCCATCTTTTGCCAGTTCGTTTAGGAATTCCAAACCAGCATCCCCGAGGTTATGATATGATACGCCTGCCACCTGAACAGAACCTACTCTGATGAGTTTTTCAGCCCCGAAAATGTTCCCTAGGGCAACAAGTATCTCCATGGACTTTCTTGTTGCGTAACCTTCTTTTCCATCCAGCATTCTTTCTTCTTCTTTTGTGAGGTACATACAATCACAAGAACTTGCTTAGGTCGACTTTTCTGTATTCCTCAATCTTGAAGCCTTTACCTGTTTTTTTCAGTGGAACCGTTGCGTCTAACCCCATTTTACACGTTGTAGCTTTTTTTCCTTCAGTTAAGTCACCAGATGGATCAAGAGAAGATCCTCTCTGTTTTGGCAGGATAACTGCGTCCTTGTCTGCTTGAAATCTCGTTGAAATAGCCCATTCAACTTTGCTTAGGTCATAAATGTTGATGTCGTCGTCCACAACAACACAATGCTTTAATGATTTGTGGCCTTCAAAGGCCGCCTTTATCGCTTTCTTTCCGTCATCTGGATTCCGTTTTTTTATTTGTACCACTGCGTGGAGCCAACTGCAACCACCTGGAGTTACATAGACATCCTTACATTCACAGACCTTGTTCACCTTGGTGAAGATTGTTGGTTCTCTAGGCATTCCCATCAAGAACTTGTGTTCGTTTCTGCCAGCAAGTATGGTCTGGTAAATAGGTTTCTCTCTATGAGTTATACAGTTGACTTCTATCACTGGCTGCTGTCTCACTTTGTCAACAATTCCTGTTAAATCTAGGAATGGTCCTTCTGGTGCTCTTTCTTTTGTTATTCTTCCCTCTAACACAATCTCGCAGTTTCTTGGAACCTCAACATCTATTGTCTTGCACCTCACCAATTCTGTTTTTTCTAGTGCACTGGCCATTCCTAATTCGTCAACGCCCTTTGGTAGAGATGTGGCAGCAGCAAGAAGAACAGGGGTTGAGTTGCCAATACATATTGCTATATCTAGTTCGCCACCAGATTTTTTGACAGCAGTGTCCGTTCCTCTCTCTTCAACGATTCTAGCAACAAACTTGTTCTCATCTAGCAACATCAACCGGTGGAAGCATGTGTTTCTACCAAACTCAGGGTCCTTTACTATAGCTATGGCGGATGCAATGTATTTTCCTCCATCTTTTTCGGTATACCTCATTATTGGGAGCTTTGTTAGATCGACATCTTTCTCAACTATTTCTTGACATTCGCCCTTCTCCACAACATTTGGAGGCAGAGGATTCTCTATGGCACTGGATAACTTGCGCAACAATTGTGTTCTTTTTGTGTTCAAGGCTCTAGCAATAAGGTCTTTGGAAGAGATAAGCCCAGCTACAACGGGGATGCTAGATTCTTTCACCTTTTCAAAATATACTGGGTTTTCGTTGAGCGCATCTATAATCCCGGCCATCTCATATTCGGTTGACACTTGTTCTCTTATTCTTGTCAATTCTCCATTTTTGTCAAGTTGTTCCAAGAAACTTCTAAAACCCAATCATCTTCCTCCATATTCTTTGATAGGATCTGTCTTCCTTTATGTTTTTTTGATTCCAATCTTTGTTCGCAACACTTTGAACCCTTCCTTTTCCATGGCTGTTGCCACTGCTTCTTGCAGTTCTTTTCTTGGGGTTAACGCGACCATGCAGCCTCCTCCGCCACCTCCCGTTAGTTTTGCTCCAAATGCCCCTTGCTCTCGAGCTAAGGTCACTAGATAATCTAATTCTTTGCAGGAAACTTCGATTTTCCGCAGCAAGTGATGGTTCTCGTTCATCAACTTGCCCACTTTTTTCAAGTTGAATTCTTCTAGGGCTTTTCTTGCCGGGAACGCTATACCTTCTGCTTGTTTGAACAATGGATTGTATTTTTTCGGATTGTTTTTCTTTCTTGCAGCAACTCCAGCGACCATTTCCTTGGTATCGGCTACAATTCCTGTGTTGCCGATGATAATCTCAACTGGTTCTCTTATGTTCAGTTTCTCGATTGTGTTTGGGCCTCCGCTCAGATTCTTTTTGAACCAGATTAGCCCTCCATAAGTTGCTGCTGTATTGTCAATGCCTGAGGGGTTTCCAGCATAGGCTTTTTCAGCCTCATAGGCGGCTTCATTGATTCTTCCGTCGGACAAATCCATTTCGAATTCTTTTGCTATAGCTCTGGCAATTGCCACGCTACTTGCTGCTGAAGCTCCAATTCCGCTGAAACCAGGGAGGTTTCCTCCCAACCAGATCTCCAAGGAGGCTTTTTTCGGGTCAATTCCCATCGTTCTAAGCATTCTTTCTATTGATTCTTTCTGTTGAGTTCTTTTCTTTGCAGCATAGCCGTTTGCGCCTTTTCTTTCGTCGTTTACGATAATCCCTTCTACATTCTTTTTCACTTCGGCGTCAGCGGTTGAGTCAATCGCGGAAACAATTCCTGGGATGCCGTGAACAACGAAGTGTTCGCCAAACAAAATGACTTTTCCGAAACCAGCTCCTCTTCCCATTGGCTCTACTCCAAAAAGACAGTTAGTGTTGAATTGGATAAAATATTTTTGAAGGTGGGAGAGCTTATTGGCGAGAATTGCCTTGCGTGGCTAACTTTTCAAGAACGCAAGGGAGGCGTAGCCAACTACCGTAGAGAGGTCGCCGGTTATGTCACCGCTTGTCTTGTAGCACAACAGTTGAGCTTTGCCAGCGCCTGATTTCTTTGCAGCAACAATAGTTGCGATAGTCGGACCGCAACCGCAAGTTGATATAGCGTGAGATTCTATTATGGAGTAGTATTGTTCTTCGTCCATTTTGATGATGGCGTCGATGGCCGTTTTGTCTTTTTTTTCAGCCCTTTCCTGAGGCTCATAGTGCGTCATGTCCGTAGATGCTATTACCACTGCGTTTTTACCTGACAAAGCTTTCGCGGTAGCCTGTCCTACTTCTGAGCTGGATTCTGGGTCTTGCATGAGAAAACATATGGGAACAAACCTGAACGTTGAACCATAGAGGTATTGTAAGAAAGGTAGCTGAAGCTCTATGGAGTGTTCGTAAGCGTGGGCTCGGTCGTCCACATCGATGATGCTGGACTGGCTCAAGATCTGATTGGCGGTCTTGGTGTCGATCTCTACGTCGCCTATGGGCGTACGCCAAACTCCCTCATTCATGAGGGAGAGTGCGCTTCCACGTCCAGTATGGTTGGGACTGAAAATCACAACGATTTCTGGTTTACCGTCTTTCGCAAGTTCGTAATATGCGTGGGCAGCCACGGGACCGGAGTACATGTATCCTGCGTGAGGACAGACGAGTCCAACTATGCTTCTAGGGCCTTCTTGAACAACTTTGGGAAGTTCTTTAGGGCCAAGTTCATGGGTGAAACATCTTTCTATTTGTGCCTGTAAGCCCGTGGAGGTACCGGCGTACCATGTACCAGCGACGGCGGGGCTTCTAACTTTCAAACTTTTTCTTCCTATCATTCTTCTCTGGTTAGCTTCAGTTCGAAATCTTCGATGGACTGGCCTATGTCTTTATCTGGGGCTATTTCCCCTTTTTCGCGCATTGTTTGTCTGGCGAGAAGCCAGTAGATGACTGCCAAGGCTCTTCGGCCTTTGTTATTGGTAGGAATAGCCAAATCTACATAAGAAAAATCGTTGTCGGTGCTGCAGAGAGCTATAACTGGAATGCCGACTGTTGAGGCTTCTTTTACTGCTTGTACATCGGCTTTTGGGTCAGACACCATTATTACGCGGGGTTCGATACGGTTTGGGTAAAGAGGATTCGAAAGCAACCCGGGAATGAAGCGTCCAATAATGGGAATCGCTCCAACTACTTCGCAGAATTTCTCTACCGGAGAACGTCCATACAATCTCGCCGCTACAACTGCAATCTTTGACGGTTCAAACCTGGCAAGGAATTTTGCAGCTACCCGTATACGTTCATCTGTTTTCTTGACGTCTAAGACAAATAACCCGTCAGACCTGACGCGATATATGAACGGATTCATATCTCTTGTTTTCATCCTAGTTCCAATGTGGATTCCCGCGGATAACAGGGTGTCTTGAGGCAGCAAGAGTTCCTCTTCGCTGGGAGTTTCGTTTTTTTCTTCTGTTTCAGACAAATTTTTTCCTCCTAAAACTCATAGTATAGACATTTTTGCTCTGTTTCCCAGAGTTTCTTCTATTCGGGTGAGTTCGTTGATTTTCGCCACTCGCTCTCCTTGTAGTACGCCAGTCTTGATCACTGGACAGGAGAAAGCTATTGCTAAATGAGCTATGTGGGCATCGCTTGTTTCTCCGGAGCGATGGGACACAACAGGAATATATTGCGCTTTCTTAGCCACTCTTGTAGTCTCCCAAGCGTCTGTGAGGGTGCCTACTTGGTTTCCTTTTATGATGATGGAGTTTGCAGCGCGAACTTTTATCCCTCGAATTAATCTCTCTCGGTTTGTGACAAACAAGTCGTCGCCACAAATAAGACTTTTCTTGACCTTTCTAGTGAGTTCTGCAAAGCTTTCATAGTCTTCTTCATGAAATGGGTCTTCAACATAGGCGAGGTTGTAATCTTCAACGAGACGCAAAACGAATTCCAGTTGTTCTCCAGAATCTCGTTTTATTCCGTCTCTGGTGTAAACGTAACATTTTTCTTTCTGGCTCCACAGGGTGGAAGCTGCCACATCAAGGCCTGCTCTGCATCCAACACCTTGTTCCCTTGAGACTTCTTCACAAGCCTTCACCACAATTCTTAAGGCGTTTTCACTTTTCATGTTGGGAGCCCAAGCTCCTTCATCTCCTCTTCCACCAGTGAAGGTCTTGTTTGACTTTTTGAGATAAACACCAACCTTTTGATGAACCAAAACGTTGGCTTTGGCGGCATCCGAAAAGCTTGGTGCTTGTAGGGGGATAGTTAGATACTCTTGGATGTCTAGCGTCTTCCCGAGGGCGTGTTTTCCACCACCCAAAACATTTCCGAGAGGATATGGAAGCTCGTTTGTGAGATAGCCGGAAAGATGTTGAAACAAAGGCATGCCGTAAGAGGTCGCAGCTGCTTCAGCTGTAGCTAGGGAGACAGCGAAAGCCGTGTTTCCTCCGAGATTTCCAAAATCCTTTGTTCCGTCAATTTCGTGAAGAAGAAAGTCAATTTCTTCTTGTTCCTCCGCGTCCAAGCCAACTAGCTCGGGACCAATAAATTCCTCTACCTTCTTGATTGCTGTGTTCACCCCTTCTTTGGGGTACGGAGCAACCTCAGCCTTGCCCCTGCTAGCTCCAGCGGGAGCAGAGGCCCTTCCAAACCCCGCCGTAGTTACAATGTCAATTTCAATAGTCTCCTCGCCTCGGCTGTTGAAGATTTTTCGGGCTATAACATCTTCGATGATTGATGACATGCTGATCGCCCATCAAAATGGTTTGACTTGTTTCCTCCTTCCTTTCTCTTCGTGAAACTTGAGAATCTCGTCGGCGATTTCAATGTGAGACAACAGCATGCGGCGACAACAATATCGTGTCACCCCTAGGCTGTCCAAGACTTTCTTTGAATCTTCTCCTGCCATCACTCTTCTGGTGAAGTCTTCCCATTTATCTCCGATTAACTTGCCACATGTAAAGCAGCGTACTGGTATAATTATTTTAGCTCAACCTCCTTTCCACATTTCTAACTTCCAGATAATAAAGTGTTTCCGAGCATCACGTTCCTACTTATACGTTTCGACTTAGTTTCAACATGAACCTTTTAGCACTTTCGCTTGGCCTACGTCATGCGTCTGATGGTGTTTATCTATAACTTTTTTGACTCCTAGCCCTTGCACCTGGACCTCCAAACTTTTTGGGCTCTTTTCGCCTATGATCGCCTGCAATCATGGTTCGATCATAGTCGCGGAGGGCTGTTCTGAGGCGAGCGCTTTTTGTCCATTTAATTAGACATTTGGCTATGGCTATTCGCGTGGCTTCAGCCTGCCCCATGAAGCCTCCGCCCGACACCGCAACATTGATGTCAAGTTGTTTCCATATTTCATCATCTACTAGGAGAAGGGGCTCCATTATTTTGTCACGAGCCAGTTTTGGTTCAAAAATCTCCACAGGGATATTGTTTACGCGAATTCTTCCTTTTCCAGCTCTGACTGTTGCTCGGGCTGTAGCTGTCTTTCGCTTTCCGCTCAATACCAAGACTTTTTTGGATTTTGACATATTACTCACCTTTTGAGGACCAACCGATTTCTTTGGCAATCTCTCCAACGGTTACATAGGGGCATTTCAGCCTTTCTGCGCTGGCTTCGGACAATGTTTGGGCTCCCTTGTCCTCGAGTTCTGATGGTGTGTCAAGGTAAACCTTAAGTCTTTTGAACGCTTGCTTTCCCCTAGGTTTCTTTCGAGGAAGCATGCCACGAATGGTTCTTCGAACAATTTTGTCAGGTCTCCTAGGGTGGTATGGACCCTTTCTTGGGTGGCCAACTTCAAGGAACGTTTTCGCGTCTCTAACTCTGCTCAATCTTATACCAGATATAGCTGCTTTTTCAGCGTTTACGATAGTAATCGTCTCGCCTTGGAGAAGACGTTTGGCTATGATGCTAGCCATTCGACCAAGAATCAGTCCCTTCGCGTCTATAATCACAGCGTTTTCGAAACTCATTCTAGTTACCCCATGACTCTAACGTTGGTGCCCTTAGGGTTTTTATCCATTAAGACTTTGATTGACAAGCATGTTCCTTTGGCCTTTAGGATTTTAGATCGTGCTTGTTCGGAAAAGGTAAAGGCGGCTACGTTAATCGGGTGATCAATCCTTCCAGCGCCCAGCACTTTGCCTGGAACCGCTACGGTTTCCCCTTCATTCGTGTGGCGGTTTAATCCACTTACGTTTACTGCTATGCGTCTTCTTTTTGAGCTTAGCAGGCGATCGGCTATGCAACGCCATATCTCTACCTGGTTTTCCCGGGATTTCTTTCTTAAAGACCGCATAAGAGCAATTAGCTCTGGATTGGTTGTTCTAACTTTCTTCACTTTTTCTTCACTTTTTTCAATTGATTGGAGAAATCCTTAATCTTTTGGTTAAGAATTTTGAGGGCTTCAAGCACGATTCGTTCAATCGGAAGACCGCCGTTGGATTCGATTCTAAAAACGAAAGCCTCTTTGTTCCAAGATATTTCGATGGGTGGCGGATTTTGTGGACAAGCATCCACACAATCCATGCAAAGGGTGCATTTAATCACATTCTGGGTTCCTATTCCTTCCTCAATGTCTACAAGAACCCTTTCAGGGCATAGCTTTACGCATTCGGCACATGCATTACATCGTTCTAAATCGATTTTGATTTGTGGCAGATACTTGTAGGTACACATGGAGACCGGCTGCCATTTCGCGTGATCTTTTCCCTTACCTAGTCGAGCGTATGCTTCCAATTTTATTTTTTGTTCAGGAGCCAGCTTTACTATTTGGATCTTTCCGCTAACGGGTGTGATGTCTGGGTTCTCTGACTTCAAATCCCTAGAGTGAACCGTTATCGTTTTCTCCGTGGCTTCAGCTTCTAGAGTCAAAGTAAGGCGACAAAGGTTGCATCCAAACTCGCTTTTGCATGTACACTCCTCGGGAAGATTGTAGGAATCTAGATCTGTTCCAAGAGGAATGAATCCCATTCTATGAGCTAGAATCTCGTCGTTAATCATGGAAGAATTTTCGAGGATAACCACTTCGTCTATGGCCATGGCAGGGACTTCAGAAGTCATGATTCTGCGCAAAGCGTTTACGAAGGGCACATTAACTCCTTTGACAATGAATCGCATGTAATCCTTAGTTTTTTCAAGGATTTCAATCTCTACCACAGTTAAACCTCTTTTTTCAATCACTCACAAACGCTTGTGCTTTTCAAAGGAGAAAAAGGCATTATTTCAATATTTTGGTTCTCTGGAGAAGTGGATAATATTTTTCAGCTGCCTATTTTTTGGCTTTTCCATTCTCTTTTAGAGGCCAACTTGCTAAACTCTACGCCCTCTGCGTCCTCCTTTCCTTCTCGTTCCATCATGTGGAATTGGTGTCACCTCTTCGATGCGACCTATGCGGAATCCCGCCCTCGCCAAGGCGCGTATAGCGGCTTGAGCCCCTGGACCAGGTGTTCTGGCTCCTGACCCTCCCGGCGCTCGAACTTTCACATGTATGGCAGTTACTCCCTTGTCTCTGGCGATGGAAGCAGCGTGACGTGCAGCTCGCATAGCAGCATAGCCCGACGATTCCAACCGATCTGCCTTAACGTGCATTCCCCCTGAAGCTCTCGCAATGGTTTCTGCACCTGATACATCAGTGAAATGGATGATAGTGTTATTGTAGGAGCTATAAACGTGAACAACCGCCCATCTCTCAGCTTTCTTACTCACAACTTTTCCCCCTCAACCTTTGATTTTGCCTTGGCTGCAACGTTTTCAGATTTTCGCTGAGGATAATTGGTGTCTGAAAAGGGGCTCTTTGCAGCATAAGCTATTCTCGCTTCTTCTTCTTTAGGAACTAGGTAGCTTGGAGAGGACACGCGCCTCCCTGCGATGGCAACATGTCCATGCGTGACAAGCTGACGAGCTTGATATACAGACTTTGCTAATCCCTTCTGAAAAACGAGCGTCTGGAGTCTACGTTCAAGTATGTCCTCCAAAGATAAATCCAAAACATCATCCAGAGCAGCTGTATCTGGCAGAATCCCCAGACGATCAAGCCTGTCCAGAAGTTGTTTTTCCGTTATTTTCCGTTCTTCAACAGACTTGCCCAAGAGTGATCGAGCTATTCCTCGATATTTTGAGAGCAACGTTTTGTGGTGCCAAATTTCTCTCTTGTTTCGCAACCCGTATTGACCTAGCAACTTGAGTTCGGTTTCCAGTATGTCAGTTCGCCAAGGAAACCTCGGTGATTCAAATTTCTTTCGTTGTTTTCTAGGGTCCCCCATTACTTCTTCCGCACCTGTTTTTTCCTGACACCCATTGCCTTACCCTTCCTACCTGTTGTTCTTGTTCGTTGCCCCCGCACCTTCAACCCATGGCTGTGACGAAAACCTTTCCAAGATCTCATTTTTTTCATCTGATCTATGTCGGTTTTTGTCCGGAGCACTAGGTCAGAGCTTATTAGATGGTCATTGATGCCGGTTTCTCTGTCCTTTTGGCGATTCAGAAACCAATCAGGCATACCGTATTTTGTAGGTTTTTCTATTATCTCTTCTATTTTTTTAACCTCGGCGTCGGAGAGGAAGCCCATTCGAGTTTCTGGATTGATGCTAGCTCTTTCTATGATGGTAGTGGCTAATCTTGTTCCTACTCCCTTAATGTTTGTCAGCGCGTAGACTACTGGTTGCGTTCCGTCTAGATCAGTGCCGGCAATCCGTATGATATGTTGAAACTCTCTGGACATTTTGGTTTTTCACGTCTCTTTTGAACTAACTACGGAAGTGATTTGCATTTTATTTAAGCTTTCCTTTGTCAGCATCAGTTCTTCGATGAAGACAAAAGTCTTCGTCCCTACCGTCCTATCCGAAATGCTAAGGCGCGGCGCATTCTTCCGTTACAAGAATATGTCGAACTTCGATATGTCATTAGTAGGAGTGTGAAAAGGTATTACATGCATGCGACGTGCTTGCACACTTTAACGTAGAAGAAGATTATTGATGCGTGCACGCATGAATTATTCCTTGTCTTGGAACATTTTGTGGAGGGAACACTCCTTTTAGGGTTTCAAGTTCTGTTTATTAGATAAGTGTCAGAAAATGCGAGTGCAGTCGTTGTTAAGAAGAACTTGGAACATGTTTTCTGGTCAACACGTCTGCGCGCATCAAAAAGAGACACCGCTGGCTAAACTCGGTGCGAAGAAAGGAAGAGGTTCTTCAAAGTGCCTTTATTTTTTTGGATATTTGACGAGTCTCTATAAGGAAATCCCTATCCCGCAAGAATGCCTAACTTGCAAAGAAATTTTGGAATGCAGAGACATATGGAGTACCTAATCTGGCGCACTTGAAGTTGACTGCAGGTATACCTGAAGACCAGTAAGCCAAATCAACAGGAGAAAGCGCGCGCACTGAAAAACTAACGTGTCAAGGCTAATGCATGCATGTTAGTTTTTTGTCCTCTTCTTCAACCATGTTGCCACTTGTCTTAGATATGGAATCGAAGTCTGGTCAATAATTGGGACTTCCAGTGCGCCTATCTTTTTTATAGATTGATATTCAGGCATAGATGAAAACAATACTGAAGCTAGGTACATTGTGCCTTTCAACGCTTGTTCAATTATTGCGTCATTTTCTGGGTGATAAGGTATAGCAAGAAACACAATTCCTTCTGCCCAGTTTAATGCTACTGGGTGTCCAGATCTTGCCATCAATTCTACCCTTTTGAAGAACTCCGTATTAGAGAACTCTGCACACTCCAAAATGATGATCTTCCTAGTCGGCTGAAAAGTGATTTCAATCTCATCTTCCATTCCAATATCCCTCAGTTACATGTATGGTAGGTTATCCTTCTGATCTTACAACTCTAACAGTTGCTTTCTTAAATCTTTAGTACACCTTGAACTGTAGTGACTGTGAGGATTAGAAGGAGAAAGGAGGTGGTATCTTTGAGGTTAAGGAAGTGTGCGATGAAACGTGAAGAGATAGTGAATTCTGGTGGTGCACATTGCGATGGAGGATTTGTTTTCTGGGTACTCGGATTAACATTCGCTACTTTGGGAGTTGCTAGTGATGCTATGAACATCAGTCTAGTCTTAGAATCAACATCTTGGTTATTACTGTCAATCGTATTTTGTTTATCAGGCATAGCTAGTTGGATGGCTTGGATGCTAGCTGTGCACCTAGATGCTATCAAAGGAAAAAGCAAAAAAGGGGAGTAAGTATACCCTCTCTTTTTTCTGTTCTCGCTAACAAACAATCAAAAACCAGTAGAATGCATGTGGTGTTAACTCTTTTACAAGTAATAGAAACGTGAAGGATGGGGTACTAGTCTCTTTTCTCTGATTTTGGTCTTCCTATCCATCTTGGGGTTCTATTCATGTATTCTCTATAGGTATCTCCATACTTCTCGAGAAGAATGCGTTCTTCCCCAGGCGCGCGCGCGCGCAAGCGTGAAAAGAGCTTCTTTCCTTAAGATACATATAATTATTCGTTTTCGATAGATTAAAATCTATGATGTTTTCTTTCTTGATGTCGATTGGACAGAAAATGTGAGTGCGTATCGTCATGGTCAAAGAAGCCTTTCCCATAATTCATCCCAAAATCAAACTTGAAATAAAGCTGGAAAAGGTGGAAAACCTACACATCCACGAGGAGGTAATACCGCATATCCTTCACAAACTCACTGAGGACATAAGAGCAGATAACCTCTTTAAGCATCCAGTAATAGTGGATTCAAAAACGCTTGTTGTGCTCGACGGAATGCATCGAGTCGCCGCAACCAAAAACCTTGGATGTCGCTTCATACCAGTCTGTCTGGTTGAATATGACAATCCTCATATAAAGGTAGGTTGTTGGTGTCGCGTGATAAATCACTCTTCGAACCTTAAGAAACTCGTGAGGTCCATTAGAGAAACAGGATATGTCGTTGAAGAATGTCAAGGAGAGAAAGCTCGCAAACTGGTTAATGAAAGAAAAGCAATAGCGGCAATCATGGCATCCTCCAAATGTTTTGCTGTGTACGGACCTCAAAAGAACATCAGAGAAATCTACGAAGCGATAAAGCAAATAGAACTGAAACTCGGATCTCACGGGTATTCGATAAGTTATGACACGGAAAGTGACGCTCAAAAAAAAGTGTCATCAGGAAACACTCTTTCCATGCTTATGGCGCCTAGTGTCTCGAAAAAGGATGTAGTAGAAGTGGCGTTGAAGAGAGAAGTTTTCGCCCACAAAACAACACGTCACGTAATCCCTGTACGTCCCCTCTTTGTGAATGTTCCCCTCGAAATGCTGAAGGGCACATTAACCCTCAAGAAAGTCAACGAAATTCTAGTGGAAAATCTGACCAAAAAACAGATTACGCGCCTTCCTCCAGGCCAAATCATAGATCGCCGTTATGAGGAAGAACTTTACGTCTTCGAATGAACCACATTAGGTTGGAGGCCTCCTTGTTGTCCATTCTGGAACATGTGCCTCTGAAATCGAATCCAGTCTTGGAATGTACGGTTTTATGTCAATTATCGGAGAATTCTGAAGCGCGTCTAACCCCTTCAAAGTTAGAATGCATCCTTTTTTTTCCAGAAGTTCGGTGACACAGAGCCCAACAGGGTTTGGTCGACTAGGACTTCTTGACGCAAAAACGCCAACCTCCGGAGCACTTGGATGCCTTCTAGGAACAACTTTTAGGACGCTACGCTCCTTTTCGTTGTCCCGCACATGAAACCAATATACAATGATGACATAAGAAAAATCGTCGAGATGTTGTAGACCTCTGCAAAATTCTGGAAAAACTTTTACCTTCGATAACTCGCCTGCACTCTCAACCCTGCCAATGAATTTGAGTTGGCCTTCTTTGACCATTTAAGCCTCTCCAACAACATAATATCAAACACGCTGAAAAAGGAGTTGCCCTTGTCATGCGAGCAAGCTGCTTGCCATGAATCTTGACCAAACATACAAAACTGATAAAAACCCATTGGCTTCTTACTAGGATTTATGCAAAGCCCTATCTTTTCAGTGATAACAACAGGAAAGGGAGAAAAAGACAGGAAGGCCCTTGAAGAAGCGTTTGGCAACTGGGAAATCGCAAAAAAGGTTTTCGAAGGAGAAAGTGGGAAGAGCAAAGCAATCGAATTCATAGTTGTCGATGCCGGAGAAAACGCGGAATTTCCCGAAATAAAAGACTCGACAACGATTTCTCCAAAAGAATATGACACGTATAGAAGCGGACTTTGGAACTCTGGGGTCATCAAATATTCATGGTGGGACTCTCCCGCAATAGGACGAAATCTGGGTTTTAGGCATGCAAAAGGACGAATAATCGTCTTTCACGACATCGACTCTCTTTTTTCCACAGGAACCGAAATTGATGATGACTACTTGTTCTCTGAACTAGATGAATATGATAATTATTTCAAAATGATGTATTACGCATTTAGAAGGAAAGACGTTGTTGCTACGGTTCCGTCTTTGAGACCGCGAGATCGTCTTAATTTGGGAAGAAGATTCGGAATTATGGGATTAAACTTCCTGACTCGCCTTTCCCTCAAATTTCCAACAATCAAAATATATGGCATCCCGGTAGTTGGACCAAGCGTTCCCGGATGCAGCATAGCCCTGTCATCCGATGTTGTCCGCAAAATGTCAAATAATGGAAGTGGACCCTACGATCCCGAGTTGGGAGTCGCAGAAGATCAAAAAATCTCAAGGTTAACAGCAACATTTGGACGGGTTTCCTACGAAAAAAAGGCGGGGGTCTTCACGAGAACTCAGAACAGGGTTAGCGGCGGTTTTGACATTGCGAAGTCTCTGGGATACGCGTTTAAAGGAGCGACCTATTACATGTTTCCTGATCTCTTCAAGTACCACAGACACTCCCTAACCATCTGACGGATGGTTCACACAAGAAACAATTATTATTCTTGCAACTATTTCTTCAGCTATGCAGTGGATTATAAATACTCAGTTGAATCAAATGACTTAGATGAATTTAGGTGAAAAAGATGCCTTATTGCCCGAAATGTGGTGCAGAAGTTAGCGAAGAAATGAGATTTTGCACAAAATGCGGTGCAACCCTAGGGCTCCTATCTCCACGAGAGCTGAGGGAAAAGGAGGAAAAACATGAGAAACGGGAGAAATCCGAAAAGGTGGAGAAACATGAAAAAGGAGAGTATGGTTACCTCGGCCCGTTGATAGGTGGTCTAGTCTTGGTAGTTATGGGTTTAATGGCTTATCTACATGCAATTAGTCCTACATATGCTCGCAGCTGGGGGGCCGTCCTTCTCATAGTAGTTGGGGTAATTATCGTTGTCGTTGCGATTAATGCCGCGAAGACTGCTGCTAAGCGAAGTCCCAAGCCTCCATAGTCTTCGGCTCTAGAGAAACCATCCTAATAGAAGTCTGTACAGCTTGTGCTCTAGGATGGTTAAGGTTTTGGCTCTTCCGAAGACGCGGAAATAATTGTGTCCCATGGCTTCAATCATATCTCCGATGTCGTATCTGGGAAAAAGACAAGATGAGATGATGAGTCTCCCCCATTCGCCTCTCTTGAGTTCATAGAGCATTTTCATGTCTTTGCTCGTTTCCACCTCGAAATAATACTTGTCATAGTTTGGAGTGATGTAAGGCAAATCATCGAGTTGTTGCGCGAAGACACCCTCAGTAGCACTATACATTTCAACTATTGGAATCTCGCCGAAGTGTTTTCTGAGGATGGGGCCATACTTGAATTGTATCTTTCGGACACTAGTACATATTAGTGCGCGAAATTTCCACAGTTCCTTGGGTTCTCTTCCATACCTCTTCTTAAGGTATCTGCCGAAGGACAAGATAACTGGAGTAACGCCTATGGCAGCAACTACCGGCTCATTTAATGCCCGCTCATGAACAAGGTCAAACCTCCTTTCCCAATCTGGTTTTGTGATTCCAGGGCCGAGAGCATCAATCTCTTCCTGTCGTGGTAGGAGACTAACTTGATTCAAAATAGGGTTGAGTTTTGCGTAGGTTCCTGAACTGTATCCGTAAGTAATCTTACATCCATCTGAGTCTATTGTGGACACCATTGAAGGGAAGTTGAGGTTTAACATCTTCCCAGTTAAAATCTCCAAGTCATCTTTTCTTAAGGCGTGGTTGACAAGTGCCCGAGCCCCACAGACAAAGATTTGCTCAATGTGCGTCTTCGTGACAGGGAAAACTTTGGCTTGACCAGTAGAGCCTCGCGTCATAACCCAGCATACCGGTGGTTCAGACAGGATAATTGTCTCGTTACCTCTTTGAACTTCTTCAAAGTATGGAACTAGTCCTTTGTAATTCACCTTTGGGAAGTTCTTACGAAAATCAGCAGCTCCTTCGACGTTGAAGGCACCATGGTTCTTTCCGTATAGGGTCTTTGCATACCCTTCAACTAGATTCTTTAGAACTTTCTGTTGTGCTTCAGCTGGATTCTGCAAGGCTTCATACCAAGGACTAACTATTTCCTGCAAGAAGCTTGCGCCAGTTCTCGCTGATAGGTTCATAAATAGTCACAGAGAGAGGGTGATCAGAGCCTAGTTTCGAAACTAATCCTTAAAACTATTATGACCTGTAGTAAATACCTACGCGGGTGGGAGGTGCAAGACCTTGAGGTTTGTTCGTTATCTTCACTTAGGTGTTGAATCGTTTGGTCTCCGTGTTGGTGACGAAGTCACTGATCTTCAGACTCTGGCCAGTGGGATCCTAGAGACTTCATTTCCATCCACCATGGAAGAATTGATAGGACTCGGTGAAGAAGGCACGCGAACGGTGGAACTATTGGTACGTGATTCCACAAGAATTGAAAAAAGAAATGCAGCTCTGAAGATTGTGAATACACCCTTGCTAGCCCCAGTATCTTCTCCTCCCAAGATTATCTGTCTAGGCTTGAACTACAGAGACCACGCAGAAGAGATTGGAACTGACCTACCTGACGAACCGATAATTTTCATGAAACCTAGAACAGCTATCGTCGGTCCAGATGAACCCATAATTCAACCAAAATTCGTGAAGGAACTAGACTATGAGGCAGAACTAGCCATTATAATAGGGAAAAAAGGCAAAAACATCCCAGTTTTGGAGGCCAAGAAATACGTTTTTGGATATACTGCCTTCAACGACGTCTCCGCCCGTGAAATTCAATTCAAGGATAGACAGTGGACGAGAGGCAAGAGCTTCGACACCTTTGCACCAATCGGACCCTGCATCACAACTCCTGACCAGATTGGAGACGTTGGCAACCTAAGAATTCGCACCAGAGTAAACAGGGGATTAAGGCAAGATTCCTCAACGAAAAACATGGTTTTCAACGTTCACGAAGTGGTACATCACATAAGCCGTGTTATGACACTGGAACCCTGCGACGTAATCGCTACTGGAACGCCTGCAGGAGTTGCAGTGTTCATGAAGCCCACGCCAAAATTTCTCTTACCCGGTGATCTGGTTGAGGTAGAAATAGAGAATATCGGGACTCTTAGAAACAAAGTGGCAAGAGGGGCATGATAAGCGTATAGTTTTGGTGCGGCGGGTGGGATTCGAACCCACGAACCCCTACGGGAAAGGATCTTGAGTCCTTCGCCTAATGTCGCCTTTCAAGCTTTGACCTGGCTTGGCTACCGCCGCCCAACTGTTCCAAATTGAATAGTGATAATTTAAGGCTTACTTACCTACATGCTTCTTTCTCTATTGAATGGTTGTCCCAACTTTCTCTCCCTTCAGCGCCAACAAAACATTCGTTGGTCTGAATCCGTTTACTACCACAACTTTCGTTCTTCCTTTCTGAAGAATCTTGACGGCTTCGGGGTCAAGAATCTGATGAATCCCTGCTTTATGTTTGTTCTTTTCAAAAAGATGCACTAGATCCTTGAATTTCAACTCTTCAATCTTTCTTGCGTCGGGATATTTCTTCGGATCTTTAGTATATACACCATCCATGTCCGAGGTTTTTATCAACATGTCGGCGTCCATCCTTTCACTAATCATTGCTGCCACTGTGTCCGTAGTCATTCCAGGCTTCAAACCACCCATAACGACGATCTTTTTGCGTTTCAAATAAGCAATGGCTTCGTCCAAAGAAACGGGTATGGTTTCACAAGCAACTTCGCCTAAACGCATTGCAAACAATTGAGCAAACAAACGCGAAACGTGAATTGCAGCCCAATCTCTTTTAGGTTCATCCAAGCCCAACTCCCCCGCAATTCTGATAAATTCGCGGGCTAGGGTGCCGCCGCCAACAATGGCAACAATATCATGCCCCTGATCCTTAAGAACCTTCAGCAAATCAACATACTTGCCGATAAGAGATGGATTGGGAGGAGAAGCCACCACAGAACCCCCTACACGAATTACAACCCTCACTTGGAAAGGCTCCCACTTTTATGTTCACAACGATTCACAATATAACTTCTCTCTACCCCACCACCGGATTCAAATGGCTTATAATGGTTCTCCACAATACTCTGATCTAATGACAAGTAAGTTGACTTCAAAATCTTCTTGGTGAAAAATCATGGCTGAGGTTGAACTTGTTTTCTTGGGGACAGGCGGTGGAAGATTCGCTACCATAACTCAGAAACGGAGAACTGGAGGAATCCGTTTCCTGTCTAGAAACCTTAACATGCATCTAGACCCTGGTCCCGGTGCCCTTATCTACTCTCTAGAAATGGGGTTGACCCCCCAGAAAATCAAGGCGGTGCTGGTTTCCCACGGTCACCC
>CP070791.1:961589-967288 GCA_020346825.1 Candidatus Bathyarchaeota archaeon
TAGACCAGCCTCCAGAGTCGATTAAAAGGCTGTAGAAGTGATGAAGGAGATCGGAATTGACATAAGCAAGCAGAGACCCAAACCGCTGACCTTAAAGATGGTGGAAGAAGCTGGTGTAGTGATAACTATGGGTTGTGGAGCTAATGTCTGTCCCATAGTTCCGAAACAGATAGAAGAATGGAGAATAGAGGATCCAGCGGGAAAATCCATTACAAAATTCAGAGAGGTGAGAAACGAAATCAGGAAGAAAGTTGAAAAGCTGGTCAAGATCCTGAAGAAGAAAGATGTGTGACTTTCTTCCAGTGTAGATATTGAAACTCAAACAGGAAACATCTGCAATGAATCTAAACTGTGGCTGCGTGTTTAGAGGTAATCATTTTTGAGTGCTGAGTTTCATCCATTTAGCTGCCTCTCGCAAAATCGGATTTGGGCTTACATCGATTACCGGAATGTCTAAGGTGCCCACTTTGATGGTTGGTTTGTATTCCGGCATCAGGGCAAATACTACGTCTGTCCAATAAATGCGCCCCTCCAAGAATTCTTTCATCAGACTGTCTGTTGAAGGCGGCAGAAGTGAATATGAAAATGTTGCGCCTTCAGCCCATTTTAGGACGAGTGGTTGCCCAACTCTAATGATAGTGGCTATGGTTCTTGCCAGAGCTTCCATCGAAGGATATTGTGTACATTCTAAAATAACAAGTTGTTCAGGCGGACTACAAACAATCTCAACCATAACGAAGTCACTAAAATAAGAATTTTCAATCGATCTGGTTAAAACCTTTTCCACTACAAATTACAAAAAAACATCTGCGGCCTATCCTCATTTTTTGACGTCTACTGTAGACGATTGAGGATTTGAATGGCAAACAAAGCACTGGTGAACCTCAATTGCTGGATCCGAGAGTCTACACAACTCGCACATCAACCCTTTTTTTCTGATGATTTCACAAACTACACAAAATCTTGCCACAAGCTCATATTTGGACATATGCCCATCAGCAAGTGAGACCACGATCTCCCGCATTGTGGACTGGACTTCTTCCACATCTTCAATTCTGAGGACCGTACCTCTAACGTTGTGTTTGTACTTACTCACAGCCGTTTGGGTGACGCCCAACAAACTCGCCACGTCCTTTTGCTTCAGACCATATGTTTGTGTCAATTCTCTTGCTATGGCGGATCGGATGGCTGGAACCAATGATCTTACCGCGACTTCGCAGGGGAGTAACAATTCTTTCACCGAACATAGTATTGCTAAGGAAAGGTATATAAGCATGACGTATGTCATGTTTCATATGACCTACGTCATGTATGGGGCTTGGGGAGATGTTCTCGCCACTTTTCTTTTCTCCTTTCTCTTTTGCAACTAAACCAGAAACGATGATCCATCCTGCCCTCTTTGTGGCGTACGCCATTAGGGGTCTCGATAATGGTTCTTGAAATAGACTCCCGCCAATGGTTATCCAAGATAGTAAATCACGGCGAAGAATTGGTTGAGGTTATCAAACAAGCAGATGGCGTTTGCCATTACTGTGCACCCGCTTCTCCTCTGGTTTGCGTTGAAAGATGTGAGATATGGAACACAAAAAACGATTTTTTTCAAATGAATGGAAGGTTAAGCAAAGAGGAATATTTGACTGATTTGCTAAATGCAGCGAAAAACGATCGCCGACAGGAAGTTGTCGAAGCTCTTTCTAAACGCCCTCGCGACATAAAGGGATTGCAGGAATGGTTGAAGAATAAAGGCTACTATCACAGTCAACATACAATTGCTAGTGAATACGTTGAACCGTTGGTAGACGCAGGCCTTGTCAAAAGAGAGGGCGGTAAGCATAGATTAACATTGTATGGTCAGAGATTTCGCCATGTTTTGAGAAGTTTCAATTTTGAGAACCCGCTACCACCTCATTCTCATTGTCACGAAGAAAAAGTGCTTGAAAAGTTGAAGGAGGGCCCGAAAACCTTTGCATATCTTGCGGGGGCACTATCTCAAAAGAGTCTCTCGAGGTCTCTCAAAAGGCTTGCAGAAAACGATCTGGTAACAAAAAGTAAAACTGCGGCCCATGTTTTTTATCACAGAACCAAGAAGGTGCCTAAAAAGCCCTTTTCGCCAACTGAGAGAAAAATCTATGAAAACATCTCAGAGGCCGGCATCTCTGCCCGTGAGCTTTCTAACAAAGTTGGCATAAATCTCCGAAGAACATACAAGTATCTGCGAAGACTTAGGAGGAGGCGCCTCGCCTTCACTCGAAAAAAGCCGAGGACTTATGAGTTGACACCTTCCGGAATGGAACTTGCCGGCTTCTTAGAAGAAACCAAAAACCTTGTATTAGACGCGTCAAGAGCCTCTGCTTTTCTACTGGAACGCTCAAGAAAGACTAAACAAAACACTGGGCCTTCGGCTGCGGAGTTCTCCCCAAAACCGCTTCGACAACCCACCTCTTAGAATTTCGAAGAATCAGTATTTCCACATTTTCTTCAGCCTTCTTTCTTGGCATGCATAGATGCACGCTAGGGTGTGGAAGAGAATTCACAACGTCTCAAGGCTTATTCCACCAAGGTCATATCTTGTCCGCAACAAACCAGAGTTCCAACACCAGCCTCTAACACCTGCACCTTGTTTCCACATATCTCACAAACATACACTTCATCTTTCTTAGTCACGTCTTTCACCTCTTGCATACACTGAATTGTAAGCTCTTACCCAACTTAAATTTGATGCTCCAAAGATTCTTTTTTCTTCAAAACCAAGCAAACCCGTGCGCGCGCATCGCAGGCACTTTTCAAAGGAATATAGGATTCTAAGACAAGGAGAGCCACAGAAATCGAAAAAATGATGTTGAGTTGAAATCAAGAAAACATAAAAGGAGATAAATAGCTCAAATCATAAGAAGACGTTGTGATTTTTATGGAAAATGAGGACCTAATTGAGAAAGTTAAGCGTGAAAAAATTGAGTTCATAGACCTGATGTTTTCTGATTTATCTGGACGCTTGAAAAGTGTCACAATATCTCCTAGAGAGCTGGAAGATTGTCTTACCGATGGAAAGTGGTTTGACGGTTCTTCTATAGAAGGCTTCACGAGAATACATGAAAGTGACATGATGTTGATCCTTGACCAAACGACGTATATTCCTCTTCCGTGGCCCCGGAATGGAAAGAAAGTTGCGAGATTGATATGCGACGTTTATGACCCGGACAACAAACCATTTACGGGCGACCCGCGGTATGCTCTCAAACGAGTGCAAGAAAAAGCAAAGGAGAACGGTTATTTCTATAATGTAGGGCCAGAAATCGAGTTTTTCCTGTTTAGATCAAAAGAAAACAGAACTTACCATGACACAGCTGGATACTTCGATTTTTCCCCTCGAGATATGGCCACGAATATACGGGCTGTCATGGTGTCGACCCTCGAAAAACTGGGTATAAACGTTGAAATGACTCATCACGAAGTCGCCCCCAGCCAACACGAGATTGACATAGAATACGGTGAAGCCCTCAACACTGGAGATAAAGTCATGATTCTGAAACAAACCATTAAAACCGTTGCAAATAGTAATGAGTTACATGCGACTTTTATGCCGAAACCTATCTTCGGCATCAACGGAAGCGGAATGCATACCCACCAGTCATTGTTTAACGAAAAGGGCAACAATCTCTTCTATGATAAAAAAGACAAGTACAAACTCTCCTCTCTGGCACGCTATTTTATGGGCGGTCAACTTAAACACATTAGAGAAATGGCAGCCATATTGTGCCCCACTGTGAACAGCTACAAACGCCTCGTGCGAGGATACGAAGCGCCCATCTACATTTGTTGGGGTCAAAGAAACCGATCCGCTTTGATTAGAGTTCCAAGATACCGCGAAGGTAGAGACACGGCAACTCGCCTTGAATTAAGATGTCCTGATCCAAGCTGCAATCCATACCTAGCTTTTGCTGTTATGCTCGCTGCTGGTCTTAAAGGAATCGAAGAAAAAATTGAGCCTCCTGACCCTGTGGAAGAAGATGTGTATGGGTTTGACGACAGAAAACTAGCAAAGTTCTACATCAAAACTCTTCCGGAGAATTTGGGGGAGGCAGTATGGGAATTCAGAAGGAGTAAAATGATGAAAGAAGCCCTAGGAGAACACGTGTTTAACAAATATCTTGGAATCAAAACGACAGAGTGGAACGAATTCCAAAAAAGTGTTACAGACTGGGAACTTGAAAGATATAGAGACGTGTGAAAACAAGCGGGAACTCAAGAGAAGATCCCTGCCGCTGAGATGGATTGGAAAACAACAAAAGGTAGCGGTCGTCCTGCACAATTTTTGAGGGAACTATTGCCTAGCCCGACTTTCGCTTTGTACTATAGGGACAAACTTTTATACAAACGCTACAATCAATCCCTGTTTCACACCAAAACCTAAAACACTTTTCTCCATTCACTGGCCATTTCAGTACTCCTGAGTTGTTGGATGTAGTTATTGCCTCGGCGGTCTTGTCCTCCCTAATGGCCTGAACAGGGCAGCTTTCTAAACACTTCTTACATTTTTCGCAATACTCTTGCACTCCAAAACTGCTGGGCTTATCCTCCTTCAGGGGGAGGTTGGTAATAACTTTGCATAGTCTCACTCTTGACCCAAAATCAGGGGTTATCAACAACCCGTTTCTTCCCAGTTCACCTAGTCCTGCATCTATGGCAAGTGGAATGCTTAAAGCGGTATCGTTGCCGCAGGGAAGTGCTTCATAACCAATATTCCGAATAAACTGGGCTAAAAGACTGGAGACGAAAGCCATTTTGGAGTATCCCAGCCCGGTTGCAGCAGATGCTCCAATATCGGACATAGCAAACGTGTCATATTCCATTTCTATGGCCATCACAACAGCGAATTCATATCGTTGGGGAAGTCTTATCGGACGATTTTGCTCAGTCGATCTGTTGTAGGAGTAGGAATAAACCCAAAATTCGTTCAACCTAGCTATTCCAACTAAGTCTGCTCCATAAAATTTACCTGCACTTTTTATTTTCTCAGAGACAGTAGCGGGTTTGCGGATTTTCTTTCGGGACTTCATTTCTGAGTCAAGGTTCTCTTTAGAAACTTCAAGACTTTTCCATGAATAAAGTCCTTTGTTCCCATGCATGAACCCAGCAAAAGTTCCTAGCGTGTTTGCTACATACCAAGACGAATCTCTAAGGGCGTAATCTTCAATCACGTTTTCCTTTCTGATTCGCTCTTCACGAGTTTTCTGATACTTGCTTTTCAACCTCTGAAATGAAGGATCCCAGGAAGTCCTACTCAAAACTGTATGCTTCTGATTGAAACGTTTGAGTGGCCCAACCACCGCATATTTCGGCTTTTCAACAATCTTTGCTTTCAATAGTTTTCCCAGTTTCGAAAGAAAGAGTACGAGACTGAAATATTTTACCACTCTTCCCCTGCAGGCATGATCGCGCGAATTCTTCCAATTCCTTTCGCAAATGACGTTCGGAGGTGTCGGGCCAGAAAAGATTGAAATCGCACCAAATGAAGGTGCTCCCTGCGGTTTTTCCTTCAGTATCCGCTCCCAGCGCCTATGCAAGGACGAAGTATATCCGCCGGTTGTTCTTCCCTTTGTTTTCAGTCTTGAGGAGTTCTATCCTCCCTACCTCTTTCAAGTTTTTAACGTGTGTTCCTCCGTCAGCCTGTTTATCCACACCAACTATCTCTACGATGC
>CP070791.1:967388-976387 GCA_020346825.1 Candidatus Bathyarchaeota archaeon
TTAGCGGGTAGCACTTCGATTCTCGGAGGTAAATTCACAAATGAAATTTCTGATGCGAACCCAACGCTCATCACCCCTGCAGGTTACGTATTTTCAATTTGGGGAATAATCTACGTTTTGTTAGGAATTTTTGTAATTTTCCAAGCATTACCAAGGGAGAAAGAAAAGGAATACCATGGGAAAATTGGTTGGTTGTTTATTCTCAGTAGTGCCTTTAACATAATATGGCTCTTTCTTTGGCAGTTCGAGTATCTTGTATTTTCAGTTATTCTTATGTTCCTACTCTTGGCTAGTTTGATTTCGATTTATCTACGCCTTGATATTGGAAAATCTGACGTTGGAATTCGTGAGAAATTGACTATTCACTTACCCTTTAGCACATATTTGGGTTGGATAACCATAGCTTCTATAGCTAATGTTTCTGTTGCCTTAGTTTCAGTAGAGTGGGATGGCTTCGGGATTAGTTTTGAAACGTGGGCAACTCTTATTGTAATCATTGCTCTATTGATAGCAATTCTAGTCTTGATAACACGAAAAGACATTGCATATGGGTTGGTAATCATCTGGGCTTTTGTGGGTATTTCAGTAGGGCAAAGCGGAAACCAAAACATTGTTACCTTAACTCAGGCAAGCGCAATCATTGTTTTAATCATTCTAGTTTCTTCAATCCTAATTAGTAAGCGCGCGCATGAAACTCGATGAAAGACTTTTATTTCTACTAGACAACAATAGGTTAGGTGTTTGAGCTATGGAAGCTAGTGCATTGAATGGAAAGGATGTAATTACTGCAAACGCTTACACTCTTGGAGATGTGAACGGTGTCCAAGTGGATACAGATACGTGGACAGTGACACATCTAGACGTGACTCTGACCAAAGAAGCCACAGAGGAGCTGGGATTCAAGAAACCTTTTCTGGGCTCGATATCGATTTGCCTTCCAGTCAACATTGTTAAGGCAATTGGTGACGTAATCACCCTCAACAAATCCCTTGAAGAACTAAAGAACCTCGAGGAATGCAAAAGCGACTAGACACACGAATCTTCCTCTTTTCTTGGTAACAGTATTCGCGCGGCTAATTCATAAGTAGTCAGTAGTACGGGTAATCTATAACTAGGAAAGATGATTTTAGTGATAGATGCCTACAAGGATGGAGCAGAAGAGTGCCGACACCTAAGTGGCTTATAGTTGGGAGGAACGAGTACCGCATCCGAACAAGCAGGATACGGAAGATAAGACCATACTTTTTAATTCTGGTTATAGGGCTGCTAGCGGTTTATGTGACGTTCATTCCAAGACTTGTCAGCCTTTTCATCGACGACTTCCTCGCTTTCTTCCTATCTCATGCTGCCGTAGCCATGGTGCAGATCATTCTGTTCATGATCTTCTTTTACTTCATAATACTTCCGATCACCTACACGTTGAAAGAGGTACAGACGGGCCAGTTGGAGATCTTTCTTGCAGCCCCGATAAAGCCGAGCGACGTTTTGCTGGGCGAGTTTCTGGGCGTAATGCCTTTCTACGCCATCGTCGTCACTATGATCGCTGGTTTTTTCACCGCTGTTATGGCTCCTCTTGGGCTGGATTTGGTTCAGATAGCGATAATCATCATAATTTTCGTTGTCACGTTTTTTTCTGCCCTCTGGATAGGCACTGTAGTCGCTGCCGTTCTGAGAACAAAGCTTGGAAAAACCGCCCGTGGAAAAGATATTGGAAAAGCCCTCGCACTAGTCATAGCTTTACCCATGATCGCAATAATGTACGCAATTACGGGTGGAAGATTGCTTGAAGCCCTTGCCGATCCCGGGGCGAGCGGGATGGTTAGAGCTATTCTCGGCCTGTTGCCCAGTTCTTGGGGAGCTGAAGTTATCGTCGGCTTCGCCTCCAACCCCGGCAACATCGCTGCCGCTGGTTTTGAGACTCTGACCAGATTTGGAGGTCTTGTCGCTTTCTTCGTAGCGTTGCTGTGGCTAGGCGCAAAAGCAGCTAATCGCGCCTACAGCATTGAACCAACCACCTTCACAGCTTCTAGGGCTAAGCCGGATGGTGTCTTCTATAAAACCGTTAAATATCTTGGGGGCGGCGGATCATTCGGCGCTCTTCTAGGTTCTGTCTTCAAGGACTATAGTCGAAGGCTTGAAAACCTATCAAAGATCGCTTATATGGTGGGTCTAATAGTTTTAATAAGCATATTCTACGGTGGCCCTGATGATCCCGAAGGTGCCCTGTTAATGACCTCCTTTATACTTCCGCTCCTTGCGGCGTTCGTGGTAGGCGAAGTGACGCTCCGAGGGAAAGAAACACTATTCATCTATAAGAAAACACCTTCTGGTGTGGGAAGGCTTGTCAAGGCGAGGTTGCTACATGGTTGGCTAGTGGTGGTTCCGATAGCAGCCGTAATCACAGCTGTTCCAACAATCCTAAGCCCCCAAACTACCTTCATTTCTTTGTTGACCTCCACTGGATTAGTGATACTATTCGTTGCAGCGAACGTGGCTTTCGTTCTCGGTCTCTCCCTCCTAAATCCAGCCTTCTCGGACAAATCGGGAAATTATGTGATAAACCTGATGATAACCATGTTTGCATTACCAAACGGACTGTTCTTGGTTCCCCTAATCGTTTTTGATCTCGGACCGTTACATACACTGTGTTTTGTCACAATCCCGCTGAATTGGTTATTGAGTATTGTGGTCCTCTACCTTGGAAAAGGGAAACTTAGCAGAATCGAATAGAATCATGAAACATGATGTCAGCGAGGAGGACACATGAATACCGGTTTACCCCTTTCATGCATCCGCGCGTATGCCTTTCTAGTGCGATTTGTGTGCTTGGATGAATTCCTTGACGAATTTGGTTGCGTGCTTTTCTGTTCCTTTATGCTTTTTATCTACGGATGTGCGCAGATGATGGTAAAACTCATGTAAAACTATTGATGGCTCTTTAAGCATCTCACTGTTACGCACAGATATTGTTTCGTTTTTTGTTGTGTAACAACCAAGAGCATTTCTCTTGTGGCGTTTGGGCAAGCCGACTGTTATCTTCGGTAAACTTACATTGTAGTGCTTCGCAAGTAGCTCTAACGCTTCCTCAGCTCGTCCTGCCAAAATTAGTCGAACAGCTAATGCTTTGAACTCAAGTTCCAATGGCTCATCTCAATCTGTTCTTTGCATAGACTGAATAAGAGCGCATCAAAAGCTTTTGTGTTGCTGACGCGCGCAAGAAGCAGAAGTATGGCACACCAAGCCCTAGAGGAAGGAGAGGTTAAACGCCTTTCCTTCTCTACGCGCACACTTAAAGCCCTCGGTTATGTTCCAAATATCGCTATTAGTACGTAACTCGTTGCCAACGCTATTAGTGTTGGGGGCAGCATGACTTTGAGAAAGTCCTTTGTTTTGACTTTGAAGAACTCCGCGGTTAGGGAGACGCATGGATGGACAGGAGTCATAACGTATCCGAGAAATATACTGAAGTAGGTAATAGCAAAGGTAATAGACGAGATAGGGCCGAACTTCGTTAGAAACATTGGAATCACGATTCCAGCGGGAGTAACTATTCTTCCAGTTCCAAAACCAAGTAGAAAGGCGACCACAACACACAGGATCTCTGCAGATATCTCGATATCCAAAATCAACTCCGGAATTCCTGAAGCAACGAACACATTAAGAAAGACCACGATTCCAATAATCATCATGGCAAAGTTCCAAGGTTTCGAGTCTTTTGTGATCTTGAGTAGGCCCTTTGTTCCCACATTTCCGACTAGGAGAGCAAGAATTAGGCTTACGGTTACTCCAATTAATGTAGCCAGTTCTTCTGGAGAAAGGATGCCCTTGAGAATGAAATCGAGCAGTGGAGCTAGAAAAATTATCGTTAAAGGAGGTACAAGTTTCTTCAACTTGAGTTTTTTCTTGTATTCTATCCTGCCAGGGACATTCCTGAGAAAAAAAATGTATCCTAGAAGCAGTGAAAAGAAGAGTAGGGGAACAAGATATGGAACTATCTGATACACGTCTAGTCCAGCTATTCTAGTAGATACTATTAGCGCAGGAGCCAATGGATAGATCAGATATAGAACATGGCGGAACCATATGTTCAATCCTGCCTTCACATTTTGTGACACATCTTCACCGCTCTTTTCTACTAAAGGACCTGAAAGAAGAGCTCCTCCAGGCATGGGCATCATTCCAATCAACGCCGGAGAGACTGCGAGTAAAGCTTTCTTTCCAATTCTGAAATTATCTACAAGATCATCCATTTGACCAGTATGCTTCAGGGTTCCACCGATTAAGGGGATCAATCCTACCGTTAAAGCTAATAGAATAGTGGAAATGTCTGAAATTGCACCCCAGAGCTCCACAGCTAATTGGCTTGAACCTATCGTAAAGATACCTAGTACAAAGGCTCCAACAAACATTGCGAGGGCGAGATTTCGCGCTGATATAATCAGCAAGGCTGCAATGGCAAGGAAGAAACCAACCCACGCTATCACGATGATCTACCTTCCGAAGGTTAGAAATTCAGCAAAGCTGTACAAGTTGATAAAGCTTGCGCGCGCGCATAGTCTAGATTCAGGAAATTAACCCTTGAAGATAAACAAGTAATGCTGATACCATCGGTACTGTGATGTTATCATCTATTTCTGGGATTTTTTCAACAAGAGTTGCAATTGACCCTACAATAACTCCGTAGGCTCCCAAGCTTAGAAACCCGACAATTGAACAGATTAGAAACATTGCTAATGACCCCTCCCACGATTTAACATGTCTCTTTTGGGTTACAGCTCGAATGAGACCTGTGGCCGAGTCACCAAATGACATAAAGAAGAGAGGTATTAAGCCGATCCAAAGGTTTCCGAGTAGAACTCCAATCAAAAGAATTGTTCCATAAGCTATGGCAAAATGTACTTCGTATCTGTTTTCTTTGATTTGGAACCAATACATCAAGCCATATTCTCTTCGGAAGAGCAAATAGATGGCGAGACCAAAAGCGGATATTGTCACAAGTACATAGTAGCCTTCATAGAACACTGGAATCAGCAGAGCAGTGATCCCGCCACCAAACAAGTGTACAATTTTTCTTCCTATGTACGCAGCAGGAACATCCCTGTATTTCTGGGCAAGTTTGTATGCCCATTTTGCAAGGTAATGAATAACTACTAAATTCCATAGCAGTAATAGAAATGTGATAATCAATATCATTGAAATTGTCAGCATGGTTCCCAGCAAATAGCATATTTTTGGAAGTAATTCTAAGCTTTTCGCTTATTCTGTTTGAAAGTATGCGCGCGCAAGTGAAATCTTATTGCTAGGTTTCAACGATTTTTGGTATGGTTTTTGCCCAATGAGTTATCCCTTTCAAATCGATGAACCCAGAAAGTTTCACTCCAATTTTATCAAAATACGCTTTCATGTCTTCTATTACTTTTCCTGACTCTGCTTGGACTAGTTTGTCTACGCTGTCATATCCCCCTGCACAAAGATGATTGACAGTCTTTCTGCTCATGTATGGTAGACGAGTTAGGTCAGCTCGGTTGACTATGTAAAGGATGAAATCTTCAGGAATCACCGTCTCCTCTAGTAGCTTTATCCTTGCCTCCTTGGTTCTACCATGCTCTAGAATATCCAAGTTCAATTCTATGTCATGTTCTTTCAGTCTCTTAATGTACTCCATGTGAACCTCGTTGCTTGTCTCAACTAGTTGTCTCAAATACACATTCCTAAAAGGCAGAACCCAGCGAAAGATGTAATTCAGTGCAGATATCAAGTCCATGAATGGTAATTTGGCTCTCCTCACAAATTCTTCACATTTCTGCCTAGTTTCAACCCTACGTACTAAAGCGATATAATTCTCGACTTTCAAACTCTCAATCTTCTTTAAGATATTTGTTATATTGCTGGCGTACTCTTCGTATTTTGGGTCATAACCAAGCATTTTCTTGACATATGTACCAGCTTCTCTCAAACTATGGTTGTAATGTTCTTGAACAAAGTTGTAGGATAAAACCTTGAGAATTTTCTTAATCAGATTTTCATAGTCCCAAAGTGTCATCTTCTTGACTATATTCCAGTCTATTTCCATGATTCTCCAGATTAACATCCTTCAGTTTTATGACTTGTGGAAAACTCAATGGAATCTACCGGTTTTTGATTATTTGTTATAGAGAGTATCTAATGCTACAGTTTTAGGGTGAGAAAGAAAAATTCAAGTTTACTATTTTCGCTTGCATGGACGGCATTCATACATGATTCCGTATTGTTACAAATACCGAAATACTCCTTAAATGACATTTCCGACACCTGTAAATTTCGTGCATACCGTTTGGTGATGGAAACGAAAGTAGAAAAAATAACCCAAGAAATCTTAGAAGAACTGTACGCTCTCTCCGACACGGAGGGTAGACACACCTTAGGTGTGATGGAGATGTTTGTCCCTTCCGTATTCTTGCGACCCATGAGGTAGTGGGAGAAACATGCAACCCAAAATCTTTACCTGCCCTTATGTTGGATGCAAAAGAGAGTTTGAAAGACTCGTACTGCTAACGAACTTTTCTGGAATAGCTAGGGAAACCTATTATGCTTGCCCCCACTGTTTAACCGAAATTGACGTTGTCGCGAAAGATTCAAACCTTAACTCAGTTTCCGCTGAAACAACGCATAACCCTGCGGAGAAAACTACCCTAGACTGTGTACATCATCTTGGGCATTTGAAGACGCTTCCAAGGGAAACGCCTATCCCTGATGAATGTTCAGTTTGCCCCAAGCTGTTGAAGTGTTATTAAGTATTCGTATGGATGTGTGCGCGCGCATGTGCAGGTTTTTAGCACTGGAACAAAACGTGGATGATGTTCTCATACCTCACCAGCGCCTTTCTTGAATACGTGTCTATGCGTGAGCTAAGTCGAGAAATGATTAGTAAATAATTATAGAAAACTCTTCTATTATGGGTTTATATAGCACAGCATTTATTAAGAGTTACGATTTAAGATATAGATATGGATTGCTTTGTTTGTCCAATGCTGATTCGCAAATATGGGCTACGAAACTTTTGTGACTTGAAGAATAGACAACTGAGCATAAAAGAACTTAGAAAAAGTTGCAAGCTTCTTTCAGACACTTATCCCAACTGCTTCATCAAAATGGATACTAAAAATGCGCGCGCGCATAACCATCATGAAGAGGAGAAAGAAAAAGGCTATTCAGGATGCCTTCATCATTTTGGATACTTGGTGAATCTTGATGTGAATGTTCCCATTCCAGAAGAATGCCTAATTTGCCTAAACGTTTCAAAATGTATGCGCGCGCCCATTCAAATCAGAATGTTAGAACATTATCATTCTAATGTTACTAGGGATTCTTGTTCCTAGGAGCAAGTTCTTAAGGAAGAAATAGAATTTTCGATTTGTTCAAAGAGTTTTTGATGCGCGCGCAGTTCATAGGATGTTCAAACCTTGTAAGATGTGGACTCCGATAACCAGATAGAACGTGAAGGTGATGCTAACGTGAAAAAATCGGTTAAGATGCGGTTTGATGCTCTTAAAAATCTGAAATCGATGAAAGAATCCCGATGCAACTAACAAGGGCATAACTATGTACAGCACTAATCCTGTGCTCAAGTCAGGGAAAAATCGGGGGGGTCTTCCGACTTGTTGAGCGTAGTGGATCGATATTAGCAAAAAAGAGATCAAATTTCCGAAAATATGTATCTTAAGGAGTGCCTTCAACTTTCTGAAGCCCCTACGCTTCAACACATAATATGCAGGTGTAACAACAGCGATTAATAGCGTTCCAATCCAACTTAACCAGTGAGTGAAACGGAACGACCCAACAAAAAAGTTCAAGTTAAACCAACGTATGTACGTGGCAACAGATAGAAGAATAGTCGCAAGTATTATCACAACTGCCACCCAAAACTCTACATCCCTTGAATACTTCAAAGCATAGATCTCACTGTCGGTTGATTAGCTCTTTTGCATCTGGAAATATTTACTTTTCGTTTGCACGCGCATTTTATGTATTTATATAGAGAAGCGAGGAGCGGAGAGCGGAGCGGGGAGACAAAGATAAGAAGAGAAGAGATAAGAGAAGACGAGACGAGTTGATGCGATAACAGACCAGACGACACGATAGGAAGAGAGAGAAGGATTAAATTTTAATCCCCACACACACCCAACCCAAACCCAAACCAATGCGTGCGCCAAATTTCCTGTTTTCTTACAAAAACTATACGCTTTCATGCGCGTGCGCTTTTTGCTGACCCCACGTCTTCTCCGAAAACTTCCTTGGCTTCCTTCCAGTGTTCATTTGGCATTCTATACCTGTCAAAAGTCTTGTGGATTCTCTTCCCAAGGGCTTTCACGTTCTCACTTCCAGACTTGGAAACGAGAAGAACGGCCCTAAGGACTTCTCCTCCTCTTTTGTAGAGATTTGGAATTCTAAGAATGTATTCCATGGCATAGATTTGTGTTTGTTCCTTTTGTGCAGTTGAAATCTGCCCTCGCAAGTAGTCGATCAGGCGAATAAGATCGTCCTTTTCCAGAATCTCTTGTTTCTCAAAGATAAGGTCAAGAGAAGGACGCATTTGACTGTTCAACGTTCCAGAAAGGTTTTTGATCAGCTGCCTTAGGACATGTGTGCGCACGCGGGCAGTCAAAAGATGATAATCATCTAAGACATCATACATTCTTTATCAATTGTTAGTGAAGTTGTGATTACTAAAATATTTCTATGGACTATGTATGCATATTGGCGCGCGCATCAGTTGATCGCGGAACTGAATCTTTTTTACCAAACAACTTCCAAGCGCGCATGGACGGATGATTTGGATTTGTGATTCATACCACCTAAATCGCGCGTACAAACTCGGACAAGTATCTGATTCAGTACTTGGGCGCGTCATTCTTTGCGCTTGGAGAGTGCCTTGCGAACGAAGACGCGCAATATCCCATAATAAACTGCCGCAACCAGATTCACGATTATCCACAGCCCTATCACCACTCGAGCGATGT
>CP070791.1:976487-983401 GCA_020346825.1 Candidatus Bathyarchaeota archaeon
ATGTTCTCATTTTTATCTCTTGCGCGCGCAGACTGATTAATCCCATACTTCCAGCAAGACTGGAACCGCAATACAGTGTGAGAACGCACAGAACACCAAAACAGGGAAGAATCTAGGTTCTGGAACTTGATGACGACTAGGAAGACTATAACAAGGTCTGTGCTCATGTGTATGCTCGCGTAATGTTTTTTAGTAAGAGTCTTTGGTTATGCAATAAAAGCGGAGGTTAAAACATGGCTAAGAAAAGCAAGAAAGAGAAAGCTGCAGGTCGTGAAAAGCATAGACAGTTGTTAAGAGCTAAGAAACTCGAGAAGAAACAGAAGAAGACCATTGCACTTCCTCAGAAGCATAGGAAAAATAAGAGATAGGCTTTTGGTGCACATTCACTCAGCGCATGTAGTTACTTTTGACATTCGTCAAATTCGAGTTTGCGGTGATGTGTGTGTACGTGAAAGCTAATGTCTAAATCTTCTTCTCTTTGACCAACAGTCTCGACAGTAGACTAACCTGTTAGGATTAGGTTTGAATGGAACCTCACATTCTTGGCCGCAATCGGAGCAGACTGTTTTGTGTATCTGTTGAGGTTCTCTGTACGACATGTGGACGCCGCCCTCTAATTCTTCTATTTTGGTTTTCGTTAAGGTTCTTATTCGGTTTAGTTCTGCCATTTCTCCGTATCCGACAAGTGTTATAGCTGTTCCTTCGCGTCCCATTCTGGCCGTTCGTCCGATTCTATGGAAATAGACTAATGCGTCTAGTGGAATGTCATAGTTTATTATGTGGGTTATTCCTTGGATGTCTAGGCCTCTTGCGGCAACATCGGTTGCTACAAGCAGTTTTAGTTTCCCTTCTCTGAAGGAGTTGTTAACGAAGTCTCTTTGTGTTTGGGTGAAGCCAGCATGCAACGGTTTTGCATCGTATCCTCTCGCCCTTAGCCTGTTTGCTATAATGTCCGTTCCTCTTCGTGTCTTGCAGAATATGATGGCTTTTTCTATGTGGTTCTCTTCTAAAATGTTGCGCAGAATTTCGAATTTGTTTTTAGGGTTCACAATTTGGTAGTACTGGTTTATCTGTGTAAGGGCAATTTCGTCTTTGCTTACAAGTATTTTTTCTGGTTTCTTCATGTATCTATGGCATACATTCATTACTGGCTGGTCTATTGTCGCAGAAAAAAGGCTTGTCTGTCTGTCTGCTGGCACTTTTGAGAGTATATACTCTACATCGTCTAGGAATCCCATGTCAAGCATTCTGTCAGCTTCGTCGAGAACAACAATCTTCGCGGAGGCCAGATTCAGTGTTGCTCGTTTCAGATGGTCGATTGTGCGGCCTGGTGTGCCAACAACAATGTGGACGCCTCTTTTCAGTGCGCTGATTTGTCTTTGGATAGATTCTCCGCCGTAAACTGGCAGGACTTTCAACATCGAGTATCTGCTGAATCGGCTTATGTGATCTGCAACCTGTATAGTGAGTTCACGTGTTGGCTCTAAGACCAAGCCTTGAACGTTGTTGATTTTTGGGTCTAGGCGTTCAACCATCGGGATTCCGAAAGCCGCAGTCTTGCCCGTCCCGGTCTGGGCCTGTCCAATAACATCTTTTCCTTCGAGTAGTGGGGTCATTGCTTGAGCCTGAATAGGAAAAAGATTGGTGAATCCAAGCTCTTCAATACCTTTCATAACTTCTGGACTTAACGGTAAATCTTGAAAGTACTGTATTTGCATGTGTTTCGTTTCTCCTGTCACAAAAATTTTGCACGCAGTCTTCAAGAGTCTTAAAAAGCTTCTTTAATCCCAGCATGAATCAATGTGACAAACCTACTGAAGATCAACTCTTATATAAAAAGGTTTGGCGCTCTTTTTGGGTGTCCGCTATTACAGTAGAATGCCCAGTATTAGGATAGTTGCAGGTGTTCCGTTACTCAAAATAAGAAACACTATTGTTCGTTTCTTCGAGAATGTAATAAAATTGTTAACGCTTTGAACTAAAGCGCTAAATGGTTTTAGTAATGGCAAGAAGATGCAAGCTCCAACAATGTTTATCGTCAAGTGAATAAGCCAAACTCCGATTGCAGCGGGGTTTCCTGTTGCTAAGGCCGCTATCATAACGTCGAAGACAGTGCCGATATTGGCGCCAAGGATGTATGGTAAGATGTAATAGCTAGTGTCAATGATTCCAGTTGTAACTAGAGGAATAAGTATCGAAATCATTACAGATGTACTAGGAACGATGATAGTGAATATCAAGCCAGCCAAAAAAGCCTTTGGAGTGCTCCCAAATGTTGACCGAATCAAGCTTTTTGACACTTCACTGGCGAATATGGCTGACAAATACTTTTCACTATTCTTCAAAGAGATCAGCAACAGAATAACCCCGCCTATCAACCCTATCCAAGCTGGGATATACTGAAGCAAGACATCTACCCACGGCGTGATTAAGTTGAAGATTGAGGGAATTGCTGATATTCCAGGTATTTTAGAGAAGAATAAACTACCCGTCTGAGCGATGTAGGTGAAGACGTTGAAAAGTAGTTCGACAGTCAAGAATATCATTAATGCAAAGAAGTTATACCAGTAATGTAGCATCGCTACTAGGAATGAAGTTTGGAACCTTTGTCTCTCTTTTCTAATGTAGCCGAATACCGATACGAGTTGGGTGGTCACAGTTGTACCAACTTCGGCTCCTATGATCGTAGCTACAGCAACATATGTTTGCATCACACCGACGGATACAAAGGCGATAATTATGGAATCAAAGGCACCACTACTCTGAAGGAGAGCGGTTCCAAACCAACCCGCAAACACACCGGTTATGGTGTCATTTATTGAACTCAAAAAGTCTCGAACTCTATCTTGACCCATCAAAACAATTGATTCTTTAATGAAAACAATGGAGGATACGAAGAAATAGAGGCTTATCAAAGCAAGGATCAGATTCTTGTGGCGAGTGACTTGTAGCATATACTGTATCCTCAGTTCTTTTATATTTGGTGTAGATAATTCTTTTGTTGTAGCTGGTGGCTTACTTGTCTTGGTTTGATTTGTTGCGAAAGGATTCTGAATCAAACACAATGAACCTCGCACAGAAGCAGATAACAACAGCAATAAGAACGGTGGCTGAGCTAAAGGAAATCATAACAGCTTTTCCCGAAGGAAAGAGTACAGAGATGGAAAAACGTATAGAAACGTTATTTTTGAATGAAGTGGAAATCGATGAACTTCGAAGATTGGTTTTTAAAGAGTTGTCGAGGCAGGCTTTACCGTTAAAATATCGTGAAGATTTATTGCACATAGTAAAACGATTAGATATGATGGCTGACCACGTCAAGGATTCAGCAAGAAACATTAAGATTTTGCTGGGCACAAAAGTTCCAAAGGAGATTTGGGACACAATTGTAAGAATAGCAGAGACCTTGGTGAATGGTTCAGTTCTATTGGGTACTGCCATAGAAATGCTTGCGATTAACCCGCCTCAAGCGATGGACTTCTCGAAAAAGGTTGACGAGCAAGAGAGCATCGTTGATGATGAATACCTTAATGCAAAAGCGTTGCTCTTGAAATACGATAAGGAACTCAGTGTTGCTTCGTTGCTAATAGTAAAAGATCTTTTGGAGTGCATGGAAAGAATAGCAGACACGTGTGCAGATACAGCGGATTACATAAGAGTGTTGGCAATAGGAAAATAGCGCAAACAACACCATAGTGGGCAAAAGTAATCTGGAGAAAACTCGGTATTGGCAGTCTAGGCGCGCGCATTTTGAAGTGCTTTTCAATCTGCCGGCAAACTTGAAATACGACTATTTCGATCCGTAACCTATATTGTCTAAATCCTGTAACAACTGGTTAATGTAAGAGGGTGGAGGTAAATGACTGTGCTGAGTATCCGACGGTTCATGCAAGGTGCAGATGAGCCGATTTGGGTTGAAGTACTAAACGCCGCCTATAAGGAATATGAAGCTTGGTGGAGAGCAACCACTGTAGAGGAGATGCTTTTGGAAGAGAAACGTCCAAATTTCGATTTAGAAGGACGTTTTATCGCCGAGTTTGACGGAAAACCGGTCGGCATAGTACATGCGCACGTTGACAAGTTGAGGAAAGAGAAGAAGGGTTTCATAAACACCTTTTGCGTTGTCCCAGAATTTCGCGGTTGTGGAGTTGAAGAAGAACTTGCAGAAATGGCTATCAACGAACTTAGCAAACGTGAGATGAATGTGATAGAAGCCTGGACTGATTCTGAAAGAAATGATCGTATTCAGCTTTTAGAAAAAATGGGCTTTAAACTTGTCCGTAGATGGAGCGACATGGAGATCGCCCTCTCAGACATCCCATCCAATATTGGAGAAAACAAACAGGTGACTCTTAGGTTGCTTCAAAAGAGTGTGGAAGAAGACGTGAATATGCTCAATTGGCTCGGTAACGAATGCTTCAAAGAACATTTTGATTATCGCCCAAGTACAATTGAAGAGACTCGATATTCTTTGCATAACAATCCAAAATGGAAAGACCAAGAATACTTCTTCGCAGTTCAAAACCATGAGAGCGCAGGCTACATCGGTGTCGGTATAGATGAAAAATACAACACTGAAAAAAATGTCAAAAGCGGTTTCATCCTTACGATCGGAGTGCTAAAACGGTATAGGAGAACAGGCATTGGGACGCAGCTAATGTTGCAAGCTTTAGAGTCGCTCAAAGCGAAGGGTATGGCCAAAGCTATTTTGGATGTGGACGATCTTAACCCAACAAAGGCCATAAAACTTTACGCAAAAGTTGGATTCAAGGTTGTTAAGAAATACTCGATATACGAAAAAAACTTGCTCAACAAATTATGAACGAACAACGTATGGACCTTACGCAACGGTGCGCGGGCCAATATTTTGACCACCAGTTTTTTCTTGATTCTATTCCTATTTGGTTGTTTCAGACGGAATGGGGTTTCAAAAATAGATCGATTCATGAATTTTGTGAACGCAGCGCGTGTTGACGATGACATTCAGAAAGTGATGAGGATGCGTTTGGTTTCTGGTTATTTTTTGTAAGGTTTGGGGGGCTCCTTTATTTGGATCCTAATGCGCACGCGCATCGCCAACGAACAATTCTCGACAGAGAACTTTATCCACTCGTTTTTGAAAGAATAAGATCAACCAGATGTGAACGCATGTATTCATGATGCCGGTTCATAGACACAGTGGGATGTTGGTATGATCATATCGTACTCATGGATGTCAATATGCAAAACCATAAGTGTATATTGTAAACATAGAAAACGATGTGATTGAGGTTGGAAGAGAAATATTGTCCGAAATGTGGGAAAAAATCGTCTGCAGACGCGATATTCTGCGCGAGTTGTGGTGCGTCCTTTAGGATAGAGCGCGCAAAGGTTATTGTTGTTACGACGCCGACAGTCCCAGGATACCATATTGTGAAGGTTCTAGGAACGGTTCATGGCTTAACTGTCCGGACTAGAGGAGTAGGTGGCAAAATTGTGGCCGGAATCGAAGGAATGTTCGGAGGTGAAGTGACGGCTTACAGTTCAGAAGCTGAAAAGGCGAGGAGAGATTCTCTGGAAAGGCTAGTCGAGAGAGCCGCGCAAATGGGAGCCAACGCAATAGTTGGTGCAGACTTCGAAACAAGTGACATCCTACGAGGAACTGCAACATTGTTTTCCGCTTACGGAACTGCTGTGGTCATTGAATCTGTCAAAAGAACAAAAGGAGAAATAGCAAAAAATGCCTCATTGCACAAGTTGCGGAGCCAAACTGCCTGAAGCAGCAACTTACTGTCCTAAATGTGGGAAATCTCTTGAAAGTGTAGCTCAACAAATCTTGGCAAGTTGGGGTACAAGGTTCATCGCATGGCTGATAGATATTATTATTCTTGGAATTGTCCTCGGATTGATAAGACTGATGGTAGGGGTAGCATGGCCCAGCTTCGTATGGGCACCAGATTTCGTTAGGTGGATTCCATTTGTCGACTTTGGAATGGATAATGTCATTTACTTCTTATATTGGATGCTTGTGGAAGGAATTTATGGGCAATCAATCGGCAAGATGATTGTGAGGATAGAAGTAACGCATTTGAACGGCAACCCTGCGAATATCGTCCAGACAGCTATACAAAGCATAGGAAAAGCTTTCCTGTTGCCAATAGACTGCATCATTGGATGGATTCTTTATCCAACGAAGAGGCAGAGACTATTCAATTTCCTTTCAGAAACAACAGTAGTGAAACTTCCCGTTAGATGATCACGGATTAGAAAGAATAGGTGTTCAATGGGCGCGCAAATCTTTTGAGCATGTATGCTGCTCCAATTATTCCAGTAGTAGTTGTCTCCAATTTTCGACTACTCTAGTGGCACCGTTGACCAAATAGTCTTGACGTGAGAACCGTTTTTTCCTAAGCAAGCCTACTTTGTCAGGAACATGATGTTTCTTGTATGCAGCAAAGAAATCAGGAAAATCATCAACCACTCGGACGACGTTGTATCGTTTCGAGATCGAGGAAAATATCTTTGCTCTGGTCTTTATCGCTGAAGATGCTGAGGAGAAGAAAGAAATCCAGTCTTTCAGATTGAACATCTCCAAGTCCGTTCCTCTTGTGGGAAAACCGAACCTTCTTAGTTCATCTAGTGTTAGCTTCCGCATATTCGTTGTCCGCCCAGTGATGTAGACCATCTTGTAGCGTTTGCTCCAATTTTTAAGGACTTCTGAAGCATAAGGAATGGGTCTGTCAAGCGCTAGTAGGTCAGCTCCACCTTCTTCAAGACAAAGAACAAGCAACCAAAAACTTTCCCAAATTCTTGGATCAGAAAATGCATGTCTTTCTAGAATTTCTCGTGATGTTGAAGATTCTGTCACTTCCATCTGAATCTCTCTGCCTAATACTCTACGCCAAGCCGCGTTTCTTCGGTACTCAGTATTGACT
>CP070791.1:983501-992075 GCA_020346825.1 Candidatus Bathyarchaeota archaeon
AGATTTTTTCGAAGTAGCAACACGCGCCGTTGAATCAGGGCTATACGTCTCCCTAGCCACAAATGGAATATTGCTCACCAAGGAAAGAGTGAGAGTACTCAAAAAAATTGGGCTTAATTACGTGGAAGTCAGTCTCGACGGAGCTTACGCCAAAACACACGATGCCTTCAGAGGAAAAAACGGCTCATTTGACCAAGCGTTGACTGGGTTGAAGAACTGCGTGAAAGAAGACATATGCACGTGTTTAGCAGTAACCGCAACAAAGAACAATCTTACCGAAATCCCCTCAGTGCTTACCTTGGCTGAGAAGATGGGGATCCAGAGATTTACTCTATTCAATTTCGTGCCAACAGGCAGAGGTAAAGACATACTAGAGCTTGACCCGTCTCCAGAAGAGAGAGAAGAAGTTCTAAAATCCCTTTACAAGAAATTGTCGAAAGGTTCTCAAATCGCTATATTAACAACAGCACCCCAACTTGCCCGAGTTGCCTTGCAGTCCCCCTCAACTCAAGAAGACATGGTGGTGCCGTTTGCGCACATGGAGTCTGCGAGTATCAGTAAAAAAACAAAGGCCCTTGCCGACTTCATAGGCGGATGCGGAGCCGGACGATTCTACTGCGCTGTCTCTCCCGAAGGAAACGTCCAACCATGCGTCTTCCTTCCCGTAGCTCTCGGAAATCTAAAAACAGAGAGGTTAGAAGATATCTGGCATAATTCCTCAGTCTTTAAGGATCTTAGAGACAGAGGAAACTTGAAAGGCCGATGTGGCAGATGCGCGTTCAAGTACGTTTGCGGAGGATGCAGGGCAAGAGCCTTCTCGTACCACAACGACTATCTCATGTCCGACCCAGGCTGCATCAGAAAAATTTTGGCAGGCGATTGACAAATGAAAACAGTAAAAATCGGAGTTTTCAGAACCAGCGACGGTTTGGAGCACGCCTTGAGAAACGCTTTAAACGCTGCAGAATGGGATAGACACATACACGGCAAGGTTTTCATAAAACCAAATCTATGTGCAAAGAAGTACCTTCCTGGAGCCGTTACAAACCCACAAACGCTTTTTCATCTAGTTAGTCTTCTTCGAGACAAGATTGAAGAGGTTGTCGTCGGCGAATCAGACGGTTACAATTACTCCTGTGATGAAGCTTTGACAAAAACTGGTGTGGAGAAGCTGGTCAACAGGGCCGGCGGAAAAACAATAAACCTATCTAAAGATAAAACCTTGAAAATCCAAAATCCTAGTGCTCTTTACTTGAAGAAAGTTTTGCTTCCCAAGACCCTTATTGAAGCTGACTCCTTAGTTAGCCTTCCAGTTATGAAGACACACGAGTTCACACTATACGGAGGCGCCATAAAAAATCTGTTCGGATGCATACCAAACAACAAGCGCATATTCCTACATCCTTACCTCAACATGGTTCTCCATGATTTAATGATCTTGCTGAATCCAAAGTTCGCCGTTATGGACGCTACAGTCGCTATGGAAGGAAATGGGCCCAACAGAGGAATTCCCATACCAATGAAACTCCTGCTTGCAAGCAGCGACCTTCTAGCCATCGACAAGACATCAACTGAAATCATGGACATCAACTGGACCGATGTTGGTTACTTACACCTAATAAACAAGTATTTGTGCCCCGAAGAAACAAACATCCAAATTATCGGCAAAGGGATAGAAACGTTAAGGCGCCCTTTCGTAAAACCTTATCTAGACCTAGCCGTGAGAGCGCAACTTTTGGTTTACAAAAACTATTTTCTCACACGACTCTGCTTCGGCACACCGCTTTTCAATGCTTTACAAGCCTGTATGAAGATCTACAGAATAATTGATAGAGAAATCAAAGGAAAAAACTGGACGGAAAAGCATTGGAGCAACCTAGATTAGTATTGGAAAACAGTTAGTTGAGCCGTTTTATGATGTATTCGAGATTCTTTGGTAAAGATCAACTACTTGGTTTGTAATTAAGGGCCAAGCAAATTTCTCTTCTACGAGGTTTCTTCCGCACTTACCGAGTTCTTCGGCAAGTTCTGGATCTTTAAGTAGAGTCATTATTTTCTGGGCTAGTTGCTCTGGGTCGCCGGGTTCCACCAAAAAACCGTTTTTGTTTTCTCTTAGGAACTCAGGGATTCCTCCCACCTTTGTCGAAATAACAGGGAGCCCAGTCGATTGCGCCTCTAATATCGCGAATGGAAAGTTTTCATATAGCGCAGGTAACACAAATATGTCAGAAGCAGCGTACAAGTCAGGAAGTTTTTCGTCTGGAACGTATCCAAGAAACATCACGTGTTTTTCTATGTCTAATTCTTGCGTCAACTTTCGCAGGTTCTCTTCGTTCTTTTTGAAGCCCTTTCCTGATATGATAAATCTTACGTCCTCGAACTTCTGAACGACTTCTGGTATCGATTTCAGCAGTATGGTTATGCCTTTTCTGTAGTAGAGACGCCCCACGCACAGGATTATCTTATGTTTTTCTTCTAATCCGAGTTCCAGCCTCAAACCAGCTCTTTCTCTGTTTGGTCTGAATTTTTGTGTGTCTACTCCGTTGTAGACTACGTGGATCTTTTCTTCATCGATATCATAAAGCTCAGTCAACTCCTTCTTTGTGTACAAGCTAACCGCGATCAAAGCGTCTGAACGTTTCATAAGTTTCTTTTCATAAGATCTGAGCAGAGAATTGAATCTTAGCATCAACTTTTCGTTGGGGTTCAATTTCCGACGGCTTCCACGCCTGATTGCTTCTGCTTCACCCTTCCAAGTTGAGTGTACTGTGGAAATTAGAGCGTTCGCCGACTTTTCTGGTATGGCGAAACTTGGAACCAAGGGAAGGTTTGAGTGTACGATATCAAATCCAAACTTTCTGTTTAGTTCTTTCAACTTTCTGGAGGCGGCCCGTGCAAAACGCCAATACCTTGTAAGCGAGTTTCCTACGCCCTTAACGTAATTGACGTTGACGCCGTCAACAATTTCTGTAGAATCCACGGTGTGCCTGGCTACGACGTGAACGTTATATCCGAGTTTTTGAAGTTTTCGGGAAAGATAGTAAACATAAGCCCCTGTCCCGCCCGAAATCGGAAAATACTCCGGGGACACAAAGCAAATCTTCAACGTGTTTCATATCCCTCTCTCGTTAAGGCGTTATGGACAAAAGAGGTTGCTCCTCCAAGAGTCCAAGCAACTGCCCTGGTGAAATAAATCACAATTAGAAACATGGCTGATAGATCGTGGAAACTGCGGGAGATTCTTGCAGCAGAGAGGACATAATGAAGCGTTACTATACTGGCGATGAACAGGAAGATCGACAGGGCTAAGAGATTGAAGTTGGTGATCACGCTGGTAATGAGTGCGATTGATGCAATAGTGTATAGGATGGGTTGAACGTTCATCCACCAGTCTGTTATTTCATCTCCCTTTATCAGTTGTGGATGTTTGGAATATAATCTCCAAGTATTCTGACCATACTTGAATTGTTGTTTGAAATACTCTCCTAACGTAGGACGATGAAAATGGTAACAAATGGCGCTAGAGTCAAAAACTATTTTGTATCCTGCACTGGCAATCCTGATCCCCAAGTCTGTATCATATTGGGTAGAAAGAGCCTCATCATATCCAACAACCTTTTCAATCAACTCTTTTCTCAATATTAGGTTCATTGTCGCTACTCGACGAATCTCTTTAGGCAGTTGACTATATCTATGACTCAACTCGTAGCCTATACACCGCGGAATCAAATGTTTAATGTTCCAAGTTGCAATGGTTCCACTTGCGCCCGCAACCTTCGGATTTTTCAAATGTGTAACTAGTTTCTTGAGCCATTGCTTCTCAACTTTTGCATCAGAATCTATGAATCCTACAATCTCGCTTTTCACCGTCTTCAAGGTAGAGTTGTAACCTGCGGGGGTGTTGAGTTGCGTGGGAATTACTTTGACAGAGTGCGCTTTAACACGTTCGACCGTTGAGTCCTTTGAGCCGCCGTCAACCACGATTACCTCGAGTAATTGTTTAGGGTAGTCCAGTTCCAGAATTGAACCTAAACATTCATCGATTGTTGATTCACTATTAAGTGTCGCTACTATTATGCTGACACCGGGGAGTGTAATCTTTTTTTCTGTTGCTTCGCTTTCCAATTGGTTGCCTCTTAGACAGTCCTTTTTATTTCATTACTCTGCGTATTACGTAAATTGGCTAGGATAAATAGGATGTGATTATCGAATACAGTATTTTTGTTCCATCCCTTAATGGATCGAGCTTAGACTTTCCGATTGTCCTCTGCTCGAAACTCACAGGAATCTCTGCGACTCTCACACCCATCTTCAACGCTTTAACCAACATTTCAGATTCCACCTCATAACCCCGTGAATTCAACCTCATTTTCTTTATCACGGAAGATCTAATCGCTCTAAAGCCAGATTGAGAATCGGAAACCCTTACGCCGGTGAGGAGCCGAATTAAATTGTTGAACATCATATTGCCTATTCTGTTTACTTTTGGAATCTTGGCGCGAGTGGCAGTAGTATCGAAGAACCTTGAGCCTATTACAAAATCTACTTTGTTTTCCAGAATGTATCGTAGAACTAGTGGAATCTCTTCTGGGTTATGTGACCCGTCCGAGTCTAAGGTGACTATTATGTCTCCCTTAGCTTGTTTAAAGCCAAACCTGAGTGCATGCCCTTTACCTTTATGGGCTCCTCTTAGAACGCGCGCTTCACTTTCCTGAGAGATTTCTGCTGATCTGTCTACTGAACCGTCATCAATAACCAAAACCTCGGAAGGGAATCTAAATTGTCCCAGTATGCTCCTTGTCCGAGCAACTATGTCGCCTATTGTTAGTTCTTCATTGAACACCGGAATTACAACCGAAACGGATAACTCTTCTCGATTCACAGCCTTAACCTTACTTTTTACCCTTGTTTTAGGGTATCTCTTATCTAAATAAATAGTTTAACCGGGTTGACTCGTATGGAGAAGCCAGTCTAACTTTTATATGAAAGATGGTTGATGTAATTTGCGAGTTTGCTTGAGGATATTTGAAACCCGCTTGACGGAGAGAAAAACTCAGAGTGGATCATTTGTCGATAGAAATTGAGAGAAACATCGAGTCAAGAAGAGAAACGGATAGGATTATGTGGTTCTCGATGTGGTTTCTCCTGTCCGTGGCAAGCTTTGGAATAGCATGGTTTTTGATGATTTATTTCTTGATCAAGAGAAGAAACGAACATTTTTCGAGACAAGAGAGGCTCGAAACTCTGATTTTGAGCAGACTAAGGCAATTCAGCAAAGTAAGGTCACGACACCAGAATTCAACACGCGTTTCTGCAAAAACTGAAAACCCAAAATTCTTCAGAAATGCTCAAGAATGGGCCTTGTCAACGCTTCTACTCTTTCCTGCCTTTTACGTTTTCTATTTTCTAAGGATGGATCTTCAGAAACATGAAGAACACGAAATTGCGTTTCTCACGGAAACAATCTCGCTGGCACAAGATTTGGGGTTGAGCATAAATCTTGATGGTTTTTCAACCAAAAATAAGTTTGCATTAGACAAATATCTGACCCTCACAATCATAACTTGCGGTTTTGCGGCAGTGTATTGGCTCTACCGGATTTTCAACGACTACAACCAACACTTCAAAAGGCAATGGAAACTCGAGGACGATTTGTTCAGGTTCTTCAAGTCAATTGACAACTCAAAAACCAGTTGATTTTTCCCGTTCTACTGTTACTTTTTATATCTGTTGGAGCAATACAAGTTTCTCAAACGCCCACAGAGGAAGCCTTCGTATGGTTGAAATCTCTGAACTTATAAAAGCACATCATAGAGAACTAAGCCCCTGCACCCACGGAGGAGATGTCTGGAAAATCTCAGAGAAATTTGGAATCCCCTTAAACCGAGTGGTCGATTTCAGCGTTCCCATAAACCCCCTAGGCCCCCCAAAAAAAGTCTTGCAGAATATTCGCCAGCACCTCAACCTAATAAAGAACTACCCAGATCCCAATCACGAATGGCTAATTGAAACGCTCTCCAACTACGTTAGGGTGAAGTCGAACAACATAATAGTAGGCAACGGGTCCACCGAGCTAATATATTTGTTCAACGAGGCCTTCGTTGAGAGCGGATATGAGGCAGTTGTTCCTATTCCCACGTTTGGAGAATACAAAGTAGCCACGATGAGAGTTGGTGGCAGACCATTGTTCTTGAGATGTGATCCAGCAAAGAATTTTCGGTTAAACTTCGAAGAGCTTGAGAAAGCGATCTCAAAGAAAACAAGAGTAATTTACTTATGCAATCCGAATAGTCCAACGGGAACTTTATACAAAAAAGACGCTGTCCTCCGTGTCGTTCGACTAGCGGCAGAGAAAAATATCCTCGTGTTCCTCGACGAAGACTATGGTGACTTCGTCGCGGATAACAGGAGATATTCAATGGCTGAATACATTAAACGCTACGACAATCTCTTCATAATCAGATCGCTCACAAAATTTTTTGCTCTAGCTGGTCTCAGAATAGGATTTGGAATAGCCTCCCCCGATGTCCTAAATGGTCTAAGAAAATTAAAGATGCCCTGGAGCGTGAACAGCTTGGCCATGTTTGCTGCAACGGAGGCAATCAAAGACAACGATTACATCACAAGGTCTAGACTTCTTATTTCTAGAAGCAGGAGACAAATGCAAAAGATGCTCCAAGAGTTACCTTGGTTGAGAGTGTACCCCTCGGAGACCAACTTCTTCCTAATCGAAATTACTGAAGGAGATTTGACTTCAACTCAACTCAAAGAAGGGCTTGCCAGAAAAGGGCTGCTAATTAGAGATTGTAGTGACTTCGATGGGCTAAACAACAGATTCTTCAGGGTGTCAGTGAACAAAGCAGAAGAAAACAAGAAATTAGTAGAGAATCTAAAATCATTTGTCAACTCAGAATAGCGCGCGCACAGTATGTTGATTGAATGTGAAAAAGATTGAATTTTCAGTTCTTGTGTTGGGATTCTTGTCGACAGCAGAATTCGTAGCGTTCTTCAGTGCGCCCGCCTTAATTCCATTAAGTCTTTCTATTCTGCAACAAATAGTTCTTAGCTGATTCCAAGTCTTTCGGAGTATTTATGTTGAATATGGCTTCAGGCTTTCTGCAAATAATCACTTCTTGTTGCTGTTCTTCTAAGATTCGTCGGCCATCAATCATGTTTATTCCTGAAACTGCATATGTGTTGCCTTCGTGCTCGTAAAATGAAGTAGGACATAAACCGTACTTGCGGCAAGTCTCAATTGGAACAAGTACTGTCAAGGCGGACTTGCGCGATTCTTCGTATTTACCGATTATATCGTCCAAGAACTCTCCGTTCAACAAGGGAAGATCAGACGAAGTTGTTAAGACAGGACAGGTAAGGTTAAGCTTCAAAACGGCTTGTCTTAAGTCAGCATGATATCCAAGTCCCTTTGTTTGAATAGTCGTTGCGGACGACCTAGCAGCTTCGTCCCCGGTTCGAGAATTGTACGATGTTACCGCCACATATGTTTCTGAAAGTCTTCTAGAGGCTTTGGTAGCTTCAATAACCCACTTGATTAAAGGCTTGCCCAACAACTTGATCATTGGCTTTTCTATGTCTCCGCCAAATCGTTTGCCTCTTCCTCCAGCCATTATCAATGCTACAACACGCATCGTTACAGCACCAATACAAATAATGCAATCATTCTAACTATCTCGTTGGTCGCACCAAATATATCTCCAGTCATTCCTCCAAAAATCCTCTTGGAGAAAACTATGAAGACCCCGCCTACTGCCATACCTAATGAGACAGCCAATACGCCATTCACGCCCAGTAACGTTGCACCAACGAAAAGCGAAATGGCAAGCGAGATTAGATATAGACTATGCCTTCTCTTCATTGAATCGACAAAAATTGAGCCTTTCCCTCTTTTTATGGATGTACCTTGCCATGCACAAGTAACCATGGCTAGTTTCGCTGAGATCTCAGCCACAACAAAGAATCGAATAATGGTTTCCGGTCCTGCCAAAAATATGAGTAATAATGTGCAGAATGCGACAAGCAGAGCAAGCAAAACGCCTGTGCGAGTAACAATCCATGCATGAGCAATCTCCATCCTTTCCTCAACGGATGCTTTTCTAATGCCTATAGCGTTGCCAACGTCAACCAAGCCGTCCGTGTGCTGAAGCCCTATGAGAACAAGCAGAAAAGAGAGGACCATAACGCTTGAAATTGCCCTTGTTAAATAGAAAAAAAGTGTTTCTTGTGAACCAGAGAAAAAGGTGGCGTTCAGAACGCCGAACAAAAAGGATAGGAGATGGTTCAAGAGGAGGGCGTAGAGTCCAACCAGAAATCCTATCAAGGCTCCGATCAAGGGGAAGAGAAACATGAAGCGGGCAGAGATTCCTAAAAAATCCTCATCTATTTGCATGCATGCATCCAATGGAATGGCCGTAAGAAAAGCCACCAGTCCCTTGAAGACTCTTAAAGCTTTCACAGCTGATATACCAGCCTACCTTACATATCAAATCATGTAACATTTATGCGTGAGCAAACTCCCATGCGATGTTGACTCTCCACACATCACCTAGTTTCGTC
>CP070791.1:992175-1002132 GCA_020346825.1 Candidatus Bathyarchaeota archaeon
CCAACACTATTGACAAACTTAAAGAAATTGTTACTTGCCACGTACGACTATTAGATAAGGTTCGATCGACCCTGACGATGATCGTGATTGAGGAGACAAAGTAGTCTCCACCCCCTCTTTTCTATGGCTTCTATCTGGCAAGAAACAACTCTAGATCTGAAGATTCTTATCGCCGCATACACTAATGGCCGGTGTTGAGCTGAGGCTAATGATCGAGATGCACATAGGGTTCGACGATACAGACTCTCCCAAAGGAGGTTGCACCACCTACATAGCCGCCCTTCTCGTTGAAAAATTGGATTCAATGGGCGCTTCCTTCGTTGATTACCCTAACCTCGTTAGGCTTAACCCCAACGTTCCATGGAAAACCCGAGGAAACGGCGCCCTGTGCCTAAGAATCAGATGTCCCAACAATCTTGTGGAGAAAATCATCGAGACTACGATTGAAGTAATCGAAGAAAACGCTGAGCTGAGTTGCGAAGAGACCAATCCCGGAATTATTTTCTTTTTCAACAAAGTGCCACAAGAAATCAGAGACTTCGCGAAGAGGACAGTGCAAGGCGTGGTAGAAATGGAGGAAGCCCTAAGACTCGTCAAAACATTCGGAGCTGAGGCAGTGAGCATGAAGAAGGGGCGAGGAATCATTGGAGGCCTAGCAGCCATCGGAGAGAACTTGAATGCGGACTACACATACGAGGTCATAGCATACCGGACACCGGAAAACCGCGGCACCACCAGAAGAATACGAGCCTTATCAGTCAAGGAAATGGATGAAAAGACCTTCCCTCTTACCTTCAACAATATAGATCCAGGAACAAGTAGAATCCTTATAACCCCCAGAGGACCAGACCCCATCCTATATGGTATCCGCGGGGAAAATCCAGAAGTTGTCAAACAAGCCCACGAAATGGTTCTCCAAGAGGAATCGGTTGAGAGATGGGTGATTTTCCGCACAAATCACGGAACTGACGCTCATCTACGAAAAATCACCTCAATTAGTGAGATACAGCCCTACACTCCGGTAGTTGTTCGAGGAATTGTGGCAAAAGAACCTAAGGTAATTCAAGGCGGACACGTCATCCTTTCAATCAAAGACAAAACAGCAACAGTGGATTGTGCGGCCTACGAGCCCACCGGCATTCTATGCGAAACCTCAAAAAACTTGATCGTTGGAGATTTTGTAGAAGCGCACGGGGGTGTTCGTCCAGCTTCGACAAGACACTCTATCACCATCAATCTTGAAAAAATGAGAATTCTGGAGCTTGCTCGAAAAATAACTCTTCTAAACCCAATTTGCTCCGACTGTGGGAAACGAATGAAATCCATGGGAAAGACAAAAGGATTCAGATGTGAAAAATGTGGCTTTCGCGCATCACAGCTAAAAAAGACAGCAGTTGAAACAAACCGCAAACTCAAGAGGAGACTCTACATCACTTCTCCTAGGTCTCAGAGACACCTCACAAAACCGTTATGTCGATACGGAAGAGAGAAATCTAATGCGCCCAAAAGAACGATTAAAGGTTGGCACTTTCCATAAAAGCCAGAAGCCTTACTGCCCTTCTGCCTTGAACATTTCACAAAGCATTTCGTAGAGTTCCTCCCCACCCTCAACTTTAGTGAAGAGGTCCTTTTCTGCTTTCAAGACTCTCCCCACTGTCTCGTAGGTTCTTCTCCACTCCAACTCCCTCCACATAATTCTGAAGTTTTTCAATTCTATCCATGCCCGAAAAACCAGCACCACGAACATTGCCAAAGTAATTACCAAGTTCAACAAATAGATACTTAACAAATCCAACTAAACCACCAACAGAAACTACCCATCATAGACGAATCGAAGAATATTCAGATAATACAAACTTAATTGTCTATCTGTCACACGCTATTTCTTGAAAGTAAAATAGACAATAAATGCAGCAACGAGAGGAAGAACACCCATGAAGCCATAGATTATTTGTAATCCAAAGATCTCTGCCAAGGTTCCAGAAATGTAAGGAAAAAACGAGCCAAAACTCCATGCAACAGCGAAGATAATTCCATACATGAAAGCTCTTGCGCCTAAGGGTGTTTCCACCGCGATAACCGAATAGAAGGACGGCCAAACACCTAGTAAAAAGAACCCCATGACACAGATGACTCCTAGCAACAGATGAACATTATTTACATAGAGGGCGATCATTGACAACGTTCCCAGCATCACCATTTCAGCAGTCAGTGTATTTCTTTCACCAAGTCTGTCCACCGCGGCTCCTCCCACAATTGATCCAACCGTTCCTATGCCCATCATCAAAGCAAGTATAAAATTGGCTGATTCAATGTTGACTTCAAAAAAGGCGTTCAAATGGGTTGTTATGAAAGAAGATGCAATCTTGTAGGAAGCACCGGCAAGTCCCATCGCGATTATCACTGGAATCAATGTTTTGACAATCGTTTTCGTGGAGTCATCTGTGGCCTTTACGTGAAAGCTGTCCTTCCTAGGTTCTTCAATAATTGATGGCAATGTTACAGCGACAACAATAGCGATTAGACCCCACAAAATGAACAGGTTGCGCCATCCAATAAACAGAACTAGGAAACCTGACGTTGCAAAAGCTACTGGAACCGCCAAATCTCCCGTGGCACTTCCAAATCCCAAAGCTTTGCCTCTGTTCCCTGACTCGAAGGTATCGGACAATAGCGAGTATCCAACGGGGTGGAAAAAACTTCCTCCAACTCCCACAAGGCACCCGAAAGCGAGAAGCTGAACAAAATTGGTTGAAAAGCTTGTAAGGATGGTTCCAACGCCCAGCCCTGTCAATCCTAAAAATAGAAGAGCTACTCTGTTCCATCGATCAGCAACATACCCTGTCACCGCTTGTAACGACGTCATTAAGAAGGCAGACGCTGTAATGACCGCTCCTGCCGCACCGTAGCTCAAATTGAATTCTTGTATCAGAATAGGAAGAACCGCTGGAAGGAGAGTCAGAGGAACATCGTTGGCGAAGTGTGCTATCGAGGTGGCAACTGTTACCCTTGAACGAACACTCAGTTTCCCCAACTCCTTCACCTTCTCAACAGAAACTTTTAGACAGTAACGAATAGTCGAGAAACTTAAACGTTTGCCATCGTGGCCTTCTTGACAGCACACTTAAATGTCCTCTACCGGAAATGTATCGGCGTAGAAAAAAGGGGAAAAAATGAAGTTCTCATTCATAAATCCAGGTCCTAACCCGGAGCTTCCAATCGAAGATACAAAGAAGATGGTGGGCGCAGCCCCTCCCCTAGGCATGCTATACATAGCTACAACTCTAAAAGAAGAGGGAATAGACGTCTCAATAATAGACGAGGCAGCTCAAGGTTTTTCAGTGAGAGACACTGTCAACTGGGTGAAGAAAGAGAATCCTAACATCCTAGGTTTTTCTACGTGCAGCAGTTCAGGCCGCAAAGCAGCTTTGATTGCAGAAAGAGTTAAGAAAGATAATCCAAACATCACCATAGTTTTCGGCAATTTCTATGCTACCTTCAACGCTGAGCGGATTCTACAAAAATATCCTTTCGTTGACGTTCTTGTTCGAGGCGAAGGAGAATACACCAGTCTTGAACTTGTAAAGTGCCTGCAAAAAAACGGAAACCTCAAGAAAGTGTTGGGAATCACCTTCAGAAAGAAAGATCAGATAATTGCGACTCCCGACAGACCATTAATCAAAGACGTTGACTCTATACTCTTTCCAGATCGTGAACTACTAAACGTGGAATATCACAACACCACCGCTGGAATAAACGTCGCACCCAAAAAATTCAGCAGCTTCATTTCTTCTCGAGGCTGTATTTTCCGCTGTCGTTTTTGTGGATGCCAAAGATTAGCTCGGAATCTCTGGAGATCCAGGTCTGTGGACAACATATTGGAAGAGTTACACCTTCTGGCTAGCGAAGGTTACAAGCAACTAATGTTCGTAGACGACAACTTCACGTTGAACCCAAAAAGAGTAATCAAAATATGTCAAAGAATAAGGAAAGAGAAAGTGGACATAGAATGGATTAGCGAAGGAAGAGTCGACCAGTGCCCTTACGAGATGATACGAGAGATGGTGAAGGCAAACTGCAAAATGATGTATTTCGGAATCGAGAGCGCCAACCAGAAAGTTCTAGACTACTACGACAAACAAGCGACTCCGAACCAAGCAAAGGCCGCAGTCAAAAACGCTAGAAATGCTGGAGTAGACGTCATAGTTGGCTCCTTCATATTAGGTGCACCCAACGAAACAAGGAAAGAAATAGAAAATACTCTAAAGTTTGCACAGCAGATACAATTAGACATCCCCCAATTCAATATTCTCGCCACTTTCCCAGGATCCGATATCTGGGAAGAGCTTAAAGCCAAAGGTTACTTGAACGCAGATCAACATTGGGAGACCGGAGTCTTGGTCTCTGAGGTTTCTCCTGAAACCGTACCATACAAAGAAATCGAACGAATGATCCATGACGGTTACCAACGTTTCCTGATTCGCCCAAACTACGTTTTGACTCAACTGTTCAGGTTTTCAACAAGTTCCTACCGATTCAACATTCTAATCAATAATCTGAAAAGAATTGACACAATTGCCGAAAGCGTGCGTCTAGTAACCTAAACACTTTTCCCGGGGCAATGGGTCCCTACAAGCGATTATTTCGACCATTAATCATAGATTAAGAAGAGCTTTCCAGTCTTATATCGTCCCCCAAAAGTAAGGAGCAACGCATGGATACTCCTCCATGCATGCATGACAGGAGATTAGGGCGAAGACATGGCATCTCTACAAATAAGATGATTGTCTCTCTCCAACATCAGGAACACGATGCATTCACCACAAGAATTAGCTAAAACCTTCATATAGTCAAGCAAGCATAAACCACCAATCCTTATTCGGAGTTAGTTGACGATGACGGTTTCACTGATTTCGAGATACAAGAAATTGCTGGAAAAAGCAAAAGACACGGTCATTCTACAAACTACGACCTCTATCATTCATTGGGACATGGAAACAATGATGCCGCCGAAAGCAATTGACCATAGAAGCCAACAGCTTGCCCTTCTCAGCCAAATTGAACATAAACTGAGTACAAACCCGGAAATTGGAAAACTACTTAATGAAATTATGAAACATCCGGAATATGACAGACTAGATAATATTCAACAGAGAAACGTATACCTCATAAAGAAAGAGTATGATGAACAGATTAGGCTTCCTGAAGACCTTGTTTCGAGAACAGCAAAACAGAAAGCCACAACCATTGACGTATGGAAGAAAGCTAAGGCAAACAAGAACTTTTCCATACTCAAACCTGAGCTTGAAAGACTTCTAAGCCTAAAAAAGAAGGCCGCAGAGATCTTGATGAAAGTGAAAGAGACATCAACATCTTACGATGCAATGATAGACATTTATGAGCCAAAAATGTCGTCAGAAACCATCAGCAAAATCTTTGGAGACCTTAAAGAAGGCTTGATTTCTCTAGCAGGAGAATGCGAAACAGCCAAAAAGCAACCAGACGTTTCCATACTCAAACGCCAAGTTCCAATCCGTATACAACGAGGGATCTCCAACTCTATTGCAGAGTTTGTCGGGTATGATGTAAAGTCAAAGGAAGCCGGAGGCAGAATTGATGAAACCGAACACCCCTTCACAATAGGCTACTATGACGATGTACGAATAACCACTCATTATTACGAGGAAAACTTCACGTCCGCACTGTTCTCCACGTTGCATGAATGTGGTCATGCCCTTTACGATCAGAACCTAAATCCTGAATTGATGTTCCAACCGGTTGGCACAGGATGTTCAATGGGCTTCCACGAATCCCAATCCCGTTTTGTTGAGAATATAATTGGTCGATCTCGTGAATTCTGGCTCTACTTCCTACCTAGATTAAAGATGCTCACAGGAAGAATTCTTTCCAACGTTGATTTGGACGCGTTTGTCTTCGCCATCAATCAGGTTAAGCCTTCCAAGATTCGCGTTGAAGCAGACGAAGTTACTTATGGCCTTCATATAATCATAAGGTTCAACCTTGAACAAGACCTTTTTGGCGACAAAATCACGGTGAGGGAGCTTCCAGAGGTATGGAACCAAAACTACAAGGACTACTTGGGCGTGGACATCAAGAACGACGCCGAAGGTGTGATGCAGGACACACATTGGGCCAGCGGCTTATACGGCTATTTTCCGAGCTACACCTTAGGCAACATTTACAGCGCACAAATTTCCGCTGCATTGGAAAAAGATAAACTAGACTGGAGAAACCAAATAGCGCAGGGCAATTTTCTCGAAATTAGACGGTGGCTAACCAAAAACATTCATACCCACGGAAAAATTTTCGAACCCTCAGTCCTCCTCAAAACAGTCACCGGAGAAGAACTCACGGTCAACCCATATCTTAATTACCTGAATCAGAAGTATTCATTGCTCTACAACTTTTGACAACCATCGTACACCAGCGAAAGGTCCAATTTGAAAAGAGTATTCCGATCTTCAATTCAGAAGAGAACCAACTGAACCTGATGGTTAGATTAAGCATTTATTTGTGACTTGTCTAAGTTTGTCCGGTGTCATCATTGGAGTTTGAGGGACGCGACATTATATCGATCAAAGATTTTACCCGAGAGGAAATTGATTACATTCTGGAAGTCGCTGGCGCCATGGAACCCACCGCCAAAAGTGGCTCGGGTATGCTTCATGGCAAAACCTTGGCAACACTCTTTTTTGAACCCAGCACAAGAACTCGCCTGAGCTTCGAGGCTGCTATGCATAAACTTGGAGGAACCTCTATAGGGTTTGCGGAGCCGAAAGCTACTTCGATTAAGAAAGGTGAGAACTTGGCGGATACTGTTCGTGTTGTTGAGAATTACGCGGATGTTATTGCTTTGAGACACCCGCTGGAGGGGGCAGCTAGACTTGCCGCTGAATTTTCTCAGATACCCGTTATTAACGCTGGTTCTGGGGCCGAGGAGCATCCGACGCAGGCTTTGCTGGATTTGTACACCATTTCGAAGGAAAAGGGAAGAATAGATGGCCTTAACGTCGCTTTGGTTGGTGACCTGCGATATGGGCGTACGGTGCATTCTCTGGCGTATGCATTGTCCCTCTATAAAGTGAAGCTGTATCTGGTTTCCCCTGAGCTTCTTCGCATGCGGAGGGAGGTTTCAGAAACTATAAAAGAAAAAATCAAAGTTATGGAGAAACCTGGAATCGAAGAGGTTCTACCTGAAACTGATGTTCTTTATGTAACTAGAATACAGGAGGAGCGGTTTCCAGATCCAGCTGAATTCGCCAAAGTCAGAGGAACCTACAAAATTGGCTTGAATACGTTGAAGGATGCGAAGGAGGACATGATCATTATGCATCCATTGCCGAGGGTGGACGAGATTGAGGATGAGGTGGATGACACGCCGCATGCTAGGTATTTTCAGCAGGTTTGGAATGGAATTGTTATGAGAGTAGCTCTTTTAGCCCTCATCTTAGGAGCAACAAAATAGCTAGTCTTCACGCGCATTAGACCTTGTTTAGAGAGCAGCTCTGTATCTGTTCATGAGTTCCTTTCTTTTACCTCTGTTCCATCCGCTCACTGCCTGGTAGTACCCCGTTACTCTGGACCACCATTCCACCTGTGCGGCTCCGCAATGCGGACACTGCTCGTAGATGGGTGACGTGACTTTCCCACAGTTGTTGCAGATGGTCAAGTCTTTGGTGTACGCGTAGTAACCCACGTGACTCTTGGTAGCTATTCTCTTAGTAAGTTTGTAAAGAGCCTCAGGGTCTGGAGAGCCGTCTCCAAGCCAGACATGAAACATGTTTCCGCCATTCAGAAGAGGGAAAAACTTCTGTTCTATGTTCATCCTTTCAAGCAAGCCGACTCTAGCGCCTACATTCACGTGAGTCCCGTTGCTGTAGTAGACTGGAACATCTTTCGCTCCATCAGCAAGCAGAGCCTTAGCTTCCTCCACGTCTCCTTTAGCGAGCTTCCTTGCCTGGTTTCGGAAACCATTTGTAAGGAGATCTGCGATAGCAAATCTCTGCGCTGTGGATTCCGCTGGCGTTCTAGCCAAAGCAAGCCTCAGGCCGGTCCTCTCCTCCAACACCTTCTTGTGCTTCTGCATCTCAAGAATCAACTTGACAAGAATCTTAACAGCCTCCGGATGCTCGTGAAGTTGGTTGCCCGTGTGCCATTGAGCCATCTCATTTCCACCCACAAGACCTATCGTAAAGGTCAGTTCATTGAAGTCCACTGCTGGAGTTCCCTTTTGGCCAGTTTTTGGATCCAAGGGACGTTGGGTGGCGAAGGGTATCCGATTGTTCTTGATCACAAGATTCATCCATTTCTTCTTAGTCCTGAACACCTCAACAGCCGAATCCATCAGCCTACGACTTTCTTCGAAGAGTTTACCGTCGTCTCCGTTGGCTCTATAAGCCATCCTTGGAAGATTTAAACTTACAACCTGCCAGCTTCCCATGGTGAAATGTTTTCCATTGTTGAAATATAGCTTATCTTCGAAATCCGGGCTGTCTTCAGGAGTCTCAACAAAACAGTAGGCGCAACATTGATAGCACGAAACTCCCTTGCCGTAGCCCCTATATGCGGGCATCAGATTGTCAAAGTAGGGCATTCCAAACTTGGCTACAACCTTGTGAACGTCAAGCCAGAAATCATCATACTCAGGCCTAAAGAATTCAGGGCTTAGAGTGTTTTCAAGTTTAGGAAAATTGAAGGGTTTTCCCCAATGGTCACCCTGGAGAGCGATGTCGTAAAGCGCCCTAAACATGAGGCGAACTTCATCCTCATAGTCTCCATAAACATCTGGTCCAACCCTTCCGCGTACTACTATGGGAACTTCTCTCCACAGTTCAGGTACTCCCGGCTGAACCTGGATGTTGCTGAAAACCAGCTGCCCACCTCTCGCTACGTAGGCCTGAGTGTACTCAAAGAACATCATTTGCATGAGTTGTCTAGCCTTCTCATAACTCAGTCCCTTCATGTAGGGGGCAAGAAAAACTAAGAAATTGTAGAAACCTTCACCTCCCGAGAAGTTAGTCTGGGCAGAAGCCAGAATTTTTGCGGTGTGAAGTATTGCAACCTCCGGATGCTTAGCTGGACCGGCAGTACTCGTTCTAGTGCCAATTCCATCCGGCATTAAACCGTAGTAGAAGAAATAGCGGAGGTCCCAATCTTGGCAGAAAGGCCTAGTTCCAAAATACTCTAGATCATGTATGTGTAGGTCCCCAGATAGATGAGCATCAGCAATTTTGGGAGGCATCAACAGCAGGTATTCTTCTCCAGATACCCAGTCGGCCTTCCTCTTGTGGGCTGTTTCAGGGTTTGGCTGAAGATTTGCGTTTTCGGTTGCTTTGAATCCTCGCCCCACATCAATTAGGTAAGCGTCGTAAACTGGCGCCCCTACCCTCGTCAAAATGTTTCTGTAAATGGCATACTCGGGTTTCACCTTCGACTTGTCGAGTAAGATGTTGTTTACCAGTTCACGTACGAGCGGGCCGCTTATGAACTCAAGCTTCAGGTCAAAGATTTTTTTCTCAACATTGACAGCTATTCCCTCAGCCTCTTTTCTACTCATCGGTCTGGCTTCATAGAATTCCTTGGCGAGTTTTGTCTCTGTCAAGAGTTGTTTTACGATGGCGCTCCGATCCCAAGGCACTATGAAGCCGTCGCTTCTCCTAACCATTGGTCGAATTTCTTTAACCAATTCGGGTTTGCCCATTTACGTGCCCTTCAAGATCTCTGGCAGCGTAGTGTCAATCAGTCCGTCGCCATCAAAGATTTGATTTTCTGTGTATACTGTTCCTTCAATTTCCAGAGCTGGGGCCGATAAAACCACCATATCTCGCATAACTAAATCTGCCATAACATCTACATCTTCCAGATTTCTTTCCTCAAAAAACGTTTTTTTGTTTTTCAGCCATTGTTTCAGCTGTGCGCATCTAGTGCAGCCGCTGG
>CP070791.1:1002232-1005934 GCA_020346825.1 Candidatus Bathyarchaeota archaeon
CAAATCTCTTAGAAAACTTATCTTATCATGTAAACGCAAGTTTGATGCTGATGACTGGATATTCATTACATTTGTTCAACGTAAACCCCTAGAGAAAAATGTGAAACACGCTGTTTTGAAACTTGCAGACGAAAAAGTAGGCGTGGCAGCTTACAGTATCGCTTCGAAGAGCGAAATCTCGTCAGACAACGTGCTTGGAAGAGCTCTCAAGAAACGTTTGAAACTAACAGAAGCAAAATTCGAGGCGATCAACTCAGCAGACTACCTGAAAAGCGTCGCAATCATATTCTCGTTGGGCACACTTTCTTTGGTTGCCCTTCTCTTTCTGGGTTTTAGCGGGCTCAACATGCCTTTGTCTCTCCTAATCCTGCTCGCCTTCTCAATCATAGCGGCCTATCCAATCTACAAAAGACGTTATCATACTGTTTTCTCGCTAAATAGTAAAGAGTTCAAACTTTGGAAAGGCGGGAACCTAGCTGAGGGCAGATGGTCGGACTACACTGACGTCTCGATCCATATTTCCCCACAACAGGAGACCTACATTCGGCTACACCATAAGGAACAGACCTTTGACATACCGTTCTCAAAAGTAGGACTTTCCAGAAAAGAAGCCTACAACGCAATCAAGCAAATTCTGAAGAAGAAATAGCCTCTATTCGATGATTGGAGTTTCAACCGCAATATTCCACCAAGGTTTGTTCCATTTCTTATCGACTTTAGGCAGACCTTTCAAAAGGGTTTGAATTCTATCAGCAATAATTGAAGCATCTCTTTTTATCACCCATCTTGTGAGTACATCAGGATTTTCCGCCAAGTTTGCAAGATTCAACGTGATTGTCAGAGCAAGTTTCTGATCCTTCTTCAAAACCCTTCTGATCTTTTCCGAGCTTATTTCTCTTCCATCATTTCCAATTGGATGATCCAGAAATATTGCGCATACGTCTCTCACGTCTTTATCTTCCATTCCAAGGACGACTTTGTCATTTGCATAGTTGTGATAGGGTAAGATCCTGTAGTCCTGCCCATGTTCTCTGAGTCTGTCAAGTTTCTTTTTTGGATAGTCCATGATGAATTGAGTTTTGGACAGTATCAAATACTCCAAACCAATCGTGTACAGATTCTCTTTGTAGTCTTCGAAGGCATCCTTGACGTTGATTTCATGTCTCAAGTCTATGCGATCGCAGAGGACATCCATCACTCCAACAATTGGTATCCCCCCCTCAGCTATCCCCTCAACCGTCCTAACCCTGTATCTGTCTCCACGCCTTATCGCGTTGAAGAGTCCGTCACTCTTGGTTTTGAAGGATTTATACTGGGTTCCAAAGGCTTCATCCATGTTCAGAAGAAGCTTGACGAAATCCAAACCTTGCTTCCTGGGAACTATATAGTCCGTATCCTTCAGTTTTCTTGACAAAGGCCGTGAACCATTCGCATTTTCGCAACAGATTTTGACGGCTCCTCCACCGAACAGCAGAATCGGAATGGGTTTCTTGCTAACCCTCTTCTTGAAGACTTCGGGATATCGTTTATGCAGTTCCGGGGCGTTGATAGCCGCCCAAATTGAGACCATAGCGCTCTTCATCGGGAAGTAATCCATGTCAACATAGGAAGGGACACCAAGTTTCTCTCTGATCTCCTCTGGATCAACATTGGAGGTTAAAGGTAATTCAACCTCGAACCTGGTCCCATCCACATCTTCGTACAAAATTGCTTTCTCAGGCATCTAAAGAAATCTCCTACAACTAGTCTGAATAGTCAGCATGCAAACCTCATGCCGCATTATTCTAGTTTTGCTATTATATAAGAATCCTTCCCTACCTCGAAAGCATGCACACGCGCGCATATTGAAAGGAAACGTTGTTTATGAGATCTAGCCTTTAGTTTTCAACAGTTGTTCGGAGCAGAAATCGGTTACCTCAGATAAGGTGGGATGTTCTCCGTTTGGGCTGGAAACATAGTAGGCAGCAACTGCGTGTGCCAAGGTCAATCTGCATCTATCCGGAAGGCCCAGCGCGTCGCCAAAGAGATTCCCTGCATTCCAAGCATCTCCAGCTCCAGTGGTCCTCAAAACAGTAACTTTGAAGGCTGGCACTGTTGTTTCTGAGTTTTTGGTGAATGATCCGGCGAAGGTTGTTGTGTGAAGGTCCACTCGAGCTGAAAGGCTTCTCGCCAAAACTGTTGCGCATTCCTTGGTCAACTTGCCGAGCTTCATCTTTTTCCGGAGGCTATCTAATTTTCCATCGAGTTGAGAGGCATAGCAGAAAGCTTCGTTCTCATTGACGCTGAATATATCAACAAGTTTTTCCAAGAGAACTTCTTTGACAAGTCTTGGAACCTCTCCTTTTCTGGGGTTCGGATCTGAGGTGTCATAGTATGTTTTACCCTTCCCATCCTTCTTGACGTAATCGAAGACCTTCTTGGCCAGTTTGGTTCCCCAGCGCCGAGTTCCAGCCCAGTTGAAAATACATACGTAGTCAGCTTCTCGCAAGACTTTGAAATCTCTAGAGGTAAGAAGGTCAAAACCGAATTCTGGCAAGGACCCTAGATCGCTCATCATAATGTTAACTCTCTCACCTTGATGGGCTAGCTCAACAGCAGTGGTTAATGACATCTTGCCCCCAGTTTTTACGTGAGAAAGATCAACCCCCAATGGATCGAGATAGAACTTTAGTAGATGAAATCCCAGCAGACTCGTATCAATTATGGGACAAACCTTTGCGCCTAGAGTGGCCAAAGCTGCTGCGGTGTTAGCTGCGTTTCCCCCCCTCAACTCTAGATGTTTGATGCCGTGAATGCTTCCTCCCTTACGTTCAGCAATTTCGGTCATCGCTTTGGAAAAATGGGCAAGGTTTCCATCATATGCTACTAAACGATCTAGGAAAAAGTCGGGCATAACCACTATACTAGCTTCCTTTTTTGGCGTCAACCCCTTCAAGAAACGGAGCAATTCTTCCAAGTTTTTGGTGAGCGACATTCTGATTCCCAACAGTCAGATCATTTAGCAGTAGTAGCGTTAACACTTTAATTTCTTCCTAGCGCAAAAAGCATATCTGTTTCTCTCAAGATTAACGAAATGAGCGGATGCAAGTAAGATGTCAAGCAAATCAGAATCAGCCTCCATCCTTAAGGAGAAAGAGCGTTGGAAAAAAAGAACCCTAGCTAAGACGCTTGAAAGGTTTCCAGAACGTCTTAAGGAATTTACCACAGTGTCAGGTATGCCTATCAAACGATTGTACACTCCATTGGATGTGAAAAACCTTGATTACTTGAGGGATCTGGGTTTTCCAGGTGAATTTCCGTTTGCGAGGGGAATTCACGCCACGGGATATCGAGGTCGCCTATGGACCATGAGGCAGTATGCTGGTTTTGGAACAGCTGAAGAGTCCAACAAACGTTACAAGTATCTTCTTAAACAAGGACAAACTGGCTTAAGCGTTGCCTTTGACTTGCCAACCCAAGTTGGATACGATTCAGATCACCCCATAGCAGAGGGAGAGGTAGGTAGGGCAGGAGTTCCTGTAAGTTCCTTAAGAAACATGGAGATTCTCTTCGATGGAATTCCCTTGGGCAGAGTAAGCACGTCAATGACTATCAACGCCACTGCCCCCCAAGTGCTCGCCATGTATCTTGCCATAGCTGAAAAGCAAGGAGTTACCTTGGATAATGTGAGAGGAACTATTCAAAACGACATTCTGAAAGAGT
>CP070791.1:1006034-1015541 GCA_020346825.1 Candidatus Bathyarchaeota archaeon
TTCTTCTTTTTGGATTAATTTCTGGAGCTACTACGTCAAGTATTGCTTTTCTCGCCATTCTTGTACGCAGTGGTGATGTCATTAGTTCTTTGATGAAGGGTCTAGCAGAGTTCTCAACAATTTTGGGAATGGCCCTAGGCCTGGTGTTGTTAAGAACCACAAAGTTCAACAAACTCGCCTCATTTACCTTCGGAATTTCATCGCGAGCTCTTATCATGATCTGCATGAACCTGATACTGATCTTTGCAGGGGTGTTGACCCTCTATGGAACCTATGCGGAGATACCCGTTGTAGTAAGTCTATTGGTTGGAGCCTTCAATGCTATTCAAGGATCTCTCAGCATACTGGGCGGATACTTCATTCACGAAGCATTGATACGTAGGGCTCCTTCATTAATTTCGAGAACAAAGGTAAAACAGAATTCGGAGAATGAGGAATTAGGCTAGATCCCGGTTGCTGCAATTGCTGGAAAAGGTTTTAAAGATTCGATTCAATCGTTAACGTGAAGAGTGGAATCAAGGTTATGTCTGAGACTCTTGAGATACCGCTCAAAGAGACCAAGGAATGGTTGGAGCAAGAGACACTTTCTATAGTTGAACCTCTCAGATTTGGAGGGAAAAAACTTCTTGATGGAGTCAGAGCTAAACTTGATGCTGTTATAGAAACCTCAGATAAATTGTTGGATGATGCCGAAAGAGAGATCGCGAAAGGCAGCCGTAAGACTTATCGTCGAGCCAAAATTATGGTCAAATTTACCAAGAACACCTCGGAAATGATTGAAGAGACAATAATTCCTGAAGAGATTTCTCAAGAAAGTCTTAGTACAATTGTTGAAGAACTGGACAACGTCCTTGGGACGGTTGTTCGCGAGAGGGAGAAGTGGTTTCCGGCAGTCTCACCGTTTTTCATAATTGACCGCCGAAGATTTGATGTCGCACTAAAAAGAGCTATGGATTCGCTTAAAGAGCTACGTTCCTTTTCATCAGAAGAATACTCGATGGCTGCAGATGTAGAGACGGTTTTTTCTCGGATTGACAAACTCAGTAACTCATTAGATGAGTTAAGCCAAATTGAAAAGAACAAAAAAAGGATGGAGCTCAGAAAGGAGACCCTTGAAAAAAAGATTGAAGAAACACAGCAGCTAATTACGGCAACTCGAGGTCAAAATGAGATAGTCGAGCTTGCTCAACTAAATGAGGAGATTAAAGATCTGGAAGAGAAGGTGAAGCATAATCTGCGTTATCTTCAAAAACCCTTTCTCAAACTTCAAAGCCTCGTTTTGAGTTCCCGATACAATCTCTTTCTTGATGAACAAAGGAAACTTGAAGATTACCTAAACAAACCCTTCAAGGCCCTCGCCACCGAGGAAGGGGGGTATCCCCTGCTCAGAAAGATTCTTCAGAAGATGGATAATGCAATTGCTCAGGGAAAACTAAGATTAAAGAAAAGCCGTTTGAAGAAAGCCCAAGATCAACTAGACAAAATCCTCAACAGCAATACCTTACTCTCCCTACATCAGAGTTGCATGGAGGCCTTCGCAAAAAAACAGGAGCTCTCAACATCAAGAACAATAACCAAATCTAGAAAAGAACTGACCCAACTTCAAAGAACCTTAAAGGGATTACAGAAAAGAAGGGAACTTCTGACCTCCAAAGACTCCGTTTTGGATAGGAGAATCAAAAAAGATTCAAAAAGAATTGAAGCTGAAAAAAAAGAGCTGGAAAATATTATCTTTGAACTGACTGACGAGAGTGTTAGAATTTTGTTGTAGACTAAGCTATTGCAAGTCCAGGAACCAGGTTTTATCCGTTTTCTATTCTAGAGTTTAAGTAGTAAACTGAATGCGGCCGCGCATCTAGAACAGGCGCGCGCTCATCATGCACAGGTAGCTCTAAAACCTTTATTTAGAAGAAAAGCAATCACATACTTTTCTATTGCAGAGGCAGTTGACAAAGATGATTGTGGATCGAATAGACGAGATAATAAGTAAATACAAGAATGAAGAAGGGGTCTTGATACAGTTACTGCTAGATATTCAGCGCGAGTTCAGCTGGATACCAAAGAAAGCGATAAAAAGAATAAGCGACACGCTCAAGATTCCGGTAAGCCAAATCTACAGGGTTGCAAGCTTCTACACAGCACTAAACCTCACAAAGAGAGGGCGTCACCTAATTAGAGTATGCGTTGGTACTGCCTGTTACGTGCGAGGTGGACCAAGAATTCTGGATTCCATAGAGCGTATACTGGGCGTTAAGGATGGAGAAACCACAAGCGACGAGAAGTTTACCTTAGAGACCGTCAACTGCCTTGGTTGCTGCGCCCTAGGGCCTGTCATCGAAGTTGATGGGCAATATCATGGAAAGCTCTCATCTGCAAACGTTGAGAAGATTATTTCCGGTTATAGTTAGTAAAAGGAATGAAAAGGTATGAACAAATTGAAATCTCCTTCTGATTTGGAAAAACTCAGAAAGGATATATTAACCAAAAGAGATCCTAAACGGCTAGCTATTTCAGTGTGTGTAAGCACAGGTTGTCAAGCTCTTGGTGCTCAGAAAGTCCTTGAGGCTTTTAAGGAAGAGATTAGGAAGCACGGCTTGAAAGGTGAAGTAGATATTAAGGAAACCGGTTGCCTAGGCTTCTGCGAAAAAGGCCCAAGAGTAGTTATCTATCCTGAAGAGGTTTTCTATTTCCAAGTGAAACCAACCGACGTACCAGAAATCGTATCAAAGACGTTGATCAACAATGAAATTGTTGAAAGATTGCTTTACACGGATCCAACAACTGGCGAAACAACTAGACATCTATCTGAAATTCCATTCTATAAGTATCAAAACAGACTGCTTTTGGGGAACAACAATAAAATCGACCCTAAAGAGATAAAAGATTACATAGCACTTGGCGGTTACGCGGCATTAGCAAAAGTTCTTTTTCAAATGACGCCTGAACAAGTATTGGAAGAGATAAGAAAATCTAAACTTCGTGGGCGTGGTGGAGGTGGCTTCCCAACACACCGAAAATGGGAGTCCACACGAAATGCGCCAGGAGAGCCCAAATACGTCATCGTCAACTGCGACGAAGGTGATCCGGGAGCCTTTATGAACCGCGCACTAATGGAAGGAAACCCGCATTCCATCCTTGAAGGACTCATAATAGGCGCTTATGCTATAGGCTCTCATGAGGGATTCAACTATGTACGTCAAGAATATCCTCTAGCAGTAGAAAATATGGAAATAGCTATAAAACAAGCTGAAAACATCGGATTGCTAGGCAAAGACATCCTCGGTTCAGGTTTTGATTTTGAAGTCAAGCTTCATAGAGGAGCGGGAGCTTTTGTCTCCGGCGAGTCAAGCGCCTTGATGACGGCAATAGAAGGAAACGTGGGCGAACCAAGACCCAAATATGTCCACACTTCCGAAAAAGGGATCTGGGGGAAGCCGAGCACATTAAACAATGTTGAGACTTGGGCCAACATACCCCTTATAATAAACAACGGTGCTGAATGGTTTGCGTCCATCGGCACCGCAGGTAGCACAGGCACCAAAATATTTGCTTTAGCGGGCAAAGTAAACAACACTGGTTTGGTTGAAGTTCCTATGGGGCTGACGTTGAGGGACATCATCTACAAAGTAGGTGGCGGGATCCGAAACAGAAAGAAGTTCAAAGGTGTTCAGACTGGCGGTCCCTCTGGAGGTGTCATTCCTGAGCAGTATTTGGATTCCCCAGTAGATTTTGACGAACTCAAAAAGCTAGGTTCGATGATGGGCTCTGGTGGAATGATTGTAATGGATGAAGATACCTGTATGGTGGAGTTAGCTCGCTACTTTGTTAATTTCTTATGTGATGAATCCTGCGGCAAGTGTGTACCTTGTCGAGAAGGGTTGAAGCAAGCCAGAAAAATATTGAACGGGATTGTTGCTGGAAAAGGAGAAGAGGAAGATATCAAAACGCTTGGAGAGATAGCGGAGGTAACTAGCGTTTCTTCCCTTTGCGCTTTAGGAACAACATCTGCGAATCCTTTGCTAACCACTCTTCGATACTTCAAAGATGAGTATGAAGCACACATATATGAAAAAAGGTGCCCCGCATTGATGTGCAAAGAATTAATATCCTATTACATTAACCCGGAAAAGTGTCAAGCGTGCATGATTTGCTTTAGGAATTGTCCAGTGGATGCAGTAATCGGAGAAAAGAGGGAAATTCACGTCATTGATCAATCGAAATGTATCAAATGCGGGAGTTGCTATGATTTGTGTCCGCCAAAATTTGAAGCAGTGACAATAATGTCTGGTGAACCGGTCCCCCCACCAATCCCCAAAGAAGAGAGACTGGTTAAAAGAGTGAGAAAGGAGAACCCGGACTAGGGGCAAAAAGCGATGGAAGAACAAAGCGAAAAAGAGATTACATTACAGATTGATGGTGTTGAGGTCAAAGCTAAAGAAGGAGAAACCATTTTAGATGCCGCAAAAAAAGTCGGCATAAACATTATTACACTCTGTCATCATCAAGCTCTTTCTCCTTTTGGTGCTTGCCGCGTATGCTCTGTGGAGATAACGGATAATCGAGGAAGAAAAAGGATTGTGACTTCCTGCAATTACCCTGTTTACGAAGGACTCACAGTTGATACACGGTCTGAAAAAGTGATACGAACTCGCAAATTGCTCCTTGAGTTGCTGTTAGCTCGATGCCCAAAAGTTAAGAAGATTCAGGATTTAGCAGGAGCATATGGCATTCGAAAGCCGAGATTGTGGATCGAAGACGAAGAGGAGGATTGTATCCTCTGCGGCTTATGCGCCCGTGTTTGTGAAGAACTGATTGGCGTGTCAGCCATTAACTTTGCAAATCGAGGGGTCGAACGTGAAGTTACTGCTCCTTACGATGCCCTGTCCGATGATTGTATTGGCTGTGGTGCCTGCGCTATCGTATGCCCAACAGATTCGAAAAGAATTAGGATAAACACGTATCCAATGCTGGAAGAAGACATAAGAAAAGTAGAAGAGAAATTCTTGAAAGGAACAAGAGACAAAGATCTAGGTGTTTACACTGACATATTTGCGGCAAAAAGCTCAGTAGATGGACAAGATGGTGGAATGGCTACTGCATTATTGATTTCAGGCATGCAAAAAGGTTTGATTGATGCTGCTATAGTAGTACAGCGAAAAGAAGGCTACAAAGCTGAAGCAATAACAGTAGAAGATATCGACGGAATAATGAAAGCAAAAGGGACAAAATATTCGAGGGTTAAGATGATGTCAAAATTAGAAGAGCTAATAAAAAAGGGGAAGAGGAAGGTTGCAATTGTTGGCACCCCTTGTGAGGTCCGAGCGGCTAGAAAGATACAACAAATCCTGCTGCGTGATTATCCAACTGTAGAAATCATCATTCTGGGATTGTTTTGCTATGAATCCTTCATTTATGAAAAGCTAAAGGAAGAGACAAGAAAGTTGTTGGGCGTTGATTTGGACAAAGCAGAGAAGACGCAGATAAGTAAAGGAAAGTACATCGTGGAGATTGAAGGAAAGGCATATTCCTGTAGTGTAAGAAAGCTTAGCAAAGCCGTTGAGGAAGGATGTGAGTATTGTAATGACTTCGTTTCGAAGCTTGCTGATGTTTCCATTGGCTCAGTGGGAAGCATGGAAGGCTATTCAACGGTGATAGTGAGGTCAGATGTGGGAAAAAAACTGCTAGAGGATGTCAAATTCATTAAGGGAGACGTTAAGAAAGAAGAGATTGCAAAACTGTCTGTTCTAAAAGAGAAGAGGGCAAAAAAGCATTTCGCTCCTATAATACAATAGATGAACAATCGATGCGCGCGCTACCTGATACAAGAAAACTTGCAGATTGAACACAGCCAATATTAGGAAGCTGAAGGTTTATCTAATTTCAAACACGTGAGAAACATGAGCTTAGATTTCAAAAAACCTATTGACCTTTTTAATATGGCTATGAAGACAGACTCTGAAGAGTTGCTCAGACTGATCGAGATTTGCGTTAAATTGTTTGAGAAAGAAAAGAGAGGAACCGGAAGCCTACAGATAAGTGGTAGACTTGTCGAACTGCCACTAGTGGGCGAAGCAATCATAATTGGAGACATACATGGAGACCTGGAAAGCCTCAAACACATTTTAGAGGACAGTAACTTTTTAGAGAAAGCAAAGTCTGGCGAAGAGGTTTTACTGGTTTTTCTCGGAGACTATGGAGACCGTGGTATTTGCTCTCCTGAGGTGTACTACGTTGTTTTGAAGCTCAAGCAGTTGTTTCCAAAAAGAGTTGTCTTGATGAGGGGTAATCATGAGGGTCCCGATGATCTCCTTGCCTATCCCCACGATCTGCCGCTTCAAATCAACCGAAAATTTGGTGAGAATGGCCCAAAGGTTTACCTGGAGCTACGCAAACTTTTCCAACACTTGTACAGCACGGTGCTCATAGAGAAGAGATATGTTTTGTGTCACGGTGGAGTCCCAAGTCAAGCTTCCAAGATTGAGGATTTCGCCTACGCCCATAAGAAACATCCACATGAACCTCACCTAGAGGAAATCTTGTGGAGCGACCCTTGGGAGGGTATAAAAGAAACTTACGCCTCACCCAGAGGAGCTGGAAAACTTTTCGGAGAAGACGTTACAAATAGGCTTCTGAAAATGCTTGGTGTCAGAGCGTTGATTCGTGGACACGAGCCAAGCAATGAAGGATTCAAAACGAACCATGGTGGAAATGTTTTAACCCTGTTCTCGAGAAGAGGTCCCCCGTACAATAACGAATATGGAGCCTACCTGAAGTTGAACATCCTCAAGGAAGTAAGGATAACGAAACAAGTTTTGAAAGGAATTCACAAATTCTAGTTCCATTCCCTTTCCTAGAGCAGAAAACAATTATTGAGGCTGTCTCCTATCCTTCGTCAGAAATACTGAGGCAAGAGGGACAATCATTGAAACTGGGGATAATGACAAGAAACGAGAATGGATGGTGCTCTACCCAACTTAGGGGAGCTATAAAAAGACGGAACATAACCCCTGTTTTTTTCAACTATCGCCAGCTCATTGCACGGGTCAAATACAAACCCGTAGCTTCTGTTAGCGAAACTAACATTCCTCGGGACCTGAATGCGCTGATTACTCGTCCAATCGGGCGAGGTTCTCTGGAAGAGATCATCTTCAGGATGAACCTCCTTCACAGGCTTGAACGTTTAGGAATGCTAATAATAAACCCGCCTCTGTCTATCGAACGTTCAGTAGACAAATATTGTGCCCTTACCTTTCTAGAAGAACGTGGAATACCTGTTCCACGTACAGCAGTAACCGAAAGTCATGAAGAAGCCTTGAAGTGTTTTCACGAGTTGGGTGAAGACATCATCATAAAGCCTCTATTCGGATCGAGAGGAGTAGGTTCCACCAGGATTTCTGATCCAGACGTTGCTGCTAGGGTGTTCAGAACTATTTCCTTCTACCACGGTGTTCTTTACCTCCAAGAATTTATCCCTCACGGAGTTTCTGACATACGTGCGTTTGTCGTGGGCGATCAGGTTGTAGCCGCAATGCATCGAGTAGCAGAAGGTTGGAAAACCAATGTGAGTCTTGGCGCGAAACCGGTGTCAATCAACCTCACTGAGGACCTGGAGAACATTGCTGTAAAGACAGCTGAAGTCATTGGCTGCAAGGTGACCGGGGTGGACATTTTGGAGGGACCAGAAGGACCCGTAGTGGTTGAGCTGAACAGTCAGCCAGGATGGAGAGGGCTCCAATCAGTTACGGATGATAACATCGCCGATGAAATCATAGAATATATCCTCTCTGAATTAAGAGCCTAGGAAGATTCGATAATGAAGAAGATCCAAATCTCGCGGGTGAACGTTTCCACGCACACCCATATACAAAAGACGGACTTTGTAGCAGAGGAAACTCCGTTACACATATTTCTGAATCAAACTCACTATGCAACAATTCTCTGCACACCCAATCAATTTAGAGAACTTGCGATAGGACATCTCATGTCAGAAGGAATCTTGAAATCAGTAGACGAAATTCTGGAAATACGCTTGGAAAATGATGGAAAATGCTTGGTTAGGCTGAAACCCAGCATCGACTCAACGAAACGAATCTCCATCTCGCAGCCCTTTGCACGAGTAATCGTTTCAGCCTGTGGCTCTTCAGACTATTGGCCTCTCTCAAAACTCATCGACCGACTCAAATTACGCAGGTTGGAGATGGGGTTAACCGTTGACGCAAGAATAGTCTTGGAGTCCGTGAGGCTTCTTAATAGCCTTGCAAAAAGATTCAGGAAAACAGGCGGGGTTCACATAGCAGCTTTATATTTCGCAAGCGGTGAATTGGCAGCTTTTTCAGAAGACGTAGGACGTCACAACGCAGTAGACAAAGTCATAGGAGTTGGAGCGGAGAAGAATTTGGATTTCAAATGTCTATTCTTAACCTCAAGTGGCCGACTAACTGGAGACATTGTGTTGAAAGCAGCTCGGATGAGAATTCCCATAGTTGCTTCGATGGCGACAGCCATCAACTCTGGCGTCGAAGCTGCTCAACTCACAGGATTAACTCTGATAGGTTTCGTTAGGGGCAAACGATTGAACATCTACACATATCCAGAAAGAGTAGCTTACGTCTCTACGAAAAAACTATAGTGATGAACGTTTCGTAATTTGGTTGTAGGCGTGGTTATTTTTGAAGAATTCAGCTGTGATTCTTGTTGGCGGCTTCTCTAGAAGACTTGGCCAAGACAAGGGATTAGTCGAGTTAGCGGGTAAACCCCTTGTTCTTCATGTTGTTGAAAGAATATTTGGAATAGTCGACGAAACAGTGGTGGTTGCCAGTTCGAGCGTTCAAGGGAAGAGGTTCGACGCTTTGTTTGGTCACGGAGTGAAGCTGGTTGTTGACAGACATGAGCCTCAAAGTCCCCTTGTGGGGGTTCTAACTGGTCTCGAAACTGCAAGAGGTGAACATTCTTTGTTACTGCCATGCGACACTCCGTTCGTATCAACCCAGATAGCCCAGTTTCTTCTAGACAAATGCATTGGTAGAGACGCTGCTATCCCCAAATGGCCAAGCGGATATCTTGAGCCCCTTCATGCTGCCTACAACACAAAACTGACTCTGATAGCAACAAAGAAGACCATGGAGGAAGGAAAGCTAGATTTGCGATCTATGATCTCTCATCTAGGAAGGGTGCGATACGTTTCAACTGCCTCTCTAGGACAAATGGATCCAAAACTGTTGACTTTCTTCAACATAAACACGCTTGAGGATCTAAGAAAAGCAGAATCTTTGTTGAAATAGCTGGCCATCTAAATAGATGACAATTGCCAATGTAAGTTTTTGACACTTGAATAACTATTGATACAGAGACATTCAGTTTATATATACATCAAAGTGGTTATTATGTAGAAGACTTGTGACGCTCAACGATTTTTTTGAGTTTTCTCTGTAGAATTCTATGTCGCATATGCAAAATGTTCACACAAATTAGTTGTGGAGAAAATCAAAAAGAGTAAATTCTATTATG
>CP070791.1:1015641-1020637 GCA_020346825.1 Candidatus Bathyarchaeota archaeon
CGACTTTGAACTCTTTGAGTCTGTCCAAGAGCCAGTTGATCCTGTCCTCATTTCCTTGTTCTGAGGTGAAACATGGACATGTAGAAGCCAGCAGATACCTTTCAGCTACTGCATCAAGCATATCACTCATGGTCCACTCATCGACTCCCACAGGGTCATAGAGAAGTCGATCACCAGAGCAGAGTTCGTCAACGACGATGAGTCCTTGCGGGCTAGATTCTTCTATCAGGTTGGGTATCTTCCAATTGTCAGGCCACATCATTGGGGTACCAGTAACCAGCACTCTTGATGTTTCAGGAGGACACGCCCACGCTTTTTGGTTGACACGTTTTTCCAGTTCGCTGCACAGTTCCTCGGTCTTTTCGGTCCACCTCTTTATGTCGTCCCACATACTGGTTTGGTTCACCAGCATGGCGTCTCTTCCCATAATAACCGGATGACCCTTTCTTGTTTTATGCAATCTGCGAAAAGCCCTTGTAGCTCTTTGTATCACCTCAATTGAAGCCCTCAATCGTTTACTGGTGATCTCTGTTCCAGTTAGCTTCTCAATTTTTTTCTTTATCCCTCTGACTTCTTCAATCCATAGATTCTTTGATTGTGGGGAATCCTTTACACGTGGAGGGCACATTGTCCAAACTGTCTTTTCAGACGCTATGATTTCACCAAGCTTGGTTCTTCCGTCGCAGGTGAGCGGATTTATTATTGCATCGCTCAACTCAAAGTAGGGAGAGAGGTGTACCATTTTTGCACCTATTGCCGATCTTATGACTGGGCACACCTCGACCGGGACAATTCTATCTCCAAGCTTTGCTGCGTCATACCATCCCGAATTGATTCTAACTGGTACGGCGTCCGCAGCCAAGATTAGTTCGACAGGAGCAAACGTGCACGTATAGCCAATTACTTTCTTTCCTTCCTCTTTCTGGGTTTGTATCTCCTCCTTGCGTTGTCCGAAGAGATTCGCGATTTCATCGAAGTAGTGCATAGTTTTGGGTCGAGCGGGCCAAGTCTTTTTCATTCTCTCAATGTTTTCGGCGATCGCTTTCATAGAAGAGGACGTGATGGTTTTCCTCAACTCTTTGATCTCATTTTCGGATATGTCAGGTTTAGATTTCATTTCGTCTTCGATTTTGCTTGCCATTCAAATTCCTCTTTATTTCAAAGATTTTAGCCAATTTCTTGATTTGTAGAGTGTTTTGTTGACTGCGCGTATCTCCAAGCAATCTTCGTAAGGACACATCTCTACGCATCTGAAACACAATATACATCCGGGGGAAGTTACATCTCCTCCCTTTTCTTCGTATACTTCGGTGACTTGTGGGGGGCAGACCCGTTTGCAAATTCCACATTTTGTACATTTTTCTTCTATTTTGTTTAGTCGAATGCCTGAAACCCGTTTGAAGGGTGGGAATCTGTTGAAGATGGAGATCAAACCGCCTAAGGGGCAAATTCGGCACCAAAAACGTCTCAATGCAAGAGCTCCAATCGTGATTAGAACCAAAACGACCACGTTGAGTGAAGTAACATAGTACCCTACTTCGGACAGTATCCCGGCGTTATGAGAAATCACGAAATTGAAGTCCATCAATCCTAGAGCGCTCTGTATCAGTACACTTAGAGGTCTCATTGGGCAAATTTGACAGAAGGGTGCAGTAAAATAGGAGAAAACATATCCTCCACGTTCTGTTCCTGGAATAAGCTGTGAACCTATTATGGCTTCTGTACCGAAAAAGAAACTCAGAATCAAGAAAACAGCAATTATTATGTATCTCAGTTGACGCAGACCATCATTCATCCTCTCAGAGAGCTTCCAATATTTCTTTTTGAAGGTTTTTCGGATACGGATCATTAAATCCATGTATAATCCGAAAGGACAGAACCAGCCGCAGAAGAAGCGCCCTAAGACAATGGACATGACGATGACCAACCCAAAAACAATTGATAATCTTACGAGACCAGAGGTAGTGTAAAAATCGCCCCAACCAAAACCTGGTCCTGTATTCCAAAACGGGAAAATGTAGGCTTGAATTTGCCAAATAGCGCAGGTTATTGTTCTTCCAGAAGGGTAATAACATGCCAATATAGGTACGGATAACCCGTCTGGAAACTGTTCCCCGAAAACTTCGGCGCCAACTAGTGTATCGCGCGGTGCATTGCCAACAGGCGGATCTTGTGGCAGTCCAAAGGGTCCTACAATTAAACCGAAGAAAATCACAGGAACAGCAGCTGTCTGAATGAAAACTCTGAGGTAGCTAATTCTTCTAGTTTGATCCTTTATCCATATGAGAATGGCCAGTACTCCTGCTACTATTACCCCCCCTACTATCGTTCCGAGCAGTAGCGCACCGATGAGACCAGTCATCATGATTCGTCCCCATGAGCAGGTGACTGTTAGTAGATCATTACATTCAGTAGCATGTTAAGTCCAAGTAGGATCAATATTCCGGCACCAATCTTTGATATCCATCGACTGAAAAGCGGGGCTTTTTTAAGAAGCCAACCCGTTGCTCCTCCAAGTATTAATAATGGAGATATGGTGGTTCCCAAACCGAACAGGACCGCCAGAACAATGGTGTTTATCTGAGGAAGGGTTATTGCGGCTAGAAGAAGAGCTACAAGGGGAGGGCATAACACCAATCCTCTAGTGAAACCCATAGAAAAGGCTCTGATGTCGAATTCTTGCGTCAATTTCTTTGAAATCCCTAAGTGTCCACGTTTTTCTACGTTGCAGGTGCCAGTAGACGCTTTTTTTCTGAGAAATATGCTTGTTCCTACGATCATAATTGCCACGCCGAAAGCGATGGGAGAATATTTCTGGAAGGAAATAAAGAAAGCATCACTTACAAGGGTCTTAAACAAACCAGTTAGACCACCCAGCACAGCATAGGCGGCTACGCGACCCAAATTGTAGATTGAGGTCACCATGACCCCTCCACGAAATCCCGCTCCGATCCCTGCAATATAACTTACGATGTATGGTAGACATACTGATGTACAGAATGTGAGACCATATACTATTCCAAGAATGAGTGACCCAAGATACGGATCCGCAATCCCAGGCAACAGTTCCATCTTTGAAGACCCGCAGAATCTCTTGAATAGTCATCACAATGAAAATGGGTGCATTTAAAGTTTGCACAGTCCGGAGCTACAGAGAGCTGATATGTCAAAACACGCAAGCACCAGATTACCAATGCGCGCGCAATTTCCAATCTCATGAGCGCACGGAAATGGATTGTCACTTCTTATTTGCAGTTCATAATGTTTTTCTAAAATGTTTCCAGTCTCTGCTTTTACCGTAATAAGAAGAGGATGAAAGATTGAGATCTAATATTCCGCTCAGAGTTTTTCTTGTTGCTTTTCTATCAATAACTCTCGTTGTGATTCCATCTTCAGGATCAGCGGAGGATTTGTTGAAAACAGATTTTCAGGAAGAAAGCTTTGCCAAAATCGTTGACTACTTTGAATACGCAAGAGCGTTGGCCCTGCTCCACGGTTTGCCAAGAATTCCTAGCAGTTGGCACGCTTACGTTTACATGACCTATGTGAATAAAATGGGTTTGAAGATGTTGTATACCGGATTGCACAATATTAGTCTGGCAGATCGAGTCTTCTTTACAGTTCCTATGCAAACGCTTCTGATGCAGTATAGAACCGAGAATAACAACAGAGACGTTTTGGTGGCATCGTCCTTCTTGATGCTAATGGGATTCAATGACACCTCAAAGTCAATCTACCTTGACTCGCCAGACAGGAACGACACTCTTTGGGCCTCCTTCAGCGTTGGCGTTAACCTTAACCAATTGTTTCCCAATGCCACCTTTCCAGCGTTCAGCAGCAGATGTGAGGTTTTCCCGTTGACGCCCTCCAATGATGGACTAACTTGGAAGTGGGGTATGAAATACACAAATCTGACCGCTTTTTGGATAACAACACACATAACGGGACAAAATGGAACTAACACAAGCAGACCGTGGGGACTTGCAACCTACGATGAGCTAACCTTCAACTACACCCTTTCGATAGACCCGGAAACACACCAAGCAACCATAACCCAAGACCATGTTATAGGTCGGATACGCGATCTTTGGACTTTTTGGGGCTGGTTCCTTGTTTGGCCGCTATATAATCACTACAACAGCACTGGCTGCTATCGATACGGTGCAAAGGTTTCCGACGAAACCGTATATGAATTCCTCCAAAACAACAATGTCAAAATGAGCATTGCTGAATTTCAAACATCAATCATGCTCGATAGAGACACCTATAGTACCTCATCTGCTGGACAGAACGTAACAAACAACGAAGTCTTCGTCAGCGATTCTTCCATATCGACCTACGCAGACGACGGCGAAAAGATATTTAATGCCTCCTTTGGCGTCAAACAAACATACAACCTCTTCAACTACACGGAAGACCCTACAGAAAGCACTCCTCTCCCCTTCAACACTACAACTAGGACCACTGAGATTGGTGGTTATGCAAAAAACCGCGATTTGTTCAACGTCCACAGAAACTTTGCAAAATATCTACCGCTCATCTTGGTGCATATGTACCCTCAACTCTACCAAAGGGCCAAAGAAACCATAACAAACATGACCCGTGCCGACTATTTGATCCTAATTTCGTATCCAGACTACAGTGGCTACAGAATAGAACATGATCCAGTCTACAAGGTATACTTTGCTACCTCCATGCCGTCTACTCACCCATACCTTATGCCTTTAGTGCTCATCGCCGCTCTTGCTGCGGTAGTTATGCTGGTTGTCCTGCTTACCCGTCGAAGGAAATCGAGTCAGCCACCGCAGACATCGAATTCCTGATCCAGATGCACCCACTAGAACACTAGCGCATCCTTTCTCTTCTCTTTTTCTGATTTTAAGAACTAGAACTTGTTTGTTGCATGGAAGCTCGTCGCTCGAGCCTAAGAATGCATTGGGTGCGCTTGCAGCTAGCCGAAAAACACTCTCGCTATTTCATAAAGCTTTAGATCAAC
>CP070791.1:1020737-1037147 GCA_020346825.1 Candidatus Bathyarchaeota archaeon
TTCAAGTCCGTTAACACCAAGCCCCTTGCCAAAATGGAAAAAGATGAAATCACGGTTTTACTAGATGATTACCGAAAACGGAATAGTGCACGAAAGTTATGCTTAAAACCAAAATTCAATGAAAAAGCTGCCCTCGTCAAGTTTCATCCAAGCATAAACCCTCAGATCATCGAGTGGTACTTAGATAAGGGGTATAGAGGCCTCATCCTAGAAGGAACCGGTTTGGGCCACGTAGGAAAATACTGTTTCTCGGCTATTCAAGGGGCCATTGAAAACGACATGCTTGTTGCCATGACTTCCCAGTGCCTTTGGGGACGCCTTGGAATGACTGTTTACGATCAAGGTCGAGACCTCATAGCCTTGGGAGTTCTTCCCCTCGAAGATATGTTGCCTGAAACAGCCTTAGTGAAACTCATGTGGGTTTTCGGTCAAACAACTGACATCGAAAAAGCCAAGAAGCTTCTACAAGCAAATATTGCCCACGAAATATCTCCAAGAACCCTATACGACTAAAAAAGGAATAAGCTGAGGAAATTAGCGTGAACATCGAATATTCAAGAATCGGTTTGAAGGTGGGACTTGAGATCCATCAACAGTTGGACACAGCATCCAAGCTTTTCTGTTCCTGTAACCCCCAGCTTTTCAAGGGAGAACCCGTCACTACCTTTCTTAGAAGATTACGACCCACCCAAAGTGAACTTGGCCAAATCGATTCAGCAGCTTTATTCGAATTTCAGAAGGGAGTGAAAATACTTTATGAAGCCACTAGTGAAACAGCATGTCTTGTGGAAATGGATGAAGAACCACCCCATGATCTCAATCAAGAAGCTGTTGAAACAGCCCTCGTCGTTGCTCTAATGATTAAAGCCAAGCCTGTAGACGAAATTCACGTTATGCGTAAAACAGTCATAGATGGATCAAACACTACAGGCTTCCAACGAACATGTGTCGTAGCCCTAGGCGGAGAAATCAACATCAACGAGAAGAAAGTGCCTATTCAACATGTGAGCCTTGAGGAAGACGCTGCCAGAAAAATGAAAGAAGAAGACCAAATCATTCGTTATCGCATCGACCGCCTTGGAATTCCACTCATCGAAGTTGCGACATCCCCCGTCATTCACTCTCCTCAAGAAGCAAAAGAAGTAGCCCTAACAATTGGAAGGCTCTTGAGAGCCACTCGTAAGGTTAAACGTGGTTTGGGTACAATTCGACAGGATCTAAACATTTCCATTCGAGATGGTGCTCTGATAGAGATAAAGGGTGTTCAAAAGTTAGATTTGGTTGCACTTATCGTTGAAAACGAAGTTCAGCGCCAACTTGATCTCATAAAGATTAGAGATGAACTCAAGGAACGGGAAGTGAAGGCGAGAGACATCAAAGAAGAGTTTGTTGACGTCACCACCATCTTTAAACAAACAAAATGCAAAGTAATTCAAAAAGCACTCGAGCAAAATAAACGAGTCCTAGCGGTTAAACTACCCAAATTTGCTGGATTTCTAAAAAGAGAGCTTGCCCCTGGAATGAGACTTGGAGCTGAGATGGCCGAAATAGCACATTTCTGGGGAAGGGTTGGAGGCATCTTTCACACAGACGAACTGCCAGCCTACGGCATAACAGCAAACGAAATACACGAGCTTGCGCAGAGCGTGAGTAAAGCCCCGCTTGACTCCGTTGTGTTTGTCGCGGATACCTTAGAAAACTCAAATAACGCATTGGAGGCCGTGGTGCAAAGGGCAAGAGAAGCCATAAACGGCGTTCCAGAAGAAACCCGAGCAGCAAATCTAGATGGAACTACCAGATACATGCGCCCGAGACCTGGAGCTGCCCGCATGTATCCCGAAACCGATATTCCACCAATCCATCTGAAAAATGAGTATCTAAGAAAACTTAGAGATCATCTTCCTGAAATGCCTGAGCAAAAAATGAGACGAATGAAAAAGGAGTATGCACTCAATCTGAAGCTTGCGAAGCAGATTTTGGATTCCGAATACAGTGACATCTTTGAGATTATAGCCAAAGAGACTAAGGTTTCACCCACTATAATAGCAGTTACGTTGACAGAAACTCTGAAGGCTTTGAGACGTGAAGGAACAAATACTGAAAAAATCTCCAGCGAACAACTTAGGGAGCTGTTTAGTCTCATAGATTCTGTAAAAACTACCAAAGAAGCAATTCCTGAAATCGTAACGTGGCTTTCAAAACACGAAGGAGCAACTGCAACACGTGCTGTCGAAGTTTTGGAACTGGAAATGATCTCTCAAAAGGAACTGGAAAGGATGATCGATGATTTGTTAGAGCAGAACAGAACTATCATGAAAGAAAGGGGAAAAGGTGCTTTTGGACTTCTCATGGGCAATGTCATGAAGAAAGTACGAGGACGAGCAAAGGCCGAAGTGGTCACGCGAATTCTGAAAAAGCGCCTGAAAGAGATTATTACGTAACTTTTTCTTAGGAAAGACGGTAGTCCCTTATCTAGAAGAGAAAAGAAGCGCGCGCATACTTGGCTTCTGATGCCGTCGAAGATATAACAGGTCAAATATTCAGAATTGTTGGTGGGACAGTGTGGTTGTAGAAGAGTTGTGCTCAAGACCTTTCTCACGTAAGTATTCATCCGAATAGTCTATTGACCTTGTGACACAAGGTTCAAAAAGCCTGAGATTTTGCGCTGGCGAGCCTTGTCGAAGGTGCGTGGATCACCAAATCGGAAGAAGACTAGACCCGTGTTCACTCAAGTTGTCCGTAGGGAGTTTGTTACCTTCAGTGTATCAGTTGAAAAAAGCTTCGAATCCTAAGGACGGATAATAGTGCAAGAATAGGCTTGGGATTATATTTGCGATTACCGCCAAAGCAAATCCTAAAAGGAGTTGAACGTTATCTCATTGTGGAGAATTGATGGAAATGCCTTTTTCGTTTCGCATAAAAATCGGAGAGCAGGAGATTGAAGTCAGTGGAACCCGAGAAGAGGTTATAGAAACCATTCAGGAACTGCCAAGTCTAGTGGCCAGCATCTCAACAGCTTTTGATTCAACGAAAAAGACAAAAACAAACAAACCCTTCCCCTCCACGATTCCTTCTGTCACTTCTTCAAATTGCAGCAAGGCAATTTTGCAGCTTCTTGAAACTAGTTGGGGCAAACAACCTAGAACCTTACCCGAGCTTGGAGAAGCCTTAAAGGCTAACACTCTTCACTACCCCTCCACCACTCTTTCAGGAGTCTTGTCGTGGTTGGTTAGAAAAAACAAGATAAAGAGGTGGAAGACTGATAAAGGCTATGTATATGCTTTGGCTGGAGGAAAGAAGTGAGAATGGGAAAAATTCGAGTCCAAATCAAAGCCCCTTTCGGAGAGATTGTTGTTGAAGGAGACAACGCCCAAGAGATTCTTTCAATGTTGAAGATGGTGCCACCTGAATTTATGAGCGCGATAAGCGAGCTAATATCTGCAAAGTTGACCCCTCCAATAAAGACCCAGCTGGACGGGATAGTAGAACTCACTACCGAAGGACCCATCATTACTACCAGAGAGAAGCTAACCCACTACGAGGCTATCGGACTAGTCCTGTTTGCTTCCGACAAAAAAACCAGTACAGCCACCAGAATCAATCGACTATTGGCTTCAAGTGGAATCAGATCCATGGTTCCAGCTCGTCTTAACGAGATGACAAAGCGAGGAATAGTATTCAAACCAGACCCTGCTAAGCCCGAATTCAGATTAACTACGCAAGGCGAAAGATGGCTAGAGGAAGAAGTATTGACGAAAGTGCGAGGCGCCACGGGTTGACCAGAGAAACAATTACGGTGCACATCAAATACCAAGGTCTGGAGCAAACCTTTCTGGGAAACGTGAATGATGTTTGGACCAGCATAAACAGATTCTTCAGTGAGATTGTTCCTGCCTTGAAAGTGACACGTAAGGTTCTTCTGACAGTGGATCTTGAAAAGCTCGTTGACGATTGCAGAAACGTTATCGCCGTTGCTCCTGAGGGACCAAATCTCCTAGTCTCAAAGCAAAAACTGACGGACAGCGAAACGTTGGCATTGAATCTTCTAGCAGCCTACGTTAGCAACCGACTAGGTCTGTTGAAGAAGGATGACCTTTCCAAAGAAGAATTGCAGAAAAGGCTCGGGAAGAGTGCAAAAATAACGAGTACGAGACTAGGTGAACTTTGTCGAGAGGAACTCGCAACAAAAACAGAGGAGGGTAATTACAAAATAACAACAATAGGAATCAAACGCCTCCAAGAAGAAGTCCTCCCAAAGATTCGAGAAAGAATTCAGAGATGAGAAACACAAATCCATTGGGGGCGTGATTATCACGCGTGAAAAATGACAAGAACTTCTCTATTCAAGCCTTAAACCATTTGAAGATAAGGTATTGTATTCGTTCATCTTCCAAGTCAGGTATGGCTATTATGAACCTCTTTCTCACAGTCGTAGCCAACCTTCCAGCCTTCACAACATCCGTCGCGGTAACCTCATCCTTCGCTTTCTTCACTGACACCATATATGGAGCATGATCGACACCAGGTCCTTGCCTGTAGACAGCGAAATCGCACCCATACTTTATGCCTGGAGCAACAACAAGTTCTTGATCACGCAGGTTTCGATAAACAGCATATTTCAGGTCAAACTCATCATACAATTTTCTTGCTCTTCTCCGTAGTTTCACGAAGCTAACTCTCCTTCTTTGCGGACCCTCGTACACCATAACTAGTCCTTTCTCAACGAGATAGAGACCTTCCATGAGATCTAGAATGAGGGGGACATTGAAATCTGCAACCTTTGGCTTGGGAATACCTACAGGCTTTCCGTAAAATCCAAGCTTGAAAAGCTCCGATCCTCTCTCAGGATCCCAAACAACCAGAAAATTATCTATGAACTCGGTTTGGATCTTCTTAGACATCCGTATTCACTCTAAAGGGTGAACGCTAGAATGCGAGCTGAGTCCGAGGCGTCTTCAGCCTTGTCGGCAACTTCCTCCAGAAGCTGCACCACATCCCTCAAGAGAAGCATTGGAGGAATACTCATGTTGCTGTTTACAATTTTCACTTCCAATTCGCGATAAAGATCATCAACGATTCTTTCTGCTGCCTCAACCTCTCTTGCTTTCTCCAAGGCCTTGGATGCACCGTAACTCAAGGTCATGATAGTTTCACGAAGTTTGGAGACGGTTTCGAACACAGCATCCGAGAGCTTTGCAACGTCTTCCTTGATGTCTGTAGGAACTTTCCACCCTCTTTCCATGATTTCCAACAGTCGAAAGGCTATACCTTCACAGAAGTCCGCGATCTCGCTAGTCAAGCTGGTGAAGCGAAGGAAGTCTTCTCGACTACTCAGGATTGCACCAATTTCAGCGAGTTCTCGTGAAACCTCGCGTCTCGCAGCGTCCACATCCTCCTCTAGCTTTTTGATGTCAGCGAGCAGTTCTCGAGCTGAATTCCTGTCTCCTTTCACGAAACTATCCACCATCTGCGAGATCTTGCGTGAGATATCCATCACTCTCCTCAAATGATCTCGGCAAACATTGATGGCCCTCCTTTTTACTCGTTCTTCAGTCTCCACTGGAAATACCGCTGTCTCCACCCCGCAAAAGCCCTTGTTTTCACCAAGAATAGAATAGAGCGAAGTCTTAAAAAAGGTAGCGAAAAGAAAGGAGATAGCGCTACAGTTACGGCTAGCTTCTAGCGCTTGATCGGTTTTCCCATTTTTTCGAAGTCAATTTTTTCACGGAAAAAGGCGTGAAGCAACTCAGAAAGCTTTTCAATTGGGGTTCTGACTTGTCTCCAAGTGTCCCGATCACGTATAGTCACAGTGTCATCTTCAAGAGTCTGATAGTCGATGGTTATCCCTAGTGGAGTGCCCACCTCGTCGGCTCGCGCATACCGTCTTCCAATGGATCCTGATTCGTCCCATTCAATCATGAAGCCTTCTCTGATCAACAATTGAGAAAACTCCCTTGCTTTTTCAGGCAAGCCATCCTTGCTTACCAGAGGAAAAACGCCTATTTGTATGGGGGCAAGTTCTCGTGAAAGACTCAACAATGTTCGCTTCTTTTTTGTTTTGTAGGCATACTCTAAGGCGATGTAAACCAACCGATCTGATCCGAAACTGGGTTCCACTACATGGGGAATAAACCTTCTTCCTCCTTCTTCTGCTTCTTTGAAGACTTTCATGTCCACTCCACTGTATTGTATGTGACGACTCAAATCGTAGTCTGTTCGGTAGTTGTGGCCTGAAACCTCTACCCAACCCCATCGTTCTAGGTACACCTCTTGGTCAAAACCTTGCACAGAATAATGGGCTCTTTCCCACTCTAGTTTTTCGATGAAACGCTGTCTATCTTCTGGCACTCCCAGCTCAACAAGAAAACGTTTCGCTAAGACCATGAAAAAAGCTTGCCACTCCATCTTAATGTACCCCTTGCTGAGGGCTTCTTTAGCCGTGACTTCAATTGGCTCTTTGACGCCTTTCAACTTGTTTTCAGCAATTATCAACCTCAACGTGTCATTTTCCACTGCTTTCAACCGTGGGCAATGGAGGTCGTTGGGATCCAGAAAGAACTCTATGTCGATGATCGTGAACTCCCGTAGCCTAATCGGACCTTGTCTTGGAGAAATCTCATTTCTCAGGGCGTGGCCTATTTGAACAACTCCGAAAGGAAACCTTTCTCGGATACTCTCATAGATGCGTTTAAACTCTACGAAGATTCCCTGAGCTGCTTCTGGACGACCATAACCAGTAGCCTCGGAATAGGGACCAATTGTGGTTGTGAACATGGTCATAAACTGTTCAGTTTTGCCGAAATCTCCGCTGCATTCTGGGCAACGGATGTTTTGTTTCTGAATTTCGTTCATCAACTCTCCAAGATTCAGCTTCTCAGTTTCTGTATCGCTAATCCCAGCGAATTCCTGAAGGAGATGATCTGCTCGAAACTTCCGTTTGCATTGGAGGCATTCAACTATGGGTTCTTTGAAATGATCTATGTGGCCAGAGGCTTCGAACACTTTTCCTGGCATGATCACTGATGATGCAATTTCAAAGATACCGAGAGGTCGAATGTAGAAATTTCGGAATTTGTCTTCGATTCTTCTTTTCAGTATGGAGCCCAGTGGACCGAAAGTTATGAATCCACTGACGCCGCCGTATATCTCGTAGGAAGGCCAAAAGAATCCTCGACGCTTCGCCATTTCACTGATGATTTCAAACTTATCTTTGGATTTCACGAACTCTTCCGCTCCGCTTTCAATATACACTTTTACGGAACTAGGTATTGTTCATACGATTATACAATGTTGTTACCTAGTCGCGTGTTTTTGCTGTTTGAGTTTTTACCTCCTTCTTGGTTCTGTTGTTGGAAGGTGAGAAGTGTATGCCATTGATTGAATAGATAAATGTTACCGTGGTAGCCCAAGAATATCGATAAGATGCAGGCATGCTACTCGACTAATCTACGATTTCCTCTATGATTTCCACTTTTCGCTTCCTTAACTCGTTAACAAAGGTCTGGAAAAGCTTTTCGTTTTTGCCCAGTTTTTCCGGAGGAACCACACCTTTTTCTTTTATGGCTTTTCCAAGAATCAACTGCGCAATAATTGAAGCTGGATAAGCTGTGGTTCTAGCCATGGCGGTTGTTCCACGTCTTTCATCGTATCGTTCAAGCAGAGTATACTCGAGACGTGTCTGCAAGCCCTCCCTAGCTCCGGAAACTCCAATTTTCAATGCAACAATATCCTTGACTTCTGATCTACCGAGCTTTTGCTCCAAAAGCTTGACCATGATTGCTCTCGGGGAGAGACTTACATCTCCAACATTGATCCGTCTTTCATCGAAGAGCCCGAGGGACTTGAGTAGCTTCACCTTCTCTGCATGCCCCGGATATCGAAGCGTTTTCTCCCACATGTTATCCACTTTGTCTACGGTATGCAGTAGCGTTCTAAGTCCATCGGTGTAGAAGGCTTCTAGCCTTCCAACATTGGGGAAGTCAACTTCTTCTAAGCCGCTTAAGGCTTCAACGTTAATTATCCTGCCATCTTTGACTATCCTCGCTCTTCTTGTGTACTCGTCAATGAGGCTTTCCGCAGACCAAGTGATAGCATAACCTAAAGGAGGGATGGGCGTCTCTGGAAACCCGCCAACCATTATGTGTATCGTGTGAACCTCGTCAAGCCTTCTCAAAGCGTGTCCAACAAGAATGTTGCTGATGCCCGGTGCTAATCCACAATCCGGTACTACAAGTGTGTTTGCCTTCACAGCCTTTTCATTTAAAGTCAAAGGATTCCTATCCATGTATGAGACATCCACCAAATCCTTTCCCGCATCGACGCATGCCTCAACCAGATGGTACCCAAGACTCCCAGGCAAAAACCCCATTACTAAATCAAAATCTCCTAGAGTCTTAACCAACCCACTATAATCTGATGTGTCCAGTTGAACCCATGAGACATTGTCCGTTCCAATTCTTTCGGTAACCTTCTTGGCTCGTGCTATTTTTTTGTCGGCTACAGAGACTTCAGCGGAACCCAAGCTTCTGGCAAAATCTTCTGCTGCAATCGAACCAATATTTCCGCAACCTATGAGAAGCACTTTCATATGCGTGGATAGGAAATCAACGTTTTTAAAGCCTTGCGGCGCACGGGGCTTCTGATAACAAGGATTTATAACGGCAGGTCCAAGAGTTCTATGTCGATGTTCCCGCCAGAGACTACCACGGCAACCTTCTCGTTTGGCTTGAATCGAATTTTGTTCTGCAAAATGGCTGCAGGTCCAACTATTCCAGCTCCTTCCACAACCTGACGTTCATTCTTGAGGACCCAGAGAATCGCTTTCTTCAATTCTTCCTCCTTTGCCAAAACCATTTCATTAACATATTTAAGGGCGAGGTCTAGAGTCACCTGAGAGATTCCGCCGGCAAGTCCGTCAGCTATGGTTGGCGGGACAGGAACGTCAACAATTTTCTTTGCCTTAAAGCATTCATACATTGTATAAGCGGCGGTTGACTGAACTCCAACAACCCTTATTTGTGGGTTAACGGTTTTAGCCCAAAGCGCTATCCCAGATATTAGACCTCCGCCTCCTACAGGAACCAAGATCACGTTTATGTCAGGTATTTCTTCCAAGATTTCGTAACCAATTGTTCCTTGACCAGATATAATCTGGTAGTCTTCGAAGGAAGGAACGTAGGTTGCCCCCGTCTCTGAAATTATTTTCTCGCAATATGTCACAGATTCGTCGTAGTTGGCTCCTTTAAGCAGGACCTCAGCTTCGAGCGCTCTACACAGCTCCACTTTTATCTTAGGGGCATTCTCAGGCACAACAAGAATAGCCGACAAATTCATTATTTTGGCTACGAGAGCCACCGCTAATGCGTGGTTTCCAGCTGAAGCCGTAATAACCCCTTTGCTGCGTTCTTCTGATGTAAGTGAGCTTATTTTGTTGTAAGCTCCGCGAATCTTGAATGATCCAGTTCTTTGCAGGTTTTCCCATTTCAAGTATATTTTTGCACGACTTATCTTGCTAAGCTTTTGGGAGCAGGTCAGGGGTGTATGGTAAATCACCCCGTCTAGAATTTTCTTGGCTTTCAAGATGTCTGCTGGAGACAACATCATCATTCATCTACAGGCGGCTAATGCGTTAACTTATTATAATATTGTTCTCCTCTCTGAGAGAGGAGACAAGGCGATGACGAAGATCAAGGTTGCATTGGTCGGAGTGGGAAACTGCGCGTCAGCACTGGTCCAAGGAACTTGTTATTATAGAAACATGGAAGAAGAGGCAGATGCGATAGGACTGAAACGTCTCTTTCTAGGCGGCTATCATCCTCGAGACTTTGAATTCGTTTCCGCCTTCGACATCGAAGCCAGAAAGGTAGGAAAGGATCTATCTGAAGCTATCTTCTCTCCACCAAATATTACTCTAAGACTCACTGACGTCCCTCGCCTAGATGCCCCTGTTTTGAAGGGACAAGTTTTAGACGGAGTAGGTGAATATCTCAAGAACGTGGTTACGATTGATGCTTCTCCAACCGTGGACGTAGCTCAGAAGCTTAAGGAAAACGATGCAGAGATTGTTGTCAGCCTCCTTCCAAGCGGAGCCAGAAAGGCTTCTGCATGGTACGCCAAAGAAGCTCTCAAAGCCGGATGCGCCTATGTCAATGCTACCCCAGCCTTCATAGCCAGCGATGCCGCTTGGGTTAAGAGTTTTGAAAAAGCTAGATTGCCAATAGTCGGTGACGATCTGGTGGATCAAGTTGGTGCCACGATTCTCCACAAAGTTCTACTTAAAACACTAGCTGACCGTGGCGTCCGGGTTTCTGAAACATATCAGCTCGATGTGGGTGGAGGAACAGAATCCCTCGACACTCTTGAGAGAACAAGAGAAGTCAAAAGGATCTTGAAAACCAAATCTGTGGAAACCGCATTGCCCTACAAGGCTTCGGTGATAGCTGGATCCACCGACTACGTTGATTTCTTGGAAAATCGACGAGACAGCTACTTCTGGATTCAAGGTCTCTTCTTCGGAAGAACCCCCCTGCAGCTGGATCTGAGGCTCAGCTCTGTTGATGCTCCCAACGCTGGCTCAATCATGTTTGATGTTATACGGGCTGTCAAAATCGCCCTAGATCGTGGAATCGCTGGTCCACTCTTAAGCGTTTCAGCCTACGCTTTCAAACGTCCGCCCCAGGCTATGTCGTTGGAAAAGGCCGAAGGAATGTTTGAAGGTTTCATTCGTGGCGAAGTGGAACGATAGCTTTGCTAGATTATCTTCATGTCATTTTAGCGAGGCTAGTTCTGCCCTCAGTCTTTTCTCCATGTTGAATTTCTTTCCCAAATCTTTCTTGACTTTGTCGATGATTCTTACAGGTGTGGGATCTACGCCCTGCAAAATGGCGAGATAAACGCTCGCGAAATCTCCTGTACTCAGGATAGAAAACATTTTCTCCAACTTTTCCTCTCCCTTCGCATGGATCTCCAAGACTTTTCTGGCCTTGTGTAACACCATAGACTTGGTGGTTTCGATTCTGCGTCTGATTTCAGGGGGTTCATTTGGGTCTCGGATGAGTAGGATGGAATAGTTTTTGGTCAAGAACCCTGGGGCTTCCCATCCTACAGTTTCGTTGTGGTTGATTTCTGGAAAGACATCGTGTTTGCTGGGGATCTTGCTGTTTTCGTTGAATTGAGTCTTCATTCTGTGTGCTGCAGATTTGTATTCTCCGAATCCGTAGATTATGGGAATGGTTTCCAATAGTTCTATGGCGAGCTTTTTTGCTGGGTTGTCTTCTGTCGGGTTTTCTGGAGAGTTTTCTTCGCATGCTCTTTCAAAAACACGTACTGTTTCCTGTAGGTATTCATCCACATTGGGAATAAGGTTCATTCTTTCCATAAGGACAGGAATGGGAAAGAAGAGGTAAGGCATCGCGACACGCGGAGGCAGCTGACCGGGTATAGTTATGTAAGGTATCTGAAGTTCCTCGGAGAATGACTGCAGGTGTCCTCCTGACGTTATGGTTATTGTTGAACATTTTCGGCGAACACCATCAATGAAAGCACTTAGAGTTTCTTCGGTGTCTCCAGAGTAGCTGTTGACGAAAAAGAGCGTCTCTTTGCTTGCGTAGGCTGGGAGACTGTAGGATTTGCAGATTTCTAAGGGGATTGGAAGTTCATCTCTGAGCCAGTCTTTAAGGATTTCTCCTCCAATACCTGAGCCTCCCATGCCTGCGACTATAATGTTCTGGGGTTTCACTCTTTCTGGTACTTTGATCTGCTTAGCTCGGTTCATGGCGTCTCGACAATAACCTGGAGTTTTCATCAAATGGCTGAGCATGTCACTCTTGTCAATTCTCTTGATGTTATCGAGTTGATCCAAAATAGTAACCATATGCATCCTAGCCTGTTCCAGACATAGCATCTATACTACTTTGAAACTATTAAGGCCAGAGGTTGTATGCGCGTAAGCGAGTTTCTCCTTAGGTTTTTTATGAATGCTTGAAGCTGTAAACGTACTCTCAGACAAGCCTTCTCTCTTGTCATCTTTCTCAGTTTTTTGACAAGCTTTAGTAGTGAGTTTCATTGTAAAGACTACATGATTTAGTGATACTGGAGTTTGTGTGCGAAGGAGTCTGCGAGACCATGAAAAGGCATGATTGCTGGCTTTCTGTAGCAATTCCTGCTTCCACAGTCTCAGACGTTCCGCATCTTCGAGAGAAAACCATGAAGATTGGTTTGATAGGCAGAGCTGCAGCAATCTATCGCATAGACGAAATCATTGTGTTTCCCGACCTCCCCGCCATTAAGCAAAGGCGAGAAACCAATCTAATCTCCACCGTTCTCTCCTACATGGAAACTCCGCAATACTTACGAAAGCGGTTGTTCAAGATCAAGCCTGAACTACGCTACGTAGGAGTTCTCCCTCCCTTGCGTACACCCAACCATCCCCTAGCAAACAGAACAAAGTATCTAGCGGTTGGAGAGTACCGAGAGGGAGTAATTCTATCTTCAGGTGAATCTGGATCGCTGGTAGACATAGGCGTCGAGCGCCCAATATTAATTCCCAACGCAGAACTGCCATCTAACACTCGGATCACGGTCAAGATTGCCAAACTTGGAAGAAAACCGCGGGCTGTCTTGGCAAATCCTAGTGACATCAAAGCCTACTGGGGCTACAAAGTAACGGTTTCAGATGTTCCGTTTGGACAATTGACAAGATCTCGATCCTTCGATTTAACGGTTGCTACTTCCAGATATGGAACCCCACTGAAGGAAGTTGCGCATGAGTTGGCCAAACGTTGGAGAGACTCCCGCAACGTACTGGTAGCCTTCGGTGCACCGACTCAAGGGCTGAACGACATCATTAAGCGTGAAAACCTTGAACTCACCGAAGTCACAGATTTCACGGTCAATACCATTCCAAATCAAGGAAGTGAAACAGTAAGAACCGAAGAGGCGTTATATGTCTCTTTAGCCATTCTAAGCTTTATTACTGAAAAATGAATTCGCAACATTTATAACTCAACGTTCTTATTGAAACAAAGACAGGTTTGGATGAAAACACTAAAGAAGGATGCGAATAATGGGCCACAGAAAGAAACACGCCCCAAAACACGGCTCGCTAGCTTATTTGCCTAGAAAGCGGGCCACTCGTGCTGTGGGCAGGATTCGCTTCTGGCCAAAAATACAGGAAGGCCCAGCTTTGCTTGGGTTCATGGGATACAAGGCTGGAATGACCCACGTTTTCATGGTAGAAGACAAACCGGGATCCCTAAACCTAGGTAAAGAAGTAGTTCATCCAGCAACCATTGTTGACGCCCCCCCAATCATAGTTTGCGCTATTCGTGCCTATGTAGAAAATCAGTACGGTTTACAATCTCTTACTGAAGCATGGATGAAAGACCCTCCGAAAGATTTTGAACGCAGAGTTGTCTTGCCTGAACATTTCAATACCGAAGAAAAACTAAAGAAGATACAGGAAAGCCTTGACAGAATCGTGGAGTTTCGCATTCTAGCCGCCACCCAACCAAGACTTGCTAGAGTTCCAAAGAAAAAGCCAGAGATTATGGAAATCAAGGTTGATGGTGGTTCGATAGAAGAACGGTTTGAATACGCAAAAAACCTACTGGGAAAAACTGTTTCCATCACGGACGTTTTTGATGAAGGCCGGTTCGTAGATGTAGTGTCAATAAGCAAAGGAAAAGGTTTTCAAGGTCCTGTGAAACGGTGGGGAATCAAAATCTTACCTCGCAAGTCTCGAAAAACAAAGAGGGGAGTTGCCGCCATTGGCCCGTGGAAACCCCCTAGAGTTTTATATACCGTTCCTAGAGCTGGTCAAATGGGCTACCACCAAAGAACCGAATACAACAAGCGTATCTTGAAGATCGGCATAGATGGAAACGAGGTTTCTCCAAAGGGCGGATTCTTAAGATATGGTCCAATAAAAGGAACCTACGTTGCTTTGGACGGAAGCTTGCCAGGTCCAACTAAACGTCTCGTGCGACTGAGATATCCAGCCCGGCCCCCAAGAAAGGTTTCTGAAGCTCCGCCAAAAATCACCTACACATCTTTAGAGTCACCGCAGAGATAAATCGGTGGTAAGTTTTATGGGCAAGATTTCAACTAAAGTTTTTGATCTTGAAGGAAAAAAAGTCGGCAGACTTCGGATCCCTCAAATCTTCAGAACTTCGAATAGACCAGACGTCATAAGACGGGCAGTTGTTGCAATTCAATCTCATCGATTTCAACCACAGGGTCGAGATGTTTCGGCTGGGAAGCGAACTACAGCAGAGTCAAGAGGAACGGGCTTAGGAATCGCACGCGTTGCGAGACTGAAGGGAAGGGGTCAAAGAGCAGCCTTCATTCCATTCGCCGTAGGCGGCCGAGCCACACACCCTCCAGTGGTTGAAAAGAAGATTAGGAAGAAGATTCCTCGAAAGGAAATGCGGGTGGCCTTGCGTTCAGCAGTCGCCGCCACAGCATCAAAAGAAATCGTGGCCTCTCGGGGGCACATGGTAGATGACATCCCCGATTTTCCATTGGTTGTTGTGGATGAAATTCAAAACCTAAAGAAGACGAGAGAGGTTGAGGAGGCTTTCATTCACCTTGGGGTGTGGCCGGACATTTTCCGAGTTAAGGAAAGTCGGAAGGTTAGAGCAGGTAAGGGAAAGATGCGGGGAAGAAAGATGAAGCAAGCGGTTGGACCCTTAATTGTGGTGACTAAGAACGAAGGAATTGCTGAAGCCGCCCGAAACCTGCCAGGAGTAGACATCGCCTCAGTGGATAATTTGAACGTTGAACTTCTGGCGCCAGGGACTCATCCAGGAAGATTAACAGTCTGGACAAATTCAGCATTTGAGAAGATAGATGAACTCTTCAGAGGAAGATAGAATTGGATCCTTATGAGGTTATATTGTATCCGGTTATGACTGAGGTTACGAGTCGGCTACTTGAAGCTGAAAACAAACTTGTTTTCGTCGTAAGTAGGAAAGCTACTAAGAGGACCATAAAATTGGCGGTAGAGGAGCTTTACGATGTAGTGGTGCAGAAAGTCAACGTTTCAATTACGCCTAGAGGAGAGAAAAAAGCCTTCGTTAGGCTTCATCCAGACTATAAAGCGGTGGATATAGCGATTAAGCTTGGCGTCATTTAAGCACAATTGGCACATTTTTTGGGCTTTAAAATGCGTGTATCACCTAAAGTTTTTCCCGCCGCAGTATTTCTATTAATTGTCGGAGCATCAGTAGGACTACTCATATTTCCAAAAGTCATTTACCAGCTTCTACTCTGGGTTGTGAAGTCTTTTCAAGCTGGAGGACTCCCCATCTTGTTTGCAGCCATGATTGTGCAGGCCTTAGCCATACCTATTCCTTCTGAGTTTGTCCTAATATGCGGAGGTGCAGCGTTTGGACTTTTGTCTGGATGGTTAGTTGGTGCATTGGGGTCCGTGGTTGCTGCCTTCATAGGCTTTTACATATCTAGAAAAGGAGGTCGATCAGTTGCCATTCGGTTTGTTGGAGAGAGAGGAATCGAGTTCGCGGACAATTGGTTTAACCGTTGGGGAGTATGGGCCGTTCTTTTGGGAAGAGTTGCACCGTTCATACCGTTCGATGTAATATCATATAGTGCAGGTTTGACCAAGATGAAGATTAGAAGTTTCATGATTCCCACTGTGGTGGGTACGTTGCCAAGAACTTTCTTCTATGCATTTCTGGGTGACTACTTTAGTGTGACGCTCACGGAGCTCATACAGCATTATCCTGAAGTGCCTCAAGAACTGAAGGGAACGATGTTTATGTTCAACATCATTCTGTTTGCAATAGTCGTAGTAATGGCGTCCATACTTGTTGTATACTGGATCGTTACAAGGCGATACGCTGCAAAGCAGAGAAACTAAAAGTATTTAAAAAGGAGCTTGTCTGTAGAACCTAATTGTTCCACAGGAAGATGCAACATCGTGGGTAAACGAATTCGTGTCCAAAGACGCGGTAGGGGTTCTTCAACCTTCAGGGCAGCAACCCACAAGAGAGTGGCTCCCGCCAGATACCCCACAACATCCAAAGAAGAACGGGAGGGAGTTATTAGAGGCCAGCTCACGGAGATTCTCCACGATCCAGGGAGGGGTTCCCCGCTTGCCTCAATTAAACTTGAGACCGGCGAAACGTACTACACGGTGGTTCCAGAAGGCGTCTATAAAGGACAGTCAACCCAGATTGGGGCTAAAGCTTCAGTGGAAATAGGCAACGTTCTTCCTCTAGGCAAGGTTCCCGAAGGCACCATGGTCTGCAACGTTGAGCTTTCACCTGGTGATGGAGGCAAACTTGCACGTTCCTCGGGATCCTACGCGACAGTGGTAGCCCACACAACCGAGGGAACTATTCTAAAGCTTCCATCTAAAAAGACCCATTACATTAATGATCTTTGCCGAGC
>CP070791.1:1037247-1052486 GCA_020346825.1 Candidatus Bathyarchaeota archaeon
ACCGTGGCCACAGGTCTCGTATCGGATCCCAAGAAGATCGTTTTGAGAAGCCATTTCGAGTCAGAAAAGGGTGTCTCAATTCAGGGACCGGTGAAGAAGGGCAAGGTGACCCTGATTCGTTTGGGAGGACCCAGACTGGGCAAGATGATGATTCTCTCCGGTCAAATCGTAGATACCAACATGAACTATGACTACATGTGCCGAACACAGGTGGAGGTAAAACTAAACGGTCCCGTGGTGAACTTCCTTAATGAGTCCCTCGGCAACCACGTGGCTATGGTGTCTGGTGATGTTGTTGAGAGCCTGGTTGAAGTTTGTAATCTCTTTCAAATTGAACCCGTGATGATTAATTGAAGAACAGATGACACTTTTGAAGGCATATTGAATCGTAAGCTTGGACCTGTTTGATAGCAAAGATTTTATTAACAAAGAAAACGAAACAATCGCACGTGAAAAGAAATGGGAAAATTAAAGGACATTAAAGGAATAGCAAGGACATCAGCAATTCTCATAGCCGTCATAATTATCATTATCGCAGCAGTTGGCGTGTACTATGTAGTCTACTACGAACCTGCTCCGGGTGAGCCATTCAAGATCGCGGTTGTCTCTGACGTCGGCGGAAGGGGAGACCTAAGCTTCAACGACATGGCCTTCAAAGGAGGGGAAGAGGCTGAAGAAGATTTCAACGTTCATATGGTGGAGATAATAAGCACGGTGGAAGCTGATTACGTCCCAAACCTAGAGATTGGAGCCAAAGATGAAAACGTCTCACTTATCGTTGGAGTTGGATTTCTTCTGAGCGACGCCCTCGCAGATGTAGCGAGAAGGTACCCGGACAAAAACTTTGTTGGTATTGACACCACAGCACAACTTGTGATACAGGATGACTATCCAAACGAATATCCCTTGCCGAATCTGATGGATATCTGGTACGAAGAGCATAAAGGAAGTGCCTTGGTCGGAGCACTCGGTGCTATGCTAGCTGCCTACTGGCAACACTCGTACATCGGGGTGGTTCTTGGAATGGAGATTCCGGTCCTTTGGAAGTTTGAGATCGGATACAAGTGGGGTTGCGATTGGGCAATCAACTGGTTGGCGACAAACCATCCCGAATTGGATGTCGGAATTGTGGCAACTCCAAAGAAAGAAAGGGTTCTCTGGACTTATACTGGAACATTTAGTGACATAACGAAGGGATATCAAGCCGCCAAACCGATGTACGAGAAAGGTGCACTAGCCGTCTACAACGTAGCGGGGCCCCTAGGGCTGGGGATAAACCAAGCGGTCGAGGAAATCGCTGACCAGTACAACCTAGTGTATGGCCCACCCTTCTGGATAGGCGTTGACGCGAACCAGGACTGGATAAATCCCGGCTTCGTCATAGCGAGTATGATGAAGAGGGTTGACCTCGGGGTATACTATGCCACCGAACTAGTTCGAGAAGGCATCTTCAGAGATACTGTAACGGATACGAATGGAGCAATCACTTTAGGTGTAGGGACAGAAGTAGCAGGTGATCTAAAGGAGGGGATATCCGTCAGCACGTTATCGGACTTGGACGAATTTATCGCAATGGGTGAGAGAGCAGAGCAGCTAACAGGAACGGAGGTACTTCCAATGGAGCCAGCACAAATTCGAACAAAGGTTCAAGAAATGAGGGATGATGTGCCTGACTGGATCTGGGACGGGATCGAGGAACTTGAAGAGGATATACGATCGGGCGACGTTGAAGTTCCCGTGGCTCTTACACAAGATGTGGTAGATTCTTGGCGCGACGTTTTCGGATAGTAAATACTCCCTCTTCCTTCTTTTTTTTAAGTTTCACAAAATGCGCAGAAGTTCTTGATCTCACAGCTGAAGAAATCGGGGCAAATCACGGTTATTCTCTTCGAAGAAAAGACATTCGTCAGGATATCTTCTCATCACCGTTTTAGCCTTACCCCTCCCATCATCATTCCAATCTCTTTTCTACTGAACTCCTCAGTCTTCCCCACGCCCAAAAACACGCCTTCGTAGATTACTGCAATCCTGTCGCTCAACTGCATAATCTCGTCAAGTTCGGAGGATATCAGCAAGACGCCCTTACCTTCATCTCTCATCTTGATAAGAAGCCCCCGAATGTAGAGTGTTGATGCAATATCTAACCCGCGTGTTGGATGAGCCGCTACCACCAAAGTTGGATGCTTGCTCAATTCTCTGCCAACGACAAGCCTCTGTTGGTTTCCCCCGCTAAGACTCTTGGCCGCAGTTTTCAAACTCGGAGTTACCACCTTAAAGGTCTTCACTAGTCTTCGCGCAAAATCGGTTATCTTCTTCCAGTTCAAACGGTCTAATGGAAGGAGGAACTCTGGTTCCCACTGTCGCCCGAGGATGGTGTTCTCTGAAACGTTGAATTCCAACGCTAGCCCGAACCTGTTCTTATCTTCTGGTATGTGAGAGAGCCCCATTTTATACAGCTCCTTTGGGCCAACTCCAACGACGCTCGTGCCTTTAAGCTGAATCTTTCCGCCTTTCTTGGATCTAAGTCCAGTCAAAGCCTGTACAAGCTCGCTCTGACCATTTCCTTCAACACCAGCCACCCCCAGAATTTCGTTGGCATTCACTTCGAACGACAGATTCTTAACAGCAACAGAGCCGAAATCACTCGAAACCTCCAAGTCTTTAACCGTCAATACCGGTTCTCCGGCAGCTATTCTCTCCCTAGTCACGCGTGGTACTTCTTTCCCGATCATCATCACCGCCAACTTCTCAGGGGTCGCCTTGTCGGTCGCTATTCTTCCTGTAACCAACCCGTTCCTGAGGACAACTATCCTATCAGAAATCTCAAGCACTTCCTTCAGCTTGTGCGTTATAAAAATGGTAGCCTTCCCTGCTTCCTTTAGCTTCCGCAGGGTCCTGAAAAGTTCTTCTACTTCAAGTGGTGTTAGAGAGGATGTGGGCTCGTCAAGTATCAAAACATCAGTGCCCCGATACAATACTTTCAAGATCTCGACCCTTTGCCGAACACCCAAGGACAATAATTCGACAGGAGTGTCTAATGGAACACTCAACCCAGCGTCTTTGGACAAGGCAACCAGCTTATCCCGTGCAGCGTCTTGCTTGAGGAAAGACAAAAGGTGGATGGGAGAATAGCTCTCGGCTTCTTGGCCAAGGAGGACGTTTTGAGTTGGAGTGTACGTGGAAACAAGAGCAAAGTGTTGGTGGACCATCCCTATGCCCGCTTTCAAAGCATCTGAGGGATTATCACAGTGTACAGCTTTGCATCCCACGAGAACCTTCCCTTCGGTTAGTGGTAGGAGGCCTGAGAGGATCTTCATCAAGGTCGTTTTTCCTGCGCCGTTCTCCCCAAGCAACCCGACGATTTCCCCTTTCCTTACCGCGAAATCTACTCCGCGTAGCGCAATTGTGCCGTCAGGATACACTTTCCTTATGGATTTCATTTCGATATACGGTTCAGAGCTCATGTTTTCCTCTCAAGTTCTTAGACCTTGGATTCGCGCTTAAATTTTTCGAACGAGTCATTGAACTAGAACCGTTTCAAATAGTTGATAAATCATGTAATAAAGGACTGGTAGGTGTCTAGCCTTCAAAACTGCTAGACCTCTGCTAATTCGAGAAAAAAATTACCTTTTGGCGATAATTTCTTAAAGTGAAGTAATCATACAGTGAGAATTCAGGATCCAACTGCAAGAGAAGTCTGGGGGAGCGTTGTTGATGAAACGTTTCAAGATCCCTGAAGTCCCTATGCGCCCTTTTATTCAATCTGGCGTTGGTGTGCTTCTGGGATTGTTTCTTGGGGCGTTGTTAATGGTAATATTTGGTTACGATCCAATAATAGCGTATTATTGGTTATTCAGAGGAGCATTCGGTAGTGTATCCGATATAATGGAGACACTTGCTTTCGCAACGCCGCTAATGCTCACAGCAGTAACCTTTGCAATCGGTGTGAAAACGGGGCTCTTCAACATTGGTGCTGAGGGACAAATGTACCTAGGAGCTGTAGGCGCTGCTGCTGCCGCTGGTGCGATTACCCTTCCGGCAGGCCTTCATGTAGCTGTCGCCACAGCGTTTGGGATGTTTTTGGGTGCCCTTTGGGCCGTTCCAGTGGCCCTCCTTAAAATGTGGAGAGGAGTGCACGAGGTTATCTCCACTATTATGTTCAATTGGATAGCATTCCACTTAGCCACATACCTCATTGTCTATTATTTGGCGGATCCGGGCAGAGCGGAGAGGACAGTCCCCGCTTTGCCAAGCGCGCGTTACCCAACTTTGATGGAAGGATCAACCTTGACCGCAGTAGTATTCATCGTGGTAGCGTTTTGTATTGGGATTTACATATACTTGTGGGGGACGAAAGCGGGTTATGAGCTCAGGTTGGTGGGAGTTAACCCGGATGCTGCTAGTTACGCTGGGGTAAGCTCGCGGCGTGTGACGCTCCTCAGCTTCGTCATTGGAGGGCTCGCCGCTGGACTCGCGGGAGCGAGTCAAATTATAGGTAGACCTCCCGCATGGTCCCTTTACGCGACTTTGGGTAACGTTATAGCGCTGGGATTCGACGGAATCGGGGTCGCCTTAATAGGAAGAAACCATCCCATAGGGGGCATATTTGCAGCTGTATTTTATGGAGGGCTGAGGCATGGTAGCAGACTTATGGAGTATCGGGCGGGGGTATTTTCTGAGCTAGTGCGAGCCATCAACGGTCTTATCGTTGTAGCACTTGCTATCCCAGAGATTGTGGCTATTATACGGAGGAGATTTGAAAAATGAGAGTTCTCTCTCTCCTCAAAGGAAAGAAGGTGCTCTGGCTTCTGGTTGCCGTGGTCTTGGTCGCGATTCTCATTTACATCGTGGAGGAATTTGAACTAAGCCCGGTTTCCCTCTTGGAAGGTGGATTGCTTGCGATGACACCATTGGCTTTGACAGCAGTCGGGGAATGTATAAATGAAAAAGCTGGAGTCGTCAACGTAGGGCTAGAGGGAATCTTGCTTATATCCTCCGTTGTTGGGGTTTTTGGGGCAGAGCTGTTTGGGAATGGATTTCTCGGGCTTCTAGTCGGAGCAGGGACAGGCGCTTTCATAGGGGTCGTTTTTGGTGTAATAAGTGTCTATGGAAAGGCAGATCAAGTCGTTGCAGGGATGGGGATTAACATATTTGCCCTTGGTTTCGTTCAGTATCTCCTGATGTCCATCTGGGGGTTCCCTGGAGTTCACCTCGTTCAAAGAAACCTTCTGGTGCGACCAATATACACCCCCATCGGTCAACTCAGCGTTGTGACCATTTTTGCTATAATTGTCGCCGGCTTAGCTCACATCTTTCTATATAAAACGGTACTTGGATTCAGGATAAGGGCAACCGGAGAGAGTCCACAAGCGGTGGATGTAGCTGGTGTGCGAGTCGATCGAGTTAGGATTCTCTCAAGTACCCTTGGAGGAGCATTGTGCGGTTTGGCGGGAGCTTTTATGCCTTTGGCTTGGTTCGGGGTCGTCGTGAAAGAAATATCTGCCGGCAGAGGGTTCATCGCGTTAGCCTGTGTTGTATTCGCAGGATTGGAACCATTGTTGGCCCTCGCCGCCGCTCTCATCTTCGGCTTTTCCGAGGGCTTTTCCTTCGCTGTTGCGGTTACACCCGGAGTTAAGGAAATCATCCCGTTCTACTTCGTGAATATGATCCCTTACATCACCACGCTTGTGATCGTAACAATCGCGATCGGCAAAAAGAGATTTCCCAAGGCTAGTGGCGTACCGTATAGAAGAGAATAGCACAAGGTAGGTTGAAGCATAGGTGGGCCCCTAATTTTTCAAGATAACTTTCCCGAACAGCAGTTCCATGCCAGCGCATGTAGGCGCACGTTATCACTTGGGAAGTTGTATGTATTTTGCCAAATTTGCATTTTTTCATATTCAAGAAGGTTGACCAATTGTTCGATGTTCTCATTAAAGACGGAATCATTGTAACAATGGATCCAAAGCGACGCATCCTAAAAGATGGCTACGTTGCGATCGAGAAAGGAAGGATCGTGGCTCTTGGAAGATCTAGAAAAAATAAGGCTGCGTGCAAGTCCGTCGAGGAGGTAATCGACGCCTCAGGGAAAGCTGTGCTCCCAGGGCTCATTAGTGGACACACCCACGCCGCGCTGACACTATTAAGAGGTTTGACAGATGGAATGCGGCTTGATGAGCTAACGCGTAAATGGTTATGGCCATTTGAAAACGCCCTAAGACCAGAAGATAGCTATGTTGCGGTTCAGCTTGCATGCTTGGAAATGATTAAGGCTGGTGTAACGTGTTTCGCTGACATGCATTTTAATATGGAAGCGGTTGCGAAGGCCGTTCAGGATTCGGGTTTGAGGGCTTCACTTTCAGTCGCCATGATAGATCAGGGCCACGTGCCATTAGCTTCTAAAGAAGCGGTTAGGCAGAACGAGATTCTTGTCAAGAAGTGGCATCAGAAGGCTGGCGGCAGAATTACATGCATGTTTGGTCCGTGCACTGTGAGACTTGCGTCAGCTGAGCTGTTTTTGAAAGCCAGAAGATTTGCGAGTAGGCACAAGGTCGGAATTCACCTTCACTTATCCGAAGTAGAGGAGGATGTCAAGTTTACTCAAGATCGTTTCAACAAGAGACCTGTCAAGTACCTCAACGACATTGGGGTATTGGGTCCTGATGTCTTAGCTGCTCACTGCATTTGGCTTAACGATGAAGAGATGAGGATTCTGAAAAGAGCTAAGGTTAACGTGGTCCATAATCCTACAAGCAATGTGAAATCATCCGCTGGGATCGCTAAGGTTGCAGAGATGATCAAATTGGGGATTAATATGGGTCTCGGCGTTGATGCCGCGTTTTGTAATAATACGCTGGACATGTTTTGGGAAATGAGAGTGGCATCGTTAATCCAAGATATCGGTCAAATGCAGCCGGGACACCTCTCTCCCGAAAAAGCACTTGAGATGGCTACTTTGGGCAATGCAAAAGCGCTGGGAATTGAGAACGAGGTTGGATCCATTGAGGTGGGGAAGAAGGCTGACTTGATTCTAGTCAATCTAAAACAGCCTCATTTGACTCCACTGGTAGAGCGCCCAAAGCTTAACCTGTTGTCACATCTCGTGTATGCAATCAGCGGTCGCGACGTGGACACCACAATCGTGGATGGACAAGTGGTTATGCGCCATCGGAACGTTCTCACAATCGACGAAGCCAAGGTTCTTAAGAAGGCGGAAGAAACGTTGTATGCGGTTCTAGATCGAAGCGGAATATCAACTCAAACAGAGAAGTCAGAGTGAGAAACTCAACCTGAATTGCATGCATCGCAGCGACACATCTTCTGGCGTCCTAATTCTCTGCGCGTCCTGATGAGGTTGGACAAGTTTAAGCTTTGTAGATCTCTTCTGGATAGTGATTTTGGAGGGTAATATTATTCAATTGGGTTAGGTTATCTATGTGGCTGAGAAACAGAGTTGGATGCGGTTTAAGGCGGGAGGAAACAGGCTGTTAGCTCATAGACTCGTATTCGTTGGCCATGTCTCCGTTGATAAAGTCGAGAATGCTAACGGCATTAGGGTTCAGCCCGGGGGAGCCGCCTTATACGCTGCAATGGCAGCTAGGACGTTGTCAACAAATGTCAAACTAATCTCGGCTATTGGTAAGGATTATGACTTTCCGGACGCCTTAACCCTCTTAGATTCTAGAGACGTGAAAACTTACAATATGCCCTCCACAAGGTTTCACATCAAATACAATAAACGCTGGGAAGCCCGGTACCTCCAAGCCATCCATGGCGCCGGCTCCAAAATAACTTCCAGAATGATCTCAGCGAGATGGCCTGGATCCAAGAGCATATTCCACATATCGCCTATGAGACCCACGAAGGTCGCTAGGATCTTCGACAAATTGAGGAAACTTTCGCCTGAAACCAAAGTTTCAATTATGGCGTGGATCGACTACATTAAGGAGGGGCGAAGAAGTAGGGAAACCCTCAAGGATCTTGCTTTGAAAGCCGACTTCTTCATCTTAAATGATTCTGAAGCCAAGGCTCTGACGCAGACTGGTTCTGTTTCTTCAGCTTTGAGGCTTCTTAAAGCTAAAATGCTGATTGTTACGCTGGGAAGCTTGGGAGCCATAACGAGCGGAGAGAACCTAGGAATGCAGATGATCCCCGCTTTAAATATTCCGCCAGAGAAAATTGTTGACACAACGGGAGCTGGAGACGTATGGTGCGGGGCGTTTCTAGCCGCATACAACTTGACCGAAGACTTGACAAAGTCTGTGAGCATCGCGTCCATAATCTCTAGCATAAAATGTTCAGACTGGGGTTTCAACAGTCTCGTAAATCTGCGGTTCAAAGAACCTAACGACGTGATAGAATTTATATTAGGACTGAAGGAGGGGGGGCTTCAAAAAAGAATAGTAGACTACATGAAAGAATAGACACCGTTCACGACTGCTTCGACCGCAGCCATATTCCCTCAGACAAGTAAAGCTTCAAGCCTAAATTTTATTTTGAGCTTAGATAACTAAAACAGGTGATTAACATGAGAGCTGTTATCTTTGATTGGGATGGAACAATCATAAAGTCTAAGAAAGCTAACTTTATTGCATTTGAGAAATTACGTGATGAGCTCAACTTGAATGGTGTTTTTACAATGAAAGAATTTCTGGACTGGTACTCCCCGAACTGGTATTTGATATACGAGAAGATGGGTATCCCAGAAGAGGGGTGGCAAAGAGCAAATGAAATTTGGAGAGAGTCCTATCCTCACAACATTTCAAGACTTTCCCCCAACTCTGCCAGAATTCTTGCCAACCTGAAGTCGAAGAGATTCAAGATTGGGTTGGTCACAAGTGGGGATGAAAAAAGGGTTAAATCAGAATTAAGAAAGAAAGGAATTTTCAACATTTTCGATGTTGTAATATGTGGAGACCATGTGCCCATCGAGGAACAGAAACCGTCTCCTAGACAAATAGTATTAGCGTTAAAGAAGCTAAACATAAAGCCAAAAGACGCTGTATATATTGGAGACACTTCGTTTGATGTGTTGGCTGGAAAAAACGCCGGGGTAAAAACTATTGCCCTGGCAGGTGGTCTCCACTCTGTTGGTAAACTAAAAGATTCAAACCCTGATCTTTTGGTTGGTGGCTGGAAAGAATTAGAAACCAAGATTGAGGAAATCTGGATGTGAATATATGCGGGTAAAGGGGCAATCATATCATGAGGTAATTTGCGGGCCAATGTTCTCTGGGAAAACAAGGGAGATGCAGAGATTATACAGAATCTTCAAAGTATGCAATTTCAAAGTGCAGGTTTTCAGAAGGGACATAGACACAAGATATTCGGCAACCGAAATTGTGACACATGATGGAATTCCCTTTGATAAAGAAGATGTTTTCTTGGCAAAACAAGCCGAGGATATAAGTAAACAACTACAAGAAGACGCTAAGGTAATAATGATCGATGAAGCAATGTTATACAATCGAGAGCTTGTAGACAAAATTGACGAATGGGTAAATAACGGAAGAATTGTTGTTACAACAGTATTGCCTACCGACTATAGAGGAGAAGTTTTTGGAATTGCAAGTGAACTATTAGCAAAAGCCGACTTCATAACATCGCTTTATGCAAGGTGCATGCATAACGAAAATGGAATTTTCTGCCATGACCCAGCAACAAGAACGATGAGAAAAGTTCCAATAAAAGAACAAGTGTTGATTGGGGGCCTAGAGTCTTATGAACCTAGATGCCGAAAGCACCACTTCATTTTGAAGAAAGAAAAGAGTAATTGAAAGTGTTCGCGCCCGCGGGCGACGTTCGTATTGTTTATCTTCGCGCGTAGGACACTAAAGCCCCTATTATGATCATTAGCGCTATAAGAAAGAGGATTCCTGGCCAGAAAAAGTCGTAAATCCACAGAATCGCAAGACCAATGATGAAGACGCCGAAAGATATTGCACCCCACAGGCCTCCGCCAGATCCTGGTGGACCAAAACAAGCCTCTTGTCTCTTCGCCTCAGCACCTCTTGCTCTTAGTTTAGCCTTTCCCTCTGCACCCGCTGCAGCTCCGCACTTGGGACAGAATCTTGTGTCTTTGCCCAATTCCTTTCCACATTTCGCACAATAAGACATTATAACGCCTCTAAACCAGTTTTCTCAAACGTTCACCTATAAAAGTGATTCCGTCAAACAGAGTTTCAAGTTTCCTAGAATTGGCTGATTGCATGAATTTCGATTTTAGTCCCGTATGAGGCTGTTGTGTGTACAGAAGCCCTATGTTGAAGAGTGGGTACCTTCAAGTATTTTTACTGCTTCGATGGTGATTCTAATTTCGTCCTCTACAGCTTTTTGGACGCGTTCATCGAGTTCCCCTGTTTTCTCACCTGGTTCAAACTCACCTTTCTTTATCCCCTTTACGAGATTTCCGTCAACCGCCATAATGGCTCCGGATCTCAGCCCTTTCAATCCTGTGAGCGTGAAAATGGTGGAGCATTCCATTTCGATAGACAAAACGTTTGCCTTGCTGAATTGCCAGGTAGCGTCGGTATTTTCGCTATAGAACGCATCTGAACTCATAACAATGCCTGAGTGGGTCTTTTTCTTCGCCCTTTTAGATGCTTGAAGTAAAGCAGAGACTACTTCATAACTTGCAACTGCAGGGTATTCAACTGGCAGATAGGCTCTGGATGTGCCATCCGTGCGCACTGCAGCAGTAGCAATAACGATGTCGCCAATTTCTATGTATGATTGAAGGGCACCTGTTGTCCCTACCCGGATGAAAGTCTCGGCGCCGATTTTCATCAACTCCTCCACGACAATCGCTGCGGAGGGACACCCAATACCTGTCGAACAAGCTGAGATGTCTATGCCATCAACTTTACCTGAGCAAGTCACGAATCCTCTATATTCTGCAACTTTGTGCGCCTCGTCGAAAAATGACGCAATTTTCTCCACTCTTCTAGGATCGCCAGGAAGCAGGACATACTTTGCAACATCTCCTACGCCGCACATTATGTGAGGCTGTATACGTTTTTTTGTCATTGTTCCTCTACTCGATTCTCAGGAAGGTCTGTGAACTTTTACCTATAAATTCTAACCGGTCAAGTTTACTTGTTTCCTCTTTCGACCACTCGTTCCATTTTACGGTTGCGGCTGAAGAAAACTAGCGATTCTAGAAAAGGACTCTGCAAAAGAAAAGTCTCAATCAAAACTATGCTTTTATAAGGGCGCGTTCCCAAAAAAAGGGGGTACGAGGAAAATTTCGTTGACGTTACACAAGTGCTGGCTTACCCGGTCTTAGGAGAAGGAGCGAACTTGGGAAACATTGTTATATCTTTCAAAATCTTTCCCTCTGAAGCAACAGTTGACCTTAACTTGCTACAGAAAAAAATAGAGAAACGATTGCCAAAGTTTGCGTCTGTTCACGGATTTGCTGAAGAACCTATAGCCTTTGGGCTTTCAGCGCTGATCGCACACATCGTTCTTCCAGAAGACAGATCAGGTGTCTTGGATGAGGTGGAGAATTACCTTCTTGAAATCAAAGAAATCAGCCATATAGAAACAATAATGGTTCGTAGAGCCTAGAATCACGCTTTAAAGTTTATATAGGAAAGTCAGCTTTTCGAGATGTGAAAACCTTAACGATTAAACATAAGGAAGGAAAAACAAGTGAGCGAAGCTCAACTAAGAGTCGAAGACGCTAGACAACGCGACGTATACCGAGGAATAGCGAGAATTGATCAAGCAACCATGCAAAAACTAAGCATCTCAGCGGGTGACGTAATAGAGATAGTGGGGAAAAGAAACACGGCGGCCATAGCTTGGCCAGCTTACTCTGAAGATCAAAACAGAGGCATCATACGAATCGATGGATTTACCCGCAAAAACGCGGGAGTAGCGATAAACGAATACGTGATAACGCGTCCAGCGAAGGTGAGCAACGCAACGAACGTTGTTCTAGCTCCAATCGACATGAAACTGAATGTAGACGAAGACTTCACTAGTTTTGTTAAAAACAGACTCATGGAAAGAACCTTTGTGGAGGGAGATACCACCCTTGTAATGATGCTGGGTCACGCCATACCTTTCACAGTGACCAAAGCCCGACCTCATGGAATCGTGAGAATCACACATGGAACAAACGTTCAAATCTTAGCCGAACCATCCCCTGAAGCCAAAGGCATGCCCCGCACCACTTACGAAGACATAGGAGGCCTCCACGAGGAGATTCAGCGAATACGAGAAATGGTTGAACTTCCGTTACGACACCCAGAACTCTTCCAAAGACTTGGAATAGAGCCTCCAAAAGGCGTTATGCTGCATGGTCCACCAGGCTGCGGAAAAACCCTTCTTGCTCGGGCTGTGGCAAACGAATCCGATGCAAACTTTTATTCTATAAACGGTCCAGAAATAATGAGCAAGTTTTACGGTGAGTCAGAAGCCAGGCTCCGTGAAATGTTTCAGAAAGCTCAGAAGAATTCGCCCAGCATTATTTTCATTGACGAACTTGACGCTATAGCACCTAAGAGAGAAGAGGTGACGGGGGAGGTTGAAAGGAGGGTTGTTGCTCAGCTTCTCGCTTTGATGGATGGGCTTGCGGGAAGGGGGAACCTCATAGTCATAGGCGCGACGAATAGACCTGAAGCCCTAGATCCTGCTTTGAGAAGACCGGGAAGGTTTGATCGAGAGATAGAGATAGGAGTACCTGACAAGCAAGCGCGTCATGAAATATTGCAGATTCACACAAGAGGGATGCCGCTGGCGGAAGATGTTGATTTGAAGAAGCTTGGCGAAATGGCTCATGGTTACACAGGAGCAGATTTAGCTGCACTGGGCCGCGAAACTGCTATGAAAGCCTTGCGCAGATATTTGCCTGAAATCAACCTAGAGGAAGAACGGGTTCCACCCAGCGTTCTGGAGAAAATGGAGGTTCTAATGGAAGACTTCTTGCAAGCTTACAAAGAGATTACTCCAACAGCCCTGAGAGAAGTATACATAGAAGTGCCTTCGGTTCATTGGACTGACATAGGCGGTTTAGAAAACGTGAAAGGGGAGCTCAGAGAGGCGGTGGAATGGCCTCTAAAAAACCCTGAAGTATTTTATCGAATGGGCATACGCCCACCAAAAGGTATTCTTCTTTACGGACCTCCAGGATGTGGAAAAACCTTGCTAGCACGGGCCGTGGCAACCGAAAGCGAAGCAAACTTCATCTCAATAAAAGGTCCAGAGGTCTTTTCAAAATGGGTTGGCGAATCGGAGAAGGCCATTCGAGAGGTATTTAGGAAGGGGAGGATGGCTGCCCCAACTGTCATCTTCTTTGACGAGTTTGACTCTCTCGTGCCAAGAAGAGGAATGGGCTACGCCGACAGCGGCGTCACCGAACGCGTAATTAGCCAACTTCTAACGGAGATGGATGGAATCATCGCCTTGGAAGACGTAGTTGTCATTGCTGCTACGAACAGACCGGACATAGTTGACCCTGCAATTCTTCGACCGGGAAGATTTGATCGTTTGATTTATGTTCCAGAACCAAACCAGGAAAGTAGGTTGGAAATCTTCAAAATTTACACCAAAGACATGCCGTTGACAAAAGACCTTGATTTATCCAGTTTGTCCGCCAAGACAAAGGGCTATTCTGGAGCTGACATAGAAGCGCTTTGCAGAGAAGCTGCACTCAATGCCCTGCGGAAAGACATAAAGACCAATGAAGTCACCCTTGAAGACTTCAAAAAGGCCACAGAAAAGATTGGCCCCTCCATAAGACTTGACATGGAGACCTGGTACAAGGGTTTCATGAAGCAGATCCGGCAAGTGAAGAAGCCCACAACACCAGTGGCGTAGGCTTACGCCTTAGGAGTCAAACAAATGTCCGCCAAAACTTGGAAACCCCACCCTCTCTACACGACGATAGTGGAAACTCTGGAGAAAAAAGGGCCTTTGACCGATGTCGAGTTATATGACTTGTTGAAAGAAAGCTATGAAGGCATAGGGTTTGGCGATCTGAACAAAACTTTGATGAGACTGGAAACCGTAGGAAAAATCTATGTCTCAGCCTTCACCAAAGCAAAAAGAAGAGTTGAACTAGTCGAGAGGAAAGAAGGCTAAGACAGGCTTTCCATCTGCACACGGATATCCACCTAGTCTGGGCACGCACATAGTGGTGCAATGTTTTGGGCGTAAATTTGAGGGGGCTCGTACCCAAAACAAAGGTTAACCTCAAAAGTTTGGACGGAAAGACCATAGCCATAGACGCCTACAACGCCCTCTACCAGTTCCTCGCCATCATTCGTCAACCAGACGGAACCCCCCTTAAAGACAACACCGGCAAGATAACCAGTCACCTAAGCGGATTATTCTATCGAACCACAAACCTCGTTGAAATAGGCATCAAAGTCGTCTATGTTTTTGACGGGGTTCCACCCGCCCTCAAAGAAGTGGAAATCAAACGGCGAGCCAAAGTGAAGGCAGAAGCTATAATCAAATATGAACGAGCTTTGCAGGAAGGCAGAATGGAAGAGGCCAGAACCTATGCTCAAATGACTTCGAAGCTTAAAGACTACATGACTGAAGACTCAAAGCACCTCCTCACCCAAATGGGGATTCCTTGGATTCAGGCGCCATCGGAAGGCGAAGCCCAAGCAGCCCACCTAGCCAAAAAGGGCGACACCAACTACTGCGCCAGCCAAGACTATGACAGCCTCCTTTTTGGGGCACCCACACTCTTGAGAAATGTAACGATAACCGGCAGGAGAAAACTTCCGAGAAAACCTGTGTACGTCGAGGTCGTCCCTGAGACTATAGATCTAAATCAAACTCTCAAAGAATTGAATATCACCCATGAACAACTCGTAGATATTGGCATCTTGATGGGGACAGACTTCAACCCTGAAGGCGTAAAAGGAGTGGGCCCAAAAACCGCCCTCAAACTAGTAAGACAGCACGGAAGCCTAGAAAAACTGTTGCCCTCGCTCAAGGAGGCAGAGTTTCCAGCTGAACCCAGAAGAATACGAGAAATTTTCGTTAACCCGAAGGTTACGGACAACTACGAATTGACTTGGAAGGAACCCGACTTTGAAGGTGTAGTAGACTTTCTATGCCGTGGAAGAGACTTCTCGGAAGAAAGGGTGCGAAAAGCGCTCAAGAAAATGGCTAATGGTCAAAGGAAAGCTAAAGGAAAAGTAACCCTTGAAAAATGGTTCACTTGACTTCAAATTATTGTTTGAATCCATGTTTTCCAATAAGAGGCACAAACGCGA
>CP070791.1:1052586-1063154 GCA_020346825.1 Candidatus Bathyarchaeota archaeon
TGTTTGGAAAAAAGTGCCCCGTTCAATGTTTTACCTCTTACTTTCTTTTGTTAGCTTTCATCTCGGATGGGCTGCAGTTCAGCGCTACTTGGTTGTGTATGCTGTGCAAGAGCTTTCAATAGACGAGGCTGTTTGGCCCCTAATCCTTACGGCGTTGTTCGTTACAATGATCGTTTTGGCTGTTCCTATGGGAAAAGTCGTAGACAGATTCAACAGAAAGATTCCTCTCTTGATTTCCTACTTGACGGCCATGGTTGCACTCTGGCTTTTCGTGACCGGAGACTTGATAAGACTTTTCTTTTCTCTAGCAATTTTCGGCGTCGCGATAGTTATGATAGACTCAGCGTACAGTGCCTTGGAAGCTGACCTAACTCCCAAGGAGCATCGCGGAAAGGTTACCGGCTTCCGATACTTCTCAGCCTATATTGTTATGGCGATAGGCAATCTAGTAGGAGGCATGTTATTCGAACATTTCTCTCCTCAGCTACCATTCTTTCTTGCAATAATTTTCTTTATTCCCTCTTTTATCCTAACGCTCACTATGGTACACGAACCTGAAAAAAGAGAAGAGTAAATGCATGCATAGGTTCAATGTCTATCTTTCAAGCAATTGTTTTACGCGCGATCTGCGAACTATGGGTAGTATCTTCTGATTGTTCGTGGGAAAGGAATGGTGTCCATTACGTTTTCCAGGTCAAGCATCCAAGCGAGCAGTCGCTCGACCCCCAATCCAAAACCAACGTGCTGGGTGGTTCCGTATCTTCTCAAATCAATGTACCAGTCATAGTCTTCATTTTTCAACCCGAATTCTTCAAGGCGGCTAATTAGCTCTTCTTTATCGTCAATCCTTGACCCGCCAGTGGCAAGTTCTCCAATTCTGGGCACGATCAAATCTACTGACATAACAAGTTTCGGGTTTTCCTTATACATCTTGCAGTAAAATGCCTTTATCTCCTTGGGGTAGGCATACACAAAAACGGGTTTTCCAAACTCTTTTGTCAACGCTCTTTCATCGTCAAACCCGAAATCTTCGCCCCATTTGATTTTGAAGCCTTTTTCATGAAGTTCCTCTATGGCTTTGTCGTAGGTGATTCTTTCGAACGGCGGTTTTACTTCAGCCAAGTTCTTGGCATCCACTTTTAACTTGTAAAGCTCCTTTTTGCGTTGTTTTGCAACTTTTTGGCATACATAACTGACAAGGTCCTCTTCCAAACGCATGAGGTCATCCATGGTTGCGAAGGCTTGTTCCGCTTCCACGTGCCAATACTCTGCAAGATGCCTTATAGTTCGACTCTTTTCGGCTCTAAAAGAGGGAGCAACACAATAAACCTTCTCTAACGAACTTGTCAGCACTTCAAGGTGCAATTGGGCGCTCTGGGTTAGATAAAGGTCCTTATCAAAGTATTTTACATTGAAAAGTGTGGAACCGCCTTCCACTGCGCTGGAGATGAACATCGGCGGCGAGACTTCAATGAATTCTTTTTTTCTGAAAAACTCGTGGATAGATGTCATCGCTTCACTTCTTATTCTCATAATATTATTCATTCTTTGACTTCGAAGCCAAAGATGCCGAACGTCACGTCGAAACTCTTCGCTTTGGTCCTTTGATATTGGAAATGGTTCAGCTAGTCCCACTGTTTTCAATTGTTGGGTGGACACTTCAAAACCTCCCGGGGCGCGTTCATCTTTTCTAACGGCTCCAACAACTATTACAGATGACTCGATTGTCACCTTCTCAGCATCAGCCCAAGCTGAGCTGTCTCTTCTGACAGGGCATTGTATGATGCCGGTAGCGTCGCGAATGACCATGAAAATAATGCCTTTGCTTTCTCTCTTTCGGTATACCCACCCTTTAATACCTACAAGCTCACCTTCGAAATCGCCGTTCAATATATTTTGGATAGATGTAAAAGAGATGGTCATCATCTTTCATCTTTACTCTTGTCAGTCAAGCCTAAATATTTACGTACACCGCTTTCCTCGTTTCTTTGGTGTTTGCTTTGAGAAGCCTGTCTCAACATAGATTGATTATGTCACCGCTGGCTTTTCTTATAGCATCTAGACTCCACTTCTAGGCGTGCCCGTGTTACCTCCCTTTGAGACGTTGCTGGAGAGATGAACAGACTAGAATGATATTTCATGAATTGTTGGAAACCTCAGGCAAGAACTATTCCTCAACGGCTTGGTGGCCTTTTTTGGGCATAACGGTATCGTCTAGGTCGTCCTTCCCGAGTTAATAAGCCGTCTTTCACCAAATCTACGAGCGCGTGCGCTACCGCAGTGCGGTCGTAATGAAAGCCCCTGCGTGCCATTTCACTATGCACTTCTCCGAGTCCTTTCGGATACGCAAACCATCCTTCAGACCAGAGCTTTTGTATGAGGCCTTTACATGTTTCAGCCCTGGCAGGAGGCAAATGGCGCTCTGAAACAACTATCTGTTCCTTTGCGTATTCAGTGACGGTTGACAGAATTCTTTTGACAGCTTCTTCCAACTGGTCTCCTCGGCATTCGATCTCGAACTCTAGGTTTCCAACTTTCATTTTTAGATGGATGGGGGGCTCGGTTTCTTCCGTCATTTTCCTCCCTTATTGTCTATTGTATTGAACATAATGCACATGCACAACATTTAAATACACTACCCGCCAATTCCATAACTTATTGGTGAATATTGGTGATTGAACAATTAAGTTATGCAACAACCCCAAAATATAATTTTCCACAATCCTTACATGGTCTGCAACTTCCACAAAAATTCATCGAGTCAAGCCTCAGATCAATGAGGAACATGGAAGACGAATCTTTTCAACCCAACGAATCAGGCTTCAAACAATATGCAACATCGCATCAGCAAAACTTTGAAGGCGCCACACCTATCTTGAGAACTCATGACTTGTTGACAATAAAATCAATTCCCATCAAACCCCTTTTTTGCGATACGCCAGTTGCAGCCGTGGACGTTTCAAGCATAAAAATTGGCGAAACTGAAACCGGCCTACTCTGTGCTATAAGGGGAGCAATCGTATGGAAACACGATAGTCGATATAGCTATCTTCGCTTTGGACCCTTCCCTTTCCACATAACGGAAGAAAACAAAAAGGAAATCTACAATCTTTTCAAGCACCATTCCTTCGAGATCTCAGAAGATGCCAACGCACCAAACCTGGCTAACGTGCCGATTAGAATGGGTAGTCTGCTTGAACGCTGGCTTCAACTAGGTATTTCTTGTTCCGCGCATGACAGCGTTATCTTGTGGGATGGTTCCCTAACAGCAGGAACTGCCGATAGCCCACTGAACGTTGTATCTCAACTTTTGGAAATCTCCAGAAACCGTCTTAACACAATCCTAGCCTTCTCCAAGACCACCAACTTGAGACTCTTAGGCCATAAATTAACCGATTTAGGGGAAAAGTCCTGGCCACCGTGTTTGCTTCAAATAAACGGCTTTCCCCCTCAATCAGGTCCTGTATTTTCCCTCGGAAACGTTTACGTTGCAAAATTAACCCAAGGAATTTGCTCCTTCAGGTTGGATATCGATAAGGAAATCTCACTAGAACGTGGAATAGAAGCAGTTCAAAAGCTTCTCGGAAACGATCTTCTCATTCAGAGTTATCCTGAAACCCTGCGCCTAGCACACACATTTTCCACCTTCACCGCCACCGAAGTGATAGGAATTCAACATCTCATAGCTCAACAATATGGGCTGAGAATAATTGCAAGACCAAACATACGTCGCCTACTCTTTGGACCCTTTGGAAAAGGCTCTGAGGGCTAACAGTGCGGCTTTACAAAAAAGAAGGCAACACCCTTCAAATCCTCAGTTTTCCAAACGACAACATTGAAAAAGGTGACTACCTCATCATAGAAGACTCGAGAGTCAACAAGAAGTTGATCACACAGGTAATTGATGTCCAATTTGCAAACGTCCCAGGTCTCCTTGAAGAGCTTCTTCGAGACTCCACAACTGAAGATTGCGTTTATGGAGAAGATTTTGATCCGTTGAAAGTGTCATCTCACATAAATCATATTCAAGATGCGTGGATGCTTCTATGCAAAATTCGTGGAACCCTGGAGAATGAAAAACCAAGTGTGAATGTTTCATGGCTTCCTTCCCGATCCAAGTCGGGCATAGAAAGATTTTCCATCACTTCTCTACTAGCCCAGATAGATAACGGTAGGAATCTTCCAATACATATTGGTGAAACCAAAGAGAAGTCTCCGTTCACCATTAACGCTCATGACTTAGATGGAACACTAAACATAGTTACCGGAAAAAAGGGAACCGGAAAATCTCACTTATCCAAACTCCTCGTCCTAGGTCTTATTGATTATGGAGCCACGGTTATAGTTCTTGACCTAAATGGCGAGTACACAAACCTAGGCTTTTCTCAAAACGGGGAAAAGAATGTGTATCATGACAAGGTGCACGTGCTAACACCTGGGGCCAACCTCAAGGTATCACTGGCTCAACTGGATCTAAGAGTCATGCTAAACATTCTCGTTCACGCTCTTCATCTTCCCGGCGCATCCACTCGAGAGTTCCGGCGCATATGGCAGTTTCTGAACCAACGGCGTGCCTCTACACTCCGAGAACTTGGTGAGGCCATTAAAAGCTGGAAGTGTAATCAACACGTGCGAGATGCCCTTTTCTCCCGCTATAACAGCTTGCTAAACTCTGGTTTCTTCACAGACATTGCAACGGAAGCAGTGACCTTCGAAGAATTCTTTGGAGAAACTCGAAAAGGTGGAGCCTTAATCCTAAACTTGCAGGATGTTTCGTCGGTTGATCGCCAGATTGTTGTGGAATATACTCTCGGAAAACTTGTGGAACTTCTAGGTCAATGGAAGATAAGAGCCGTTTTTCTTTTTGCTGAAGAAGCCCATCTCTATCTCCGGGAGACCTACTGGGATGACATTGTTACGAGAATGAGGCACTTCGGAGTCTTCACTACTTTCGTAACCAATCAACCTGACACAATAAGAGAAAACATCTACCGTCAAGCCGACAACATCTTCCTTCTGAATTTCACCAACGAACGTGATCTAGAAACCGTATCCAGAGCTGCGAGAGTTGACTCCGAAACAGTAAAATCAATTGCCCATGATCTTCCGCACCATCATTGTCTGGTTCTTGGAAAAACCGTGAAAGATTTTCCTATGGTAGTAAAGGTTAGAGCTTATGATGTTCAGACTATGGGCCAAACCCGCCTCTTCTTCACAAGTAGGGACTATGCGCGCGCGGAGCCTCAATTGAGATAGGCAGATCCAAGACCAAAGTGAGTTGTTCTTGTGGAAAGATTTTTTGGAATGTTAAGGATTAACGTGACATTGAAGCACATGCATGCTCTGAAAACATTAAGAATGAAGAGCAACATAATGTTTGTCGCAAAACATCATATAAATGTTTGAAGCATCGGTGATGTAATGATTGTTGAAGCGATAAGGAAACTAGTTGATAGATTGGATGGTAACATCAAAGAACAAGACGTTGGGAGTCCATTCTTTGGTGACCCTGACTACAAGATATTTCCTCTCTCCAAGGAAAACTTCAAAGCTATCAAGCCAGTTGAAAGCAAACGAAGATTCATGTTTGTGGATGGTGGAAATCAGGAAATCCTCGGAGCTCCCAACTTCTCAATTCAGTTCAACCGTGTCTATTTCAACATCTTTGAAGCCCACCAGAGGGTTCTCTGGAATTCTATGCCTAGTCGTGTTGAATTCTTGTCAGCAACCAATTCGAGATTCTATGAAGATGAAATATATTATGACACTTCGATTTTTCCTCTTGAAGACAAGCACAAGGGTCTGTTGCCAGACGAGGCTGATCTTTCGTTCAATTCTTTCGATAGGACTGTAACGATAGGCACGCAGAGGGCAGATATTCAGCGGGTTGCTTCGATAGCTAGGAAATTTGCTGAGTGGGAGTATGCCTTTCACGTTATTGAAGAAGAGATGGAAGAGGATAACGTGCTTGCCGTGGATGGGACGCTTCAAACGGGTTTCACAAACGAACTCAAATACGCCCAGAAAGTTCATCGCGCTGCAAAATCAAAAGGTGTAATCATGATTGGTCTATCCAAAACTAGTCACCTCTTCACCACTACAGGACTTTCGCTACTGGGAGCGGTCAACAAGCTTGCCGATGACTGCGGAATTCCTTTTGACTCGTGGTATATTCCTGTCGCAGAGGTTGCGACCGCAGACCACAACGCATTCATCTATGTAGTGAAGCTTCATTTGATCAGCAATCATGTCTTTCGTTTTGAAGTCTGTAGAGATCAATTTGAGCGATTAGGTGAGGAAGGCGTGGATGAGATTGTGGGTCAGCTAGCCAGTAACTCTCAGGACGTGAGTTTCCCTGGGTACCCCTATGGTCTCGTTGACGCTGATCGTTTTGCAAGAGTCAGCAGCAATGAAATCGAGAGCTATCAAGCAATTCTTCTTTCTGAAATATCCCGAATGGGCAATTGGCCCAAATTCTTAAGACACATTAGGGCGACAGATGCCCACAGTATTCTCAACATGCTTATGAGGTGAAACAAATGTCAGAAATTGAGGTAGTAGGTCAGGTCGTGGGTGGAAAAGCAGCAAGAATCTTGGTCCGAGAAAAAAGTGGAAAGAAGATCGAACTCGGCGACTTACTTGCAGTAGAAGAAAAAGAAGCTTTGCTGATTCTCCAAGTCTACGACCTCGGATATGGAAGCCAAGTCTCTCAGTCTACCCGCGAATTGTTGGCTGGACTGAAACTTGAGGGATATGGAGCTGGTCTCACTTTTCTAGAACCGCAACTAAGAAACTATGTCATGGCCGAAGTCAAAGCAGTTGCCAGAATTGAAGGACAAAACGTAAGGATACCTAAGACCCTGCCGAGCTTCTTCTCTTCAATCCGACACATAACCAAAGCGGATCTTGCGTTCCTAACGAAACCCTCCTATCCTATTTACCTTGGAAAAGTCAGAAGTGGCTCAGAAACATTAGATGTTCCAATTCATTTGAATGGCATGGACATCTTAAGACATCACGTTGTGGTCCCGGCAACAACGGGAAGAGGAAAAAGCAATCTAGTTAAAGTGATGTTGTGGAGCATCCTAGGTCAAGACAGATTTGGAATTCTGGTGCTTGACCCGCACGACGAATATTACGGAAGACATGGAAAAGGCCTGAAAGACCATCCAAAAGCCAAAGACAATTTACTCTACTACTCTTCCAATCCGCCAGCGGGAACAAACACGCTGATTGTCAACATAAAATCAATAGACCCTCGGCATTTCGAAGGCATCGTAGCCTTTACAGATGCCCAACAAGACGCAATAAAACGTTATCGCAATCTATTTGGAGAAGAATGGATAGAAAACATAGTACGCGGAAAAGAAGTTCAAGGCGTAGCGCCAAGAACGTTGGGTGTACTCCAAAGAAAGTTTGACAACATATTAGGAATACATTTGGACGATTCAGGTGAGTTTCAATCCCGAAACAAAGTTTTCAGTGATACTGCTGGGATAACTACCACGACGGACATAGCAAACAAATTAGAAGACGGAAAGATAATAGTGGTTGACACATCTAGGCTGATTGATGAAGCCGAACTTCTCATAGGAAGCATCGTGGTAGGCTCGATTTTTCATAGATATCAAAGATTCAAGTCTGAAGGAAAACTTGAGGAGAAACCGGTTGTAAGTGTTGTGATCGAGGAAGCTCCAAGAGTTCTTGGAAAAGAAGTTCTAGCTACTAGTGGAGGAAACATCTACAGCACAGTAGCACGGGAAGGAAGAAAATTCAAAGTTGGATTAATCGCAATCACACAACTTACCAGCTTGATACCTAGATCGATCCTTGCAAACATGAACACAAAAATAATTCTTGGAAATGAAATGGCTCTTGAAAGACATGCAATCATAGATAGTGCAGCCCAAGATTTATCCGATGATGATAGGACTATAGCGAGCTTAGATACCGGCGAGGCCATAGTGAGCAGCAACTTCACAAAGTTTGCCGTGCCAATTCAAGTTCCCAAGTTTGAAGACTATGCCGAGGTTGAACCTGGGAAAAAGGAAATGAACAAAACCGTGTTTGTGGGATGACACCAAATGTACAAGTTCGCTCATATCGCAGATTGCCACCTTGGCGCTCATAGAAACCCTGTTCTCCAGAAATTAGAATCCAATGCCTTCGAGAAAATCATGACCAAATGTGTTGATGAAAAAGTTGACTTTCTAGTGATCAGCGGTGACCTCTTCCACTCCAACATTCCAGACATGGGAGTCGTTAACAAAGCTGTCAAAAAGATGAAAGAAATTCGCGATGAAGGAATACCAATCTACCTGGTCTACGGAAGCCACGATTACAGCCCAAATGAAACCTCAATTATCGATATACTAGACAGTGCGGGTCTTTTCACAAAAATTGTCAAAGGAAAAGTAGAGAACGGCAAACTAAAATTGAAGTTTACTGTCGATCCCAAAACCGAAGTGAAGCTCGTTGGATTATCCGGTCGAAAAATTGGCATGGAAGAAAAGTACTTCGAAATCTTGGATCGAGAGAGCCTTGAGAAGGAAAAAGGTTTCAAAATATTTGTATTCCATAGCGCTATAACCGAATTCAAACCAGACTATTTGGCTCGGATGACCTCAATTCCCATTTCCTATTTTCCAAAAGGATTTGACTATTATGCAGGTGGACACGTCCACAAGAGAATCGAAGAAGAATGGCAAGAATACAGAAAGATTGTTTATCCGGGACCCATTTTTGCTGGTTCCCCGAGAGATCTCGAACTAAGCGCGAAAGGAGAGAATAGAGGATTCTATATAGTCTCATTTAAGGATGGTGTTAAGAAGATAGATTTTATCGAAATCCCAACCTGTCAATACGTCGTCTATGAGTACGACGCTTCCAACAAAAATTCGACACAAGCACAAGAAGAACTCATTCAAGGAATTCAGGAGCTAAACGTAGACAACAAGATAGTACTCTTTAAAGTCACAGGAAAACTCTCAGGAGGAAAAACTTCAGACATCAACTTCCAACAGATGCGAAGAATTCTTGCAGAGAAGGGTGCGCTCTATGTAAACGTCAACCGTTATGGCCTGACTTCTAAGAAATACACATCCTTGAAAGTTATGGGTCAAGATGTCCACGAGATTGAAAAAAAACTATTGAAAGAAAGCATTGGTTCGGTCAAGGTCAAAACAACAGATTTGAAAGGAAACAAAGGAATCAAATTGGCCTCAGACCTTCTGAGCGCTCTAAGACAACCCCAGAAACCCAACGAAACAAAGAGAGATTATATAGAAAGAAGAGTGCGGCATGCCTTTGAAGTTCTGAAGCTGACTGAGGTGTTTGAATGATCATCAAATCTTTGAAGCTCAAGAATATCAGAAGCTACGAAAACGAGACAATCGATTTTCCATTAGGAGCACTACTTTTCGAAGGAGACATCGGATCAGGAAAATCCACAATATTGTTGGCCATCGAATTCGCCCTCTTCGGCCTAGGAGACCAGAAAGGCGCATCACTGTTAAGAACCAGAAAAAACGAAGGATCAGTCGCACTGAAGTTTGAAGTGGACGACAAAGAATGTGAAGTACACCGATCATTACTAAGAAAAGGGAAGAGCGTACATCAGGGCCAAGGATACATCGTGTCTATAGAAGGAAAGAAACACCTTTCACCCACTGAGATCAAACAAGAAATTCTGAGCATTCTTAACTTCAATGAGCCCCTCGCTCCACGGGCACAGAGCGTCATCTATCGCTATGCCGTATATACCCCTCAAGAAGAAATGAAAGCAATTCTATTGGCTCGTGCGGACAGACGATTACAAACATTGAGAAAAGCGTTCGGGATTGAAGATTATAGAACGGCCTCGGACAATGCCTTAGGTCTCGCCAGAGTTGTGGGCAAAAAAGTTGACTTCCTTGGAGGCCAGATTCAGGATCTGGATGACAAGAAAAAACGAGCGAAAGAAAAGAAGAAAGCAATAGATGAAAACAGGAAAACTCTTGAAGAACTGCGGAAACAGCAAAAAAAGCTACGAGATAAGTTAGACCAGACCAAAGCTAATCTAGAAAATCTTAGAGCTTCAGAGAAGAAGCTCAAGAAGGCCGAAGGCCAAATACCTCTACTCTCTCAGCAAGTAAGAGAGAAGGACAAAAGGATTGAAAAACTAAATGCTGAATCGAACGAATTGAAAAACGAAGTTTCCTCTAAGTTTCAATCAAAAATCGATATATTGAGCCAAAAAAAGAGGCCAACCGCAAAAGAACATGACTTACTCGTCAAAGAGTTAAAAGATTTGAGGGAAAAGGAGCGGGAACTACGAAAGACAGAAACAACAATCGAGGCAAAGATAAAAGACTATGAATCCATCCATAAAAACAAAATTTGCCCGACTTGCGACAGACCAGCAGATCCCACGGAGTTTGGAGCAAAGATTGAAGCGAAAGTCAAGACGAATGTTAAAGCTTCCAAAGATGTAAAAAAATGTGAAACACAAAGACAAGACACAGAGGCTCTTCTAGAAGAATTGAAAGATTACAACCAGTCTCGAGAGAAAATTGAGGAGCTAAAGGCAA
>CP070791.1:1063254-1070078 GCA_020346825.1 Candidatus Bathyarchaeota archaeon
CACAGTTTGTTCTCCAACAAGGTCGCTCTCTGTCTCTTCCTTAAACGTTGTTTCTAGGACACCTGCTTTAGTACATCCAAGACTCTTGGCCATGGCCAAAGCAATTTTCTTTCCTTGCCCCGAATAGTCTTGAAAAACTGCTATAAGAGCTGGGACTCCGAAACCGTTGAGGTACATATCTCTAAGCTTGAATCCTGGACTCTTTGGAGCGACCATAACAACATCAACGTGGGGAGGTGGAACAATTTGCTTGAAATGAATGTTAAAACCGTGAGCAAAACCAAGAGCCTTTCTTGGAGTCAAATGAGGTTCAATGTGGTCTCTGTAAACAGAGGGCTGCTCCAAATCTGGAATCAGCATGTGAATGATGTCGCTTTTCTCAGCTGCATCTGAAACGGAACAGACCTCGAAACCATCTTTTTTGGCTCTATTCCAAGATTTGCCTTCCGGTCTTAGACCCAGTACAACATTTAAACCCGAGTCCCTCATGGTTTGAGCTTGGGCGTACCCTTGGCTTCCGTAACCGATCACGCCTATGGTTTTGTCCTTTATCGGGTTTAGGCTTACTTCGGTCTCGTAATAAACTTTCACCATCTATTTTTCACCGGTGCCTATTCAATTCTAACAGATTTAACTCCTCTGGCTAAGGCGGTTATGCCTGATCTAGCAACTTCCTTGATGCCGAAGGGCTTTATCAAATCAATGAAAGCGTCAATTTTGTCTGAAGTCCCTGTGATCTCCACCATCAACGACTCTGAGGAAACGTCAACCACACGCGCCCTAAAGATCTCAGCGTAATTGATGATGTCCGATCTAACTTTTGTGTCTAACGCGCGTACTTTGATGAGGGCTAGTTCTCTTGTAACAATGCTGTCTGGATCCAGTATAGCTACCTTAATCACATCGATCAGCTTGTTCAGTTGCTTAACAACCTGTTCGACGGTTCTCTCGTCTCCTTTGACGGTAATCGTCATTCTGGCTAAATCGCTCTGCTCTGTAGCTCCAACAGAAATGCTTTCAATGTTGAATCCTCTGCGCCGGAACAGATTTGCGATCAGATAAAGAACTCCTGGTTTGTGTTCAACAATTGTAGATATTATGTGATTTTGCTCCTTCATTGTATTTGTCATCCCTCAATCATACCATTGAGGCCCTTACCGGCTGGAATCATTGGAAACACGTTTTCCTCAGGAGAAATTGGAGCATCAATAACAGTAGTAACTTCGCATTTCAAAGCGTTTTTCATGGCTCTAGAAAACTCTTCCAGTGAGCGTACACGAATGCCTTGCGCCCCGTAAGCCTCAGCCAGCTTAACGAAGTCCGGTGAACTTCCCAACTTCACACCGGAGTATCTCCTACCGTAGAAGAGTCTCTGCCATTGGGCAACCATTCCTAACACTGAATTGTTTAGGATTATCACTGTAACCGGAATCTTCTCTGTGACTGAACATGCGAGTTCCTGTTCTGTCATTCTGAAGCTTCCATCACCAGCTAAGTCTACAACCGCAGATCCGGGACAGGCCACTTTAGCTCCAAGGGCTGCTGGGAAACCAAAGCCCATTGTTCCCAATCCCCCTGAGCTGATAAAAGTTCTAGGTTTACATGTTTCAAAGTGGAGGGCTGCCCACATCTGGTTTTGCCCAACTTCAGTAGTCAATATTGCATTTTCTGGTAGTATCTTTCGAAGTTCCTTCAATAATAGCGGAGGTTTTAGGTTATTTCCTTCGGGGTCTATCTCACTCTTGACCTGTTCCTTCAGCTCTTTGACTCTGTTGAACCATGGAGAGTCGTTACTCTGCTTTGCTTGAGCAACTAACAACTGTTGAATCAATCTTAATGTCTCTTTCGCGTCAGCTACTATAGGTATATCAACCTTCACGTTCTTTCCGATCTCTGCCGCGTCTATGTCAACATGGATGATCTTGGCGTCGGGACAAAACTCGCACAATGTTCCAGTAGTTCTATCTGAGAATCTTGTTCCTACCGCTAAAAGAACGTCTGCTTCTAGGATCAGTTTGTTTGCTGCGCTAGTTCCGTGCATACCTGCGTCTCCTAGAGACAAGGGATGATTTTCAGGAATACATCCCTTTCCCATAAGAGTTGTCGCTACTGGCATCATCAAAAGTTCAGCCAACTCGAGAAGTTCAGGGGAGGCATTAGAGATAATCACTCCTCCTCCCGCTAGAACAATCGGGCGCTTTGCTTCGAAGAGGAGCTTGACTGCCTTCCTAACCTGGATTGGATGGGGTTCCGTTTTGGGTTTGTACCCTCGCACCTCAAGGTTGTCTGAAAACCTCATTTCATCGATTTCCGCCTGAACATTCTTTGGGAGATCTACCAAAGTTGGTCCGGGTCTACCGGTTGTGGCGATGTGAAATGCCAGTTTAACTGTCCGTGGAATATCAGAAGCCTTTTTCACTTGACAATTATACTTCGTTATGGGCGTAGTTATCCCCATTATGTCTGCTTCTTGAAATGCGTCCCTACCTATCATATATGAAGAGGTGGAAGAAAAGGTGTTGACTTGGCCTGTGAAGGAAACAACTGGCGAAGAGTCTAGGTAGGCATTCGCTATGCCTGTAACAAGGTTCGTGGCTCCAGGGCCTGATGTGGCCATGCATACTCCTGGTCGTCCACTGGCTCGGGCATAGCCATCAGCTGCATGGGCTGCGCATTGTTCATGTCGAACAAGGATGTGTCTCATTCCAACATCCTGTTCGTACAAAAGATCATGTATTGAAAGGATAGCTCCCCCAGATATGCCAAATATTACATCTACCTTCTGCCGTTTCAAAGCCTCTATGAGGGCTTGTGCCCCAGACATTTTAACCATTTCATGATGTCTCCTTTAATTCTAGCTTGTTATAGTTGGTCAATAATACATTCATGCCGCTGAGCATTGCTTCAATGCTCGCTATTACTATGTCCTCGTTGACTGCCACGGCCGTGGCCATTCTATCACTCCTTCGAAGCTGGACTGCCACCTCAGTGACGGCGTCGGTGCCACCAGTAATCGCTTTCACGGAATAGTTCTCCAGTTGTATCGGTTCAACAGCCAAGATAGCTTTCTTAACAGCTTTCATTGCCGCATCCACTGGACCTACTCCGGTCGCTGCTTCTGTGAGCACGCCGCCGTTGAGGTTCAATCGCACAGAAGCTGTTGGGGTAACCCTGTCTCCAGTTACAACCGTTAATTCTTCAAGTCTTATCGGGCGAGTTTTCGGCAACCCCATAGCTGCTTCCGCGATTGCCTGCAAATCTGCATCTGTAACTTTTTTCCCTTTATCCCCCAATGTTTTCACCCGTAGAAAGACTTCTTTTAGTTGTTCATTCGTTGGATTAAGCCCCATTTCATTTAAAGACGCCTTGATTCCACGAGATCCAGCGTGTTTACCAGATGCTAATCTTCTCGTGCGTCCAACTATTTCGGGAGAGAAAGGTTCGTATGTTAAAGGATGAGCCAACACACCATGGGTGTGCATGCCTGATTCGTGGATAAAAGCGTTGTCTCCCACAATTGCTTTGTTTGGCTGGAGAGGGAAGTCCGTCAATCGAGCCACCAACCTTGATGTATCAAACAGAAGCTCGGTTTTAACAGATATTCTCAAATTGTAGATTGCTCTCAAGGCAACAGCAATTTCTTCAAGAGAAGCGTTTCCCGCTCTCTCGCCTAATCCGTTCATTGCAACGTGGACTTGATCTGCTCCAGATTTCAGAGCCGCTAGGGAATTTGCTACTGCCAACCCAAAGTCATCGTGGCAGTGAGCACTTATCGAAAAGTTGACGAACTTTTTCTTTAATCCTGAGAAAAGCTCTTGAGTTTTTTCAGGTGTCAATACTCCTACAGTGTCGCACGGGCAAAGCCTGTCTGCACCTGCAGAAACGCCTGCAGCAAACATTTTGATGAGAAACTCGAAGTCGCTTCTTGTGGCGTCTTCAGCTGAAAGCTCGACAGAGAGCCCATGATCCTTGGCGTATTGAGTGCAATCTTCAGTGAGTGCCAGAACCTCTTCTCTACTTTTCTTCAGCTTCTGTTCCAGATGTAGGTCTGACGTGGGAACAACCAGATGTACCCCATCGGCGTCGCTCTTCAGCACAGCGTCTATGTCTCTTCCTACTCCTCTAGCCATGCTGTAAACCTCTGCCTTAAGCCCTTCTTTGGCAATTAGTTTTATGGCACTCATCTCTCCCCTAGAAGCCGCAGCAAAACCAGCCTCGATAACGTCTACTCCCAGTTTGTCTAGGCTCACAGCAATCCTGAGTTTCTTTTCGGGTGTCAGTGAAACTCCAGGGGTTTGTTCACCATCTCTGAGAGTGGTATCAAAAAACCTTATCTTTTCGGGGAAGCTACTCGATAAAACGATCCCCCATTTCTAACTCCTCGTTCCAGAGCAACAGCAATGGATTTAATATAAAAGCTTTTCTGTGTCTTCATTGTGTATCTATTTTCTGACGACCCAACTGAAAGTTTCGTGGAGGTTTAAAGTTGCGAAGTGACGATATAAAACATGGGATTGAACGGGCTCCCCATAGAGCCTTGCTGAAAGCTCTTGGAGTCGTAGATAAAGATTTGGGCAAACCTTTCATTGCGATAGTAAATAGTTATGCAACGGTGGTTCCAGGTCACGTCCATCTGGATCAGGTCGCTGATGCTGTTAAAGTCGGAATCCTATCCGCTGGTGGAGTGCCCTTTGAGTTTAATACTATAGCCGTCTGTGACGGGTTGGCTATGGGCCACGAAGGAATGCGCTATTCTTTACCATCCCGGGAACTAATTGCTGATTCGATTGAGGTTATGGTTCAAGCGCACAGGTTTGATGGAATGGTTTTGGTTACAAACTGCGATAAGATAACTCCTGGCATGTTGTTGGCTGCAGCTAGGCTTAATGTTCCTGCGTTGGTCGTTACTGGAGGCCCCATGCTTTCTGGCACCTATAAAGGAAAGAGAGTTGGAACAGCTTCGGTGTTCGAAGCTGTTGGAGAGTTTGTCGCTGGAAAGATGAGTGAAGAAGAGTTGAAGACGCTTGAAGATGTTGCATGTCCCAGTTGCGGTTCCTGTAATGGTATGTTTACTGCAAATACCATGGCTTGTGTGACCGAAGCCCTAGGCATGTCCTTGCCTGGTTGTGCCACTCCTTCTGCTGTTGGCGCAGCAAGGCTTAGAATTGCCAAGAACAGTGGAGAACGAGTTGTTGAATTGGTTACGGAAGATTTGAAGCCTTTGGACATTCTCACTTTGGACGCTTTTGAAAATGCAATCATGGTAGATATGGCCTTGGGTGGCTCAACCAACACCGTCTTGCATCTCTTGGCATTAGCGCGGGAAGCTGACGTTTCTTTGCCCTTAGCGCTTTTCGACACGTTGAGTAGAAAAGTTTCCCACCTCTGCAATATGGTTCCAAGTGGACCCTATACAATGGAAGATTTGGATTCAGCGGGTGGAATCCCCGCCCTTATGAAGGAGGTGAGCTCGTTTCTTCATCTGAACGCCATCACTGTAGCAGGAAAAACTGTTGGCGAAAACATCGAGCAGGCTGTCGTCCTTGATGCCAACGTTGTTCGCCCTGTAAGCAATCCGGTTCATCCTGAGGGGGGTATAGCTATTCTTGAAGGGAACTTAGCGCCGAAAGGGGCAGTTGTAAAGGCTACGGCTATATCATCTGAAATGCTTGTCCATGTAGGTCCAGCCAAGGTTTTCGACTCTGAAGAAGAGGCCATGGAAGCCATAATGAACAAGAAGATTCGGGAAGGAGACGTGATTGTCATCCGCTACGAAGGTCCAAAAGGAGGACCAGGAATGCGGGAAATGCTTTCCCCTACAGCCACTATCACTGGAATGGGATTAGCTGAATCAGTTGCACTAGTCACCGACGGAAGATTCTCAGGAGCCACCAGAGGACCTTGCATAGGCCACATCTCTCCTGAAGCAGCTGACAGCGGACCTATTGCTATTATAAAGAGTGGAGACTTGATTGAAATTGACGTTCCAAGGAGGAGACTAAACGTAAAACTGAGCAATAAAGAGTTGGAGACTCGTTTGAAGCTGCTGAAGCCAAAACAACCTAAAATCAGAAGAGGCTACCTTGCTCGATATTCCCACCTTGTGCAACCTGCTCACCTAGGAAGTGTTCTAGAAAAGCCTAGATAGAAAACTCAATAGAAAGATAGAAGACCGTTGTGGGTTCACATGCATACGCGCGCCCACTGGCAACAGTAAATTGGAAGGCAGATAGTTATGAAAATATGTGAAGAATTCTGAAGACATCATTTTATCTGTTCAAAAAGGATAAATGTAGGTCTAGATCTCACGAGTAGCTCAGAGAGCAAACGTATTGCATGCTTAAAATTTGTGGTCGCCTTTGGAACTTTGGGAATGTGGTGAGTGTAAGTGGGAAGCAAGATTAGCAGTGTGGGATACGTCAACAGAATTAGAGACAACCTTCTCAGGATAAAGAAGAGAAAACTCTTGCCATTGTATGAAAATCTGAAAGCTGCCGATTGTGTAGTCTGCAGTGGATCGGGCAGGTCATTGTACTCCTTGAATGCTGCAATGAGTCAAATTGCAATGAGCAAGGTAGGTTGGCGAAACAAGATTGTGTTGACTCCAGATGACCCAGGTTTCCCTGGAAAGAACATGTACGAAGCGGCAGCTCAGCTCGAAAGACGGTACAAAAAGATTCTGTTCTTAGTAAACTCTGGAAGCGGTCTCTCTGATGATCCCTTAGCGATGGCGCAAGACCTTGCAGATTACATTCAGGAGAAAAAGGCGTCCAAATTCTCGATGGGACTTGTAACCTCTAGCGTGAACTCTCCGCTAGCTAAGA
>CP070791.1:1070178-1076168 GCA_020346825.1 Candidatus Bathyarchaeota archaeon
ATGTAGTAACCTATTAACAAAAGGAAACACTAGTGGTAAGTTGAGTTGTGTGATATTTGCGCATCGCCGCTTTAGTCACTGGGGGAAAGGATTCTGTTTTGGCTCTCTACCGAGCTTTGGAACTAGGCTATGAAATAGATGTTCTTGTCACCATGATTCCCCAGCGAAGAGACAGCTGGATGTTCCATTTCCCCAATATTCATTTAACAAATCTCTTTGCTAAAGCAGTTGAAATCCCTTTGGTGAAAGCTGGAACCGTTGGAATTAAGGAAACAGAACTTCAAGATCTCAAAAATCTGCTTGCAACCCTCGACGTGGAGGGAGTTGTCTACGGAGCAATATCATCACGGTATCAGAAGGAACGAATTGACAAAATATGCCGAGAATTGAATCTCAAATCCATTGCACCATTATGGCATGAAGATTCTATACGACTGTTGAAAGAAATCATTGACCTGAATTTTGAGGTTATCATCGTGGGCGTGTTCGCGTACGGTTTCGACCAGAGTTGGCTGGGAAGGAAAATCAACTCATCAACTCTGAAGAGTCTTGTTGAACTAAACAGAAAATATCAAATATCACTAGTTGGTGAGGGTGGCGAATATGAAACTCTGGTTCTGGATGCACTATTTTTCAAGAAGAAGATCCAAGTGCTTCAAGCCAAGAGAGTTTGGGAAAATCATAGTGGATACCTTCTAGTGGAAAAAGCCAAACTCGTGGAAAAGGCCGAAAAGACTTATTAATCGTTTCGTGGCTCATAGCTACAAGCTGTTTGGAGAAGTAGATCCCATAGAGCTGTAACCCCAAGGTTGAATCGCCACAACGGAGGAAATGGAATGGCTTACAAATACATCGCAAAGGCTTGGAAAAAACCAGAGGAATCTTTCGTTAAAGAGTTGATGTGGCAAAGAGCAATAGAATGGCGCAAACAACCAACAATCGTCAGAATTGAAAGACCTACTCGCCTCGATCGGGCAAGGAACTTGGGGTATAAGGCGAAACAAGGATTCATTGTGGTCCGGGTTCGCGTAAGACGTTCAGGTATGAGAAAGACAAGACCTAAAGCTGGTCGTAGACAAAAACGGATGGGTGTCACCAAATACAAACTCGCGAAAAGCACAAGACTAATAGCTGAAGAGCGGGGGGCAAAGAAATTTCCAAACCTAGAGGTGTTAAACTCCTACTTGGTTTGGCAAGATGGCCGCTTTAAATGGTTTGAGGTTATTATGATAGATCCAAGCCATCCAGCCATTAAATCGGATGTGAATGTCAATTGGATCTGTGAGGACGTTCATCATGGTCGAGTGTTCCGTGGTTTGACCAGCGCAGGTAAAGAGATTCGTGGTCTTCGTCACAAAGGGCATGGTGCAGAGAAAGTTCGACCAAGTCGAAAGGCAGTTCGCGAAAGAAGAGAGAAAAAAACTTAGTATTTCGGCGTCTCAGAAGTCAAATAGTGAAAACGAGTGAAGCCATAACGCAACCATAATTGTTTATTGGCACCTTCAAGACTTCTTTTCGATAGTTTATCTTGCCGATTTCTATCTCCCTTATCTTCGCCATCTCCTTGATTTTCCATTCCAGAGTCTCTCTTAACACTTTAGAATTCATATACCCCTGGGCTTCAGCAACGAGTCCATACTTCTTATTCTTCTCCCAGGCCCACGCAATCCCTGCGCCAATCATTGTTCCTTCTTCTCCATCCATCCTAGCGATTACTGCGTAGGTTATCGCACCTGCGGATGTTTTTCGTGTGTGCCTTTGTTTGCATTCTGGCGGGAGTATAGAGCTAACAGGAACAAGGTTGCACTGAGCGATTCCAGCCTTTCTGAGAGCTAGGTCAAAAGCGTTGAGTTCGGAAACCGGACTTATCGCTTTTCCGCTTGTTACGAAGAATTCTTTTGGAATCATCTCTGGGTTTCATGCCTCTTCTACATGTGTGCTGCAATAGCATTGGTTGGAGGATTATTAATTTTGCGGCAATTTCAACCATTTGAACCGGAAGAGAAGTTGCAGGTAGTTATCAGGAGATTCTTGTTGCGCCAACGATGCATCTTTGGCTACTTTGAAGACATTTATATCAATAAACGTAATAGAACTTCATTTGAGCATTCATGCAGCACAAACGAGAGTTCAAAGGAGGAGTAAAATCTGTAAGGAACGAGTTTTCAATAGAGTTGAAACAAGAGGATCTTGAACAGGTCTTAGGCAGTCTTCGAATTTGGGTTCACCCGGCCACTCGAGAAGAAGAACGAAAACTGAACGGAACGTTGCAGCGTATTGGCAGTATCCGCAAAGTAAGGACTTGGATTGGAAGCCCAAATATCCTAGCAAGAAAAACATTCTGGAATGGTTGTGGCGTGTTTTGTCTCATATCTCAATAGCCTACATTGAAATTAGATTCTCCGCCAATGCAACTGAGAACATTGAAAAAGTTGTTGCGGCAGTGCAGCAAGTCCTTCCAAGTAACTACGCAGAGGACATAACATTCAAAGAAAGTAATCTGCAGGGACATTACGGTAACCCTATCACCCTTTTTGAGGCCAAAATCAGAGATAAGGAAGCAATAAGTGCTCTGGTTGAGAATCTCTCCTTCTCCCTTGGTGAATCAGACAAGAGGACGCTAAGTAAACAAATTCATCTCCATGTGGAAAGGGGAAGTCTTTACATTAGATTAGATAAACAAGCCGCCTTCCAAGGAAAGCTTAAGCTTCGCACATCTGATCCCATTCGCATACGCTTACGATTCAAGAAAGCTAAGGTTAAAGAAATCATCAAGGCTTGCCAGAAACTTGGGTTGCTGAAATGAGAAGGTTTGTTGATCTACATCTCCGTGCACAAATCAAAGACCTGAATCAAGTAGAGAGAATGGTTAAAAAATCCTCTGAACTGGGATACCATCTGGTCGGCCTAGTTCTTCCGCATTATGTCGTGCGAGACCAAATCAACCAGTTGAGAAGAATTTGCGATAATGCCAAGATAGACCTCATCACGAGAGTAAATATCTCTCCAAAAACACCCCGAGAACTTCTTCGTGATTTACGTCGTTACAGGCGAAAATTCGAGATCGTCTCAGTAGCATGCACTTCTAAGAGTGTCGCTAGACAAGCAGCCAAAGATCGAAGGGTTGATCTCCTTCACTTTTCCGCCACCGATCTACGTAGGAGATTCTTTGATCATGCAGAAGCGGAACTGGCTTCAAAATCCTTGTCTTCATTTGAGATAGAAATAACTCCTCTCTTGCTGTTAACCGGTTTTTCAAGAATTCGACTTCTTTCTCGTCTGAGAAAGGAAGCGGCAATAGCGGAAAGGTTTAAAGTGCCAATCATCATTTCCAGCGGAGCAACAAGCGAGGATTTCGTGAGAGGACCCTATGAACACGCTGCCCTCGCAACTCTCTTCGACATGTCCATACCGTCTGCTTTGAACGCCCTCTCAAAGAACCCTCTTGCCGTAGTTGAACGGAACAGAGAAAAGCTAGGCCCAGGCTATGTTGCTCCAGGAATAAAAGTCGTAGAAAGGAAAAGCCATGTCGAAACGGGTAAGAAAGCGTTACTTGGCACTTAGATTCTCAACCGAACAGCCTCTCAACCAGAGGAAAGTCATGAACGCTGTTTGGGACGCTGTCCTTAGACTCTTCGGGGAATACGGCGCTAGCCAAGCCAATCTAACCCTCATAGAGTACAATCCACAAAGAAACTATGTCGTCATTGGCTGTTCTCACAAAGCCCTTGAAAAAGTCAGAGCTTCAATCGCTTCAATAACGAGGATTGATGAAATACCCGCACGTTTTCATGTTGTAGGAGTTTCCGGAACTTTAAGAGCCCTTCATAGCAAAATCTCGACTTGAACAAGAATTCGCCGTATTTCATGCTTCTGTTGTTTTCGCTCTTGAAATATTTCAGTCTACGAAACAAGTCTATTTAGTGCTAGACGTTTCATTTCTATCAATTGTAATTGAGGTTGGATAATGAACTCTGAGATTATTGAACTCAACAAAATGTTGTGCCGAGATTGTAACGAGACAAAATACGAAAAGTGTAAAGAATGTCGCGTGTATCTACTAGTCAACTCACTGATTCCATAGTCATGAGACAGAGTCCATCAAGTTCTCACCGCAAATCGAGTTCAGTTTTTGGTCATTTCATGAATTATCTAGGTTCTTTCCGCAAATACTCAAATTAAAAGTCTTCCGTATGTTTTGCGCGCGTGGACGACTTTCAGTTTTAGGAACAGGTAAGCGCGTTTCACACAAGAGTTTTGGAATATATGCGCATGCGGGATCAGAGGCGAAGAGGTCTCCGGTATAAATTTCCGCTCTGGTTCGGCATCCACCACATATTTCACGGTATTCGCATACGCCACATTTGCCCTTTAAGTTCCTTCGGTCTCTGAGTTTGTGATGTAATTCCAAGTTTTGCATTTCAGTCCAGATTTCCTTCATCGATTTGTGCTTGATGTTTCCCATCCTGTAACCTTCATTGAACCCGCATGGTCGGACATCTCCGTTTTCAAGTAGGCCCATGTATCTGCCGCCTATGAAGCATTGACCAAGGAAAACGTTGTTGAACCAATAATCGAAATCTGGCATGCCTCGCTCTTTTGCGATGCGAGCAAAGAAGGGACAATACACGTTTATGCTGAGTTTCCCTTTGTATTCCTGAATGAGGTCATAGATTCTATTCCAAACCCACTCATATTGCCGTGGTGAAGGAGCCAATTCCAAATGCTCCTGCGCTCTACCCACCGGAACATAATTGTGATAGACTACTCGAGTAGCGTTGTACTCTGCTCCCAGTTGGGCAATACTATCTACATCCTTGTAATTGAATTTATTTAGGGTTGCTACGATGCAATCAAAGATTCCTGCCTCGGACAGTTTCTCCATGGCTTTAAGAGCGGTTGCATAGGAACCTTTTCCGCGCACAAAATCGTTTGTTTCTTCCGTTCCATCAAGACTTATGGCGGTCATGACCTCATTTTTGATCAGACAGTCGAGGACATTTCCTTTAACATAATAGCCATTCGTTATAAGACTCACGTTCATACCAAGGCTCTTCGCATGAGCAATTATCTCAAAAATATCCTTCCGTAAAAGAGGTTCCCCACCACTTAATCCAAACCACTTAGCCCCCATCTCATAAAGCTCATCAACTATACGCATGCCACCTTCAGTGTCAATCTCATTCACGGCATAAGGATTCGAGGCAAAGCTACAATACAAGCAGTCATAGTTACAGGCTCTCGTACATCTCCAAGTCATCATGTGCAAAAGAGGTCTCTTCATCATCATCGTTTGCCGACTCGTTTTCATATCACTCCGCAGTTATAGTGGAAGGAGATCTTGAGTGTTGGAGCCGTGGTGTGTGAGCCGATTGGTATCCAAACACTGCTTTCATGCGCTAGCACAGGAAAAAAATGCCCCGGGCTCCGCGCGATCGAAAGGGAATCGTAACGATGTTGATCCTGTTTTCTTCATCTCAGAGGCTCCAACGATTCATTTCATGACGAATACGTTATAAAAGAATTTTTGTAAAGGTTTCTTGACCTATCGCACAATACGCTAGTCAAGTTTTCTTGACCAAAAAAACTTTCACTCCTTGTTTCAATATACATATATCCTGGTAGTTAGATCATGGTCAATTCAGAGGAAGAACCCTATTCGATTATGTTCTCGTCTTTGAAGCACCCTGCCCGCCGTAAGATCCTTAGAATGCTCTCAGATAAGCCAAGGAACTTCTCAACAATCCTAGAGGCGCTCGGGATCTCTAGCTCCCATTTAACCTATCATCTTGAAAACCTCGGAGAACTCCTGACGAAGATGGAGGATGGAAGTTACAAGCTCTCCACCTTCGGAGAAGCAGCTGTGATAACGATGAGGGGAGTGGAAGAGGCTCCTGACATTAAGACAAAACATCTATTATCCTTATCCATGAGGTGGAAATCCTTTTTTGCGGTTCTAATGATTATGGTTGTCATCTTAGCAAGTGTAT
>CP070791.1:1076268-1094743 GCA_020346825.1 Candidatus Bathyarchaeota archaeon
TCGCCTAAACGCATTGCAAACAATTGAGCAAACAAACGCGAAACGTGAATTGCAGCCCAATCTCTTTTAGGTTCATCCAAGCCCAACTCCCCCGCAATTCTGATAAATTCGCGGGCTAGGGAGCCGCCGCCAACAATGGCAACAATATCATGCCCCTGATCCTTAAGAACCTTCAGCAAATCAACATACTTGCCGATAAGAGATGGATTGGGCGGAGAAGCCACCACAGAACCGCCTACACGAATTACAATCCTCACTTGGAAAGGCTCCCACTTTTATGTTCACAACGATTCACAATATAACTTCTCTCTACCCCACCACCGGATTCAAATGGCTTATAATGGTTCTCTGCAATATTCTGATCTAATGACAAGCGAATTGACTTCGAACTCTTCTCGGTGAAAAATCATGACTGAGGTTGAACTTGTTTTCTTGGGGACAGGCGGTGGAAGATTCGCTACCATAACTCAGAAACGGAGAACTGGAGGAATCCGTTTCCTGTCTAAAAACCTCAACATGCATCTAGACCCTGGTCCCGGTGCCCTTATATACTCTCTAGAAATGGGGTTGAACCCCCAGAAAATCAAGGCGGTGCTGGTTTCCCACGGTCACCCAGATCACTATACTAACGCAGAGGTTTTGATCGAAGCCATGACTGGGGGGATGCTGCGAAAGCGGGGCATCGTGGCGGCGCCCCATAATGTCTTGTTTGGCAACAATGAAAGCCGACCTGCGATTTCCATGTACCATCAAAAAATACCTGAAAAAGTAATAGAAGTAAAGCTTGGAGATGTCTTCTATGTTGACGACACAAGAATCGGGGTCACGGAGGCTAAACACTCTGACCTTGAAACGGTTGGGTTCAGGTTTGAAACTCCAGCAGTTGGAGATATCGGTTATACGTCAGACACGGAATACTTTGAAGGAGTTGGGAAGACCTACGAGGGGGTTAGATTGCTCATTCTGTGCGTTATGAGACCCTCCGGGAACCCTTGGATGGGCCACATGACTCCTGGAGACGCTGTGAAAATTGTGGAAGAGGTCAGGCCAGAAATGGTTGTAGCCACCCATTTTGGGATGAAAATGATTTTCAGTGGACCCAACCGCGAAGTTGAATTGATAGAGAAAAAGACGGGGATCCCTACCTTGGCAGCTTTCGATGGGATGCGCCTACGAGTAGGTGAGAAGATTCTGGTGGAAAAAACAGGGGGTGGGCAAGGAAGCCTAGAAGGGTTTCTGAATCGTGGGTGAAGAGAACTTGTGTTTGAAGTTAGGTTTCTCTTCAGTTTTGCTTCCAGTGTTTGTTGCTTTGGGTTCACAATCTGACGTTTAGTTTTTATCCTCTAGATTTTTATTGGCTAATGTCGTTGGTTCATGGACAAAGGTGAAGTGTGTGGGATTAGGAGACGTTCTTAGACGAGAGTTCTCGTTCATTTCTGGCAACTTTCGGATTCTTGTTCTCAGCTGGGTTGTAATGGATCTTGCCATGGAGATGCCTAGCCCTAATTTCCAGTATTACGTTCAAGCTTTGGGTGGAACCGGCGTGGTTTTAGGAATCATAGGCTTTGCAAACTTTCTTGCGATAGCAGCCGTAGCTTTTCCCGGCGGCTACCTCGCAGACAAATATGGAAGACGATGGCTCATATCGACCATGACCTTCGGGATGTCTCTATCATATCTGTTCTTTGCGCTTGCTCCATCATGGCACTTCATTTTGTTAGGTTCTATTGTGAACAGCCTTTGTCTAATCTATCAGCCAGCGTTGTTCGCAATGGTTCAAGATTCGCTTCCTCCAGAGCGGAGGGGCATGGGATCATCCATCATACAACTTATCCATGGTACCTTCAACACCCCAGGTCCACTAATCGCAGGTTTTCTGTTGCTGCAATTTGGGTTGGTGACGAGTATGCGAATCGTCTATCTAATCGTGACACTTCTCTTTCTCACGGCTGCAGTGTTGCGGCTTAGGTTAAAGGAAGTCATGACGAAAGGAGAGTCAATCCGCTTCAGCTATTTCATCTCTTCGTATCCTAAAGCGATTAGGGAGAGCTTTAGCGTCTGGAAGGTCGTTCCTCGATCAATGTGGTGGCTCTTTGTGGTTCAGACGTTCGTGATGTTTGGAATAGCGCTTACTCAGGTGATTAACGCAATATATGCCAGAGATGTGCTTCTAATACCGGAGGAGCAGTGGTGGCTCGTCTACATCCCACTCTTGTTGACCTTGGTCGTGGCTTCCATTCCGATCGGGAAGATAGTTGACAAGTTCGGGAGGAAAACACCGATGGTTGTTGGGCTACTCGTCCTAGGTGCGTCTACACTGCTTTTTGTCACTGCCAATCTTCCAATCGCCATGATTTCTATGTGTCTACTAGCAATCGGTCAATTATTAGGAATGTCTACGGTGATGGCGCTTGCAACAGATCTTGTGCCTCCAGCAAATAGAGGCAAAGTAAACGGGTTCACAAACTTCATTAGCTCCGTCATGATGGGTTTCGGCATGTTGCTGGGCAACTACCTCTATGTAAACTTATTTCCTCAACTACCCTTCTACGTAGCAGCTGCACTAATTGTTCCAGAGGTTCTTGTGGTCTTGTTTCTTGTACATGAACCTGAAAAACGAGTAGGCGATACCTAGCCGCGAGGATAATTTGTTCTTAAAGAATGTTGTTAGATACCTCTTTTTATTCGTTTTCTACGGCAGATGGCTTCATGCATGCGGGCAAATCGCAGTTTACAGATAGACATCAATCAGATTCCTTTTGACGAAGACGTATATGATTATAACACTTATAATGAACTCTACAAGAAGATAGCCTCCATTGTAAACAGCTGAGTAAACCGCTGGATGCGTTCCAGCTGGAGCGTACATTGAAAAGAACCAGATACCTGAAGTGAAGTGAGCTAAGAATCTTCCAAAGATTCCTACTCCAACTCCCAACAATGGATATTTTCTAAACATTCCTGCTAACCCTAGAGCAGCAAATGCTATGGGATAGTCGAGCAAAGCTTGTACTGGGTCAACAATGTAGCTTCCGGGCAAAGCCATGTGAACTAGTCCATAAATGGCGGTAGCTTCTAACCCGGAGCGTAAACCTCTTCTCAAAGAAAACCATAGCAGTGGCACCATGCCTGCTGCGCTCACAGATCCTCCTTGAGGAAGATGGTATATTGGTGGTAGAATATCTTTCAAAACAACACTTAGGGCGACAACGACAGATCCTTCAGCTAATATTCTTGTTGGAATCCTTCTTTCATTCATGTTTTTCCCTCCGCCAGCATTACCTGGTTCAGGTTCAAAGGGTCGACGACCAACCAGTCGTCCTCTCAGCCAGGTTAACCCAGCTCCCCTAGCCCCTACCAAACGGGGGTAACAGCCTTCTTGTATTTAAGATTTGGCAATTCACGATGAGTACCATACTACGGGTTAGTAGAAAGTATGAGAAAAGAATTCTTTGTCTAATGTCTGTATTCTTTGGCTACGATCATAGTTGTCGTTAGGAAGATGTCAGGTGATGCTCTAAGTCTGTCTGTTAAGAACTTGTCCAATTGCGCTAGATCCTCAACTTGTACCTTCACGATGGCGTCGTATTCACCGTACAGTTCATCCACTTGAACTACTTCTTCGAAATTAGAAACTTTGTTGCATACATCCCTTTCAGCACCTGACCTCAAGGTAATCAAAACATAGGCAAGGGTAGCCAATCTTTTCATCTCCAGAATAAGAGTTGAAGATCCATTATAACTTAAGTATATCGATCAAAAGATCTTGCCACAACGTAATATTGTGTGCGGTAAAAAAGTGTGCTGCGAATATTGAGAGTTGTTGAAGGGAACATTGTTCACGAGTTAGATTGAACTATCATTTTTTTCGCGAGACTGTTTAGTTTTATTTTCGCTGATCCAATGTGATTTTAGGGCACCTGTTTTGTCGATTGTATATTCCTTCTTGAATATGGTGGCTTCTTTTTTGTAGCGTTCCACAGCCTCCTTCAAAACAGGAAACACGTTTTGTCGATGAGCTCCAGCAACCACAACGTATACTAAATCCTCACCGGCGATAAACTCCCCAACAAGATGGTGAATCTGAACATCAATCACATCCTCCCTTTTCTTAAGCTCTTTGCAGATGTTGTCAAGAACCTCGTTGGCTTTTTCCTCATAAGCCTCCAAAATCAACTTTTTCACGGTTTCGCCGTTTCGAGTTTCGCCGCGAACTACACCTATGAAGGTGGCCAACGCTCCTGTCTTGTGAAAATCTGGTCTATTCTTCACAGATTTCAGTAAGTCGCGGAGGGAAAACTCTCCTTTTTCATGAATGCCGACATATCGGACCATGTGAAGCACCTGTTGATCAGTTCATTGATGGCTGAACTTCCTCTTATCTTTAAGTACTGTACTAGGAATTGGCCTCCTTCTTTGAAACCAACACCGAAGAAGCCTTGAATGCTTATAGAATGGAGTTGACAATTGGGCTATAGTACCGATGTCGTAGTGCATGTATGTCTTTTCTGTAACTTTTACATTTGTGAACCTTTATATCCGAGACAAAGTCGAATCTTGGTAGAAGTCTGATGGAGACAAAAATGCGAGCAAGTGGCAAGGTTCTGCTAACTCAGAGGGTGAAAATCTCTCGAGGAGAAATCCACAGTATAGATGAACGATGCAAGCAATGTCGTTTGTGTATCGAACTCTGTCCTAAAGAGGTGCTCCAAGAATCTGAGAAAGTAAACGAGAAAGGCTATCACCCTCCAGAGGCTGTTGAAGAACCGGAGAAGGGAAAAAGTTGCGTCGCATGCGGTTTGTGCGAAGTAATTTGCCCAGAATATGCCATATGGGTTGAAGAGAAGAAGGAGAACGCATCAACGGAGGGGGATCAACGGGAAAGGCGGTTTTAACGGGCAAACACTTCTGGTACGGCAATATCGCCGTAGCAGAGGGAGCAATAGCGGCCGGTTGCCGATTTTTTGCTGGATATCCAATTACTCCTGCAAGTGAAATAGCTGAACACATCTCCAGAAGATTTCCAGAAATAGGTGGAATATTCATCCAGTTTGAGGATGAACTTGCATCGATGGCTGCAATCTTAGGGGCATCATGGGCGGGCGCCAAATCAATGACCGCAACATCTGGACCCGGGTTAAGTCTAATGATGGAGAACTTTGGTTTGGGAGTGATGATGGAAGTCCCTACCGTCGTTGTGGACATCCAACGAGGAGGTCCAAGTACGGGTCTCCCAACGCTTACTGCTCAGGGGGACGTCATGCAGGCGAGATGGGGAAGCCACGGACACTACGAAATAATCGCCCTTGCACCGGACTCGCCCCAAGAGGCTTTCGATCTCACAATACGCTGCTTCAATCTCGCAGAGAAATATCGGGTTCCTGTTATTCTCCTCGCTAGCGAGACCGTTGGCCTCAGCGCCGGAAAGGTGGTGGTCCCACCTGAGGACGAAATAAAACTCATTGATCGGAAGAAGCCTACAGTTCCGCCAGGAGAGTACTTACCCTACAGGCCCGATGAAGACTTGATCCCTCCGATGGCCAGTGCGGGTGAAGGATACGCTATCTGCGCCACAGGCCTCACTCACGACGAAAAGGGCTATCCAGAAACGAACGCGGAGACACAAGAAAAGCTGGTTAGACGCCTAAACGACAAGATCCGAGTGCACTTAGAGGAGATAGTTGATGTGGAAGAGGAGCACCTGGAAGACGCAGAGATTGCGGTAGTCTCTTATGGGCAGGTTTCTCGACCCGCAAAGAGAGCAGTTAAAATGGCCAGAGACGAGGGAATCAAAGCTGGAAGTATCAAACTCATCACTGTCTGGCCTTTTGCAGAGCACGTTATACGGAAGTGGGCAAAGCAAGTAGAGTGGTTCATTGTCCCAGAGTTGAACTATGGTCAAATCTACTTGGAGGTAAGGAGGGAAGCGTGTGGGGATTCCAAAGTTGTTCCTATTCCAAGAATGGGAGGCAGACTGATTACACCACAAGAGATCTATCAAGAGATTAAGAAGGTGAGCAAAAACTGAGCCGGAAGATGATAAGAGAGGAAGAACCTCAAGAGCTGCATCCTATGGACTGGTGGCTCAGATCCGAGCGGTTACCGCATATCTGGTGTGCTGGATGCGGCATTGGTCCAACGTTGTATGCTTGGACTAGAGCCCTGGACAGAGTTGGAATAGATAAAAAGAAGGTGGTCTATGTGTCTGGAATAGGTTGCTGCGGTAGAGGATCTGGGTATCTGGATGTGGACGGTTTTCACACCACCCACGGCAGAGCCATCCCATTCGCTGTTGGGATCAAACTCGTCAAGCCAGAACTTTGTGTGAGCGTCATATCTGGAGATGGAGATCTCTTCTCCATAGGAGGCAACCACTTCATTCATGCTGCTAGAAGGAACGTAGATTTGCTTGTCATCTGCACCAACAACTTTATTTACGGTATGACAGGCGGGCAACTTGCAGCTACCACTCCCCAGAGAGACTACTCAACCACCACTCCTTACGGTAATACTGAACCTGCCTTCAACACACCATATCTGGCAGATGCATCAGGTGCAGTGTACGTCGCGAGATGGACGAGCATCCACGTAAGACTTCTAGAAAGGTCTATCGCTGAGGCACTAGGAATGAAAGGCTTTCGATATATTGAGGTTCTTTCGCCATGTCCTGTGAATTATGGTAGGCGGAACAGGCTTCGGGAAGTGGATGATATTGCGAAATGGTTTTGGGAGTTCTCGGTAGTTAAACATGAAGCAGATACGAAGGAGGTTCAGATTGAGAGGGGGAAGCCTCTAATCCTTGGAAACTTTGTCAAGAAGGAGAAAAAACTATCGTGTTACGAGGAACTGAAAGAATTGGAAGAAAGGGTGAGAGCCGCAGCGGAGGCGAAGAAATGAGGTCAGAAGGTAGAAGGGGAGTCATGTTCGGAGGTTTCGGAGGCCAAGGGATCGTGACAGCTGGATTTATCACTGGCCAAGCAGCTGTTCTCTACGATAACAAAGAAGCCACCTTTACACAAGTTTACGGGCCTGAGGCAAGGGGGTCCGCCTGCTACAGCGGTGTGGTTGTCAGCCAGGGAGAGATCAGCTATCCTTACCTCCTTAATCCTGAGATTATGGTAATCATGAGCCAGGAAGCGTACGAAAAGTTTCTGCCCCAACTCCAGCAAGGTGGGATGTTAATTGTTGACAGCACTATCGTTAAACCTGGCAAACTGGCAGAGAAGTATCGGTTATACAAGGTACCAGCTACTGAAATGGCTGAGAAGTTAGGAAGAAGGATTGTCGCGAACGTTATCATGCTCGGCTTTGCGAGCGTAGTTTGGGATGCAGTGAGTGTAGAAGCCCTTCAGGAAGCGGTTAAGGCTGGAGTTCCAAAAAAGTATTTAGGGTTGAATCTTAAGGCGTTTCAGATAGGAGTTAAGCTGGCAGAAAAAGCGTTGAAGAAGACTACAGAACACTGAACTCGCTTTGGGGGCCTTCATAGACGAGGGATCATCGTGAAAGGAGACGTGGTGAAACACCAGCTTGACACGAAAGTTGTTTTGGAGAGGAAAACGCTAGCTAGGCGCCACATTCTCACATTAGATGAAGACCGGTGTGTGGGCTGCGGAATTTGTGAAGCCATTTGCCCCAAGCAGGCACCTAAGCTCTCTCCACCCGTGACTCGAGATGGAAAATTGGTGCAGAAGCCTTGCATCGACTTTGAAGCCGACAAATGCGTTTTCTGCGGGGAATGTGTTGATCTCTGTCCAACAAACGCCATAAGAATGGAGATAAATGGCGAACAGAGGGTCCCAGTATTTGAATTTGAAGCCTTCCCTGCTCTCCGAAAGCTCATCTCGGTTGATGCAAAAAAGTGCTGGTACGGCGCCATTACAGCAACTTGTGATCTCGTATGTCAAGAAGAGTGCCCAACGGAAGCCATAGAGGTCACTATCAAGAAGGTGGGGGAAGACCCCGCAGGAAGAATAGTTGATTTCAGAGTGGATGAAGAAGAATGCATCTTCTGCAAGAAGTGTGAGGGTGCGTGCCCTGAAGCCGCTATCTCTGTCATCAAACCTTTTAGAGGATCTCTTCAATTAGACACAAGCTTATGCCCAGAGGGTTGCCAGATCTGTGCTGATACTTGCCCAAGTGAAGCTATCTCAGTAGACGAAGACAAGAAACTCGTGATCACGGAAGAATTCTGCATTTATTGCGGAGCCTGCCAACAAGTTTGTCCAGAGAAAGCGATAAAAGTTGAAAGAACCCAGGTCCTACACACAGATGTAAAGTCTGGAGCATGGATTAAAGCATTAGAGAAACTCACTTCATATCAATCCTTACTCAAGAATATAGGTTCTAAATCTGGAAAGAAGAGACGCGCGCGCCTAAGGAAACTCGTTGGTTCTTGAGGCGATAAAGAGGCAAGACGTAGGAATAATAAAAAGCTCCATAAAGAATAGAATGCGCGCGCGAACGGTTAGAGAAGCGTATCTATATCGCATATTTGTTCCCGAAGACGTCTACGGAGAATGGATGCGTACGTAATCACAAAGTTCCAACTTTCTGTTGCATTCATCGTTGTTTTTCTCTTGACAGCTTCCACCTGCGCTGGCTTAGAGAAGAAAAGGGTCAATGAAAACTAGTTTATGCATAAAAGTTACTGCAGACTAGTATTGTTGTGGTGATGAGATGATAGTAGGCATAATCGCTGACACCCACGACCGCTTGCCTCTGCTTGACAAGGCTGTGAAACGGTTAAACGAAGAAAGGGTTGAGTTGGTGCTGCACGCAGGGGACTACGTGGCACCCTTTGTTGTGCCGCATTTCAAATCTTTGAAAGCCAATCTGATTGGGGTCTTTGGCAACAATGATGGTGACAAAGAATTGCTTAAGAGCCGATTCACGGAAATCGGTGCTGAAATTCGAGGAAAATTTGCGGAAGTGATTGTTGACAAATTAAGAATAGCGTTGTTGCACGGCGATGAGATGGGACTTCTTCAATCTCTAATTGATGTCGGAAACTATGATATAGTCGTCCATGGGCACACCCATGAAGCAAAAACTTACAGAAAAGAAGCAACTCTTGTAATAAATCCCGGTGAGATCTGCGGTTACCTAAACGAAAACCCATCTATGACTATTCTGGACACTCAAACGCTAGACGCAAAGACGATTCTTCTAAAATAGGAATGCAACATTGCTAGAAGGTGATTTGCAAGATGTTCAAAACGAGAATAACTGAGTTGTTTGGTATCAAATATCCAATAATTGCTGGAGGTATGCATCTTCTCTCAAGAGCTGAGTTGGTTGCAACTGTTTCTAACGCCGGGGGAATGGGAATATTGGCTTCCACAACTTTTGAGACCAAAGAAGAACTTCGGGAAGAGATCCGGAAAACAAGAAGCTTAACAAACAAGCCCTTCGGGGTCAATCTAAACCTTTTTCCTATGATGAGACAGAGAAGCATCAAAGAAGACATCGATCTGTTCGTTGATGAAGATGTTGAAGTAGTTGAGTCGTCTGGTGCAAGCCCAGAGCCCTATATGCCTCTCTTGAAAGAAGCAGGTATAAAGGTAATTCATAAAGTGCCAGCGGTGAGGTTTGCTCGGAAGGCAGAGAGCGTTGGGGTGGATGCGGTGGCCATCGTTGGGTTCGAGTGTGCAGGTCATCCAGGCATGGACGGTGTTACTTCACTGATTCTTGTTCCTCTAACGGTGGACGCTTTGGAAATACCTGTTGTTGCAGGGGGAGGGTTCTGCGATGCCCGCAGTTTCGTTGCAGCCTTAGCCTTGGGTGCAGAAGGAGTGGTGATAGGCACCCGCTTTGTGGCAACTCATGAATGTGTGGCGCATCCTGAAATCAAGGGGCTCTTGATAAAAGCCAGGGAAACTGATACTACGCTTATTGATAGGTCCCTCGGCTTGCCGATGAGGGTTATCAAGAACAAACCAGCGGAGAAGGCGCGGGAAATGGATAAGAGGGGGGCTTCCCTCGGAGAGTTGATGACCGTGATAAGTGGCGCGCTTGGTCGAAAAGCGTGGATTGAAGGAGACATTGATGCTGGTGTTGTTTCCATTGGAATGGTTGTGGGTAGAATCCATGAAATCGTCAGCGTGAAAGAGGTCATCGACAGCATAATAGAAGAAGCAAAGGATATCTGCAAGCGTTTAGATCTTACGCTAGTCTCTTAGCCAATTTTGGTGTGAACACGAACATCAAAAGGTCTTCTGTACCTTCTGCCTGATTTTTTCACGATTTTCTTAACTTCATACCATCCTCCAGCTACCTTCGAATGGACTACTGTGAAAGCTTCCTTTGAGGAGACTCTTTAATTCCGCTCCCGCGCGCGCATTTTCGCTTTTTCTTTATTTGCCAATATGTGGGCTATTCTGATAGGCTCTGGAATTCTGTAGGCTCGTGTGCAGCTTCTAACGATCTTTATAGCGGTTCTTAGCGACACTCGATGACCGACGCTGACATATGTTGGCTTTGTTCCAGATTTTGTGACGACTTCAGCGCCAATGATTTCTCCTTTATCCAGTAGAAGATTCCATTCATGCCCGTCAACTGGCTCCACCTTTCCACACAGAAGACTTTTTGCGACGCCAATAGTTGGTCTGTTTATCGCCAAACCTATGTGGGCAGCAAACCCTAGGCGGTATGGGTGAGCGATTCCCTGCCCGTCAACGAGAATAACGTCTGGTCGAGTTTGCAGTTTCTTTATGGCTGCGTAGGTTGGAGGGATCTCTCTGAACGAAAGGAGGGTGGGGATATAGGGAAACCGAGTTACGACATGTACTGCTTGAGATTCGATGAGAGATAAGGAAGCGAGATCGAGGACAGCCACTGCGCCAATAGACCGGTCTTTTGTGTAGGCAATGTCCACTCCTGCCACGTATTTAATGGTTTCAGGTAGTGTATCTTCTTGTATGATCTTTTTGGACAAGCGTAGCTGCGTGGTGTGAGCTTTCTCTATGGAAAATCTTGGGCTAAGCTTAATAGGCAATTCCAGCTGGAACCCCAAATTGCTTTAGTTTTCTTCAGGCTGTGATCTTTCAACCTTTCTTTTCTTGTCAATTGTCTCTTCTAGCTTTTGAATAGAGTGTTCCAGAATGCTTCTTCGAGCCTCATTGGTGACATCTCCTCTAGTGATTTCGATGAGATGCCTTGCAACATCGCATTTTCTTCGAAGCCCTGAAACTAGGAGATAAGCGTCGTCCATGGCCGTAAGTTCAGAGTAGATATGTTCCATCATTTCTAGGCATTTCTCTGCTGTTTCTATCTTTCCCTTCCGAATTGAGTCGAGGGCTCTCCGCCTAAGCTCCCCAACCACATCGCCTAGACCCAATATATACGAGAATGAGGGAACATCGATTTCCTCAGGATCTATAAATCGGTCCTCTTCAACGAGTATGAGCAAAGTGTTGGCTTCAGCATACTCCTCGAAGGCGGCGCTAACCGAACCAGTGTAGAATAGATCTGGATGTTCCTTCGATATGTCTCGGAGCTGGGAGAAAAGCCCGTCCGCTTCCTTGAGCGTTTTTCTTGCATCTTCAAATCTCTCTTGATGTGTAAAAAGAATGGCTTGCTTTGACAGACGGGTTGCTCTCCGCATGTTTTCTCGGACTCTCTCTCGAACTTTCTCTCTTTTTTTCATTTCTTCTTGAATCTTCTCAAGAATTGATTTCAACGGCATCTTGCTCACAGCCAGAAATGCTTCCAAAATGAAGCTCTAAGCGAGCTTTATAGGTTTTTCCAAACGACTTAGCAAAACAACCCGGCTTTCTGGAACATCATCGAGAATGTTGTAGCCCATTTCATCACCCAACTGAGTTGCAAAGTCCTGAATTTCCCGATGAGTAGGCATGTTTCCAAAACTTAAACGAAGTCGCGAAAAACCTATGTGCATATAGGCTTTTGGCTCCACGTAAACTGGGTTGGCTTTTTCAATTAACCGTACGTAGAGTTCAGGATGTTTCAAGTTTAGGTGCCTAGCTAACGTAAGCCTTATTACTGTAGGACATTTGAAGCTGGGAAGCATGGACAAGGTTTCGTTAAGTTTTTTCCAAGCGTGTGGTGTATGCGGGCGACAAGCATATGAAAAAGTTTCTTGATTGAAGGCAGAAACCGATATGTACAGTTGGGTGGGTTCTTCGCTCAATTTTGACAGAGCTTCTGGGATTGTTCCATTTGAAACTAAGAATGTCGTGAAATTCTTTTTATGAAGGGTTTGAATCAACTCGTCTAGAGGAGCATACAGAGTCGGTTCGCCTGTTAGGCTTATGGCTGCGTGTCTCGGGGTTAGGGATTCTCTGACTTTTTTTTGGTTGGCTCTGGAGTTTCCTTTGTATCCGCTTAGAATCTTGAGTTGCTCTTTGATGCAGCCTTCAATAATGTCTTCAGGTGCGTCCCAGTTGGTTGGCAGCTTTTCTTTCCATTTCAACCCAAGGTCTCCGCTTTGGGCGCGCCAGCAAAAGCGACAACGCATGGTGCAGTAAAAAACTGAGGGGGTCATCTGAAGGCATTGATGGCTTTTTATTCCATAGAATTTCTGCTTGTAGCATGATCGATTGTGGACGAGGCTTTCGTAGAGCCATCTGCAACGCTTGACAGCCGAGTGTCTTCCCACCAAGTGATATTTCTGATTCTTTAGCATGCGAAGCATTTCGTTGGAGACCAAAGATTGCAAAGTCGTAAACGTCCATGTGTTTCCTAAAGAAATAAAAATGAGTTTTGGTAAATAAAATGCTCTACCCCTAGATGTTAGAGGTGTATTATTGTGACTTATCAGAAAATTGCCGAGTCGATTCCACTTGAAAAGCGAGAAAAGCTTTCAGACAAGCTCTTAAACTTTGTACTCAAATCCAAGAAAGAAAGCAAGATGCCAAGCAGCTTGGCGACTAGCATACTTGACCAGTGGCGGCTGGGGCCTCTCACAACTGAAAAAGGTTTGGCGGTACTCCTCAAGGCTGCTGTACTCTTGGAATCTGAGAAGACTATTGCGTTCTTGGAGCAAGAGTTGCAGCTAGTGAGTGTTGCAAAAGCGATTGAGGAAATGAAATGATCTAGGTGGTATTTAACATTGGTTAAGTTTGGTATAGAATTTGTTCCCCGCGAGGCTCACTGGAAGACAATCTTCTATGCGATTCAAGCTGAGAAGAGAGGGTTTGACAACCTTTGGATAACAGACCATTACAACAACCGCAACGTTTACGTTATTCTTGCAGAGGCGGCGTTCTACACCAAAAAAATCGTGTTTGGTCCAGGAGTAACTAATCCTTATCTCGTCAACCCTGTTATGACAGCACAATCCATGGCGTCGCTAGACGAGTTGGCTCCTGGACGCGTGGTTCTGGGCATAGGTGCAGGAGACAAGACAACTCTTGCAGCCACAGGGGTGGAAATGAGGAAACCCCTCACTGCCGTCGTAGAAACCATTGAAATCTTCAGGAGAATGATTGAAGGAAAAACTGTTAGCTTCGAAGGCAAAGTATTCAAGGCGATGGGCACGAAATTCAACTTCAAACCAAGGGGGCAAATTCCGGTTTATGTTGGTGCACAGGGACCCAAAATGCTTAAGACTGCAGGAAAGATTGGCGATGGAGTTCTGATAAATGCCTCTCACCCCAAAGATGTTGACTATGCCGTTGGTCGCATAAAACTGGGAGTCGAGGAAGCTGAAAAAAAATTGACCGACGTAGACATCACAGCTTACACATCTTTCTCGGTACACAAGAAGCTGGAAAAAGCTACGCAGGCAGCGGTTCCTGTCGTTGCTTTCATAGCTGCTGGAAGTCCAAACGTGATATTGGAGAGACATCAAATAGACGTGAAAAAGGTTGACAAGATTCGAGGAGCCTTAAGAGCTGGTGATTTTGGAGGCGCATTTGGTTCAGTGTCTCCTGAAATGGTAGAAGCCTTCTCTGTTTCCGGCACTCCTGATGTGTGTATTGAACAGATCAACAGGCTTCTGAAGGCTGGAATCTCTCAATTCGTTGTAGGTTCACCGATAGGCCCCAACGTTCGAAAATCCATTGACCTCGTAAGCAAGACAGTGATTCCACACTTCAAAAAGTAGCATTTCAAGTTTGTTGTAGAGGCTTCATAGGGAATTCTGGTCATTAGCGTAGGTGCATGCATGTAGGTGTAATGCTATTTAAATGAATATTCGATTTCTTGAAACTCTTCAACAAATTTGATGACATCCGCTTTAACGCTGTTCGGGTCTTCCCCATCGACCACCACTCTCTTTATGAAAAGTGCGATCGTCTGCATCTCTTCTTCCTTCATTCCCCTTCTGGTTGTTTCACAAACCCCGAGTCTGACACCGCTATCAACGATAATGTTAGATTTTTCAAGTTTTCTAGCCACAACTCCGCCTTTCCTATACCCGCCATAATTGAGAAGAACTTGATGAGATCTTGTATACCCCAGTTGATGGCACGCCACTGGAAATCCTTCTTCAGCCAATGTCTTGGCAAGGGCTTGAGCGTTCTGAACTACTTGTCTGGCGTATTCTTTTCCGTAGGTCGTCATTTCTGCAAGGGCTAAGGTCAAGGCCGCTATACGGTTCCAGTGGGCGTTATCCACGAACTCTGGGTGAATTCGTTTCTTAATGGCTTCACCGTGCTCCTTGTCTGCGAGAATTATTCCGCCTTGAGGCCCAAAGAAACTTTTGTGGGTGGAACCAAAGAGAGCTTGAGAGCCTTCTCTAAGCGGGTCTTGAAACTCTCCTCCCGCTATTAAACCAAGCACATGGGAGCCATCGTATCCCACATGAGCGCCAACGTCATGTACAGCTTTTGCAAGGGCCTGCACGGGATGAGAAAACAGAATTATGCTTGCTCCAAAAATGACTACCTTGGGTTTCTCTCGCAAAATCAATTCAGTGGCTTCCTCAACTTTGATGTTCACATCTTCTTTCGAAAAGGGGAATCTAATCATTCTGAGTTTCAATAATCGTGATAGTCCTTTTCTCCAGAATCCAGGATATCCCCCGTCATCAGGTGAAACACATAAAACAGTATCTTTAGGTTTTGTGAAGCAGGCGAGGTAAGTGAGGTCAGCCAAATGACCTGAAAGGGGACGCAGATCCGCAGTTTGGCACCCGAATAGGTTTTTGGCGAGTTTCTCTCCATGTTGTTCGATTTTGTCGATGAAGCTGGTGCCCATGTAGAATCTCTGCCTTGATGTGTATCGATGTGCAAGATCAGAAGAAAGGAGGGATCGAACTGCGGGACTGGTAACGTTTTCTGAAGGAATTAAGTTGACACATTCTCGGACACGCCATTGTTCATGTCTTTCAATCAAACCTAGGAGTTCGTCAATCATTGTTGAACACCTAGATCTATATGATTCAAGTTTGCCAGAGAAATACTTGATGGTCACACCTTTAAAATCAGGAAAGTGGAAGTAGTGAAAACAAAACTTGAAACGTTCGTTGTCCTGAAATGTTCATATCTTCAAGAAAGTGAGGATAAGTATCAAAAAGCGCGAGCGCTTCATAATCATTATGTTCGCTTTGGCTTCAATGCATAGAAAACTCGGCCTCGACAAAATTCTTGGAAGAAAAGAGAAAGAAAAAAGTTTATAACACCGACCGTGCAAACCATAATTGACTGACGACACCAAATTCAAGAAATCTTTTGTTCAAAATCAAGGTCGTGGCTTGTGTTGTCTGACCCAAAATATTGTTCTCCAAAATGCCAATTATTGCGATGCGGAAAAAAAGCTGTTTTCTACCGTGGAAACAGAATTTGGTGCAGATGGACCGACGAGGAATGTGAAGTTGCAAACTGCAGCTACGCAACATGCATAAAAAGGCGGATGTTGCCCAGAGGCATCTGCGGAGAAACCGTGAAACGAAAAACCGTCGAAAGAGAACCCGAAGAAACAACGATTCCAACAATCAAACTTAAAGGGAAGGCATTACGAAAGATTGGCGAGAAAGAGATTTTCTAGCCACCCAATAATTGATGTTCGTACGGAGACCTAGTTGGGGCTATTTGGCTTTCACGCGTTTTACTACTGGGGGTCTTATCTTTTTGAGGACGCGGTAGCCACAAAAGGTGCATTTGACTCCTCCACCGCGCAGCTCCAGTTCTTCAGTCATGACCTTAGCGCCACACTTCACACATTCATAAACAAGTCCACTTGAAGGCTTTTCAGACATTGCGCAACTCTCCAAATTCACTAAGCGTATCTCATAGTCATTTAAACGTTTCTACCTAGATGGAAAGAACAGCTATATAACTCCTTAAGCGAGAGATAATGCTGGAGAGGCAAAGTGCAAGGGCGCGTATTGATTCTGGCTGGCGGTGGAGGACACACTGGAATCGCATACGCTTTGGCCCAAGCACTTCACACAAAGGTATCTTTGACTTTTTTTGCACCTGAAGGAGACTCTTTGAGTGAAGACCGGCTTAGCAAGTTTGGCGAAGTCAAGTTTTTAGTCAAGCCTAGTGGTCCGAAGACTCCTGCTCACATTTTTGCACTAGGTCTCGCCAGATCTTTTTTAGATTCCATGAAGCTGAAAATACGCGAGTTTGACGTTGTCGTTAGCACAGGTAGCAATTTTTGTCTTCCACCCGCGATTGTTGCTTGGATGGTGGGTGTTTCTTTAGTCAACATAGAGAGTCTAGTTCGATTCACAGTACCATCCAGAGTTGCTCGCATACTGAAACCTTTTTCCACGATAACGGCTCTGCATTGGGAGGAACAAACTAGGCTATTGGATGGCGTGGTTGTTGGTCCAACACTATCTAAGCCCCTAATTAAACCTTGGAACGGAGGGTACATTCTGGTGAGTGGCGGCACCCATGGCCATAAACTGTTGTTTGACGCTTTATCGAAGACCGACATAAAGAACATAGTCTTACAGACGGGTGAGGTGAATCCTGCACAATACCTGAAGAAACATCCTGAGTGGAAAGTCATTGCATTCACAAAAGAATTTCATGAACTTTTAGCTGGCGCTGAGCTTGTTGTGTCGCATTTTGGTTCAACCGTGTTGGATGCTGTGGTTTACGGAAAACCGGTGGTGTTGGTTCTGAACCCTGAGCTGACTAGAACTGTGGGAATTGAAGACGCGGAACACCTAGCCAACAAAGTGAACGCTGTGTTGGTTTCTGAAATAAACGTGAAGACTATTCTGGAAAGCATAGATGAGGCAAGAAAGAGGAAGATTCCAGCGTTGCCAAATGGGGCCAAGAATCTTGCCAATGCAATAATCAGTATATGTGAAGGGGGTAGGAAAGTTGAACTTACAAGTTATTTATGAGCGCACATTAAAAGTATACTCATTCAATGAGGGACCATTATGGTGAGAATTGCAATTATTGGGTGTGGAAAGATTGCTGTACGCCACCTTGAAGCTTACAGGGGTATCGAGAATGCAGATGTAGTTGAGTTATGCGACACCAACAACGAGCTTGTTGGAGAAGTCTCTCGAAAGTACGGTGTGGATGGCTCTACCGATTACAAGAAGACAATCGAAAGAGATGGTATAGACGCGGTGGACGTATGTGTTCCTACACGATTTCATCATGAAGTTGTTATTGAAGCTTTAGCCGGCGGCAAAAACGTTTTTTGCGAGAAACCTTTGACTTACAGACTCGAGTATGCCGAAGAAATCCAGAAGAAGCAGAAAGAAACAGGGAAACTTGTCATGGTTGGCTACCTCTATAGATTCCATCCGTCCCTTCAGCGCCTCAAGAGGATTCTGGAGGATGGCGTAATAGGAAACCCCTACTACGCCATTCTTCGAATTGGAGGAAGGGGAGGTTATCGTGCTTGGAAACACAAAAAGAATGAGGCGGGCGGGGCGATGTTGGACATGATGGTTCACATGCTTGACCTTTCTGACTGGTACTTCGGCGAGCCTGAAACAGTTGAGCCCGTTTTGGTGGATACTGTTCTTAGGAAACGAATGATAGACGGAAACTTGGTTGATGTTAACGCTGAAGACTTTGCCCTATTGAGACTGAAAACAAAAAATGGCGTGAACGTTCTTTGTGAAGCTGACCTCATAACTCCTTCATACATGAATCTTGTGGAGGTTCATGGAGACAACGGATCTTTTTTCGGCAGCATTCTTGACTATCTGCCTACAATTGTTTACTGTGTTAGGCGGCATGGGTTATTCGATAGAGGGAAGACTGTCCTAGAGAATCCCTATGTGAATTTGGTTGAGAAGGAGCTCAGGTACTTCGTAGACGCTTTGTCTGGATGTGCTAAACCTTTGGACTCCGTTGAGACATCAATAAGAGTCTTGAAAATAATCGAGGAGGTTAGAAGGCGGTCGATGTGAAGAAACTAGCTATTGAGGGTGGTCCTCCAGTTTCGGACAGAATAATACCTATTGCGAAGCCAGTTTTTGTGGACAAGGAGATAGAAGACGTTGTTAGAGTAATGAAATCTGGGCGTGTTCGACAAGGTCGAAAGACTGAAGAGTTTGAAAAGAAATTCTGTGTAAAAGTTTGGAGCAAGT
>CP070791.1:1094843-1097363 GCA_020346825.1 Candidatus Bathyarchaeota archaeon
GTTGCGAAGGCAACCGGTCTAGCCAAAGATGAAGTTTCAAAAACAATCAAAAACCTCAAAAAGAAAGGCAAAATCATCTCTCCCAAAAGATGTTTCTGGGCACCAGCAAAATAGTACCCGATTTTTTACGGGCATTCGTGGCAATTACGAGCTCACGGGGCAGTCCTCCGCAAAATATCTTAATGTGTCAGAGAATCGCCAGGAAATCCAAAGGCGATAGGCTTCTCCTTATCCTTTTTAAGGACTTTTAAAAGAAATGAATACTGGGGATCGAGAATGAAGACACCTGAAGAATACAAAGAAAGCCTCAAAAAAATGCGGCCAAACATCTACAAATTTGGCGAATTAATAACGGACACAACTACGCATCCTGCAACAAGAAGGTGTATTGAAGGACACGCCAAGATATACGAGGCAGCGCAGAATCCTGACTACGGAGACCTTCTAGTCACTACTTCACATCTAACTGGAGAGAGAATTTCTCGCTACCTGTCCCTCATCAAGAATGCAAGAGATATGATAGAGAACTCGAAATTGAAGAGAACTATGTTTAACCTAACCGGAACGTGCACAGGCGGGAGATGTGTGGGATGGACAGCGATAAACGCCATGTGGGCAGTTACCTACGATATGGACAAGGAATTTGGTACAAACTATTGTAAGAGAATCAGAGATTGGTTGACAAAAGCCCAAGCCGAGGATATCGCTTTGGCAGGCGCTATGACCGATCCAAAAGGAAACCGCTCATTACCTCCATCTAAACAAGACGACCCCGACATGTTCCTCCACGTCATAGAAGAGAATGACAGCGGCATCGTTGTGCGAGGGGCAAAAGTCATGATTGCTGGTGTTGCTGCAGCCAACGAAATTTTTGTTCTTCCAGGCATGAGACATAGGGAACCAGATAAAGACTACGCAGTCTCCTTCGTAATCCCAAAGGATATTGAAGGACTTACCATAGTTGAAGCGACACACCCAAGTGACAGAAGAGAACTCGAAGAGAAGGGATTTGACATTCCGACTGAAACCGGAATCACTCAATCATACCTCTTTTTTGAAGAAGTTTCAGTCCCGAGAGAGAGGGTCTTCATGTGCAAAGAATATAATCATTCATTTGATGCTGTCTGGAAGTTCATTATGCCTTACAGATCAGCCATTGGTGGTTGTGTCGCGGGTCAAGGAGACGTTATGATTGGAGCAGCAACTCTAGCAGCGCGAGCCAACGGGCTTTCAGAAAACGTTTTCCGAGGAAAGCTAACAAAGATGGTCATCAACAACGAAACAACATTTGGGATGGGAATTGCAGCAGCCGCGATGGGAAAAAGGCATCCTTCAGGAATCTGGTTATGCAATCCACTCTTATCAAATGTGAACAAAGTGCATGTTGCCTCATTACCCTACGAAACCAAAGTGATGACCCAAGATATTTGCGGCGGTATAGGAGAAACTGGATGTATGCCCTCATCAGTAGATTTCTTCCATGAAAAATATGGAAGAATTGTGCGAAAATACCTTAAAGCAGCAGCTTCAGCAGAAACAAGAGCTCGAATAGCCCGTCTTGTTGAATGGCTTACTGTAGGTGCTGGAATTCCTGGATGTATGCATGGGGGCGGCTCTCCAGAGGGGGCAAAGCTCATAGTATGGAAAGAAACAGACCTAGATAGGTTCATTTCCTTGGCAAAAGACCTAGCCGGCGTGGAAGAAGAGACTCTTTCACCCAAAAAATAGACGCACAAACGTTGTCTCTCGGAACTCCTTTCACAAACGTGCAGATTTTTGAACCTTTTAATCTAAGAACAGTCAGTTGGAGTAGTGTTTTGGTGAAAAACTTTGGCTAGAATTCACGCAGATTCTGCCGTTGCGATTCTTGTTTTGTTTTTGTACCCGCTAGACCTGTTTACGATCCCTTGAGGTGGGCGTAAGTGAAACATAGTCTGGACAGAAGGCGCAAGATACGTTGGACAGCTCTAGGTGGCAATGGCCTGGTTCGCCGTCGCACTCTCTTATTATGCAGTCGGTAGCTATTGGTAGCTTCTTTTTTGCATCGTTTCCAAGGAAAAAGAATCTGCATTGTCCTTCCTTAGAGTATTTGCAATTCTCCATTTTCAAGCCGCCGAAAAAAGTTATGCCGCTCAGGATTTCTACTAGAGTCAGGGTGTCTTCAAACCCGTGTTTCTCAAGTTTGTTCAGCCGTTTCTCGAACTCTTCTAGATGTTCAAGCGCCTCAACATTCATGTTCTAGTCCCTCATTTGTTGTCTGATGTTTTATTATCAGGGTACATTAATAAACTCAGAATGTTCATGCTCACTTTCACTTAGTGAAAATGAAATGATCTTTTATATAAAATGATTCCTAGGTAACCTGAATTCCTAACCAAGATACAGATGATTTTGAGCAAAAACATTTTTGTCAAGTTGTTGGTGCACAAATGTCACTTACTATAATCTTGGAATTGCTTGCAATGAGTCCATCCAAAATATTGAATTACGATTTCAGGCTTTTCGTTAATACCAATCTGG
>CP070791.1:1097463-1100539 GCA_020346825.1 Candidatus Bathyarchaeota archaeon
AATGACTCCCTCTTTCTCAATCGCCACTTGAAGAAAAACCATGAAACAGAAAAGGCAGACACATCGTTTTCTGACGAAGTTAAAGAGAAGAAAAAAAGAAAAGCCTTGGATGGAAGGCCCAAGAAAAGAAGAAAAACAAAAATCGCCATGTATGCATACATTTTTCTTCTCATGTTATGTCCTACAATTGCATCCTCTCTGATATCGTACTCTGCAACAATAGTAATAACACCGGTTAAAGGTTCAATGAGCCTCTACGTCAATACAGATGATATGACGAGGACTGGCTGGAAGAGGTTTGGAGCGAACCCTCACCTTGACGCTATCGACTATGATGCAAACTATTTGTCTGTAAAGTCAACGAACAAAGAAGCAGGGGACTTTGGCTTCATAGACTCAGGGAAATCCACGGAAATAATAGAGAACGTTACAGTTCAACTCTACTCCAAACAAAACCAAACAGGCGACAACCTTGAAGTCGTTGTTTGGAACGGCTCCAATTGGGCATCTTTGGGCCTCAGAGAAATATCTACCTCATGGAATTGGGTGAATTGGACAGCAACAACACAACTCGACAGCTGGACAAAGATTGATGGAGCCAAAATCTACTTTGTATCCCACCGTCAACCTGGCGTCAACACATTTCTGGTTGACAGCGCAAGACTTCAGGTTGTTTACTCTTCAGAACCTTAATGCATGCGTTCTTGAGGGATAGGAGCATTCTCAGCACGACCCCCCAAGAATCCGGAAGGGGTGGGGGCATCTTTGGGGACATCTTCCGTCTTGAGTTGAGTAGAAACTACGTCTTAACGTATTGTTGAAATTCTTCATATTCCTCTTCTCGAAATAATGCTTATCTCAATTATCGTGATTCCATGATCTAAAAGGCACTGGAATGGAATAAAGAGTGAACCCGAAGATCTTTGATGAAGTTAAGAATGCCCTCAGGAAGACTATTCACACCTTAGTTGACCTTGATTTTAAAGATGGCAAACTAGACGGGGCCGTCAAAAGTTTTCTAGACGCTGAAAAAATGCAGATAAACTTGACATTTCATCTCCATCCGAATGATGTAATCTTCATCAGAAACTTAACAAACGAAGAGGTTCCAGATAATATATTGGATAGAGTTAGAAAGCTGAGACAGGACATGCATGCAAGTTAGCTTCGAACTCTTTTCACTAGGCGACAAGCGGAACCAGCTTTGTGTTTGTCCTTACTTTTGGTGAGCCTTGTACACGTACTTGTTGTGCGTGGAAACAATATTACTGATTTTGATATATGTTAGGTTGCGGAAGATGATACTTATAGAAAATGGTTAGATAAGTAGGGTAGTGATGAGTTATGGCGTACACCGTGGAGATTGAGCTTCCAAAATCAGGTTTATGGTTCAGATACGGTGTTGATATAGAATCGTCGGATGAAGCTGAAAGCGTCATGCTTGAGGCGGAAAAGAAGTTTAAGGCAAGAGTAAAGATAGAGTGAACACGCGCGCGGCGACCGCTCATACATTCTCCTTGTCGAAAGGCGTGCTTTGTTCGAGTACACAATCTATTACTCTCGAACAGACGAGGCATTCTTGTGGGACAGGCGTATTTCCCCCACGTATGCATGCGCGCATCCATAAGAACCCGAAATATTGGTGACACCTTGAAGAACCCATTTTTCCCATCTTGATTTGTTTGATCTGAGACTCTTCTTTTCTCTCCGTTTCTTTCTCCTTTTGAAGTTGAGTAGAAATCCAGTCTAGTTTCAGGTAGCAGTTGGAGCAAGCATAGTACTGTTCCGGTGGTGTTGTTGACAGATCATTCACGATGACGAGCTCTTCAATCTTCTTGTGGCACTCTGGATTGGGACAGATAATCGGTTCGAGTGTCTTTGGCAATTCTATCTCTTCGTTTCTTCCGTTGCATAGATTCTGATTTCTTCAAGAATATAGATTTAATGAAGCCAGAATATGTAGCATATGTATACGAGGGCACAATGGAGTAATTGTTTCTCAATAGCTACGTTGTCTGAAGAAAGCGTGAATCTTTGGGTTATTCACATAGCGAGTCTCAAGAAGGCTGTTCTTTGCATCGGTTTCTTAGCACCCACATGAAGTGTCTCCATTCATCGTAATTATGTATCTTTCCTTCTTTCTTCAGTTGGTTTCCTCTTTCCATCAACTTTTGAACTCGATCCACTTTAGCGGATGTTCTGTAGCGAGATATTTTAGAGATTTCCGTTTTCCAATCTCCGTAATCCATACCAAGAATATCAGATGTTGATGACGCAGATTGCATACTAGCCTCCTGTCCAAGGTACCAGTCAAATGCTCTCTTCGCCATGACACATTCCGCCAGTTTTTTGCAGCTCATACATTCATTGGGAATGGCTTCACCTTTCGGAAGTTTTTTTAGGAATCCAAGCATTGTGCATTTGGAGTGTTTTTCTTTGGCCGGCACAGCTACCTTCGTTGATACATTAGGGTTTATTTGGAGTTTCCCGTTTGTTTTTGGCAACATCGTGAAGAACGACAAAAAGAAGAATAAAATAAAGAACATGATTATGGACCAGATGACAATCGGCGATTCAAGGAGTGGGAGCATCGTACTTTCACCGAACAGAGACGTAAGAACAGTAATTTCAAACCGAATTATATTTTTAATGAAATCTAACTCATTACCTCAAATCTGTAGCCAAAAATTATGTGGGTTATCAACCGCGCGCGAGGTGGGGCTGCATAAACAGACCAATAGAGAGGAAGGAGAAAGAAAGAATTTAGGAGTCGACATGAGGAATTAACGGGAAAAGCGGTGTATAGTATGGATTTTTGTCCAGACTGTGGAACTCGCCTAAGTGCTAAACGCGAAAAAGAAGTAACAAAGGTCAACCTTCAGAACGTGTGTCCAAAATGTGGATATGAAAAAACGGGAAAAAATAATGCAGCTGTTACACCCAAGAGCATAAAGCGACCTCGCAAAGAAGCTATAACTGTCATTGGAAAAGAACACCAACTGCGGACATTGCCTACAGACAAGATTGCGTGCTCAAAATGCGGAAACAATCTGGCTTACGTTTGGCAGGTGCAAAC
>CP070791.1:1100639-1113833 GCA_020346825.1 Candidatus Bathyarchaeota archaeon
CTGCAAAACATGTAAACGTTTCTGACACCTCTGGAAAAGTCACCAAGGTAGAGATTCTTCGCGTGATGAAGAATCCAGCCAACGTGGACTATGATCGCCGAGGAGTGATTACGAAGGGAGCAACAATTGAGACTCCTTTGGGACCTGCCCGCGTGACATCTCGTCCGGGGCAAGACGGTGTCATAAACGCCATTCTCGTCCGAAAGAAAACTGCATGATAGCTGATTTCTCATCCACGGACGTTTCGAAGTTCCTTCGCAATCTTCCGTAGCATCTTGACCTTGGAATCCTTTTTTGGAACAATCAGTAAACCCGTTTTTTTCCTCGGGGAACTCGGATGTATGGCTTCATATGCTATTTCATGTTGAAGACCCATCCTTTTTACTGCTCTTTGTATTTCTTCCAGTTTTGGTGATTGCACGGAAAGGTTTTTTGGAACTCTTCGCCCTTCCATTCGAGTTTTTTTAGAATCGAAATAAACGGGCCAGAGAACAATCTTGTTTTGTTTCCGCATTTTAATCTTATATGACTTTCAAGTGCTTTATTCGTTTTGGTGAACGCACAGATGTCTGGCCGAGTCAGAGTTTTCGCTGATCTCAATGTCGAAACAAACAGGTTATTTTCCGAAAAAAGTTATCAAACAATTCATTATTTACCTAAAAAAGATGTCAAACCATCGAACTTGAAGACTCAAAATGGAGATTTTCAGAATCTGCAATCAGAAAAGTTTAAATAAAGCGGCTCGTCTGAACCATAGGTTTTGCGAGGGGAAAGGAAGATTTGCAGAGAATCGGCCAAGTCCTCCATGTGAGTTCCAGCCGCAACATAATTATCAAGGCGGAAAACGTTCCTCGAATCGGCAACAAGGTTTTGGATGAGAATCTCAAGCCTGTAGGAATTGTTTTTGACGTGTTTGGCCCTACCTCTTCACCATATGTGGCAGTGAAACCCAGCATACATAATCCACAGGATCTCGCTAAACGAATTCTTTACGCCGTCCCCTCTAAATTTGGAAGTAAAAAGAGGAAGAAGAGAAGATGAAAGAAAAAGAAGTCCTCCCCCCGCCTTTGAGGGTTCGACAGTGCTCCGAATGCGGAAGTACCCGGCTTATGCGCGACTACGAATGCGCTGAAATTGTGTGCATGGACTGTGGATTTGTTGTTGCCGCCAAAATCGCGGATCGAGGACCAGAGTGGCGGGCTTTCGACGCCGAGCAACGTGCCAAGCGCGCTCGAGTTGGCGCTCCCCTCACCTTCACCATTCACGACAAAGGCCTTTCAACTATGATCGACTGGCATGATCGTGACATCTACGGAAAAAAGCTTTCTCCTGGGCAGAAGGCTCAGATTTACCGGCTTCGAAAGTGGCAACGACGCATCAGGGTCTCAGATGCCACAGAGAGAAACCTTGCTTTTGCCCTTTCGGAAATCTCCAAGATAGCTAATAGCCTCAGTCTCCCAAAGAACATCCTTGAAACTGCCTCCGTTATCTATCGCAAAGCTGTTAAGGAACGCCTTATCCGTGGAAGGTCTATTCAAGGCGTTACAGCCGCTGCCATATACGTGGCCTGCAGACAATGCGGATTGGCCCGAACTCTCGATGAGATTGCTCAAGCCTCAAACATCAACAAGAAAGAAGTTGGACGTAGCTACCGTTTTCTCGTAAAAGAACTCAATTATTTCATTCCTCCTCTGAAACCTAGCCAATACGTAACCAAGTTTTCTAACCAACTAACCATGCAGGGGAAGGTTGAGGAGATCGCCCACAAAATCCTGACAGCTGCAAAGGAGTTGAGACTCACGTCGGGAAGAGGACCAACTGGTATCGCTGCGGCAGCCAGTTACATTGCATCAGTCTTGACTGGAGAGAGAAAGACTCAGAGAGAGATTGCTGAGATCGCTCAAGTAACGGAAGTTACGATAAGAAACCGCTATAAGGAGCTGGTTGAGCGTCTCCAGTTCATAATCTCGCTTTAGCTCTTCCTCACTATCTTTTAGTGAGTTTCATAATCTTTGAAAATACATTTTAGCCCAAAGCTTCAATTTAGTATTGAGGCTTAGAATTTGGCTGGATGCCCAAGATGTGGAACCGAGGTTGCTGATCCACTCAAAACTTGGTCTATGGTTGGCAAACCTAGCAGGAAAGGTGAACGGTTTAAGCTTACGCTAGGATTGTTCAATTGTTTCAAGTGCGAAAAAAGATTTCGGGTAGTTCTTGGAAAAGAAAAGATAACAATCAAAGGTATGATTGAAGAAATCAGGGGAATTGAGAAAGGACTCACGCAAACTTTGAGAAGTCTACGAGAAAAGATAAGGAATTTGGAAAGCGAGAAATCTGATCTAGTGAGGGAGATAGAAAAGTTCAGAAAACTTGGGGAAGAAAGGGCCGACGCTCTGGAAAAAGAGATAGTCACACTTGGGAAAGAAGTGAAATCGATGAAAAAGTTGTTGGGTGGCTTTGAAGAGCTATAACGTTTAAACTGAGAATCCTATTTCCCTGTAACATTCCCTGGCGACTATGTATTTTTGGATTTCACCTGTTCCCTCTATGATGTCATTGATTCTGGTGTCACGGTAGTGGCGTTCAATATCAGAGTCGACGTAGCCAACGCCTCCATGGATTTGTATTGCTTCGTCAGTAACCTCTTTTGAAATCTTGGCTGCGTATGCTTTCGCCATTGAAGAAATCTTGGTAACCAATCTACGTTGTTCAGGTTTGTTTTCGACTAGCCAAGCGGCCTTGTATGTAAGCAGTCTGGCAGTTTCTATCTTTGTCGCCATCTCAGCTATTTTGAATTGTGTGACTTGAAAGTTTGCAATGGGTTGGAAGAATTGTTCTCTCTGTGTGGAATACTTTAGGGAGCTTTCATAGGCTCCTTGGGCTATGCCTATTGCTCCTGCTGCGATGGGAATTCTGCTGAAGTCGAAGTATGACATGATTTGGTGAAAACCTCTGTTTTCTTGGCCGAGAAGATTGCCTAGCGGTATTCGAACGTTGTCAAATGATAGCTCTGCTTGTGGGGCTCCTCTGAAACCCAATTTGGGCTTGAGCGAGTTGGTGTCAAAGCCTTTAGTTCCCTTTTCGACTATAATCATGCTTACTCCTCTGTATGGTGGTTGAGCATTTGGGTCTGTCTGACAGCAAACCATCACGAATTCTGCTTCTTCACCGCATGTAATATACGTTTTAGCCCCGTTGATTACCCATTCATTTCTGTCTTTTACCGCGGTTGTTTCTAAACCCACCATTCCAGCGTCAGAACCGTGGTTAGGCTCGGTAAGCGCCATTGCGCATACGATTTCGCCCTTGCATATTCTCGGAACGTATTTCTTGTTCTGTTCTTCGGTGCCGAATTTTGGAACCAGTGCGGCAAAACCTATTCCGCTTAAGAGGTGGGCGCATGTCGAGTCCACCCTGTTAAATTCTTCTGCAACTATACAGTCTTCGATGCAACCTAGCCCCTGTCCCCCGTGTTCTTCAGGAAGAGATCCGCCGATGAAGCCTAGTTTAGCTGCTTTCCTGTATAACATCCAAGGAAACTCGTATTTTTCATCAATTTTCCTTCCCAACTCTGCTGTAAACTCCTTTTCCGCAAATTCTCGAGCTGCATTCTTAATATCTTCTTGTTCCTCGGTCAACTCAAATTCCACTTTATCACCTCCTCTGTTTTTTTATTTCTGACTATTTACTTGACTTCTTTTCCTGTAATACTCTATCTGTCAATATGGGCACGACCTTGAATAGGTCTTCTACAACGCCAAAGTCAGCGGCACGGAAGATTGGTGCTTTGGCGTCTCTGTTTATGGCAATAACAAGCTCAGAGTTTTTCATTCCAGACACGTGTTGAAATGCGCCGCTGATGCCGACTGCCAAGTAAAGCTTTGGCTTTACTGTTTTTCCAGAAGTTCCAACCTGTCGATCTGCTGAAAGCCAACCTTTATCCACAATGGGTCGAGAACAAGCAACTGCTCCTCCAAGTGCCTCTGCTAGTTTTTCAACTATCGGCATGCTATCAGCGTCCTTGATTCCTCGACCTACAGAAACCAAGACATCGGCTGCGGTTATGTCAACTTCTCCTGCAGGAGGCTCAAAGTATTCAATGAATCTTTTGGTAGTTGGCTCTTCTTTGAGCGGAGATGCTACTTCAATTATCTCGCCGCCGATAGGCTTGACTTCTTTGGCTTCAATGGTGGCTGGGCGGAGCGTTACAATGTAGCTCTCGGAGGTGCGAAGCGAAGCCTTGATGTTAACTTTGCCGCCATAGACTTGGCGAACCACAATCGGTTTTTTCTCTTCGAAATTTATGTCTATGCAGTCGGTGGCTAATGGCACATTTAACTTGGTGGCAAGGCTTGGAGCGAGGTCGATGCCAAAGGAAGTGTGCCCTATTAAGATCAGCACTGGTTTGCGTTCCGAGATTAAGTGTGTTAGAACCTTCTGGTATGCTACTTCGTTGAAATCCTTTAACCTCGCGTCGTCAACAACCAAAACCTTTTTCACCTGGTCTGCAAGCCTTATCGCGAGCTCTTTAACATTGTGACCTAGGAGGACTGCCGTTAGATCCACATCTGCGCGCGCGATCAATTCCCTACCTTTAGTTAGCATCTCAAACGTTACATCTCTGAGTTCGCCTCGTCTGTGTTCCGCCAGCACAAAAAGTTCTGTCATCTAGATCAACCCCCTAGCTCTAAGAGTTTCAACAATCTTTGATGAAATTGCGTCAAGTCCTCCAACTAGAATTTCAGCCTCTTTCTCTACTGGAGGAATAAACATTTCTTCTACGGTTATCCAAGATCCGGATTCTCCAACTTCCTCCTCCTTCAAGCCAAGATCGTTCAAACCTAGAACCTTCAACTCCTTCTGCCTAGCCTTTCTGATACCCATTATCGATACGTAACGCGGTTCGTTGATCCCCGTTTGGACCGCCAGCAACGCTGGAGTCCCCACTTCCATGACTTGCTCTAAACCTCCTTCAAGCTCGCGATTAACCCTCGTAAATCCTTCCATGAGTTCAATTTTCTTCACCATGGTAGCGTGAGGGATTCCAAGAAACCCCGCTAATATAACACCAACTTGAGCGTAACCATCATCTCCAGCCTGAGTGCCGGTCAAGATTAGGTCGAAGGGCAAATCTTTGATGACTCCATACAAGATCTTTGCAGTGGCATAAGCATCAGATCCATCAAATGCCTTGTCTGTTAACCTAATAGCCCTGTCTGCTCCTTTTGCCAGACACTTTCTCAGGGTTTTATCTGCGTCTTCTGAACCTACTGTTACAATAGTGACTCGGCCTCCAAGTTTCTCCTTAATCAAGACCGCTTCTTCAACCGCGTAATCATCCCATTCGTTGATGTCAAACACCAGATCTTCCGTCTTTATCCCTTTTCCACTACTATCGATAGCAATTTCCGCCTCAGCTGTTTCCGGAACATGCTTTACGCAAACAATTATTTCCATTCTCTCTTCCTGCCCTTTCGAATAATAAACCTGCAGAGTTCAGACAAAAATAGTTACAATTATTTAACTTTTAAGTCACTCAGGTTGCACTTACTGGACGAGCAATTTAAGCGGTCAAGACCCAAAATTCGATTTGAAATGCAGGTTAGGGACTTTCAAAGATTTCAATTTTAGGACGCTTCATTAAATGGTCACAGCGTTTCCGCAACTAGTTCCATGATGTCTTTCACTTGAATTCTTTCCTCATTACCACTTGTCTTAATAGCGTCATCAAATGTTAACAAGCAGAAAGGACATGCCACAACAATTATTTCCGCTCCAACGTCAAGAGCTTCCCTTACACGATCCTCGGCAAGTCGTTCCCCCGGGATGTCATACCACATTCTTCCTCCTCCCCCTTCGCAACACACACTTCGTTTCCCTGATCTGCCTAGTTCCTCAAATCTCAAACCTGGAATGCTCTCAATTATCTTTCTAGGTTCATCGTAGATATCATTGTGTTTACCCAGAAAACAGGGGTCTTGGTACGTTACAACCTTTCCAATCTTCCCTGAAAACCTAATCTTTTCCTCATCAATCAAATCTGCGAAATATTGCGTGTAGTGTTTCACGGCGAGTTCTCTTCCATATCTACTTTTGAAAGCATGAAAACAGTGAGGTGAAGTAGTGACAATCTTCTGTACACCGTATCTGTCAAAGAGGGCTAGATTGTTCCCAGCTATCTCTTCAAAGAGTCCTTTCTCTCCGAGGGAGATTATTTCGTTTCCACAACAAGTTTCCTTGTTTCCTAGTATCGAAAAGTCGATGCTTAACGCATTCAGGTTCTTCACAATTGCCCTAGCTACCACTTGTGCCCGAGAATCATAGGATGCAGCGCACCCAACAAAATAGAGTAAATCAATCTTCTCTTCTTCTGAAGCATATTTCACTTTCAAATCCTGGGTCCATTCTTGCCTCTTACTTCGGCTTAACCCCCAAGGATTTCCGTACTTGTAAACTCCTTCCAAGGCATCTCCAAGTGTGGATGGAACGTTTCCCGCTTCAACAAGAAGACTGCGTAAACCAATTAGTACATCCATGGGTTTTACTTCTCTAGGGCAACGATAAGAACATGTGGAGCAGGTTGTACAGTCCCAAAGCTCACCTTTCTCTTGGATGTTCAAGGGAGGATGCATGGTTAGTGGGGAGATCAGGTAAGCTGTTTCGAGCATGAATCTCCTTGGATTGAGTTTAGATTTCGGAGAGACTGGACATGAGCCGGTGCATTTGCCACACTGCATGCACATATTGAAATCCAGTTTCTTAATGGCAGCCAGTTCTTCCATCGCCATTTCAGGGAGGCTCCAATAACAAATGCGTTTGTACATGCGTTAAGAGTTTCTATAAGATACCTTTCGCGCTTAAAAATGAAGCGGAGTTACATGTGTGCGTGCGCAAACTAGTGGAAGTTTCGAGAGAGGTTGATAGTTAAACGGATTTGACCTTGTTCTCTTTGGGGCACGCGTTAGGTTATGTTCTCTTGATGGTGTTTTTCAAGTAGGAGTCGTTTCTTAATTAGGTCCTTGACTTCTTCGTGGAACTGGTCATCACTCTCTAGACGAAGAAATCGACTTTGAAGATCTTCAAATCCTGTCGGAATCTCCACTTTCAAGATAATAAATGGTTTTCCCATTGCCATTTCAAATTTCCTTTTGGTTTCGTCATATTCAAGCTCTGGTTTTCTTTTTCTAGATTTAATCCACCTTCTAACCATTTCTTACACTCCTAACCTAAATCTTATAATTAGATAGAAACTGGCGAAGCCTAACTGAAGTACGGATGTTACTAAACCCGCTTTTGTGAACTCGCTGAAACTCATTGAAATCCCTTCACGTTTGAGAGCACCTACAGCCATCATGCAGACAGCACCGCTTAAGGGGGTAGTGGCGCCTCCAAGGTTTGTCCCAAGAATTAATGCTGACCATGTGGCCGCTGAGCCTAACCCTGAAGCTCCGATTATTCGAGAAAATGTTAGAGCAACAGCAGTATTACTTATCAGAGTGCTCGCAAGTCCGCTGAACCACAGAGTCGATATTGTGGCCTCCAAGGGTTTGTTGCCGACAATCTGGAAAAGTTGTGTTGAAATGTTGTTCAAAATCCCTGTTTTTTCTAAGCCTCCCACTATAAACATAAAGCCTATGATAAAGAATATCGTCTCCCAATCTAATCCTTTAAAAATCTCTGCTGGATCCAGACCACTTAGAGCCAGAGCAAGGATGGCGCAGCCGAGAGCAACTGCTTCAGGTCCAACTCCTAGGTTCCCCAATACTAGGAAAAGAACCACTAGAAAAATGAGAATTAGCAATGAACGATAGAAAATTCTTTTGTCTTCAACGCTCTTCCATGGATCATATTCCGGCAAAACCTTTTTCTCTCCAAGTCTTGACTTGAAGAGCATGTACAACCCGAAAATAGTCAATCCCCAAAGAGCAACTTCACATATGGCCAAGTAACTGATGAATTCAGTGAAGCTAATACCTGCTTCTACCCCAATTATCATGTTACTCACTGAGCCGATCAAGGTGCTTGTCCCTCCAAGATTTATCATCATAGTAGCTGAAACAAAATAGGGTACGGGATCATAACGCAGAAGTTTAGTTATGGTCACAATAGCAGCGGCTATGAGCAACATCGCGGTTGGATCGCTGAGAAACATGGAAACGACAGCCGAGATCACACAGATAGATACGAAGAGCCTACCAGGGCTTCCTTTCGAAACTTTGACGGCGTATAGGGCGCCAAAGCGAAACAAACCACTTCTCTGAGCAACTTCTACCACTATCATTATGCCCAACAATAAAGCGATGAGTCGTACATCTACAAAGCCTGAGGCTTGATCATACGTAAATACTTCATACTGCAGTCCAAACCAGGCTGTGAGCAGAGCTCCCACCAAGGCAGCGACAGACAATGGAATAATTGTAGTTGCCGAAAGGAGAACGGTTAGCAGGTATATAAGAACGAAGATTACTTGGGTCGGACTCATCTCATTCCCTGTTTCTGTTTCGTTCAGTCATTTTGGCGAGTCGATCTGCTACTGACTCAGCTCTTCGTTCAATCACGCGATAAACAATTTTTCCAATGTCGTAGATCAGCACGAGAATTATTCCAAGGGCAACATATGTAGTCACGGTTGTTAATGTGTTTCCAATCTCTCCCAATGTTCCTAAGAGGGGGTAAAGAGCCGTTGCTACCAAAATGATCGCAATGACATATATTGCGTCTCTTGCCGCTCTTCTTGGAGACGTTTCTTCTTTTATGCCTAGTTGCCTTACGACAACATCTGCTACGATGTCGCTTAGTACGAGGGCATCTGATAGTGCTCGTATTAGAAAAATTGCTGTGAGCAGCAATGCAATGAAACCCACTATTGTGCCAGCGCTCACATTCAGACCCGGAATGAAAAGGTCGCTAATGGTTGGAGGGACAACGGTGCTTATTATCCAGAAGATTAAGGCCATCACCAAACTCATTATTAACCGAGGAAATCTACGCCGCACTTCTTCACCTATATGCTTCTTACTCAAAGGCTTCCCTCGTGAAGATTTGTTTCTGTATGCTTTCTGTACTTCATTGATATTAAAACTACGGACGAAGTCAGGCTTGCCAATTGGAACACAAACGTAGGAAGCATTGTAACCGCCATCATAGTTCAAGCATACATACTGACTTGCAGCGTATTTTGCTCTATTTGTTCTCATAGAGCCCTTCCCCTTTGTTGCGCTTAGTGCGCTCGCGCTCGTCCAGCTTTTAAGCAGCGCGCATAATTATGACTTGAGGGGAGGATCCTAGAAATGACTTTAAAAACAGGTAAAGAATACGTAGAAAGCTTGCGTGAAAGAGATATTAGGGTTTACCTTTTCGGAAGGAAGATAAGAAACCCAGTTGACCACCCCATCGTCAGGCCTTCAATAGACTCTATTTCTGTAACCTATGACGTAGCCCATGATGTAAGATACGCGAATTTGGCAACCGCTAAATCCCACTTAACAGGGGAGAAAATCAATCGGTTCACCCACATACATCAAACCACTGAAGATCTAGTGACAAAAGTGAAATTGTTGAGGCTTCTCGGTCAAAAAACTGGCACGTGTTTCCAACGATGTGTTGGAATGGACGCTCTCAACGCTCTTTCAAGTGTGACCTACGAGATGGACTTGAAGCTTGGAACAGATTTTTACAAGAGGTTCATCGAGTTCCTGAGACATGTTCAGAGAAAAGATTTGGTTTGTTGTGGTGCGATGACAGACCCAAAAGGTGACAGGAGTCTAGCTCCAAGTCAGCAAGCTGACCCGGACTTGTATCTTAGAATTGTTGAAGAAAGAGAAGATGGCATAGTGGTTAGAGGTTCAAAGGTTCACCAAACAGGCGCCGTGAACTCCCATGAAATAATTGTGATGCCAACGAGGACCATGGGAGAAGATGATAGGGAATATGCTGTCTCATTTGCGGTGCCGAGCGACACTCCTGGACTAATCTACATTTACGGTAGACAGTCATGCGATAAAAGGAAACTGGAAGAGGGGAAGATTGATCAGGGCAATGTTAAGTATGGTGGACAGGAAGCGATGATAATTTTTGATAATGTCTTTTTGCCTTGGGAGAGAGTTTTTATGGCAGGAGAACACGAGTTCACTGGTTCTCTTGTGAAAAGGTTCAGCGCTTATCACCGGCAAAGCTACGGTGGGTGCAAAGTAGGAGTAGGAGATGTTCTCACCGGTGCAGCAGCTACCATCGCTGAATACAATGGGGTTCAAAAGGCCTCACACATAAGAGATAAACTTGTTGAAATGAACCACCTGAACGAAACATTATATGCTTGTGGAATAGCCTGCTCAGCTGAGGGTTACAAGACTGCGTCAGGAACCTACCTAGTCAACACACTTTTGGCGAACATTTGCAAACAGAACGTAACAAGATTTCCCTACGAAATAGTCAGGTTGGCAGAAGAAATCGCTGGAGGCCTAGTAGTAACCGCACCTTCTGAACAGGATTTCAAAAGTCGTGTGGTTGGACAATATGTTGCCAAATACTTGAAAGGGATCGAAGAGGTTCCGACGGAAAATCGCCTTCGCATGTTTAGGCTAATAGAAAACATTTCCATGGGGCTTGGCGCTGTTGGATATCGAACAGAATCAATGCATGGAGCTGGTTCTCCTCAAGCGCAAAGAATAATTATTGAAAGGGAAGTAGACATTGACTCTAAGAAGAGACTTGCGAAAGTTCTTGCTGGAATCGAAATGGAAGACTAAACTTGCGGAAGTCTAGTAGCACTTGACGCTCGCAATTTCTATATGCGTACCAAGAAATGAGACAAAGTAATTGATAGATGGAATTTGATATGGAAAAACCAATTTTCAACATAGTAGATGTTTTTACTGAAGAGAAATATGCAGGCAATCAACTCGCAGTTTTCAGAGGTGCAAAGGCTCTCTCTGATACTGAAATGCAACGGATTGCCAAGGAGATGAACTATTCCGAGACAACTTTTATTCTATCAGATGAAAAACATGACGACGGATATGATGTCCGCATTTTTACCCCAGAAACAGAATTGCCCTTTGCTGGTCATCCGACACTGGGAACCGCCTATGTAATACAGCAAGAAATCGTTAAGGAACCCGTTAGCAAAATAGTTCTGAATTTGAAGGCTGGACCGATTCCAGTTACATTCAGCTATGTTGAAGAACATCCAAATGTTTTGTGGATGAAGCAACTAAGTCCAATATTTGGTCAGACTTTCAATGTGGAATCAATTTCTCAGGTTTTAGATCTTGACGCTAGAGAGGTGGATGACAGATACCCTGTTCAAGATGTTTCGACAGGCGTCCCTTGTATTATAGTTCCTTTGAAAACTCTGCATGCCTTGAAACAGGTTAGAATTTCAAGAGAGAGATACCTAGAATTCATCAGAGACATCCAGGCCAAAACGATACTCATCTTTTGCCCTGAAACATACAGCGAAGAAAATCAATTAAATGTCCGATTTTTTGCTGATTTCTACGGTGTCCCCGAGGATCCTGCTACTGGAAGCGCGAATGGTTGCCTCGCAGGGTATTTGGTGAAACATCGCTATTTTGGAAAAAGCCAGATCAACATTCGGGTTGAACAGGGATATGAAATAGGAAGACCTTCATTGCTCTTTTTGAGAGCAGCTGAGAAAGAAGAAGGAATAGATGTGCGTGTCGGTGGAAGAGTTGTGAAGGTTGCCAGAGGAGAACTCGTTTAGATAGAAGGATATTCCGAAACATCTAAGAGACACTTAGAAATGTTGATTAGCCAATTTCAAGGTGCTCGTACCTACAATAACTAGGAGACTGCGTTTTCGGTAACTTGGGGGTTGCCGTCACAGACTGTAATTCACGCCAGATCTCTCCTTTCTTAACTGAAAGGATGAAATCTCCTAGCAAACACAATACATCTGATAATTATCTACCTCGCGTAGTTAAGAGCACAACACCCAAGAGTGAAAGAAACCCTCCAATCATGGACAGAACAAAAGGTATCTCCCCAAGCCAAAGCCAGGCGATCAGGATGGCTAGGACAGGCGAAAGGTAAAGAAAACTTGTCGCAATCGAAGCAGGGACTCGCGAGAGAGCGTATGTCCAGGTCACATAGGCCAGGGCCGCTGGAAAGACCCCGAGGTAAACCACGGCCAAAGTCGCATCGAGAGAAGCAACTTGAATCGAGTGGGTCAAGCCTGGAAGGAAAGCCATCATGAAGAACGTCCCTGCCCAAATGGTGTAAGCAGTGAACTGGAACGCGCTGTACTTCTTTAGATAAGGCTTCTGAAAAACAAAATACAAGCTTGTGGAGAACGCAGACACAAGGATCAAGAAGGCTCCCTGATCGAACCGAACTCCCTCTACTTCGCCAAAAGCAACTAGTGCTACCCCGAAAAAGCTCACAGTAATGCCCAACCAACCATAAATGCTAAGATGCTCCCCCAAGAAGACTTTAGCTAAAAAAGCAGTGAAGACTGGACCAGAAGCTATCAAGAGGCTTGCCGCCCCTGCGGTCACAGTAGTTTCCCCATAGACCAACGCCACATGGTAAACAGTAATACCTAGGAATCCCAGCGTCAGAATGGATGGAAGATCCCGTACCTCAGGCATACGCATTCGGGTCAACGCGGCGTACACTATCAACATCGTGGAGGCAACCAAAAACCGAAAGAGAGCCAACTGTCCAGGGGGATAGGATTCAAGGCCAGCTCGAATCCCAGCAAACGCAGAGGCCCAAAAAATAAGGGTCGCTCCAAGTGCGGCCAGAGTACGGGCATCCATCTGCTTTTTTGTCTTTCTCACTCTCTTTGTTCTTATTACTAATCCGCTCCATACTCGTCCAAGTTGCTAGGGAGATAACAAAAGTTAGCCCCTCGGTCGTATTTTCGTGTTTGTGCGCGCGCAGGACCATACAATTGTAGCTCAAGGATATCAGGTATCAACAGCATCACCGTCTACCGCTCGCGCGCGGCTAAGACCTGTCTAACTTCATTTGCTTCGATGTCCCTGATCAAAACTCTCTTCTGCCTCGCAGTGATCCCTGAAAGAATTTCTACTCTCCTCTTTAGAAGCTTTGAAAGCTCTCTTATCAACTCTCTATTGACTCTACCTTTCACTGGAGCTTCTCGACAAAAAACCAAGAGTCTGTCTTCCTCGATCTTTGTCTGGAATTCTTTTGAATTAGGTTTAACGT
>CP070791.1:1113933-1118178 GCA_020346825.1 Candidatus Bathyarchaeota archaeon
ATCTACTACTGTTTTGAAGTCTGATGAAGAAATTCTTTGGACATCAACATACTCAAGAACACTCCTGAGGTAAAGATTGGAAACTTCTGCTTGAGAACATTTGCCAACTTCGTTCCAAACTGCGACTTTAGGCTTATTGTAGAAGATTTTTTCAAATTCGCACGACTCTTTAACTGAGAACTCGGCTGTATCTTTCATAAAGAATAAGAATCCAATTATCTCTGATGGAGTGTGGCTACCAGTGACTACTGCTGCGCCATCAAGCCCTCTTTTCTTGAGTGCCCAAAGTACCGCTGGAGTTGGAGCAAGACCACAATCCTCAACATCAACACCACCTGCTAAGACTCCTGAGATAAAGGCATAATGTAGTAGCTTAGCTGGCAATCTCACGTCTCTTCCAACCGCAACCCGACCCTCATTACCAAGAAAGGAGGCGAAAGTCACTCCGAGCTTTGTGGCAATCTCGGGAGTTATTTCCACGTTAGCGGTTCCTCGAATTCCTGAAGTCCCAAAAAGTCTAAGCTTTTTCACCAAATTCCCCTTTACCTGCCCACGCCACAATTTTAACTCTTTTAGATTCAGTTACGAAATTAGATAGTAAACAATTCTTCTACAAATTTTCTTGCTTCATATAGTTTCAAGTCTGCAAGTGTACCCAATGTAGGTATTCCTTCAACACTCCACCCTCGTAACTTGTAAAACTCATCTATCATGGGTTCAAGATTTACCACTTTATTTTTTGAATGTCCCTCGATGAGTGGTGTTTCAAGTAACCTCTTTGGTAATGTATCGTCTTTTCTGCCAAATCCCTCTCGTACATTCCACACCCTTTCTAGATTGTATATCCTCTCTCCAGTAGTTATTATTCTATGACCAGTGAACATTTCTCCTGTTACAGCCTCTAACAAATCTGCATAAATGTTTGGGTTCAATGCCAACTGAGAAAACTTGCACAAGATCATCGAATCAATTGCTGCAGAGATGTTTTGGAATAATATTGTTAGTTCTGGTTTACCCTCTGTCTTAAACCTATCTACTAAGCAAGGTGCACCCAAAACTTCAAAAGAAGTTGTATAAGCACGAAGATGACATGCTCCCCTACTAGAAGTGGCATAAGCAAGTCCCATTCCCTGAAGTCCTCTTGGGTCGTATGCTGGCATTTCCAATTTTTTGACGCTCATCGACAATTCTTCACAGCCATGTTCTTTAGCGAGGCGATATGAGCCTCGTGACAAGTCTTCGCCGATTCCTTCTTTTTCTGCGATTTTTTTCACTAATCTTATTACTTTTTTTCCATCCCCAAACCGCATTTTTCTAGGTAAATATCCCTTCTCACAAAGTTCCATAGCACAGGCAATCGTACTACCGGTTGATATCGTGTCTAACCCAAGCTCATTACATAGATAATTTGCTTCTGTTATCGCTTCTAGGTCTTTTACACCACACGATGCTCCAAGCGCCCAAACTGTCTCATATTCGGGACCCTCTCCACTCCTATTGGTTTCTTGAATTTTCGTCGCTCTACCACATGCGATACTACACGATCCACATGTTACCTTTTTTTCCAAGATTCTCTCTCTAATAGTCTCTCCAGATATAGCATCGGCATCTTGAAAGTGGCCCTTCTGAAAATTGTTTGTTGGAAAGGCTCCAATTTCGTTTATGATATTTACAAGAACAGCGGTGCCATAGGTTGGTAACCCGTCTTTTGTGATAGGGTTCTTTCTTATTGCTTCAAGACCCTTTTTTCTGGCGTTTTCAAATTTTTCCTTGTCTGCAACACTTGTTTTTTTTGATCCATAGACCACAATTGCTTTTAGATTCTTTGAACCCATGACTGCACCCATACCACCTCTACCAAAAGCCCTGTTCCTGTCGTTAACAATGCAACTAATCAAAACTTGATTCTCTCCAGCAGGGCCGATGCATGCTACCTTAGCTCGAGAATTTGTTTTCAAAAGCAAACTATCTGTGGCTTTATGGGTATTCAATCCCCAGATATTAGAAGCACTAAGGATTTCCACAGCATTATTATTAATCCAGACATAGGAAGATCTGCGAGATTTACCCTCTATAACGATGAAATCATATCCGGTGCGTTTCATTTGAATGCCAAAATGTCCACCAGAGTGGGAATCAAAAATAGTTCCCGTGAGTGGAGATTTTGTAACAACGCAACATCTTCCCGAGGTTGGTGCACCTGTTCCTGTTAGTGGTCCACTTCCAAAAACTAGCTTATTTTCTGGAGAAAGTGGATCTATCTTTGGTTTCAACTCATCATGTAAGATTTTTACCCCTATTCCTCTACCACCCAAAAACAGGTTCGCAAAATTTTCTGAAAGAACTTCCTCCTTTACCCCTTCATCAGTAAGGTTTATCCTCAAAATCTTTCCATGCCAGCCATACATTTTTTGGCCTCAAAAATCTCTAAACTTTCTATATTCTTTTTCAGCACATGTTCTGCATTTTTTTATGTAGTGATTTCGAATCTTTATTGGTAGTTTTGAAGTGTAATTACTTGGACATATTTTGCATGGAATTTCTTCTACAAACCAAACATCAGTGTATTTAGCCCAGCCTAACGTGTTGACTATGTTTATGCCAGCACTAGTACCTATTCTAAATTTGCTTGGTGTTCTAAGCTCTTTTGTGTTTGCTGCGGCATACAAGCTCCTTATGGCGTCGAGGAAGTTTCTAATTCCTCCAGCTACTTTAACACCAAGTCTGTCACCAACAACCCCTCTCATTAGTTTAAGGTGATGTGGATAGGCACCCATAGGACCAAAACCAGTGGAAGTCTTTACGAAATCGGCTCCCGCTTCTTCACAGATTTTGCAGGCTTCCACGATTTCTTCGTCCAACAAATAACCGGTCTCTAGAATTACCTTCACTATTGCGTTTTCTGATGCTTTGACAACTTCTCTCACATCTTTCAATACATAATTCCTTGCTAGTCCACGTTCTCTGCCGCTAAAACTGCTAATTTCTCTTACTTTTCCTATGTTAATTACCATGTCAACTTCGTCTGCGCCATGTTTTCTGACATAACTAGCTTCGAAAGCCTTGGCCTCTGTTGACATTTGTCCTAGAGGGAATCCAACAACACAGCACAATTTTACATTACTAGGGTTTAATTTGCGATAATTCTTAATTGTCTTCGCCCAACATGAATTGACACAAACAGACGCAAAGTTGTGCCTAACCGCTTCATCATAGAGAGCAAGCATTTTTGTTTTTGGTTCATGTGGCTTCAATTTCGTGTGATCTATCAGGCCAGCTAATTCTTCCTCCTTTAAATCATTGACTATGGGAAGCAAATCAGTCTTTTTTATTCTCATTTGTCACTGGATGTATGGTTCCCAAAGTTTTTAAGTCTAAGTCAAACTTGTGAATAAAATAACAATTCTGGGATGCTTCTGCACCTTCCTAAACCAAGAAAACCCTGATATATGCATGCAGTTTCCAGATTGCGACAAGATTTAATATACATCCCTTCAATAGAGAAGTCAAAAGCGGACTATGTGTGGAAAATGGTTAGAAGAGTTGTTTCTGCAGCCAAACCTGAAACCGCGGAGGGGCTTCAACATCATTTGCGCCTAAAACCCGGTGATGTTTCTCGTTACGTACTGTTGCCCGGAGACCCGGATCGTGTGGCAAAGATAACTAAGTTTTGGGACGAAGCGAAAGCGGTGGCGAGGAATAGAGAATTTGTGACACACACCGGATTTTATGGGGGTGTGAGGGTTTCCGCGTGTTCGACTGGCATCGGTTGCCCCGCTGCCGCGATTGCGGTTGAGGAGCTTGCGAACATTGGGGTTGACACGTTCATTAGGGTTGGGAGTACGGGTTCGATTCGAGAGGGGTGCAAGTGCGGTGATTTAGTGATTTCCACTGGAGCTGTTAGACTTGAGGGAACTAGCAAGCAGTATGTGAGAATAGAGTATCCGGCTTTGGCGAGCTATGACGTGGTTTCAGCCCTTGTTGAGGCGGCGGATGGGCTTGGTTACTGTTATCATGTAGGCATCACTGCCTCTACGGACTCGTTTTACTGTGGTCAGGGACGTCAAGGTTTCAAGGGGTATTGGCAGAGCTGGATAAACGATCTTATTCCGGATCTGAGCGCCGCCAACGTGATCAACTTTGAGATGGAGGCTGCAGCGGTCTTCACACTGGCAAACCTTTTCGGGCTGAGAGCGGGCGCAGTCTGCACGGTCTTCGCAAATAGAATCACTGATGAGTTCAATG
>CP070791.1:1118278-1128786 GCA_020346825.1 Candidatus Bathyarchaeota archaeon
AAAGAGCTGTTTGCGTGCATGGGTGTATTCAAGTCGATTTCTCAAGAAAAGCATTTACCCCTTCTGTTTTTGGGGTAGAACCAAATTTCATGAAAACCTTGGCAAATACAGGCATTAGTATCCCAAAGGTTATCCTTGGTGTGATCGTTACGAAGAAACCGAAACCCCCTGTTACTAAACCCAAAGGAGAAAGCTGGAAGGTTAACCACAGAAAAAGAGCCCCAGCAATTCCAGATGCAAGTCCCGAGAAGAGCATTCTGGGAAAGGAAGCGGAACCCTTGCTTAATGCACCAGCGATGTACCCTATCAACATTGCACTTATTGCGTATCCAAGCAGACTAATGTCTCTAGTCCAACCAGGACTAAACACGCCCGAGATACTGTACCACAGAGCATAGATGCTGCCGAGCAAGAATCCTGAGGCTCCCCCAGCCCATTTGTTCCAAACCAATCCCAACAACATTCCTACTCCCACAGTCATAATCACCTCTTGGACTCCAAACACAAAGATTCCTATCAGCGTAGGATTGATTTGCGCAAGAAATGGCTCCGACAATGCAAACGCGATAATCACCAATCCAACAATTATCGGCACTGCAAGTCCATACACGATGTCTCCAAGTGTCAATTCTCTTAAACCTGCAGCCATACCCACACTCTCCATCAACAACAATTTAGAGAAGAAATCCTAAAACAATGAACTAAATATGCTTTTCTAAAGCGCGCGCAACCCAATCTTTCTCACGAACCACCACTCATTCCAGAGGCATACAACGTTTAGCTCCCGTCTTGACCTTCGTATCGTAACTAAACCATTTGCTGCCAAGAATTTGCCTTATGTTGTTTCGGAAGTCCAAATCAGAACTTGAAACAACTATTCTACCACTATCTAATTAAACAGTGGAAACATGAATGCGCATGAACAGCTTGATGCGCATTATCATAAAGTAAGAAGAATCGTACCTGCTGTTACGAGAAGAGTTCCTACACCTACTCTCTTGGAAACCCTTTCCTCTAGAAACAGTATTGCAATGAAGGCGGCAAAGAGGGGAGTAGTTGATCCAAGAGGTGCAACCACGTTGGCTTTGGCGGTTTCTAGTCCAATGTAGAGAAAAGTATCTCCAACTCCAAGAGAAATTAGACCGCTGAGAACTATCATGATTATGTTGGATCTTGTCAGATGCTTAATTGAAGATCTTGTTTCCGAAGGAATGATTGTGAATACGCCCAGCACAGGCAGCAACATGAACATTCTAACAGAAGCAAGAACGAACGGATCTGTGTTTGTTAGTATGACCTTGAAGAGAATCAAGCCGCAGGCCCAGCATAGTGAGGTTCCTAGAGCTGCGAGAAATCCAAGTTTTGGGGGTCCGTCTTTGTTCGCCTCGTTTTCAAGTCGACCAGCTACGAGCCAGACTCCTAAAACCACTGCTACTGTCCCAAGCAAGATTGAAGCAGTCATTGACTCCTCTAAGAAGACGGTGCTGATTAGAGCGACGAAGATTGAATAAGAGTAAGCGATTGGAACAGTCTTCGCTACTCCAACAGACTTTAATCCAATAAAATAAAGGGTATCTCCCGCAGCCAGCACCAAGAGAGATGCAATACTGATGTATGCCAAGGACACAATGTCCAGCTCAGAAAGGAAAGTCGATCTACCGAGAAGAAATAATGCAAGAAGGGCGTAGACGGTCGCAGGGAGGCTTCGAAAAAAGTTAAACTTCACTGGACCTAAATTGAGCATACCTTTCTTGTATAGAGAAGCACCTAGAGCCCAACACAGAGCAGCTATGATAATCAAAAGCTCCCCAAACATGATAATCCACTCTTCTATTCACTTATACTCTTTTAACTTACGCGCGCGCATGCATGTTTGTTCTGGGAGAACAGAAAAAAGAGGGAAGGTTGAGGTTTCTTGGTTGTATCTCAAATTATGCTTTTGGAAGAGTCTCTAAGACCTTGGCGAGGGGTTTGGTTCCAAGGTAGATGTCTGGCACGCCGAGCTCACGGAAGAGTACTACTGTGATGCCCGTCGTGTCGAGTTTGATGGCTTTCTTCTCTTCCTCGGCTATGACTTCCGTTATTTTCTTAGCCAGTCGATCTTTCGCATCTTGAGGCAACGCTGGACCACTTATCTCAACAATCGGCATATTGTCTCCAACCCTTTCCTGTCAAATAGGCATGTATGCCTCTAGCAAGTAATGCTGAATCAAAGGAAAAGACTTGCGGTTTGCTATGTAAAACAAAGAAGGGGTAGATTGAAAGGTGGGTTCTCCGGAATCAATTCCCAAGCCATTTATTAAGAGGCTAGGAATCCATTCCCAAACAGAGGAAATGTTATGGCTGACGAGTGTCTCAACAAGCCTTGTTCAATCTGTTGTGAGAGGATAACTGGGGCTAACTGGTTTTGTCGTCACTGCAAAATCTGTATCTGCTTGACATGCGGCGTTGAAACGAATTCTTGGGATTGCCCTAACTGTGGAAGAAAACTTGAATAAGAAAAGGGCATGCATGATAACAATCATATGCGCCCGCAAACCCTAAATAATGTGCATGCGCGCATGTTATGAAGTGAAATTAATGAAAACGTGTTTGATGGGTTGCAGTCGCCAAACTTTTCCAGACCACTATAAGTTCTGTCCCTACTGCGGCACAAAACTGGTAGTTTCCGAAGTTCCTGAAAGGATTAAACATCTGGACCCAGAGACCAAGAAAGAGATTGAGAAGATCATGGGTGAGATTACATGTTCAAAAGATTAAGTGTTACAGGTGGGGATTGGAAATTCTTTGTAAAGCAAAAACCTTAGGGACAGAAAATCTTCTAGAATGTCTGGAAGAAAACTCGCGAGATTGCGAATTCTCGCTGGCTTTCGGAAACTCGCATTTTTGTAAATGTCCTCTCCGGATATACGTTGCAAAAAAACTGAAAAAGTGAACCATGCATTATGTATACCTGCGCGCGAACGAATACGTCAGGTTTCTTTCTTAACGCTTTCCCTTTATTGACTTGAGATTTTCTTTTGCATCCAGTTCTAGAGCTTTCAACAGGAGATTGAAGACTTGGCGGGCGGTTTCCTTATCAGCTGTGATGCCTGTTGTCGCACCCAATAAACAGATACCTTTCCATCCACGCTTTTTTGCAAGCCCCAACAGCAGACCTGTTGCTCCCATAATTCTTCCCTTACCATAGATTAGGGCACCTTGATCTACGCTTTTCAAAGCAAGTTTGTCTGAAGTAGCTGCTACATAGACTTCACCTTCCGACTTTGATGTTGGTACTCCTCCCATCGTAGCAATGAAGTTGCATCCGTAATTTTCTGCAAAATCTAGGATTTCGTCACACAGATCATAGTGAGCTAGCAGATCTTCCAGAGAAGGCTGTGAATCTCCTGTTAGAATAATGAACTGCTTCTCTTCAGTTGAGGCCACGTGGAATTCGTAGCGGGGTGGGCGACAGATTCCATTTTTGTTCACGATCACATAGTCTGGAAAGAAGGGGGAATATAGTTCAGCGAAGACCTTGGCATGAGTGAATTCGATGAGAAATTGTGCTGCAATCTTTCCAACATTTCCAAATCCTGGAAGTCCCTCCACAAGAATCGGGTTTTCAAGTTGCGGCTTGAAAAAATGGCGGTAATAAGGTTTATCCATGAATTCACCTACATGTTAGTGGATTCGGAAGACTATAGATTTTTCGCAGCGTCGCGCGCGTGCTGGAGATAATAATTTTAAGGATCACTGAAGGCCTTACACCCGCAGATTTTTACCTGTTGTCCTGAACGAACTAACTATTACAGGAGCCTATTGAGGGTTCAACGAATACCCCTCAGCCATTGAAATGCTCTCGAAGGGCGCGATTTCAGCTGGAAAGATAATTACGTCTGAGAGAGTTAGATGAAATCTCTGAAAAAGGCTTTAAACCCTCGATGGACCACTTAGAGAGTACAAAAATGCTGTGAAGGTTGGTGCAAATCAAAATGGAGTTTGCAGGTGACGAATACCTGAAAGAAGTTCTGAAAAGGAGTAACGTTGAAAAAAACACCTCGAACTAGCTAAATGCGCGCGCATGCCAGCAGCTACAGAACGTTGGCTGGAGATTTTGAGGACAATTCTAAGAGTTCCACGACGAATACACAAAAAACAACATTGAAGGTTAGACCATTATGTCTCTGACAACCTTAATCCTTGCTGTACTGTTGATCATAACAGCGCTTATCACCATCTACTATTGGACCGACTTCTACATAAGAGGAGGGGTACAAGCCATAAAGGAAGAATGGTACATGAAATTCGAGAAAGCCTCTGTCGTTGCCGATCTTTGGGGAATTACCGCCTGTTCCCTTCTAGGCGCTGTAGGATTAGTAACAGAACAAACATACGGACCATTCTTTTCTCTCCTCGCTGCCGGTTCCATGATATTCCTGGCTCTAATGGACATAACCTTCAACATATAAAATCGTCTTTATCCCCTCATAGCCCTCTCAAACGAGATGGCGTTCGAACTCATAATAAACGTGTGGACACTAGTGTTAGGCATCACCCTCATAGTGCATTTATGGCCAATCCTAGTCTGAAGTAAACACCGGAATACAGATCACGTTTGCTTACCAACGGTGAGCACGCGCACATTTTGACCGCGTTATGGCCAAGGTTTCCGTCGGTTTTGAAATCACGTTTCTGAACGCTCTCTTGATTTTTTCTGTGCGTGCGCTGCTTTGCCAAATTATATCGTATAGCGCTCGTCTGGGACCTCTCCTTCTATACGCGCAAACGCGAAGAAGATAGTGTGCTCGAAAAACACTACAAAATCGTCGTCTCGTACCGCTTGAATTAGCAGTCCCTCAGCATCATACGGCATGCATGCATTTAATAGTAGCCAAAGCACACAATGTCATTTCCCACATTTATAATGGAAAGGAGAGAAAAATGAGAGAAGTTGTTATAGCTGACTATCTACGATCCGCGTTTTCTCGGTCCCGACCTAGACAACCTGAACGAGACAAGTTTAACAGTCTAAGAATGGACCACATTGCTGCCATGTTGATTGAGAAGATTGTTGAAAGAAACAAGGTTGATCCCCGCGACATTGGCGAAGTCCAGGTATCAAGCGCCTTGGGTGTATGGGAACAATGGACCTATGGAGGTCGATCAGTTGTATTGCTAGCTCATTTACCCGTTGAAGTTCCAGCGGTTTTCGTTGACAAGCAGTGTGGTTCTTCCATGACCGCCGCACATGTAGGTGCTATGGAAATCATGACAGGCTACACAGACATAACAATTGCGTGCGGAATGGAACACTTAACCCGTGTTCCCATGGGAGTTGAGAACCAATGGATCAATCCACCGATGGACTTGGCTACCGAGGACGAGTACAAACATTACGATATGGAGACAGGCTTTTTCATGGGAAATACCGCTGAGAAACTCTTCAAAGAAGGAGCAGAAGACTATGGGATAACAAGAGAAGACATGGACAAGTGGGCTCTGAGAAGCCATCAACTGGCAACAAAAGCCCAAGAAGAAGGATTTTTCAAAGACGAAATCCTGCCCGTTGAAGTCACTCTCCCCGATGGATCAAAAGAAGTTATCGACCAGGACATCAGCGTTAGACCCACCACAACACTGGAAAAGATTCAAAGCCTTCCACCAGCCTTCAAAGAAGATGGAGTGATAACAGCAGGGAATTCTTCACCGCTGAATGCTGGAGCCTCATGCATAATGCTTGCCTCCAAAGAAAAGGCCAAAGAACTAGGGATAACTCCGCTAGCAACAATCAAAGCACTAGGCTGGGCAGCAGTCCCCCCAGCAGTAATGGGCAAAGGCCCGGTTCCAGCAAGCCGGAAAGCCCTCAAGCATGCCGGGCTGGAAGTAAAGGACATAGATTTCTGGGAAATCAATGAAGCCTTCTGCATCGTAACCATTTGGTGCATAAAAGAGTTAGGCATTGACCCAGAAAAAGTCAACATCAAAGGAGGAGCAACCGCCATCGGCCATCCACTCGGAGCAACTGGAGCACGACTCGTCGGGACTCTTGCACGAACACTAAATTCAGAAGATGCGCACTATGGAGTAGCAACAGCCTGCATTGGCGGAGGTCAAGGAGTAGCAACAGTCATAGAAAGAGAAGAATCCTAAAAAAGCCCCCACAACACGCACAAAACGACCCAACTTTCTTACGATCAAAGTTTCCAGAAGAAACTACGTAGTGAAAAACTGAAAAAACAGAACAGATGATCAAAAGAACGCATTACTTAAAATACAGTGGACAATTCACTTAGCAGATGTCAGGAAAGCATGTAGAGGCTGATTGTAAGATGAGTGGTGAAAAAAGTTATCTTGAGGACTTTAAGGTTGGCGACAAAGCTGTCTCACCGGGTAGAACAGTCACAGAAGCAGACATAGTCATGTTCGCTGGCATTTCAGGTGACTGGAACGAGCTTCATACAAACGCTGAATTTACGAAGGAAAGTCCCTTCGGTCAGAGAATTGCTCATGGAATGTTGACCTTAAGCATAGCATCTGGACTGGGACTGCGAACAACAGGGCATCCACCCCTCGAAATACTAGCGTTCTTGGGAATGGATAAACTCAGGTTCACGGCCCCAGTTTTCATCGGGGACACCATCAGAGTTGAGGCAGAGGTCATTGAAGCGAGGCCAAGCAAGAGCACGCCTGGGGCGGGAATATTGAAGTTCAAGAATATTGTTAAGAACCAGAGAGACGAAGACGTGGCAGCTTGGGAAACCGCCATAATGGTCAGCGAGAAGCCGAAAGGACAATAACGATCCGAGAAGCACATTCAGAAACGAAATTCACATTTACCAATACGCTTTTCACTTTAACGGAGGCTTCTGGTTTTTGTATGGCGTATTTTGTTCAAAGGTGTAGGCTACCTGCAACATCAAGTCTTCATGAAGGGGCGGAGCAATAATCTGCATTCCAATAGGCAACCCAGCTGTGAAACCGCACGGAACCGATATGGTGGGTAGTCCAGCTAGGTTCATGGATACAGTGTCAACGTCACACATGTAGAGAGCTAAAGGGTCTTGAATCTTCTCCCCAATCTTGAAGGGAGGGATTGGCATGGTGGGGCTGATTAGAACGTTGAACTCTTTAAAGGCCTTCTCGAAGTCTCTCCGAATTATCGTTCGAATCTTGAGGGCTTTCAAATAATATTTGTCATAATATCCAGTTGACAAAGCGTATGTGCCGAGAATTATGCGACGTCTCACTTCGGCTCCGAATCCAATTCGCCTATTTTTGGAGTAGACAGTTGACCAGTCGCCGTTATCACGGTTGGTTCTGTAGCCGTATCGTAGTCCATCGTATCTTGCTAGGTTTGAGCTGGCTTCAGACATGGCAATGATGTAGTAGGCAGCAAGAGCGTAATCAAGACTGGGAATCGAAGTTACCTTGCAAGAGGCTCCCAACTCCTCCAATTTGTGAACACCTGCCCAGACTTGTTTCTCCACATTTCCGCTCGTTCCTTCACCGAAGAGTTCTTCAGGTACACCAATCTTCAATCCCTCTACACTGCTCTTGAGGAATTTCGTGTAATCTCTTTTCGCTGCTTTCGCGGACGTACTATCGCTAGGATCATGGCCAGCAATAATGCTGAGAAACAAGGCGCAATCGTAAACATTCCTTGCCATGGGCCCAATCTGATCAAGACTGTTGGCGTAGGCGATCAATCCATAGCGACTAACCAGTCCGTAGGTTGGCTTGACACCAACGACGGAACAGTAGCTCGCAGGACAGCGAATGGATCCTCCAGTGTCTGCTCCAAGAGCCAGTGTGGCTTCACCTGCTGCGATGGCTGCTGCGCTTCCTCCTGAAGATCCTCCGGGAACTCGTGAAAGGTTCCAAGGGTTGTGGGTTGGGCCAAAGTAGCTGGTTTCTGTGGAGGTGCCCATGGCAAACTCATCCATGTTTGTTTTTCCAATGATTATGCCATCTTCTTTTTTGATTCTTTCAATGACAGTTGCGTCGTACGGAGGAACAAAACTCTCAAGCATCTTCGAAGAACATGTAGTACGTGTATCTTTCGTGCAGATGTTGTCTTTCACAGCTATGGCGACGCCTGCTAATCGTCCAAGGGGTTTCCCCTCAGAAATTTTCTTGTCGATTTCTCTAGCTTTCTCGATGGCTTTTTCCTTAGTGACTGTGACAAAAGCATGGATCGAGTCTTCCAATCTATGAATTCTTTCAAAAACTGATAATACATATTCTTCTGCTGTTACTTCTTTGTTGCGGATTCTTTCAACAAGTTCTTTGGCGGTTGTTGCGTGCAACTTGGTCATTGTGTCCTGTTCCTTAAACAATTCTCGGAGCTTTGACGAATTTCTTCTCTTTTTTGGGTACGTTTTTCAGGGCTTCTTTTATTGGCATGGAGGGTGTCGCTTCATCCTCTCGATAAACATTCTTGAGATCTAGAACATGATAAGTTGGTTGAACGTTTTCAGTATCTATTTCATCAATCTTTTTGAAGTATTCAAGAATATCGTTAAACTGTTTGGTGAAGAGGGTCTTCTCTTTCTTGGAAAGCTCGATGTGGGCAAGCCAAGCGATGTGCTCCACATTCTTCTTTGAAAGGTACCTTCTTTTCATAGTGCTTCCTGCGCATAATGTTCTTCAAGGTGTATAAAGAATTTGCTTCAGATACTTGTGCATTCAACAACTGCTAGCAAAAGACGCGCGCGCAAGAAAATCCCTAGTCTTCGCTCTTTTTTGTACGCATGCCTCAGGAAACCCTTAACAGAGAATCGATATAATTTACAGTAGTTGGTTAAAATGGAAGGAGACAGAATTTCTTACCATGAATCTGTTCGAAGAATGTACGAGAAGATCAAAAGAGACGGCATGAACAACATTTGGGATCGCTATGAGGCCCAAGGTTTTGGAGGAGACCCTGACAAGCGATGCCCTTTCTGCATGGGCGGAGTTAGATGTGACCTATGTTCCAATGGACCGTGCCGTGCAGACCAATCAAAAGACAAGAGAGGAGTATGCGGCATCACTGCCGATGGTATGGCCATGCGGATGATGTTGCTCCGAAACATCATGGGGGCATCCACCTACCATTACCACGCAGATCAGACAATTAAGACCCTGCGGGCAACAGCAAAAGGTCAAACGCCATTCGAGATAAAAGAACCTGAAAAAATGAAAAAGCTCGCCAAGCGACTTGGAATAAACACCTCAGGATCAGAAAACGAAATCGTCCTCCGCCTTTGTGATTTTGTGGAGACTGATTTCAACAGAAAACATTATGAACCAAGTCAAATCGTCGAAGCACTAGCTCCAAAGGAGCGCAAAGAAGTTTGGAGAAAGTTAGACATTTTCCCCGGAGGAATTTATGGTGAAATGATGCAGGCCACAAGTTCATGCCTCACCAACATCGATGGTTACTATGCAAGCTTAGCTTTCAAAGCTATGCGCCTTAGTTTGGCAATGGCCTATCAAAGCCAGCTTATCAACGAGTATTGCCAAGATATTCTCTATGGGATACCAAAGCCACACAAGATGCGTGTAGACCTAGGCGTATTGGATCCTGACTATGTTAATGTGCTGCCAAACGGTCATGAACCGTTTCTCGGGTTCGCTATGGTTCAACTGGCTCGAAAACCGGAATGGCAAGAAAAGGCTAAAGCGACAGGCGCAAAAGGATTGCGAGTCATTGCAAACATCGAAACAGGCCAAGAAATGATTCAAAGATGGAAAATGGATAACACATTTTACGGTTTTACTGGAAACTGGATTGCTCAAGAAGCTGTATTGGCTAGCGGTTGTGTGGACCTTTTCGCGGCTGACATGAATTGTTCTATGCCAATTGATCCATTGTACGCTCAAGAATATAAGTTCAAACTTGACCCGGTAAGCGAACTTGTAGCATTTGAAGGAATTGCAGACAGAGTAAACTATGAGCCTGAAAAGGCTGAAAAACAGGCTGCGGAACTCTTGCAGATGGCCGTAGACAACTTTAAAGAACGCAGAGCATCTGTAGAGCCGGTCACTCGGTTACCCGTAAGAGAAGCTATGGTTGGCTTCTCTACCGAAAGCATTCTTGAAATCCTTGGTGGGTCTCTTGATCCTCTTTTGGAAGCCATAAAAGATGGAACCCTGCGGGGGGTTGCTGGTCTTGTTTCATGCACAGCGCTGAGAGATTACGGTCAAGACGTTCATAGTGTACGCGTAGCTAAGGAACTGATTAAACGAGATGTACTAGTTCTCTCATTGGGATGCGGCAACGGAGCAATGCAGGTTGCTGGTCTTTGTAGTCCAGAAGCTATGGAACTTGCGGGGCCTGGTCTAAGAGGTCTCTGCAAGAGATTGGGCATCCCTCCAGTTCTCAGCTATGGCACCTGCACCGATACAGGACGCCTTGCTGATCTATTGGCCACAATCTCAAATGTGTTGGGAGTCCCAATTCCCGATCTCCCCGTCGCTGCAGTGGCACCAGAGTATATGGAGCAAAAGGCTACAATTGACGCTGTATTCGCTCTAGCCTT
>CP070791.1:1128886-1167154 GCA_020346825.1 Candidatus Bathyarchaeota archaeon
TAACAAAGCTTTCTCTTCTATGATGCCCCCTCTTGCCGTGTTTATCAAGTAAGCTCCATCCTTCATTTTACCAATCTCACTTTTTCCAATCAATCCCCTAGTTTCGTCGGTTAAAGGAGCGTGTATAGTTATAAAATCCGCTGTTTTCAGAAGTGTATCCAAGTCTACAACAACTTCATTTTCTTTAACGTAAGGGTCGTAAGCAATAACATTGATTCCAAGCGCAGAAGCCATTCTATCCACTTCCTTTCCGATCCGGCCATAGCCAATTATGCCCAGAGTCTTGCCCTTTATGCGACAGCCCTTCAACGCTTTCTTCTTCCATTCTCCTCGCTTCATCGATCTGTCTCCTTCTACAAGATTTGTGGAGTGCGCTAAGATGAAAGCGATAACTCCCTGCGCAAGGTCGTAGGATTGAACGGGAACGTTATGAAAGCGTATCCCTTTTTCTTCTAAATAGTCCAAATCTACGTGATCTGTGCCATGGGTGGCACTTATTACACAACTTAAACTCTGCATTCTGTCAACTAGTCTTTTGTTAACCTTAGTTTTACTTCTAATTACAAGGATGGTGATATCGTCTAGTTGAACAGCCTCATCATTGGCAGATGCTCTGACAACCTCTCCCCACTTGGTTAGTTCATCAAAGAATTTCTCGCCGTAATTTCCAGCTACTAAGATCTTGTGTCTGTCCATCTATGTCGCCCGGTACATGGAGCCAATCTCGTGGTCTCCACACCTACTTAGCATGTGTCCATATTAAGATTGTGTGAATAGTTTTTTTTGGTTGTGTGAGATCTTTGTTTCTTGGTATGTGCCAAAAAAAACGCTTATAAATTTTTGCAGAGCACTAATTCACGGTAAAAATGTCTTTAGAAGGATTTAGCGAGTACAAACGGAGAGAATTCTGCAACGATATAAGATGCCCTGTGCAGATGGAGCTAAATAAACAAATGGAAAAATCAGGAGAATACGAGAGAATCAGACAAACATGTAGAAAGGGGTGCAGATACACCACGTGGCAGTTTCACCACTGGCTCATGGAGAAAGGTTATTTGATTCTGAAACGAAAAGCTTTTGGAGGGAAATAAGAGATGGAGTGGGGAATTAGGAACAGGTTGGCTCAACTAATACAAAAGGATGGTAGAGCTCTTTTTCTACCTATAGATCATGGGTACTTCCAAGGACCAACCCGGAAACTGGAAAAACCTGGCGAAACCATAAAACCTTTGTTACCTTATGCAGACGCTATAATGCTGACAAGAGGCGTTTTGAGAAACTGTGTGGACCCAGTTGACACAAAACCGGTAATACTACGCGTTTCAGGTGGAACGAGTGTCGTGGGAGAAGATCTAGCCAATGAAGGACTGATAACATCAATCATGGAAATTGTCAGGCTAAACGCCAGCGCCGTTTCGATGTCCGTGTTTGTGGGAAGCAAGTACGAACATCAAAGTCTCATAAACTTGGCAAGGCTTGTAGACGAGTGTGAAGACTACGGAATACCTGTGATGGCAGTAACAGCGGTGGGAAGAGAACTTGAAAAAAGAGAAGCGAGGTATCTAGCGTTGTGTTGCCGAATAGCTGCAGAGCTAGGTGCTAGAGTGGTGAAAACCTACTACTGCTCAGAAGACTTCCACAAAGTTGTCGAAGGATGCCCAGTGCCAGTAGTAATCGCAGGAGGACCCAAAGTAGACTCAGAACTGGAGGTGTTCGAATTTGTCTATGACGGCATACAGAGAGGCGCCATCGGGGTGAACCTTGGAAGAAACGTTTGGCAGTCAGAATACCCAGTAGCCATGATCCGTGCAATAAGGGGCATAATCCACGAGAATTGCAAGCCGAAAGAAGCTCAAGACTTGTTCCAGCAGGTAAAAGCAGGAAAAGACTAGTGACTCCGCGTTTCCAGGTGAAACTATGCTTGTAGCGGTATACTACAACAACAGAGATATAAGAATCCAAGAAATGGCTAAACCAGAAATCGCTTCTGATGAGATCCTAGTAAAGGTCATGGCTTGTGGCATATGTGGAAGCGACGTACTAGAGTGGTACAGAGCCGCAAAGGCTCCGAGAGTCTTGGGGCATGAAGCCACAGGAATCATACAGAAGATTGGAGAAAAGGCAACACGATACAAAGTTGGAGATAGAGTTTTCGTATCGCATCATGTACCATGCAACAAATGTCAATATTGTCTAAAAGGGCACCACACGGCCTGCGAAACTCTACACACAACAAACTACGATCCGGGAGGATTATCTCAATACATACGCGTGGCAAAAATCAACGTCGAACGTGGTGTATACAAACTACCATCAGACATGTCCTATCAAGATGGAACCTTCATTGAACCCCTTGCATGCGCAATCCGAGGCCAACGGCTTGCAGCAATCCAAAAAGAGGACACGTTGCTAGTAATTGGAAGCGGAATATCGGGAATACTGCACATTCAGCTAGCAAAACTGAAGGGGGTCCAAAGAATAGTTGCAGCAGACATAAACCCATGCCGCTTGAAGCTAGCTGCACAATTTGGAGCTTGCCACACGATAAATGCGAAAGAAAACCTTCCCCAAAAACTAAGAGAAATAAATGATGGAAAACCAGCAGACCAAGTAGTGATATGCACAGTAGCAAAACAAGCAGCCCTAGCAAGTTTTGAATGCGTCGACAGAGGCGGAACAATCCTGTTTTTTGCCGCGCCGGATCCCACAGTAAACGTTCCAGTACCTTTCACTCAATTCTGGAGAAACGAAATAACCATAAAAACCTCCTATGGCGCAGCACCCTACGATCTGGAGGAATCTCTGGAGATTCTAGCGCAGAAGAAAGTAAACGTAACAGATATGATAACTCACCGATTAGGCCTTCTGCAGACAGCAGAAGGTTTCAAACTCGTGGCAGATGCAAGCAAATCCCTAAAGGTAATTATTGAACCCAACAGGGTTTAGTCATGCGCCCGCGCATGTTACCTGCTAATACCCAGTGTCATTCTTCTATGTATTTCCTTGAGATTATGGATAGTAGCCCGCTTCTCAACGGCAAATGATAACCGCGAGATTAACCGCGACCACGAAAACGTATTACGCTACGAGAAAAGAGGGTATTATAGTGAAAACCTTGCGTACGATTTGCCCTCCATGGGAACCAACTGCTTTCTTAGCTATTACATATAAAGCTCCAAAGACTAATACCAAACCAATCTTAATCCAAGCGTAAAGAAAGATTCGTATTTGCCCCCAAAGATGCAGCGTAACTGGGTTGACTTCGTACAATGGCGAAGTTGTCGCTATATCAAGGATATTCAATAGGAAGAGCGGCGTAAACCAAACTTCAAGAGACGATAACGATAACCACTTCATTTTCAGCTTCAAGCTATGGCCTCTTGAGCAATTAGTCAGTATTCCCACCTACGTTAGGAAATCGTATTCGTGTGCACACCAATATATTCGCATTCTTAAGTGAGAAAGGATTTTAGTGAGAAACATAGTCTATGGTTTTGTTGTGAAGGTGTGCTGATGGCTAAGTTTATTTTTGTGACTGGGGGCGTGCTTTCTTCCGTCGGAAAGGGCATTGTCACTTCTTCTATTGGCAAGATGCTGCAGGTTAGGGGCTTCAAGGTTACGGTCATAAAGATAGATCCTTATGTAAACGTTGACGCGGGAACCATGAATCCTTACATCCATGGCGAAGTCTATGTTACGGACGATGGAGGCGAAACAGACCTTGACCTCGGTGGATATGAAAGATTCCTAAACCTCAATCTACCCAAGGACAATAATATCACAACTGGGCAAATATATCAAACAGTCATCAACAAGGAACGGCGGGGCGACTTTCTAGGCAGATGTGTTCAGATAGTTCCTCACGTCACTGACGAGATTAAGCGTCGCGTTCGTATGGTTGCTGAACGGTCGAAGGTCGACGTTGTTTTGACAGAATGTGGAGGAACTGTTGGGGACATAGAAGGATTGCCTTTCCTCGAAGCGATCCGTCAGATGCGCCTAGAAGAAGGGTTTGACAACACGCTTTACGTTCATATTGCCCTTGTTCCGATCTTGGATGTCACAGGTGAAATGAAAACTAAGCCGCTCCAGCACAGCGTAAACGAGTTACGTCGCATAGGCATCCAACCAGATACAATCGTTGCCAGATGCAGGAAAATGATCGATTCCGAAGCTCTTCGGAAAGTAGCGCTTTTTGGCACGATTCCCGAAAACGCAGTTTTTTGCTCCTACAACGTTCCATCCATCTATCAGGTTCCTTTAGTCTTGGATGAACAAGGTATGGGCAATTATGTATGCAAACGACTGCTTCTTCCAGAACGAAATCCCCAATGGAGTGAATGGAAAGAGTTTGTAAACTCTTTTGAAAACCCACAGTTTGAAGTTAAAATAGCGTTGGTTGGCAAATACGCAGGCTTAGTTGATAGTTACGTGAGTATGAACGAAGCTTTTCGACATGCCGGGGCTGCCTGTCAAACACAAGTGTTGATAGATTACATTGAAGCAGAAGATTTGGAGAAGACTCGGAGCAAATTGAAACTTCTAGAAGAATATGACGGAATCTTTATTCCCTACGGGTTTGGCTCCCGGGGAACTGAAGGAAAAATGAAGGCAATTCGTTTTTCCCGCGAAAATGACCTGCCTTTTCTAGGAGTTTGTTATGGTTTTCAGTTGGCGGTCGTTGAATTCGCACGCAACGTTTGCGAACTGAAGGAGGCTTACAGCACCGAAGTTAACCCCGAGGCTCTACATCCTGTGATCGACCTGATGCCAGAACAAAGGGGCGTCAAACGTAAAGGGGCGACTATGCGTTTAGGCGCACACAAGATCATAATTAAGACGGGGACGTTAGCACATAGACTCTACGGCGCTGAAGAGATCTATGAGCGCCATCGCCACCGATGGGAAGTGAATCAAGATTATTGGAAAACCCTAGAGAAGCACGGATTGGTCTTCTCTGGCAAGAGTCCTGACGGCAGAAGAATGGAGATTCTGGAATTGCCTGACAGATATTTCTTCTTTGCCTCCCAGTTCCACGGAGAATTCAAAAGTAGACCTGGAAAGCCTGATCCAGAATACTACGGTTTTGTCAAGGCATGCCTAGACAAGAAAAAGAGAAAAGCAAAACCAGAATTCTAGGTGACGCGAGTAATTCTTGAGCTACCTTAAATCTCCGTGAATTGAAAACTTGATGGGGCGCGCTTTGGTGCACATTGTTGTTTCCAAATATGGGAAAATCGACAATGAAGAAGTGTCTAAAGTTTTTGAGGCAATGGAAGAGTGTTATAGCCAACTGGCTCCACATGATGTTTCTCTCGTCGATTTATACCTGTTTGAACGATCTTCTTCGGTTATAGCCTTTTTTGCAAAAGAGTACCGAAAATTCGGAGTTGTTTCCGCGCACTTCGATGAACGATTTTTCGCTATGCACGATGCTTGGCGGGGGATCCCTCGAATCACCCTCTCCTTCGAGAAAATGAAGGAGTTGCCAGAGCTAGTTAGAATCGGAGGAATCCGTCATGAGGTAGGGCACTCGGTCCTGCATGGCAATCTACGTTATTATATTCTTTCAGCTCCTCCTGCTCTTCTGGAGATTGCTGATCGCTTCAACCTCTCCTTTGAGTGTGTGACAAACCTGCTTTATCTGGTGTCTATCGCGGTAAAAGATTACGAGGTGACTCGCCTTCTTCATCAGCGAGGTTATATTGAAGACCAAATAAACTACGCGAAACATTTGTTACAGGTTTCTGAAGAGGAACGGCTTTCATGGGAGCTATCACGAGGTAAGCCGGCGGCTGAAGCCCTGTGCTTGATCTCCTATTTAAAAACTGGCGGGTGTGCTGTCCCTTTTTTGCTTGACAAGAAGTTTGGCGAAGAAATGAAGCAGCGTCTTATGGAAAGTCGATCTTACCTCCCTTCAGACCGCTCAGCTCTTCTTTTGAAGGTGATTGAGGAAGGGTTCACCTCTTTGGAAACAGATACTTTAGAAAATGTTGCTCTAATGACAGGTAAATGTAAGCCCATTTTTGAAGCAGTATTCAACAGATAGACTAGAAAGTCAGGCAAAGGATAACATGCGTGCAGGGTGGATTGGGCGGAGCGTTGGCAGAAGTTCCGGGAAACATATCGCGCGCGCCTTTTAGGAATTCTCATAGCCGTTGTTTTACGAAGAAGACGGCCTGAGATCCTGAAACAATGAACATTGTTTGGAAAAGGTTCGGGCATTCTTTCATTTGTCTGTGAGTTGTTTTGCAAGGGCAGCCCAGAGATGGTCACTAGCCGGCCTGACCAAATTGATTAGTACTCCTTTCTTCGTGATCATTTTTCTTCCTAGGCTGTGTTTTGTTACCTCGCCTATTACCGATGCGCAGATGTCGTTTTGCGACAATTCACATAGGATTTCTTCTGTCTTCTCTTCCTTGGCTACTATGAGCAATGACCCGGAGCTAATGAGTTGAAGAGGATCTATTTCGAAGTATGCACATATCCTTCTTGTTTCCTCAGGAACCGAGATTCTTTCTTCGTATACTTTAAAGCCAACGTTTGCGGCGTCAGCTAATTCATGTAACCCACCGGCCACTCCTCCTTCTGTTGGGTCGTGCATCGCTGAAACTCCACCTGTCTTAAATGCCTTGATGGCGTCGTTAACCACGCTGATCTTTTCAAAGAATCGCGTAGCTCTTTTGACGAAGCTTTCATCGAATGCTTTGAGAAGCTCCCGTCTCCGGTCCGAAGCCAATATGGCGGTTCCTTCTATTCCAGACCCTTTGGTCAGAATGATCTTGTTTCCTATCTTCGCTCCGCTGGAGGTCACAAATTTTCCGTCTTCTGCCACACCCATGGCGTAACCAGTTACGATCGAGTGTTCTAAGCCTAGCGTAATTTCGCAGTGACCCCCTATAATGGCTATGTTCAATTGATCCGCAGCTTTGCTCATTTGACTGCAAATTTTGTCAATAAGTTCTTCTTTCGAATCTCTATGTAGAAGTATGCTGGAAGTAAACCATCGAGGTTGAACCCCGCATGTCGCAACATCGTTTGCGCTAACATTTACGGCTAACCACCCCAACCACTCTTCTGCTCCGGTTATCGGATCAGCCGCCATCACGAGAATTTCTTTCCCAGCCTTGACTATGGCTGCGTCTTCGCCGATGGAAGGGCCAAGAATAACATCGTCTCTTTTTGTTCCTAGACGTTTGAACACTATCTTTTGCAAAACTTCTGTTGGCACCTTACCTGGAAGAAAATCCATTTTCACTCCTGCTCTTTGTATATTTCAAGAGCTTTAAAGAGATTAAGGTATATCTTTCTCTCTATACAGAACAGAGAGCAGAAGGCGAGTTTGCTTTGAACGTTCCAACAAATTTAGTGTTCACTGCAAAGGATGTTGCTAAGGCGGTTCAAAATGGAGATGTAATCATCGTTATCGATGCCTTTAGATGCAGTTCCACCATTGTTACAGCCTTGGCGAACGGTGCTGAAGGAGTGATTCCAACAAGAACTGTCAAAGAAGCTCGTAGGCTTCATGAGAAGCACCCCGAGTTTATATTAGCTGGCGAGAGGAGGGGAATCAAACCAAGAGGATTCGATTTAGGAAACTCTCCGCTTGAATTCATTCCTCAAAAGGTCAGGAAAAAATACGTAATTTTGACTACCACAAGCGGCACAAAAGCCATAATTTCATCCAAAAACGCGAAGCACGTATTGACTGGGTCCTTTTTAAACGCTGAAGCTACTGCAAAAGCCGCTCTAGAGATTGCCCAGCAATCAAAGACTGGAATCTCTGTTCTCCCAGCAGGAACGAATGGACGCTTTTCTCTAGAAGATTTCATTTGCGCCGGAGCAATTGCTGAGAATTTTCTAGTAAACAATTTTGAACACTCAGACGCTGTTTCGGCGGCATCCTTAGCTTTTCAACGGGTACGCACATCACTGGACAGAGTACTTCAATCTGGACAACACGCACGATATCTCACAAGCCAAGGATTCAAGGAAGATGTGAAATTCTGCTCACAATTAAACGTCTTCAGAATTGTTCCTTCTTTGAAAGGGGAGACCGTCATCCCTCTAAATGAATCGTCTTTATCTCATCGACATGAGTCTTAGTTTCAACCTGAAATCCTGCAAGGTGGGTTGAACGTCATTTCTTATGAAGCCTTTGTCTATAAGTTCAAAATCCCTTACGCGTCTCCTAGACTGTATCAACACCCTCTTCACCCATATGCTTCTGAATCCTGTCATTGAGCTTAGCAATCCTTTCAGGGTTGCTTTGGCTTCACTCGACTTCTTCAAAACAAGAAAGCCAACCGAAACCATGGACATTAGAAAACTCAAAACCAAGAATCTCCACCAAAGATTTCTAAACTCAAAGTTCTTTAACAGAGTGCATATCCGGTTCTTGGCAGAATGATAAACGGTATTTTGGTCAATTCCCCTCATGACGCTGCCGTGATGGACTATAACCGAGGACGGTACGAGGAGTACTCTGTATCCAAGCAATCTTGCTCGGAGAGAAAGGTCGGTATCATCATCGTAAATGAAGTAGTCTGAGTCGAAGCCTCCAACTTCATAAAAAACGTCTCTATTGACTATGCAACAACCGGATGATGCAGCCAAAATCTCAAAATTCTCTTCGAGTTCCTCTTCTTTCAAACCATAAGTTGCAGTCCAAGTTCCAAGCGCATCGATACCCATGCAAACATAGTCTAGCCGACGCGGGTCTTCAGCCAATACAACTTTTGCCTGCGCAACGCCAATGGACTCGTCGCTTTCCATAACTCTGACTAATTCCCAAAGCCAATCTTCATCCTTTGGTTCTGTGTCACTATCCAAGAAAACAAAATATCTCCCTTTGGCTTCTCGCGCCCCAATGTTGCAGCCCTCAGCATGCCCCAAGTTCTCTTGATTTTCAACAATCTTCAACTTGGAATGTACGCCGAACATCTTTTCTAACGAACGTACGCTTCCGTCTGTCGAAGCATTGTCAACAACGATGATCTCAAAGTTGGGGTATTTGGTAGCTAAGAGAGCCCCTACGCAAGATTCCAAGAGTTCTTTTCCATTGAAGTTAACAATTATGGTTGAAACCGAAGGACAATGCTCATCCTTCTTAAGCATAGTTGCCATCAATTACGGGATCCTCGGTCTTGCTCCAAGTTTTGTTTACCTGCAAGGTTCTAAAACTTGTTGATTTGGCTGACTTAAAGCCTTTTTTACGCAAAAAATAAATTGGGTGGGGTCGCTTCCTACCAAATGTGGACGAAGCGATAGTAATGGAAAGTATCAAGTCGCAGCCTTCAGTATCGGTCATAGTTCCTGTGCGAAACGGAGAACCAACAATAGACCCTTTGCTTGAGTCTCTCCAAAGACAAGACTACGACAAGAAGAGAGTAGAAGTAATCGTGGTTGACGGAAACTCGACAGACAAAACTAGAGACATAGTCAAGAAACATCCCGTGAAGTTGGTTGTAGAGAGAAGGAAAGGACTAAACGCTGCAAGAAACACGGGAGTAAAGGATAGCAACGGTGACATTGTCGCATTCACCGACTGCGACTGTGTAGTACCTAACAATTGGATTACAAAAATCGTGGAGAACTTTAAGGATCCCCACGTCAGTTGCGTAGGAGGAAGCGCAAAAGGACTCAACGGCGACTTCATATCTCAATACGCCGATAACAGCATAGTGCCTCTAATGCCGTTCTTCGATAAAAGAGAGGAGCTTACCACGGTGAAACCGTTTCTACGTCATCCAGCAGGATGCAACATGGCTTTCAGACGAAAAACAGCGGACGAAGTTGGGTGGTTTGACGAAGATATTCAGTATGGCTTTGATGAAGTCGAGTTTAGTGAAAGAGTGTGCAAAGCTGGTTACAAAATGGTCCTGGATCCTAACGTTTTTGTCTGGCATAAACATAGGTCAACACTCAGAGAGTTCTTGAAGCAGAATTTTCAATACGGCAGGGGAAGTGGAGTCTTGCTCAAGAAAGGAAGGATGAAAGACGCCGTTTCTACATGGTCTTTCCTAAGCCTCATGGGTTTCATGACTTGGTTGTTAATAGTTGGATCGTTGTCTTTTCTGACGTTTACCTCTAATTGGATCGTTTTCCCCCTACTTCTGTTTGGGTTCACAGTAGTACCCATACTTGTTCCTATGATAGTCTATGCTCACAGAGCAATAGAGAATAGACGGTATGCGAGGGCAATCACTTATCCGTTCATTGATTTCCTTAGGGTGTTCTCTTTCTGTCTGGGGGAAATCTTTGAACTTTTCAAGAAATCTGAACAAATTATGTAGTGAGACAATATGACCGTTTTTTTCTATTGCGCTATCAGCAAGTCTACATGGCCCTGCCTCGCGCCCGCGGCATTCTGGCCTTTCTGTGGCTAGGAAAAGTTATTGCGTAATGTTTCGAATTCTTTGGTGCTTCCATTTTATAATTTGTACCCAATTCTTCTGAGAAAGATCTTTCTAGTCTTGACGTCTTCTTCGGTTTCGATTCCCTTGCTTCCAGAACCGTCGACAACTCCTAGAATGCCTCTGCCCTGTTCTGTCTCCGCTACTATGACCTCCAAAGGATTGGCTGATGCAGCGTGGATGCAGCAAACTTCGGATACTTGCCGGATTTTGTGCAAAACATTAATTGGAAAAGCATTCTTCAGGAAAATAAGGAAACAGTGGCCGCACCCCAACGCGAAAGCTTGCTGTGAAACTAGGTTCTTCAATTCTTCATCATTGCCTTCGCACCGAACCAAGCAGGATCCGGAGCTTTCACAAAAACCTATGCCAAATTTGATGTTTGGAACGGAGGTGACTAACGCTTCGTACAGATCTTCAACTGTCTTGATGAAATGGGCCATGCCCAATATTACGTTGCAGTCTTTAGGTGTTTCTATTTTCACTATTTTGAACTCCATTCTTGTTGTCTCCTCCATATTCTTGGTACTTTCACCAATAAAATTTTTAACAGACAATTGATCCCTGTAAAAATGCAAGGTGCGCAATCTACGTTAACATGCGTCTAATCTCAAGGGAGAAAGGAGCTCCCGGGTGATTGCTACCCAATTTGTCGGTCGTTTGCACTAGTCCCGCCGGATTGCTTGACGCAGTGTCTCATTGAATTGTTTGAAGTTGACGATGTTGTTGAGGATGGCTGCAATTCTGAAGGGACTCTTTGAAGTTCGCAACATCTCTGTTAACAACCGTCTAGGGCGAAGATAAAAAGCTTGGAAATACTTGTATACCAGCGAGCGCACTTCTTCGTAAGGAACTGGAGTGGACAAATCTTTGGGGATGCAAACTCCAGTTTCCCAATATCTTTCCTCGTCGATTAGTCCTTTTGCCACGAGATCGTTCCATATGTCGATTCCGGTGTGAGCCCCTAAAATGTTGACATCGGGCACGTCAATATCCAATTTGTTTGCGAATTGCAACGTATTAATTATCTCGTTCCTAGTTTCGTCAGGGGCTCCGACAATGAAGGATCCTACAATTATGTCTATACCCGATTTTCTAGCCTTGCGGACAGCCCTTTCAGTCTGTCTTGGAGTAATTCCTTTGTTATAATAGTCTAAGATTCTTTGGTTTCCGCTCTCAATTCCAAAGAAGATGCATTTACATCCAGCCTTCACCATTTCCCTAAACAAATCATAGCTGACGTGGTCTACCCGGGAGTCGCAGAACCATTCAATATCTATTTTCTCCTTTCTCATTTCTTGACAGAACTTTGATACTCTCTTGGCGTTGAGAGTGAAGTTGTCGTCTGCGAAAAGAAATTGTTCATATCCTTCACTCTGCAAATACTGCAATTCTTCAATAACGTTTTCAACTGATCTTGGTCTCCACATTCCTCGAGCAAATTTTCTGATTCCACAAAAGCTACAGTTAAAGGGGCACCCGCGTGACGAAATGAGGGTAGTGAATTTTTTGGTGTTCACCTTCACTCCAAAGATTGTTGAAGTATATTGAGTGCCTGTTAAATTGCGATCTGGAAATGGAAGACTGTCTATTTCTCTACTCAATGTCCTGTCAGGAGTGGAAACTATTTTGCCGTCTTTCCTGAAGGTTATGCCTTCAACTTCCTTCAGGTCTCCTCTCTTTTCTAGACACTTTGCGAGTTCAAGGCTAGTGTGTTCTCCTTCACCTCTAGCAACTACGTCAACAGAAGGATATTTCTTGAGGATTCTTTCAGCATTGAAGGTTGCATGGTGACTTCCCAAAATGATCGTGATGTTGGGGTTTTCTGCTTTCACGCGTTCTGCAATTCTTGGTGCCTCCTTTGCAGCACTCAGTAATACTGAGAAGCCTAGAATGTCTGGATCTTCCTTTTTCACCCAACTCACGGCTTGGTTCAAAGAAAGGTTCCTTGCAGGTTGATCAAGTATGGAAACCACGATTCCCTCCTTCATCAAGACCCCTGCGCAGTATAAGATGCCCAAAGGAGGCCACGCCGTGGGAACCATGTGCATTGATTCTGAGGAAGGAGTGGGATTTATGAAGGAAAACTTCATTTTGATCGCATTCAGCCTTTAGAACCCGAATAAAATAAACTTTGCCAAAAACCGGCAAGATGAAGTAGGTGTCTTCTCTTTGAGGAGAATAGTTATAGAATACCCAAGAGGCAAAAAGGGGTAGCGGGCCCGCGGGGATTTGAACCCCGGATCTCCGGCTCCGAAGGCTTGCGCGCCACTCTTTTGGATGGCTCAACGCCTTAATCCTGGCTAGGCTACGGGCCCCGAAATAACTTGCTGAATAAACGATTAAAGGATTTGCTTCGGGACAAACAGTTACTTGTGCTCGACAGGTAATTGTTAAATCCTACGCGCGCAGCAGAGGAGTACCATTGATTAGACGCGCATTGTCTATTCCTGAGATATCAGAGAACGTTTGCCAGAAGAAACACCATTAAGCTTTATTGTTGTGTGCGTGGAAAGGCAAAAGTAGTATAAATAAATTCGTTACTCAGTAACATTAGTACAGGATTCGGGAAATGGTTAGCATGACCAAGAGAACTTTGCGGGTCTCTAAAATCAAAGATGGCACCGTAATAGATCATATTACGGGCGGTCACGCGTTGGATGTAATAAAGATCTTAGGAGTCACAGGTCGCGTGAATGGAGTTGTAACAGTTGCAATTAATATCCCCAGCAAAGCTCTAGGCATGAAAGACATGGTTAAGATTGAAGGGAGAGAACTGAAATCTGAAGAGGTAGACAAAATAGCGTTGTTGGCCCCACACGCCAGCATCAACATTGTTAGAAACTACAAGGTTGTTGAAAAGCAGCGGGTTAAACTACCCAGCATTATACGGGGAATAGTGGAATGTGCAAATCCTGTATGCATTTCAAACAGCAAGGAGCCAGTGCAACCCACCTTTTACGTGGATAGTGAAGAGCCTTTACGCTTAAGATGTCATTACTGTGGCTACATCGTGGAAAAACAAGACATCCTCAAACAATTCTAACAGGTGTGTTGTAGATTAAGAGGTAGAGAAGAACGCTGGTGAGTATTGATATACTGTGTTCAAGGCCGAGAAGAATAACTAGGCGCTTCAAACGCGGTTCAAAAGCATGCGCATGCATGAAAGGCCTTCTTTTGTTAAAGATGGGAAAGACGTAAAACACCCGTAAGAATATGACAACAAAGAGCGTTTAGTACTGGTCAGCCTTTTGTCTGGAGAAGAAGAATCGCCTTAGCCAAGTCACCTTCACTCTCTTCTAGTGCCTTTTTCGCCTCTTCCATAGTTTTTCCAGTCTGATCTGCAACAAGTCTGGCGTCTTCTTCGGGAATAATTATCTCTGCTTTCTCGCTCTTAGTTGCACTTTCAGTGATCCGTTCTCCTGTAACTTGAAAGATTTTCTGTCCTTGGAGGTCAAGTATCGCGACATGCGGGTTCTCAACAGTGATTTGTTTCTCGCTGGTTTTGAAGATTACTTCTCTAACATCAGGCATTTCTCCCATGTTCATGCCCATTCGTTGCATCATCCTCTTTGCTTCCCTTGAACTCATTCTTCTCCGCAATCCAGTTTCCTCCTTTTCACATCTATTCTGTTGTGCTTTCTTAACTTTCTTCCGCTGCGCCCCTCCTTACGCGCACAGCCACACCCCGCCTATACGCCTTCATTTCCCTTCCAGAAAGCATAGCCCGCCCCACAGCCAAAACCGCACCCTTTTCGTTTATGACAGCAACTTCTTCTCGGGGCCTTATCTCTTCATCGGCATCAGTGACGTGCTTTGCAAAAACACTCCTTCCCTTGACGACAAAGGCCGTGGCTTCCTTATTGATGTTAACCCACAACCTTCGCGGTTTTGCGTGTTCCATTATTCGTTTAGCTCCCGTGATTGTTAGAGAAAAAAGGCCGTCGGTAGGTCGTAGAGTGGCCAACATTTTCTGTTCCAAATATATGTGGCGTATTCTGCCTGTTCTTTTCGAGTAAACGATTATAACTTCCTTTGGGAAGAGCTTTCTTCCAGCTCCTTTCCCAAACTGGTAGTTCGCTATGCTCCTAATTTTCTGGAGCGCGTTAAATATGCGCGCAGGTTTATCTCCCATGTTTTCACCATAACATTCTGCACAAATATTAATTGGCTGGCATGTTTTTTCTTTTTAGACCTCTTTATGTAACTCTATTAACTGAAATCTGTTATTTGGTGCTGATACAGGCATGTATGCATAATGTATAACGTCGCGACGTTGTCTTTCTTTTCCAAGATTGTGGTTTCATAGTTCACTTGAATCCAGTCTACATGCATTTCATGCATTAGACTCTTTCTTGGTAGTTCTCTTTGTTTTAAGGTTTGTGCGGTCGAAAAGCCGCGGGTGTATTTACAGAGACCAAAGCATCTGCGCAATGATTAAGTCTCACAATCCCGATTGGTATATGGAATAGGCTTGTAATATTATAGTTCAGGGTGATGGTGCTTCTTGCAATGTGAGGTCTGCGGCCGGCGGATACTAGGTAAATCCCACAGGACAATAATTGAAGGGGCTAAGATGATCGCCTGCAGTGAATGTACCACGCTGGGTTCTGGTTATTGGGAACCCAAATCTAAGCGTAGCACAAGAATAATTGCAAAGACTCGGCCGAAGCTTTCTGTTCTCAGAAAAAAGCATCGTCCAACTGTAACAGAATCCTTAGAACTTGTGGGCGACTTTGGCGTACGGGTAAGGCGAGCGAGAGAAGAATTGGAACTAAACCATGAAGATTTAGGTAGAAAAATTGGAGAGAAAATTTCTGTTCTCAGGAAAGTTGAAAGCGGCAAAATGACTCCGGATCTTATGCTTGCAAAAAAGCTGGAACGCGCACTTAGAATAGAATTGCTTGTCCCTATTTCAGAATCTAGAACCCAAGCAATAGTTTTGTCTCAACCCCGCGAGATCACTTTGGGAGAGCTAGTTCGACTAAAGGAAGAAAAGACGGAGGCAACTAAAGAACGAAAGCAATCATAGTTCAACGGCGACTTCCCTCGGAACGTTCCAGCCTAGAAGAACTCAAAAACCTTGCCGAATCAGCGGGATACACCGTTGTTGCCTCTCTTGAACAAGTTAGAGTTCGCGATTCCCGCTATCAGATTGGAAGCGGGAAGACAAGGGAACTAGCTGAGTTGGTTAAAAAAAGCGGTGTTAAAAAGACCATATTTGACAACGAACTAACGCCTGTTCAAGCTCACAACCTAGCCAAGGCAACCGGTGCAGCGGCAATTGACCGCTTTCAACTTATCCTCGAAATCTTTGCGACGCGAGCTTCAACCTACGAAGCACACCTTCAGATTCGGTTAGCCGAACTACGGTACGAATTGTCTCGTGCAAAAGAAAGGGTGAGATTGGCAAGAATGGAAGAACAACCAGGCTTTATGGGGCTGGGAAAGTATGAAGTAGACCTCTACTATGAAACCGTAAAACGGCGAATTCGTTCAATTCAAGAGAAATTGAAGAAGAAACAAGAGAAGAGACGCCTACATCGCGATCGAAGAACCGAACTAGGATTCTCTTCAATTTCTCTGGCAGGATACACAAACGCCGGGAAGAGTTCGTTGTTTAACATGCTTGCAGAAGAGATGGTTCCAGTAAACCCAAGCCTATTTACCACACTTTCCACAACAACTAGAGCGATGCGCCTTTCCAAAAGAAAGGTGCTGCTGACAGATACCGTGGGTTTCATTGATCGATTGCCCCTAATGCTCATTCAAGCCTTTCGCTCAACTCTTGAAGAAACCGTTTTCTCAGATTTGATTCTTCTCGTTGTTGACATAAGCGAACCAAATGAAGACATTAAAAGAAAGCTTTCATCTTGCCTTGAGACTATACAGAGAATTGGTGCAGCCGGAATACCCGTTGTAACCGCGCTCAACAAAATGGATTTGCTACCGGAAAACGGGATGGACGATAAGGCTGAACTTTTGAAGGGTGCTGCTCCAAGCCCGGTTCTCATCTCGGCTCTTAATGGAACCAATATAAACCGCCTCAAGCAGGAGATAATTAAACACCTTGAAGACTATATGCAAGCCACGTTTTCTCTTCCAGTGACGAACGAAACAATGTCCTTCGTTTCGTGGCTGTTCGGACGCGCTAGCGTACAAGACGTGGAATACGAAGCAGATAACGTAAAAGTCGTTATCAAAGCGGTGCCTTTATTTGCAGACAAAGTCAGGGGACGTGTAGAACAACTTGGTGGAACCTTTAACACATATAGTTAGAAAAGCGGGAGATACAGAAACGAAATTGCCAAAGGTTGCCGTTTTAAGATGGGGGCATCGAGTCCGAGATAAAAGACTTACTGCTCATGTTGCTCTAACTGCCCGAGCACTAGGTGTCTCCAAATTCATTTTGGCAGATGTCAAAGACGAAAAAGTCAAGAAAACAGTCGAAAAGGTTACAGAAAAGTGGGGAGGCGCCTTCCACTTTAAGATGGGGGAAAACTGGAGACAAATTGTTAAAGACTGGAAGACAACAAACGGTATCGTAGTTCATCTCACCGCTTACGGAGAAAACATTCAAACAAGCAACGTCCTACAAAGGATTAAGAGTACGGGAAAAGATTTGCTCGTAATTGTGGGCTGTCAGAAAGTCCCGTCAGCATTCTTCTCGAAGACAGTTTCAGATTTCAATGTTGCTATAGGAAATCAACCTCATTCTGAGTGTTCGAGTTTAGCTATTTTTCTGGATCGTTTTTTTGAAGGCCGAGAACTGTCAAAGGAGTTTGAGAGAGCGAAAGTCACGCTGATTCCTCAGGTGAGAGGAAAGAAGATGGTTGAAGTTTAGTCTGCCGACTTGATTTGATAAGAGATTTAAGTTTTGTTTCCCATTTAATCTGGTGAGAGCAAGCAGAGGCGTTTCAATGTTATCCTTTGTTGATGATAAAACTTTGGAAAAGGTCGCTGAAGCGTTTGGCAGTGAAGAAGCTGTCAGAATTATCGAAGCTCTTAAAGGAACCGGCGAAACCACGGATGAGCAGATAGCAAACCAAACCGGAATACGACTCAACTCGGTTCGCAAAATCCTCTACAAACTTTACGACCACGCTCTTGTAGGTTTGAGGAGGTCCCGTGACAAGAATACTGGATGGTTCATTTTCCATTGGAGATTTCAGCCAGATCAGCTTGAAGGGTTCATCTTGAACCAGAAACGGCGTGTTCTCGAAAAACTAGAAGCTAGGCTACTATATGAACAAAAACATGAGTTCTATTACTGCTACACAGCGGGATGCAAGCGAATTCCCTTCGAAGAGGCTATGGAACGCGTTTTCCGCTGTCCAACATGTAATAAACCACTAATGCACTTCGAGAACGGCAAAATCGTCAACGTTTTGACCAAAAAAGTAGTGCGGTTGAGGAAGGAACTAGGTGAGTGAAGAATTGCCATCTCCTCAGATGGCGCTGAAGCTTCTTTTTCAAACTGGATGTTCCAGAAGGGTTGTAGCCCATTGTAAAGCTGTGGCAGCCCTCGCGGTGCAAATCGCTGTAGCATGCGAGAACAAGGGATTGAGTGTCGACACCAAACTCGTTGAAATAGGCGCTCTTTTACATGATATTGGTCGCTCAAAAACTCATGGAGTTGACCACGTAGTTATTGGCGCAGAAATCAGTAGATCCTTGAACATGCCAGAAGCCGTTGTGTCCATTATTGAGCGCCATGCTGGTGGCGGCATAGCCCCTGATGAAGCTGAAAGACTCGATTGGCCAGCCAAATGTTATATTCCAAACAGTTTGGAGGAAAAAATTGTGACTTATGCCGACAAGTTGATTGAGGGACAGCGAACGGTACCGGTTGAGCGAACTCTAAGAAAGCTTTCGAAGGAATTAGGAGAGAATCATTCGTCGGTTGTGAGAGTTAAGAACTTACATGAAGAGATTTCATCTCTAATAGGAGATTTGGATGCCAACAGCCACGTTGCTTGAAAAGGTTTATGGTTCCTTTTCTTCAGAAATCCTAGAACCTGTCTTCTCTACTCTATGTAAAGCGCTAAAAGTCAAGCTGAGAGTTGTTGGCGAAACGAATCGCGGATGGGTTCAGATAGAAGTCTCTGGTGAAGATGAAGTTGCAGCGTTGCATTTCCTTGACCGAGAAGTTGGGTTGGCGCCTGTTTCTCTGAGAAACATAGGAAAGTTTTCTGTTGTCGGAGGCCGAGTTGTCTTCTCAGGAAAAGACGAAACGGGGCTTTATGTAGACATAGGCGTTTATTCTCCGGAAACAAAGGACGCCTTTATTCCAGTGCAAAGGCTGCAGATTCAGCTAGCTGACGGAAAAAAAGTTCCGCTTCGAAGACTGGTCGAGGTGTTTTGCCTGCAGAACAATTTGCCGCTTGACGTTAAACTTGTGCAAGATGTTGACGCGCAGAAAAGTTGGGTTGTGGCTGAACTGTCGGAAGCGCAACTCTATCAAATTGTGTCTTGGGTTCGTTTCAGTTTCGATCGGTTGATCGTCTTAGGTGCGTTTTTTCCTGATGTTGAGCGTGCCGTGAAGCTGTCAAAGCACTTTCGCGATGTAATCAGAATTGAGTCCTTAGGAACGCTTGAACAGGTTATTCTTTGCAAGTTGGGAACTGACGCTGTTGGACTCATATCGAATCTTGGACGTTTTCTTCCTGATGCCACTCTTGTTCCGTTCTCTCCAAGAAAAATTCAGCAACTTATTGGCAAACCGTTTCTCTGACCAGTAATTCAGGTTAGATGTAGATGTATGGTGTCATTCAGTGATATCCAGTCTACGAGTGTGCTAACGCAACCATCGCGAAGTAGGGCGATGCCAAGGCCTATGACCCCTAGTTTTTCGCAGAGAAAGCTTCCAAGTACTAGTTCTTTAAAGCAAGCAACGCCAAGAGATGCTTTTGGTTTCATTTCGAGGAAGATTTTTTTTGCTATGCTACCGCCGGGGAGGATGAAGGTTCCTTTGTATCCTAGCGTTTTTGTCAATTGGATTATCTTTCGTATATTACATTTTCCACATTCTTGGCACTTGTAGCCGTGTTCTCCCAATTCTGCTGGACACTCTTTGGACCGTAGGCATTGTGGTAGAAGTAATATCCTCTCGGTGTATGGTGTAGATGCGAATTGTTCTTTAGATGCGTTATTTTTTGTCTTCACGTAAAGTTGAAAGAGTTCTTTTTCGTCTACGCCCATCTTGGCTGCGAATTGTTCCAATTTTTGAATAGCAATACCGCTGAATTTCGATTCTGAAAGTCTTTCTATCACACGCATGACGGAACCACTTTCTCTTCCTTTCATATGTTCTCGGCGTCTCCAGTCGCTGATCTTCAGTCCAACTTTTTATGTTGATCCTCTACCTCTTTTCGTTGGTTCGATATAAATGTTAAGTGAAGATTGTGGTGGGCCGGGCAGGACTTGAACCTGCGACCTCAGCCTCGTAAGGGCTGCGTCCTAACCGAGCTAGACTACCGGCCCATTGTCCAAAAATTATGGTATCAGATGTTTTATAAATGGTGCGTGCAACTCGCGTTCGCGGTTTCGAAGAAGTTCTTTGATGCGCGCGCTTCTCTTCAATTTGTTACTGAAAAAGAGACCTCCTTCTTCTCCAAGATCCATAAATGCGTCTATAACACTTACATGCGTGGACGTCCAAAAAAAGCGAATCACAAACTCGAGGATATTAATGCGATCTCGTTTTCCCTTCCGCAAACGCGCAAGCAGCAATCCTGCAGGCGTAGCAAATTCTTTCATGATCCCACTGAGATAGAGATATCCGCGCAAACAGCCAAAAAAGAATTAGAGCTACTAAAAACAGGTCAATTATTAGACTCTGAACCAGATTGTCGCCTCCAACCAAGACCAAAAAAGTGCCTAAAACGAAGAAGGTGTTAAGAAACAAACGGATAAAACGTCTAAACTCAAACTGGAGCAGACCAAGACCAACTCCCACTGCTCCAGTCCAAACCATTAATGAGCTACTCTGTTCAAACCCCAAGTCACCAAAGAAATAGAGAAGGGCACCAACAAGGGCCAAAAATCCTCCCAAAAACAACCCTGTGCAAGCGGCACAAAATATCCGGTCTCCTATTCTAAAAACGTGACCAGCGTAGTGTTCGCACGGAGGATGGTGCCCTTTCAAAGAGGAGGAAGCCCCGTGGGAAGACAAGCTACTGTGGTAGGGACGCTTGCTTTTCCCTCCCTTTCCGAAATCGAAAACCCGCGAACATTTTGTTGGGAAAAATACAGCTAAAATACCAAAAATGCAAAGTATTCCAAAAATAGAGCCAATCAAAGGTTTTCGCCAAGAAAGAGTTTCCTGCACATTTGGTGGATAAAGAGTGAACATTCCTGCAAGAAGTATTCCGAGAAACGACACAATAAGTAGATATGTTACGTTGGAGGTGCGAGAGAAGCTCTGGAACACGATCAGGCACTTCCTAAAACACTGTTTTAAACGGGTTTGCGATATATTGAGTAGACAGACACCAATAGACTTTTCTCCTTAATTTATTTCTTGAGAAGAGTCCTTAATTCTTCTACTCCAAGAGGCGAAAAAACGGTTGTAATACTCGTAAAGCTCCTCCTGCACCTCTTCTCTCAGAAGTGAGTCTGTAGGCGTTATGGCGTGAACCATGTCATAATTCACCCAATTCCAATCTTCTATCCACCCATTTTGCTTAGCTTCCTCAAATACCTCGGTTCATGTACGCATTCGATTAAAAGCACCTTCGCTTGCGCTACAACCCCCAAGGATTTCCCATTATCCACCTTGCTTCTTCGGGCTGATTACATTTTCGTTCACCTATCGAGCGCGTGCGACATATGGCTGTTGCTTGTTGCTGAAACCCTTTGTAAAGCCTGAAGCGGCACCACAAAAACCTGTGAACGAGACCAGAAGGCCAATGGCTTTGGGAAGTTTATTTCTTGGTGCCCACTATTGTCAATCTCTGTTGCCCAGAACCAGTTAACTTCCAAATGTATGGTCGTTTGCCCTTGCAGGTGAGGATGTTTTCAGCCTCAAGCAGATGAAGGTGATGGAGAACAGACGCATATTTTAGACCGGTTTCCTGCGCAACTTCTTTTGCATTAGAAGCGTTCTTCTCAAGAATCAAGATTGTTTGCGTTCTAGCCAACAATCCCCTTTGAACATTTCTCTTCAACGTCAAAAAAGCCTTAGGATGATAGGGCACCTTAAACATGATCCTCAAAATAAAGTAAACTTTAACACAAAAAAGGTTTCCAGTAGTGCTGTTAAGCGACGAATTTTGTGAGGCTAATTTGTTTAGGTTTGTTACCTTCGAACAAGGATCGTATTTCTTCTTCGACTAGGAAAAGTCGTTGAGTATAATAGTCGGAGAGACCATATTTTTGAACTATTTGGTGTGCTGCTTCTAGATACTTTTCAATTCCTCCACGGTACACAGTTAGGACCACTGCGCCTCCACAACCAGGACACTTTCCGAGGAGCGGCGGGCGTCTAAACCGTCTGTTGCAAGATTTACATCTAAAGTTTTGGGTGGTGAAAGCTCTTAGGTTTCCCGCGATGTCACGGATAAAATGTGTCGTCAGAACTTTTTTCGCAACCATCTCCGCGTCGACAGCTTCAATCTTTTCCGCCAACTCAAGTTGACTATGCAACTTTTTAACCATCCGCCCCAGTCTCTTATACACACTCTCTTCATTACCAATATTGATGTCAGAAACGGGAATTGTATACTTGAACCCTTGAAACTGTGCTGCGGTGTTCAATCGATGTTCAATAAGGTCTATGAGTTCACTCACTTTCTGCGGGGACTCTTTGTGCTCAGTTCTTTCATAGAAGGCGGATGGATATTTTGCTGCAACATCAACTTCATGAGCTTGTCGCTGCACTTCTAGTGGATTCACAACCGGAATTATGAACAACGGGGCATCCATTATTCCCCCTATCTGAGCAGGTAAATAGGCTTTAGAGAAGTTTAAGATCGCGTCCAAAGTGAGTATTAGAGAGTCCTCGTCACCATCACAGTCTCTACGCTTTGCTGAATGCCATAATGGATGAGCATAACAAACGTTCAAGCGAGTGAAGCCAATGATCCTCCCGAGGATGCCTACGGAGGTGTGTGGTGCCAAACCTACCACTAGATGCCCGATCAAGTCATCGGCGCGTTTAATGTTGTAATATGACGAAAGCCCATACGCTTTTTCTAGGAGTTCATCTAGGAAGTTGGCAACGCGAACGAAGTATTCTGCGCTCTTCAGCGGGATAATCACGTCTTGCACTTTAAGCTCACATAGCTGGTGGGCGCCAGACAATTTGTTTCCATTGCAATCGTAGCGGTAGCCAAGTTGCCGAAGATTTTCTACAGGCACACCAATTTCTGCAGCCATAAAATGCGTCAAAGGAGTGTTTGTAATATCGAACCGCATTGTTCCGTCCTTGAAAACAGACAAGTCGTGTTTCGCTCGCAGAATTCCCTTTTCAAGGATTTCAGGTGTTTTTGTTTCGTTCGTCAGACCCTTTACACCCTTCACTAGTTCGGGGATGGGAAGGTTCAGCTTCTTGCAGGCTTCATTCATCATCTCTTTAAGATCAACTGATTGTTTGTTGTAGCTCCTTGTTGGAATCCTGCAAACGGGACAGAAAACGTCTTTTAGACGTCTTTTGCATTGGGGACAAAAATGTTCTACCAACGTGTCTGTTCCACATTTGAGACATTTCGTTCTGTAGGATGTTTCGTTACATTCTGAACAACGACGACTAGCGAGGTCAATATCGATTGTGGCACTGTTCAATGCTTCAGTAAGGTTTCGTCGAGAACCTCCTGCGAGCCCAATGGGGAAGAGGACGTGAACAAGTGGCCTCATCTCTCGCCTTTTCGCCTTTTCTGGGCGCCCCATTCTGGCGCCGATAAAGGTGGGAGCCTTTTTTCGCATAGGAATGCCTGTGAGGTTCTGAATGATTTCAAAGGCGTTTTTTGAGTGGACTATCTTTGTTTTAGTGGTGGGCGGTCCAAGACTATAAGCTAAAACATACGCCTCATCGTTTCTTATCCTAATTTTGTTTTCGCTGACTTCATGTGGAATACAAATCCTTTCAAGTATCTCTTTTACCGCCTCGTTATATACGCCAGTTATTTCTTGATCAATGTTGGCTTTCTTTTGCCTTTCGGAATTCAAAACCCATTTCCTTAACATATTAAATTCTTTACCCGAAACATTGCGCCAAAAAAAGGTGAAAGAAGGGTGAAGAGGTATCTTAAGCGCTAAAGATAATGCTATTGCCTCTTTGGCGCTCGGCTTGTTTTTGAAGGGATTCTTTAGGAAATCGTCAAGACGAGCTGTACAAATTTTGACGGTTGCCGCCGCCTTTTCTAGACTACCATGAAAAGCCTGTTTGATGAGCGATTGAAGCTCTTCACGCCACCATTCCTCAGTGTACCCGGAAGGAAGGAGAGGTTTATTATTATATAGAAAGTCGCCGAATCCGATGAGAATGTCTCCAAGAAATAGAATTTTTTCAATTCGGTTTCTTATTTCTTTGAAGTTTTGAAGCGTGACACGAACAACGGATCCGTTTCTTAATCGTACAATCGGGGGTTCTATCGCGTCTACAGGAACAACAACCCCGGCTTTTCCGGGTCCTTCGATGCGAATCTGTGTTCCTGCGGCGAGAAAATTTTGGAGAACCATCATAGTCACCGGGTGTATGCCCACTGCTGCAAGGCCGGTATTCCTGGCTCTTCCATAGCGAAGCCTGAAGCCTCCTTGCCTTGACGGAAACGAAAAAATAGGACGGCCAGCTATGACGTCTTCCATAAAACCGGCCGTCTTCTTTTTCTCGATTTCTCTTATTTGCCTCAACCAACCCCATCCCTCGATTCCCAGTTTCTCGACGATCGTCCAAACTTTTGCGGAGCGTCCTACAACTCCGTCATTTACAACTCGAAGAGCTCCGCCTCGAATTCTGTTTGTTTCAATTCGCGGAAGGTTGCGGAAGGATGAAACTTCAATTGGGTCGGACTCGGTGCCAGTGACTTCCACAGGAATAAATTGAATAGCTCTTTTCAATTCCTCGTCTGAAACATGATACTGGAATCTTGCTACCGCCCGCTCGAATAGTCGTACTTCTTCTGTGAAACGTTTGATTTCCTCCTCGGTTGGCTTATAACGATCTAATCCGATCAGCCGGCGAACAAAATCTCCAATCACAAGGGTCAAGGCTTGTTCAGTGCCGCCTGCTGAACGTATTGGGCCAGCATAATAGATTGCCAGATATTTTGTTCGATCCGGGTTGGATTTTATTGCTACTCGTGCCACACCTTGTAGTGGGGCCGCAGTGATTCCTTCAGTTAATATTGCGAGAGCGGTTCTTATGGCTTGCTCAGCTGCTTCACGTGCATCCATGTGCCCAAATTTTCCATAGACAATCTGCTCCGCAACTTTGAAAGCAAGCTCTTCTCGTGGTAGTTTCTTGCTTAAATCTCGTATGCTTTCGGCGACTCCGGAAGGACCTACAAGCCCCTCGACAAGCTTGGCTAAATCCTTCGCAACTTCAGGCTCAGGTCTAAGAGCCGGGTCTAGCCCGAGTGCTCTTGCTTTTCTTGCGACAGCATACAGGTTCTCTAGTTTCTTTTCTAAAATAGCCGTGTATTCTTGGTACTCTTTGCTCATCTCGCTGTCCAAAACCGGTCTCCTTCAATAGGATATTTGGCAGCGGATATTGAGTCTTTCTGACATAAAGCAGATAAAAAGCAAGGATGCGTTTTCGCGAGTTTAGAATGAAAGGAGAGTGGATCCCGTTTCTGTGAGTGTTCCTTCACTTATTCTACGTTTGGGTGTTTCGTGTTTTTTACCAATTCTCTGATTTTATCTGTCGCCGTGTACTCTTCTACAATGGTGCCTGTAACAATGATGTCTGCCCCAGCGGTTGCTGCTTGTTTTACTTGTTCACCCGTTTTTATGCCTCCACCTACCACTAAACGCAGATTGGTAACGCGCTTTACACTTTGTATCATTTCGGGCGGTACTGGTTGTTTTGCGCCAGATCCCGCCTCCAAGTATACGAAACGCATTCCAAAATACTCTGCTACCAAGGCATGTGCAACAGTGAGTTCAGGTTTGTCATATGGAATAGGAATGGCCCGTCCAACGACGCTAGCTACGCGGCCTTCTCCCACGATTATATAACCTAATGGAATTGGCTCCAGATTAAATCTTTTGATGAGTGGTGCGCCCAGAACATGGGCTCCAATAATGAAGTAAGGATCTGTGGAATTTAGGAGCGACATGAACCATATGGCGTCGGCATATCTGCTAATACCCGTTACATTGTTGGGAAAAAGAATTACAGGAATCTCCACCGTCCTTTTTATAGCCTTTACAATCCGATCTAATCGTGAAGTGGATACAATCGTTGATCCGCCGACCATAATGGCCGCTGATTGACAGGACTCCGCTTCTTGAACTATGCGAGCTGCAGATTGAGGACTGGTCATTTCAGGATCAACTAGAGTCATATGAAGGGTTCCTTCTTTCTGTATCTTTTCTAGAAGGTATTCTTCCACTTTACCAATCATACAGAGTCCCACTAGACGTTAGTTGCGCCCGAATAGAATTTGTCTGTGAATTGACAGTATATGTCGATCTCTTGGAAGGCGGGGCGGACAGACAGTTCATCCGTTAAGCCGCAACTTCCACATCGCACCCTTGCGTTGTCTTCACCTGGCCGCAGCTCAACCCTGATAGCTTCTTTACCACATTTAGGGCACAGGTAAACCTTGGGCAACTTCGCTTTAGGGATCCGAACAACCTTTCTTCGTCTTCTACCCATATCAAAGTCCCCAGTACTAGTGTAAAACCTTAAGCTACTACTAAATTACCCGTGTCCAAATACAGCTTAATGGCTTAAATATTTGTCTTAGAAGCCGGACTTTACGAGATTAAAATGAATGGAAAAACACGACTTATTAAAAAGGAGACGCGATAGTAGAAATGCAAGGTGTACACATTGAAGATAACGCCTAGCGTTCTGAAATTGGATTTGCCACTGGTTGAAAATAGAATTGAGGGGTTCATTAAAGATTACGTAGAAAAATGTGGGACCGAGGGAGTGGTCTTAGGTGCATCCGGTGGACTTGACAGCTCAACAACGCTGGCTCTCGCCTCTCTTTCTTTAGGAGGCGACAGAGTGCTGGGCATTGCGATGCCCGAGCAGGAAACACACAACGCCACAGATATTCAACACGCAAAACTTCTTGCAGAAGAATTTGGCTTCAATATCCAAGTCGTTGACATCTCGTCAACGCTAAAAACGTTCTTCCACACGCTCCCAATTTACGATGCCACAAACAAACTTAGTAAAGGTAACGTAAAGGCGAGAATTAGAATGGTTTATCTCTACTATTATGCCAACAAACTTAACAGACTGGTGTGTGGCACCTCCGACAAATCTGAAACCATGATGGGTTACTTCACAAAGTGGGGAGACGGGGCTGCCGACATTTCACCCATCATGGATCTTTACAAGACCCAAGTTATGCAACTAGCTTCACATGTAGGTGTTCCAACCGGAATTGTGACGAAGCCGCCCTCTCCTAGGCTTTGGCCGAACCAGCTAGCGGAAAAAGAGTTAGGTATCAAGTATGAGATTCTAGATTTGATTCTGTTCGGCTTGGAACATTTTATGAAGCCTCAGGAAATCTCCGGGCAACTAAATCTGCCTATGGCCTTGGTTGAAGCCGTTAAGAGCCGGTGGCTAGCCTCAGAACACAAAAGGCAACCACCCTTAACAACAAAACTTGGATTCAGAACCGTTGGAAAAGACTTTAGAGTTCCCCGGGGACTACACTAAATCTAACAAAACTCCCCACAATTATGGGTTTGTAGAGGAACTGTGTGTTGAATAAAGTTAATGTAGCTCTTGCGCAAATGATGTGCAAAGTTGGAAGCAAAAAAAGCAATCTAGATATAATGAAAAGGAATATTGAACAAGCAAAGAAAAGGAACGCAAATCTCGTTATTTTTCCAGAGCTCTCATTAACAGGCTACTCGAATCGAGATCTTACATACGAGTTGGCTGAGTCCGTTCCAGGCCCTTCCACTCGTTTTCTAGAGGAGATAGCAAAGAAAGAGGAGCTATACGTAGTGTTTGGAATGCCGGAACATAGCGAAAAAGCACGCGCAGTTCTATTCAATACCGCGGTTTTGTTGGGTCCTAACGGATTGATCGGCAAGTACCGAAAGATGCACTTGCCAACTCACAGCGTTTTCGAAGAAAAACGCTATTTTCGACTAGGATATAAGGCACCAATTTTCGAAACAGAAATCGGAAAAATTGGTTTAACGATTTGTTATGATCTGTTTTTCCCGGAAATGTCCCGTTTGCTGAGAATGCAAGGTTCACAACTCATAATCTGTATATCCGCCTCGCCAGGCGTGAGGAGCAGGTTCTTTGAGGTATTCACCGTCGCGAGGGCCATTGAAAACACCGTTTTTCTAATCTATGTGAACCTTGTTGGAGTTGAAAACGGGCTACAATTTTGGGGAGGAAGCAGAATAATAGACCCCCGTGGAAACCTCCTCACTAAGGCCAAGTATGATGAAGAAGATTTAGTAGTAGGTCACATTGACTACTCAGATTTAGAACATACAGAAACCTTTGTACCCACGCTTCGCGACTTAAGACCCGAACTATTCGCCTCCTTACGTGATCACGCAGAAACCCTTTGAGACATACCTGCCCGCGTAGATAGACCTCAAGATCTGCCTGATAAAGAGCTCCTACCTAAGGCCTGTCACGGTTTTGGTGCTTGTGATAATCACACGTGATCTTCTTGTGATCAAAGAGATCACAAAAGCACCCCTTTGGAAGTTGTTCTCGCGAAAGGCTGTTACGCCCGGAACATCGCAATATCAATTGAACCCACGAAAAAAAAAGGGGCGTGTTATGTCGCTATATTCTCCTGGCTGGAAACTAAAACTTTGCGTTTTTTGTGACTGTTGGTTCCAAACAGTGAATGCAACCGAAATAAACTGTATGAGCAGAAAAGAAACAAAGAACCAAGAGAAGGCAATCCACAATCTCGCGTAAGATGTTTGAAAACAGCGTGTTTAGGTGCTCAAAGCTTCAATTATATAAGAAGTTCCCAGGTATTTACGCATTCTCATACATTGTGGCCCAGGCACCCGCGCAAGAACCCATTAATGACGAAACCATAAATCTTTAGTATGCGCGTATACAAAAGCGTATCCCTCAGACACTCCTCCGGGGGAAAAAGGTTGCGCTCAAAAGAAAGGGCCCAAAAGTGGATAAAAAGCTTACTAGAAGATCCAATTGCGAAGGTGCTGGCAAAAAACAGCACTCTAACCAAAACACAGCTAGAAACGCTTCTAATCGACTATCTAGCCGAAAGTCTGTCTGGAAAAGAACTAAAATACGACGAGAAGGCTAGATTAAGGATTTCGGCCGTGAGTCGTGGCGCTTTCAACAGAACTCTGCGGCAAGCCAGATGGAATGTCATCCAATCCCTCTACACGATCTTCCTTCTAGGATATTTGGGGGTTTTTGAGGACACGCGATTGGATCATTATCTAGAGGTTTCAAACAAACTAAAAACCTACATGAAGGCCCGCAGAAACCTCGTAACAAAAGAGGGGACAAACCAACACTTGAAAATCATAAGCGCATTACATGAAGAACTTAAAACAAGCCTAGAACACTTATCTAAACCAAGAACCAGGTCAAGCAAACTGTGATATCACACATCACAGTGTTGTTACAACAGAAGATTTGCAGGCGCATAAAAACCAACGATCCCAGAGACAGAGAAACTCAATTTTATGGAGTCGCGTTCGGCGGTTTTTGAGGTTATATTTGGCGTCCTTTTTAAAAATAAAGCGTCTTTCGCGTTACTTCGGTTCGAAAGAGTTACCAAGTATAGGTGCAACAGTGGAAAGGAACTATGTCAAGGCGTGCCTTCTTCAAGGAGGGAGTTTTTCAAGGAATGGGTGTGATATGTGATGTCACGGCTACAAAGGTCTTCGTGCTCCCCAATTTAACATAAAACTTAAGTTTATGCATATAATAATGTGATGTGTGATCAGGCTATGGAGATCACATGGTATCACATACGAATCACAAGTGATCCTACGCCTTTTTTTCCACTTCACAAAGCATCTCCAATTCATCCTAAAAGAGGGAGAGGTGCGGCCTTATGTATCCAGACCTTCTTTTGATTGTCGTATCCGCTCTGTTGCTCATCACGATTGGAGTGTCTGCCCTCTATTACGCGCGAATAAAGGAGGTTCGAGAGGAATATGACACGGCAAAGAACACAGTGCGTGATGTTGTCTCGAGCTTCAACAGGCAATTTCAGAGACAAGAGGACAAACTCCATGCCGTTACTCATAAGATAGAGGCCCTCTCTTTATATAACGAAAAAGGCGTGATGACGGTAGAAACAGTTGGTGAACAATTAGCGACTCTTGCAGACAGAATTGAAGATGCCAAAAAAATCGAAAGAAAAGTGTCTACACAAATTCAAGATATGAACAAGAAGATTGATGATGTAAAAAGGGACCAAAACAAGGCAACCCAAAGAATCAATGAAGTTGAAAAAGTGAAATATCGATCACTCGTGTCCGAAGCAAAAATAGAAGCGGCTATCCCAATCAAAAAGGAAAAGGCCTTGGCTCCTTTAACGGAAACCGAACTGATGGCGCTTGAAATCGTCGCTGGAGAGGGTGAGAAGACGGCGCCAGAAATCAGAGAAAGAATAGGACTGACAAGGGAACATACTGCGCGCCTAATGAAAAAGCTCTATGAAGCTGGTTATTTGGAAAGGGACACTCATAAGATGCCATATACCTACCGCCTAAAGGAAGAAATGCGGAAAATCCTAAAGAAGAGGGAAGCCAAGACCTAGCCCTCGGCTTTAGCAACCAAAGAAGTTCCTGCCGCTTCCTTTCATCCCAAAAAATATCAAAAGAGCAGGTGCTTTGGAGCTGAAGGGGCATTACCGGTTGGGGTTTCCTTCTATCTATTACCTTTCACAAAACTTGATCCTTTGGATATGTTGGTAAGAATCCGGAACCGTCGGCGATTAGAGCCTCTGTTTTTGGCGAGGAGTCCGCGATTAGTCATTCTAGACAAATATGTCGAAACAGTACTCAGGCTAACGGGTTCTCTAAACTCTTCTTCATACGCAAATTGAATATCCTTAGAAGAAAACCACCCAATTGGGAACCGTCTTTCAACTACCAAACGAAGTTTATCAATTTTGGATAACTCCGATGGAGATGTATTCCACCCGATATTTGCGGTGGGCGCTCCTCCTAGTAGTTCAACTAGATCCAGTAGTTGAAGAGCCTTTTCCCTTGTCACTCTACCTTCAAAAGTTATGGTATACCGCTCTCCTATGCCAGTATAGATTTCTACACGTATTTTTCTAGCAGGCATCTCACTCATCCACAACATCAAGAGTTTTTACAAGTTAACACTTCACAAGTTATAGGACTTACGGTGAAGAAGTTATGGAAGAAGAACCCGAGAAATAGCCTTAAAATAGAAACTAACGTAAATTTGCATTTTATTAGGTTTACAAACTTCACACCCGCTTGTTTTTCTAAAACGAAGAATAAAGGTTCCGTGAACTCCGTTTTCCAGTAGAAATCCAGGGGTCGTCTCTTTACACAAAACGATACAAAATAGAGTTAATTTTCAGGTGAAGAAAGAAAAAAGGAGATATCCAAAAGTTAACTTCACAAGTTTTCACGATTAGTCAACTGTTTGTATAACAAAATTCAGATTGCAAGGTGAGTATTCAACATAATACTGTGTGTCTTCATGACTCTTTTTATGTTTCTTTGACGAGAACAACACTTCCACCCCTCTATTTCCTTTGGACTTGCTAACTGGACACTAAATCTTTGACTGATTTTTTGCCAAAAAAACATATGATATACTCTAAAATATTTTATAATAAATATTAAGTATAAAGAAATTTTATAACCAGCGGAGTCTTATTCTTTCAGAATTTACTTTACACTTCTTTTTACGAGACTTATTTCCAGCGGAAATTTAGGGGTGTGAGAGTGAAAAGGCGTGGGTTCTTTGTCAACATTCTTCTTCAATTCGTTTTTCTAGTAAATTACGGGTTGACTTTAGGTTTCTTTGTGATTTGTCTAATTTTTTCTATGATAGTTCTTATCTATTGGAGTTGAAACGGAGGTATTACCTCTGCAACTCCCTGCAGGTGACCATTACATGGATGAACCTAGCATGATTGACACTGTTTTTGAACGATTTCTAAAAGGTACTCATATTTTTAGGAACAGAGACGTGCTACGCCACGATTATGTTCCCCATAAGCTTCCACATCGTGAAAAACAGATTCATTGTCTGGGCGAAATAGTAGCTCCTGTTCTGAAGGGTTCTCGATGTTCCAATGTCTTTATCTACGGCAAAACGGGTACAGGAAAAACGGCAGCTACGAAATATGTGCTGAGTAAACTTTCTCAAAAATCAGGTGAATTGAGAGCACCTATTGAGGTTTGTTATGTAAACTGTCACTTGGCTGGCACAGAATATAGGGTCCTCTCAAGTTTATGTAATGCTTTAGGTGTGAGAGTTCCCTTTACGGGTTTGGCTGTAGGAGAGGTCTTTGATAGATTCAAAAAAGGATTAGATTTACGAAAAAATATTTTTATTGTTGTTCTTGATGAAATCGATGCACTAATAAAAGCGCGAGGAGACGTGTTACTTTACGAACTAACCAGAGTAAACGAAACTCTTCGTCATGGTAGAACATCAATAGTAGGAATATCAAACGACCTTCGATTCAAAGAGTTTCTGGATCCTAGAGTTTTGAGTTCTCTTAGCGAAGAGGAAATAGTTTTCAGTCCGTATGATGCTGCTGAACTTCAGGATATCCTGTGGGAGCGTTCTCAACTAGCCTTTCTTGAGGGAGTACTTCTTGATAGCGCAGTTGGTCTGTGCGCTGCCTTGGCTGCTGCGGAACATGGAGACGCTAGAAGAGCTTTAGATCTACTTCGCGTTGCAGGTGAGGTGGCAGAGCGAGAAGGAGCCCCGTGTGTTACTGAAGAGCACGTGCGTCAGGCTGAGAAGAGGGTTGAACACAATCGAATTATCGAAGTTTTGGTGAACCTTCCGCTACACTCAAAGTTGGTCCTATCCAGCGTTTACTTGTTGGGCAAGGCCAAGGTTAGTTGCGCCATCACTGGCGACATTTATGAGATTTATTGCGAGCTCTGTGATCAGTTTAGCCTTTCTCCGTTGACTCAGAGGAGGGTTAGCGGGTTGATCAACGAATTGGATATGGTGGGGTTGCTGAACGCGCGGGTTGTGAGCATGGGGAGATATGGTCGCACGAAAAAGATTCGCTTGGGTATTAACCGCGGTCTAGTTAGAAACGTATTCACTACTGATGATAGACTTGGGCGGTTGATTAATTATGTTCCCAAGTGTTTGGAGGGAGTTTCGGCTAGTAAGCGTTGAAGACAGAGGGGATTTAAGTAAATATAACTTGGTAGTGTCCACAACCGTCTTTTTGTGTGCGCGGGGCCTGCGCAGGATTGAATTTGGTGAACCCCCCTTGTTTTCGAAAGATTTGAGAAACCCGCAATTGTCCTTGCGAGAGACGCGCATTTGCTGTTGGATTCCTGAACCTATGCGGGTAGCTAAGGGCATCACGCAAGCACTCACCCATACACCTCTGTAAAATTAATTGTTGAGACGTGCAGTGTTTGGAGATTTACAATTGGCACAATTCCCGGGGTAGGTATAACTCCCATTCTCTTTTGATAGTCTGTCTGCCCCTGCCAGGCACCAGAGTTGACCAAAAGAGTTCCCCGGTATGTGTCACATTTCAACACATGCACATGTCCAGCATGAAAGATGTCTGGCACTCTTTCTATGACTATGAAGTCTTTGGTTTCCGGGGCGATGGGTGTTCTTTCACCATAAATTGGTGCAAGGTGTCTACTCTGCAACAAAAGCTTCATGGATTTGTTGGGGGTCTGAACGCTTACGTTTGGGGCAACAGCGGCGACATCGTCTAAGCTTCGTCCATGATACAAAAGTAGTTCAACTTCGTGTAGGCTAATTGTGCAAGGATTTCCGAGAGAATACATCTTTCGCGCTTCATATAGCGGTTCTGCGTAGTCTCGCGGTATTGCTGGTTGCGGCAACGCCTTTCTGGAAGCGTCATGGTTGCCCGGTATAATTACTACTTCGATATAATCTGGAATTTGTGCGATGAGTTTCGCCACTTCTCGATATTGTTCATAAATATCTTGTATCACCAGTTCTTCCATCTGCCCCGGATAAACACCTATCCCGTCCACGAGATCCCCGGCAATAACTACATATTTAACGTGGCTGGCCAAGTTTCTTGCGTGTTTGTTTCCAAAGTTTCCGTTCAGCCATGACACAAAGCGGTTGAATTCGTTCTCCATGAACATTTGGCTCCCTGTATGCAAATCTGATATGAGGGCTGCGTAGACGGGAAGTGACGCTTTATGCGGGGTTTTCTGAGGAACATCTGGCCAGATGAAATCTTTTGCGATAAATAGCTTGTTCCTTCCTTTTATGGCGCTTACGCAAATAACCTGATCCAATAAGAGAGTTTGGGCTTTTTCCATAGCCTCTTTGCCTATGTTATGGGGAACAAGAACAGTAACACTGGCTTCCAAATCCTCGAATTTCAAGAAGAGCCGCTTTTTAGACTCCCTCTTTTCCGTGACCATACCGATTATTTTAACTTTTGAATTAACTGGCGCCTTAAGGGCTTCCGAGATGGGCATGGCACTTTTTGTGTCGATCCTCCGCCTTAGAATTTTCTTTATCTTTTTGAAGCGATCTTGAAAGTACTGTAAATATTCCTCAGCGGATCCTGTCGTGCAGACTTTATCCGTTGGATCATCAAGCACTTTTATGTTGGCATCCGTATCTTTTGCATATGGACGAAAGGATTTCCTCGTTTCAAGGATGGGTCTCGGAGAACCAGACGAAGCGGGCTTCCCCTTCTGGAAAACGTCTTTAGCCATTTCTTCCAGAAGTTTGCGATCTACGAATAACGGGTTTTCAGGCAATCCCGCAAGTTTTTCAATAGTTCTTTCCATCAAACTAAGGGGGTCTTCCTTTTTAGAAAGCGTGGTCAGAAAGTCGAAGGCCTCCTTGTCTAACTGGTAGCCCGCGGCGATCGTGAAGGAAACCGCTCTTTGGAGCTTCTCACCTTCACTCATAGCGGTCGCCTTCTCCAGCATCCTTCCGTTGGAACAAAGATATTGCCTTCATCCTCATCTCCTACTACCTCTGTTTTTCCCTGCAAGTAAAGATATCCTGTCAACGCCGTCCTACACCCCTTAATATTCCATGGGAAACCGCGTTTTTAGTTCCCTTTTAGGTAAGTTACGCGAAGGGTCTATCACGAGCAAAACAGGGCTAATCTCCCACAAATCCTGAGACGCCCTAGTCCTTGTGAAGGTGACAAGTGAAGATCGCCTTTGTTTCTTAGTACGGCATATCCGGTTGGAGTTGTGTCCATCCTAACCAATCTATACATCTTGCGGGCTTTCTTCACTTTTCTGATATTCTCGTTTCGCTTTCTGATAGTATGTTTTTATTCGATGCAGCAATATGTCTGTTGAGGATTAAGAGTATGGACCTCCGCAAGATTCAAAGGACAAGTGGAGGGACTTTTTTTGTTTGTCTCCCAAAAGAGTGGGCTGAGCGAAACGGACTTGACCGAGGATCTGTGGTTTCTGTAACTGAAACGGCTGATGGTCTACTTGCCGTTAACCCAAAATATGGCATAGAACGCGCTCCACAGGTAGCCGTGATTACCCCGACTCCCCTTTTGGATCGTGAGATCATTGAGAAATATCTGTTGGGCTACGACAGTATACACATTGAAGGGAAAGGAAGAATAAGCCCCGTCGATCGCGAACGCTTGAAACAAGCGGCAAGTCGTTTGGTTGGTTTGGAGATTGTTGAGGAAGACTACTCCAAAATTGTTATGCAATGCCTTTTGGAGCCTTCTACGTTTCCACCACAAAAGATTCTTCGCCGGGAATACTCTATTGCCTCAGGGATGCATCGGGATGCCGTGACTGCCCTAACCGAAGGCGCCGTGCATCTAGCCAAGAATGTAGTTGCTAGGGACAACGAGGTCAACCGGTTATATTTTCTTTTGGTCCGAACTCTTAGAACGGTGATTCAAAATCCGGGGTTGAGTAGCAAACTCGGGATTCTTCCCATTGATTGTTTGGACTACCGTTTAACAGCGAGTCTAGTTGAATCAATAGGCGACCAGTCTGCGTGTATTGGTGAAAAAGCAATCGAACTGCAGGGAGCAAAAATAGAGGAAAACCTTCTGCAGCTTATCTTAAACTTTCACACCGTTGCGTTTGCTTCTCACGAAAACGCAATAAACGCGGTGTTTTCGCGTGATGTTTCCATGGCAGAAGCTGTACGATTGGAAGAAGAGAAGGTGGCAACGATGTTCCGTGAACTTGAAAAGGCTATTCGCGGCCAGCCTGCAGAAGTTGGTCCTCACATGCTTGCTGTGGCCTCTTCTATGAACCGAATTTACGATAACAGTCTGGACATCGCGGACTTGGTCATGCCGAAGCTCCTGTAAGAAGCGGTCTATTTCAAGCGGTCCAACGGCAAAATAGAAAGACGGGGCTGTTGAAAATTTAACGAATTTTTTTGTAGTCCAAACTCAAAACGGTGTTCGAATAATACGTGTGTATGATAGTGAAGCAGAGGAAACTACTGTTTCTTGAATTCTGCAACTATTTCGTTTACGGTCTTCACTTCTGCGTTGTAGACTTCTTCTAGGTATTTCAATCCTTCTTCGTGGTCCTTTTGGCTGAACGCTTCCACTCCGTCGCTAGCAATTTCTATTCTGTAGCCTCTGAAAAAGGCGTCAGCAGACGTGTGTCTGATACATATGTGGGTGTGTAGTCCCCCCAAAATAACGGTGTCCACGCCCTTGCCTCCATAAAGGCTTCGGAGAAGTAGTTCAAGTCCAGTTTCATAAAAACCACTGTAGACTCTCTTCTCAACGATGAAGGCGCCTTCTCTCGGTGCAAGTTCTCGAATAACTTGGGCGCCTAGCGTGTCTTTTATGGCGTGATCACCCCACTTGCGGACAACCTCAAAGTCGTGCTTATAGTGAGCATCGTTGGAATATATTACTGGTACGCCATGCTCTCTGGCTTTTTCAACGAGTTTCTTGAGGTTTGGAACGATCGTTGCGGCTCGTTCGGTTTTCAAATCGCCGGTGACGAAGTCGTTTAGCATATCTACAATTATGACTGCCTTGTTTGACATGCTTCCACCGTTCTTGTTGCATGATTCTGCTCTCTTATTTGGGTTGCGTTTCTAGATAAGACAATAACCAAGGGGCGGCAACGTTCTCGATTAAGCATTGCTGCATCTTGATTTATTGGCTTGGGAGCGCGTAGGGTAACGCTCACTTTCTAGTGAGCACTTTTATTAATGGCAATTGGCTCTAACAAAAATGGGCGCCGGGGTGACAGAGCGGTAATGTGCCGGCCTCGAGATGCACGAATGTGGGGTCCAGAAGACAGCCGGTGGCGCTTTGCGCCTCAAGGGTTCAAGTCCCTTCCCCGGCGCCACTTTTATTCAAGCGTGATCTCTAGCTGTTTCTTGGTTTTGCGAGTATTTCCCTGATTTTGAGGTTGAAAAAACGGGATGCCGTTGCTGGCTTTAGAACCATAGCCGTGTCGGCACCTCTGCCCGTCCCTCCTATGGCTATGACCTCTTCATCAACAGGGATTAGGCCGGCATCTGCAGCCATAATAGTAATCTCTACACAAACTTTAGTTCCTTCACCAAATAACCGAAGGGTGTGGGCTAAAAGTTCGAGGGGCATAACGGTTCCAAATTTTTTTCGGATCGCCCTCTCTACACCACTAAGCGCATGAGTTGCAGTCAAGATCTTGGCTCCATTATCCAGAATTCTTCTGTGATTTTCGTCTGTCAGTTCCCGTATCCCTGGCTCTTTAAAGCCTACGTGGTGGGAAACGACTATAACGTTTAGGCCTTTAAAGACACGCGTAGCCCTCACTCCGGTATCACCGGTGGTGGAGGCAACCACCACAGCTTTTATTCCTTCCGTTTGAGCATAGTTTTTCACCAAGTCAAGCAGGATTTTAGTGTTCTGTTTTCCAGGGGTCTCGAAATAGATGGTTTTACGTTCAACGGACTTCATACAAGGTCCCACTTCAAAGAGAGGTTTTTCTAAGGGGCTTCCTCTTAAGTGTGGTGCCGCAGACCTTGCAGACCTTAAGCTTGTGATCTGGAGGGTATTTCCGGTGGCAGGCGGGGCAATACTGAATCCAATTGAAACGAAATTTGATTCCGTACGTCAAAAGCGAAGTGAAGTCTACGCCAATTTGATTGGCAACATTTTGGATGGAGTAATCGTCAGTAACGATCATTGGATACAAACCCCGGCGTTTCAATTCTAGGGCTAGTGCCAAGACTTGGAAATCTGTTTCGGAAAGATAACGTTCGTCCCCAACCTTTTTGGAAGCTTCTTTGACTTCGTGAAAAAAGACATCTCTCGACGTCCTGACTTTTAGCCGTTTGCTTTCCACCGCGGCGTTAAATCGAACCCAAGGCATGGAGTTTAGAACAAGCTCCTTCTTAACCGAGGGAACAGAATATTGTTTTTCGGTGACTGAAAAAGGGTTAAAACCCGCAATGAAGGCAGACGTGTCCAGTACGATGACCTTCCGTGTCAGAGACCCTCACCTCTGGAGAAGAGAAGTCTACCTTTAAGGCGATTGTAAAAATTGTTCCCAAAGCGAA
>CP070791.1:1167254-1176554 GCA_020346825.1 Candidatus Bathyarchaeota archaeon
CTTTGTTTAGTGGTTCCGGAAATTTTGCGAGCAGTTGTTCAGCATAATCATTTAGTTGATCGTATAGGTAGCGGGTATTTGTGTTCAGCAAAGCCATCTGCCGTTGACCGGCTAGAACCACTCTCGGGTGGCAGTGCCCTACATGGATTATGTTGTTTCGGGCATCAAGATAGGTTTTGCCACTGGCATCGTACATGTATTGGAATGCAGCTTTCACCATTTTGATGGGGTGTGAATAGCTGACCGAAAGCGACTTGCTGACGTATCTCCATCTTCTTTTCAGGTCTGTTTCAGCTTCTGCGTAGATCTTTACCTCCAGACCTGCTGATCTTTTGAATTCGTTTCTCGCCTGAATAGGGCTGATGGAAATCCATTTCTCCAACATTTCCCATGCTGGCTCTTCGCTAACGGTGATGTATTTGTTGTCAGGTTTTTGAGTCTTGTTGTAGGCCGAGTTGCAGACACTAGCGCATAAGCGGGCTGCAATTAGGTAGTAGAGCAGTTCGATTTCTTTCTTTTCTAATGGCAGTATTTCGTTATATCCTCTTATTATATGGCAAGCCCATTCAGTGGGTTTAGATTTTCCAAGAATAGCATAGGTAATGGCGATTGCTATCTCATTAATCAAAGATGAATAAACCATATCGCCAAAATCGATAATTCCAGAAATCTGACCATCCTGGACCAGTAGGTTCCAGTCGTTTGCATCTGAATGGATAACACATCTCCTTAAATTCGGTATCTCAGGAAGAACAATTTCGCTAAACTGTAGGAAGAAATAATCGACTAGTTTTCGCTTTTGTGGCGTTTCAATGTACTTGACATATTTCTGATTATTGAGACAATGTTGCAAGTCCCAATCTAGTTGTCGGGCTTCAATTGCTGGATGATAAAAATCGAGCAATGTCTTGTTCATCTGGGCAAGGAATCTCCCAATGGAGTGAAAAAGTCCGGGGGAGTGCTCAGCTTCAGCTAAGAATTCTCCTTCAACAAAAGTGAGCAACCTGCCTAATTGCTTACCATTTTCAATGCAGGAAAGAAATTTGCCCTTCAGGTTTCTTACAGGAGCAGGGTAAGAATTGGGCGATTGGTGCGAGAGTGTCTGAAGTATTTGGTTCTCTGCATCCAGTAGTTCACGTAGACCCGATTCAGTTTGGTATTGTTTGTAAACGAACTTCGGTCCTTGAGCAGTGTCTACTTGGTAATTGACGCTCTTTCCATAGCCTTCCACTTTTCTTAAAGCAGCCTTTTCAATTCCAAAATGCTCTTCTAGCAATTCGATTACTTTTTTCATGTTTTTCAATGCTCCATATCGAATGTGCGCGCATGAAATGCTAATTCACCAATATTGGTTCTGCCGAAATATATAGACACGCATGTATGCAGAAAGTGACGACGAATTCTATTGGTTGCTTTATGATTACACATATCCCTCCTTCAAGTTTGGCGCGCGCCTATAGGAAACAGACAAAACATCTAAATCCAACAGACAAAATATCATGACAGAAATGCCCAACGACAACTGCAACGAAACTCTCATAGGACTCGAAATTCACGCCCAATTAACCAGCCTGAAGACCAAACTATTTTGCGGATGCTCCTCAAATTATAGGGGCCATAACCCAAACACCATAGTTTGTCCAGTCTGCTTCGGATTACCTGGCGCCCTTCCCGTCCTCAACAAAAAAGCGGTAGAGTTCGCGGTGATGTCGGCGATAGCCCTAGACTGCAAAGTGTCAGAACGAATGTTCTTCTTTCGAAAAAACTACTACTACCCAGACATGCCTAAAAACTTTCAAATATCCCAATATGATTATGCCGGAGGAGTTCCGCTGGCTGTTGGCGGTAACCTCTTCATTGAAGCTGGAAGAAGACGAAAGAAAGTCCGGATTAGCCGGGTTCACTTGGAGGAGGATCCGGGAAGATTGGTTCACCTAGGATCTATTGATAAGTCGCCCTACACTTTGGTCGATTACAACCGATCAGGTATTGCCCTTCTAGAACTCGTCACGGATCCGGAACTTAAGTCTCCAAAGGAGGCAAGGATTCTTCTTCAGAAACTACGATCCATACTAGAACATCTAGGAGTGTTCGACGGAGGGTTGGAAGGCGCCATGCGATGCGACGCCAACATTTCCCTAGTCGGTGGAACCAGAGTTGAAATCAAAAACATTTCTTCCTTCAAAGAGGTGGAGCGTGCTTTGTCCTTTGAGATCATGCGACAAAAAGATTTGTTGCAGAAGGAGCTTGCGGTTAAACGTGAAACTAGACACTGGGATGAGACACGGCGAATAACACTCACTTTGCGCACTAAAGAGGAGGAACACGACTATCGATACTTCCCCGAGCCTGATCTCGTTCCAATCCTGATCACAAAAGATTTCATCGAGAAGATCAAGGAAAAAATGCCGGAGCTGCCTGAGGCGAGAATAAGACGTTTCACAGTCACTTACAACATCCCAAATTACGATGCCAAAGTTTTGGTAAGCGACAAAGCGCTTGCAGACTTCTTCGAAAGAAGCGTAAAACTGTATAATAACCCAAAGAAAGTTAGCAATTGGATGATGAGCGACCTCCTGCGATGTCTCTACGAAAACAACCTTGAGATTCAAGAATCCAAAATGACGCCAGAAAATCTCGTTGAGATGATCAGGCTTATCGATGGTGAAGTAATAAGTGGAAAGATCGGTAAGAGAATTCTTCCTGAAATCGTCTCAACTGGACAGCGTCCTTTGCAGATCATTGAAGAGAAAGATTTGGTAAAGATAGCTTCCCGAGAAGCCCTTGAAAAGATTGTGGACCGAGTTTTCAAGGCAAACCTAAAGGCCGTTAATGATGCCCTCTTGGATGAGAAGGCCGTTCACTTTTTGGTTGGACAACTGATGAAGGCAACTAAGGGCAAGGCTGATCCTCAATTAGCGAATAAAATAATAATGGAAAAATTGGAGTTCTTGAAGGCCGAGAAAAGCCCCTAACTGGAAGCTCCGACCTTTTCTTCTCCTTCTGACAGATATGCATAGAGAACGATGCCTGCTATTAGGGCAGCTAGTCCAACAACTAGAATAGCTAGTCTAGGGATGTCCAACTTGTCAAGGATGTACAATAGGTATGTGGGTCCTCCGAAGATGAGCAGGACTGCGAAAAGCCTTAGCAACGCCTTTGTAAAGCTTTTCTGTCCCTTCTTCAACTGTTGGAGGAACCTCATGATTTTCTCTCCCAAGCGTAACCTACGTTTTGCAGTTGAATACGTCAGGTTTCTCTCTTAAACTTTTCTTACTTGATGAAGAGCCCTTGGTAGTCTTGCGCGCGCGTGCTTGTGAACTGAAAGTTTTTAAACTACGTTCCAACATCTAGAATAGATGGGAATCTAGATTTCTCTAGTGAAATCTGAATTCTGCACCGTGAGCGGGGTGGGGTAGCCAGGTGAACCCGCTGGGCTCATAGGCTCTGTTGGGAAACCCAGAGATCGGTTGTTCAAATCAACCCCCCGCTACCAACATTAAAACGATCAGTCAATAGTTTCGTAAGGTTGAACCTCTTATTGTGCGCGTAGCAACGCCTCGAATTTACTCTTTCATAGAGGCTACGGCTCGTGTTAGGTCGGATTTGGTTACTATTCCTACAAGTTTTCCAGAGTTGTCTACAACTGGGATGCCGCTGATAGCATGTCTTGTCATTAGCCTAGCAGCATCAGCAAGATCTGCATTTTTTCCTATCGATATTGGATGTATTGTCATAATATCTTCTGCCGTCAAAAGATGTATACTCTTTGGGAGGGTGATGAACCCTTTCACAAATATGGGTTTTTTCTTCTCTAATATTTTTGCAGGTTTAAGTAGACTGCTCACTATTGTCGCGTCAGTCAAAGTTATGATTCCAATAGGTTTTTCCTCCTTATCGATAACTACCACCCGTGAGATCTCATGTTCAGACATTAAGGACACTGCAAGGAATATTGAATGTGAAGGCGTGATTGTAATGGGATTCCACGTCATAAAGTCTTGCACGCTATGAGTTCCGGCTCCTTTGCTGCCAAGATGTAAACCTAAGTCAGCCTTTGTCACTATTCCCTCAAGGTTACCATCTTCATTCACAACTACTAGTGAACTTATCTTCTTTTCAATCATGGTTTTTGCAGCGTCTGATATGAAGGCGAATGGTTTGATAGTGACAAGATCTTTGCTCATTACTTCCTCTGCTTGTATCTCTTCTAGGTCTCGCCTTGATTTGTCAATAATCAAATAGTCTACGATGTCCTTCTGCGTCACAATTCCCAAAGACTCATTTTTCGTGTTAACAACCACAACTCTGCTTATACGATGGTCCACTATAAGCTTCCTGACTTCCAAAATAGTGGCAGTGGGAAGACAAGTGACAACTTTTTTCGTCATGATGTCCTTTACAACACCCATGATAACACCTTCACCACGGTTCCCTAAGCTCAGCTTACTTAACCTTCTCATCGCTTACATGCATACCTGTTACATTGGTTTATATATTTGACGAAGCTTTAGGTTAAGCATATCCCGAAGATAATCGGGTGATTCAAATGGAACAGGAAGAAGATGAACCTTACCAAATAACCCTTGAGATCGTGAATAAGCGGTGCAAAGGACTACGAATGCTCAAAGTCTCGGGGATTCAGCAATATTCGTTAAGTGACGTTAGAGGTTTGCCTGGAGGCTTAACCAGGCATTTGATCAGGATACCTTCAAAGGAAATCGTTGAAATCCCTGAAAACATGTTCACTAAAATCCGCAGTGGCGACAAATTTGATGGCAGAGCGTCCGCCTGGTTTGACAGCGACGGCTGCGATGTCTGTAAAACGATTTTGTCCAACAATTCATTTCTGATATCGGGACGACATGTGGAAGGCTACACTATCTTGTACTCTTTCGTAGCACCTAGCTTCAAGGCTTTCAAGAACATAGTATCAACATTAGACGCTACTGGCCTAAAGCCGAGGATACTGGAAGTAGGAAAATTCAGGCGGAAAGGAAAAATCTTGACCGAGAAACAGGAAAGGGTGTTATGGCTAGCCCTAAAAATGGGCTTCTTTGAATTCCCAAGAAAAATCAACATGCTAGAGCTTTCACGCAGATTAGGAGTTGCACTATCCACTCTTTCTGAAATCACTAGAAGAGGGATACGCAGATTACTGGAAGATCATTTCGAAACATAGTCCTTGTTGTACATGCGTTCATGCACATGCATCACCTTTGAAAACAGGCATACCTCATGAATGAGTGTAATGGATCCTAAGGAAAACGCTCTCGCATTATCTGCAAATCTCACTCTAGTTCTTTGCTGCTTGCAGAAGAGTAGGTGTATTTTTTCATCATAACTTCATAGAAATATCGAGTGATCCCATCGCCCTCAAGAGATGAAACATGTTTGATCCATGTAATCTCAAAAAAATCTCCGAATAACTCTTCTATCTCCTCTCTTCTGAAATGATTCCAAGCTGGACCGTTTTCATAACTGAAACATACCAGGAAAAAAGTGCTGTTAGGCCTCAAGACGTTATGAACCTCTTCGATGAAGGTGGTTCTAGAGTTCTCTTGCACGTGATGAAAACAGCCAAAATCAAAAGCAAAATCGAACTCTTCACTCTTAACCGGGAGGTTCAAATAACTTGCTACCAACAAATTTATTTCAACCTTTGCTTTACGTGCCTTCTCTTTGGCGTATTCCACTGCCTTTTCAGATATGTCTAATGTTGTGACGTCAAAATCTTTCTTTGCTAAGTAGACTGGATTTGTACCCGCTCCACAACAGAGGTCCAAAACCCTGCCAGGCACAACTCGTCCAGATGCTACAAGCTCCACCAAGGCCTCTCTAGGTCTGCCTAACTCCCAAGGCAAACAATCTGGGCCATAGCGATGATAGGCTCTATCCCACCCTGTTTCATGACGTGAGGACACAATCAATCACCCTTGATTGCTAAGCTCACCAATTGCTTCTTCAGATCCTTTGAGGGATTGTTTCTTATTGGGCTAGTTAGTCTCCACTCGCCAGATTCAGGTCATAATCTACTCGCGTCATGTCTACCTGAAGCAGTTTTGGGCCGTTCCCCACATTTTTGGGGCATTTGCATTCAAAACATCCGTTGCACATGTCGCAGCAACCGCTTTGCTTCATGACTTCTTCTAGTGTTTCAGACAAGTTGGTCTCCCCCCAGAATGGTTTCCATCTTCATCTATAAGGGATTTCCTCTCTGGTGTGTATCATTCGAATTCAGTCATGAGAGTTCCTATGTTTATGTCCTCAATCTTTTGTCTTGCCAAGGGGGTCTCTGCTATTTGTTGCAACTCATCTTCATAGGTAGGTCTGATCTCCTTGTAGAAAAGCCCTATGGGAATGTGGTCATTCCACTCCAATGATTTCAAGAATGCTGCTTGTTTGTTTGTGGTATCATGATTTGTTTCTTCTAGTTTGTAGACTCTCTCCGAGAACCATTTGTAAGTGTTTTTGCGATTGAATGTGACACAGGGTTGCAAAACGTCTACGAGCGCGAATCCATTGTGTCTCACACCATCCACTATCAGTTTTGTAAGGTGTTTCATCTCCTTTGAGAAGCCTCTGGAAATGTAGGTTGCTCCTGAAGCAATTGCTAATGCTATCGGGTTTATTGGCATTTCGATGACCCCTGTTGGAGTTGATTTTGTGGCATACCCTTTATCACTGGTAGGAGATGTCTGCCCAGTTGTTAAGCCGTAGACTTGGTTGTTGGTGACGATGTAGGCAATGTTCAGGTTTCTTCTCATGGCATGTACAAAATGACCGACTCCTATTCCATATCCGTCGCCATCTCCACCGACAGCAACTACTGTCAAACTGTTGTTAGCTAGCCTTGCTCCAGTCGCGATGGGCAATGGTCTTCCGTGGATGCTGTGAAACCCGTAGGTGTTGACCCAGTGAGGCATCTTTGAGGAGCATCCAATCCCGGAGAAGATAGCAACATTGTGTGTTTTAAGATTTAATTCAACGATAGCTTTCTTCAGAGAATGCCAAATGGGGAAATTCCCACATCCTGGACACCAGTTGGGTTGTCCTACGGTTTTTAAGTCAGCTAATTCAACCATTATACATCACCTCCCTTATCATCTGGCAAATCTCAGTCGGAAAGAATTGTCTTCCATCGTACTTCAGAATTTTGTGCTCAACTTCTTTTCCAGTCTTTTCTCTTATCAGATTGGCCAACTGTGCTGTCTTGTTATTCTCCACGACCACTGTTTTCTTTGATGTGTCGATTGTTCTTGATATGATGTCTGCGGGAAATGGATTGAGATACACTATCTGCAGGAAATTTGTTCTTATTTCGTCATGAGCAAGAAGTCTTATGGCCTCTTTTATAGGTCCCTTCGTGGAGCCCCAGGCGATGATCGTCACTTCTGCGTCCTGTGGACCGAAGAGTTCAGGCTCTGGCACTTCTTTTTTTGCTTGCTCAAATTTTCTGAACCTTTTGTCCATCATTCTTGTTCTCACGGTTTTGTCTTCGCTTAAGTATCCCGTTTCGTCATGCTCGTTTCCAGTTGCTGTAAAAATGCCTCCCTCTTGAGAGGGAATGGCCCTTGGGGAGATTCCTGTTTCAGTGAATTCGTATCGTTTGAATTCCCCAATTTTTTCTAGCTCTTCATCATTTAGTAAAGACCCTCTTTCTATCTTGATTTCGCTCACTTCGAATTTCTCGGCGGTCTTATGGCTTTCTGAAAGATATTTGTCCAGAAGAAGAATCACTGGGCATTGATACTTCTCCGCAAGATTGAAGGCTTCAATAGTTCTGTAAAAGCACTCTTCAACGTCTCCAGGAGCGATCACAAATCTTGGGAAATCGCCTTGAGAAGCGTGGAGAATGAACTTCAAGTCTCCTTGCTCGGTGCGGGTTGGAAGTCCAGTGCTTGGTCCAGGTCGCTGACACACTACAACTACTATGGGAGTTTCAGTTATTGCAGCAAGGCCGAGGGCTTCAGACATGAGGGAGAATCCTCCTCCAGAGGTAGCTGTCATAGCTCTTGCCCCAGCGAAACCAGCTCCAATGGCCATGTTTATTGCTGCAATTTCGTCTTCAGTGTGCTTCACAACCATACCAAAACTTCTTTCTTGAGCTGCCATAAAATGGAGTATCGACGATGAGGGCGTCATTGGGTAGGCAGAGTAGAATTTGCATCCAGCCTTCACCGCTCCCAGACCCACCGCTTCGTTGCCCGTTAGTAGCATCCGCTTCTTTCCATCGACTTCAGGCAATTCACGCCTGAAATCCTTCTCTATGGCTTTGCATTTCACATAGTCGTAGCCCAGTTTTGCAGCCTTGATGTTGAAATCGATGGTGTCCCTAGCTTTTCCCTGAAAAACGTCTCTCATGACGCTCGAAATCCTAGCAAAGTCAAAGCCGATGAGTGCAACTGACGCACCCAGGGCAACAGAGTTCATCATTATTCTTCTTCCGCCAGACTCTTCAGCGAGTCTAAGCAACGGAACATTGTACAGCCTAACGTCTTTTCTTCCCAAATCCTCTTCAATCAAGGAAATCTTATCCCCGTCATATAATATTGCACCTCCAAGCACCAACTCATCCTCGTGTCTATCAATTGTCTCTCTGTTCAAGGCTACAAGCAAGTCCACCTTCTTCAGATGGGAGAAAACCTCTTCAACCTTGGCTATGACCTGATATGTGTTGTGACCTCCTCTTATGAGCGAAGGATATTCAATATGGTCAAAAACATGCAAACCTGCCCTAGAACAGACCTTCGAAAAGATGAACCCTGTAGTCATGATTCCGTAGCCTGCACCACCACCAATCTTCCATGAAAGACCGCCAACTCCCATTCGAGTCCCTCTTGCATAACCTCTAGAGAAAAAAACTTAAAAAATTAATGCACGCATGCCGCGCGCACGTTGGTCTCGTTTTCTTGGCGCGCGCACGGTGTAACGGGGGTTCAAATCCAATCTATGGCACACATCTGCCTTGCTGTAAACAGCGGGTTATCGTTTTTCCTCTTCTCTGTTTTTCCTTCTTCTCTTAACAACGAACTCAGGAAAACTTGTAAGCTTTTCCGCCATTGCTTTCAGGGTTTTGTCCACTTCATAGTTTATAGTTCCTTCTGTGAATGATCCGTCTGGCCGCCTTGCGCCCGCTTTGACTCCTGTAAGAATCTCAATACCTTGATCGATGTTTTCTACAGAGTGAATATGAAACTTTCCTTCTCGAACAGCTTCCACCACTTCCTCCTTCAGCATAAGGTTTTGCACATTGCTCTAAGGGATCAGAACCCCTTGCCTTCCTGTGAGGCCTTTGGC
>CP070791.1:1176654-1182211 GCA_020346825.1 Candidatus Bathyarchaeota archaeon
GAGCATGGCACAAACACAAAACAGGACAAATTGATCATTTCCTGGTGTTGAGAGGAGCCATGAAAATCTGTGCTTACGAAGAAAAAACAGGAAAAATGGCCGAAGTCATTGCCAGCAGCAAAAAACCAACATTGGTCAGAATACCAGGAGAGTATTTACATGGAACAAAAACCGTCAGCACCGAACCATCCTTAACAGTCTACTTCGTCACAAAACTCTATAACTACCGAAACCCAGATGAAACACGCAGACCATGGGACGATCCAACCATAATCCCCACCGAAATAAATGGCAGAAAAGATGACACCCGCGTCGGCAAACCATGGGACTGGTTACACCCCCCACACAAATAAGAGACAACAACCCGTGAACGATAATACAAAAACAGAGCCACCATTATGCGTGCGCGCAATGGAAGATTGAGCGTCAAAATCAACAAAAGCAACGGTAGGAAAACGTATGAAAATATTGGTAACCGGTGGAGCTGGTTACATAGGTTCCGTCCTTTCTAGAATCCTTCTGGAAAAGGGGTACGATTTAACATGCCTAGACAGATTCTTCTTCGGGAAAGACTCGGTACAAGAAATCTCGGACAGAATTCATCTGATTAAAGATGACATCAGATGGTTCAAACCAGAAATTCTGAAAGGCGTAGACGCTGTCCTAGATCTGGCCTCCCTATCAAACGACCCCACCGGCGAACTAGAACCCCAAAAAACAATGGAAATAAACTACCAAGGAAGAGCCAGAGTAGCCAAACTCTCTAAAAAGAATAGGGTCACCAAGTACGTTTTGGCGAGTACCTGCAGTGTTTATGGATTCCAAGAAGGAATTCTGACAGAAGAATCCGATCTCAATCCCTTAACAACCTACGCAAAAGCCAACATGCTGGCAGAAAGAGAAATCCTACCCCTAGCAAACAAATCCTTCTCCGCAACGGTTCTCAGACAAGCCACAGTCTATGGATACTCTCCAAGAATGAGATTTGACCTAGCAATCAACGGAATGGTCCTAGGCTTCTTCAAAAACAGCAAAATACCGATAATGAGAGATGGAAAACAATGGCGCCCCTTCATACACGCAAAAGACACCTCAAACGCCTTCATAAAAATACTAGAAGCAGACCCCGAACTCGTCAACGGTCAAGTTTTCAACGCAGGCAACAACGAACAAAACATCCAAATCTTCAACCTAGCCAAACTCATAGCAGAATCCATTGATCTACCATTCAACTATGAATGGTATGGTTCACCCGACAAGAGAAGTTACAGAGTAGGCTTCAGCAAAATCAAAGAAACACTGAACTTCAGACCAAAATACACACCTAAAGAAGGAGCAAAAGAAGTATTCGACGCCCTCAAAGATGGAAGAGCGTCTGGAGACGACCCGCGAACAATAACCGTCAAATGGTACAAGCATCTCCTTCGCGAACACAGCAAAGAAATTGAAATTAATGGAGTAATACTATGAAAATCGCCATCATAGGTTCAACAGGACAGCTCGGAACGGACCTCATGAAAGCATTAAACTATGAACATGAAGTCGTAGGTCTCACTCACCAAGACATAGAAGTCACAGATTACAACAGCTGCCTAATCCTGAAGGAGCATTACCCGGACGGAATCATAAACACAGCAGCATTTCACAAAACAGACCAATGCGAAGAAGAACCCCTAAAAACGTTCTCTGTAAACGCCATAGGAGCCAAAAACGTAGCTGCAATATCAAAAGAAATCAAAGCCACAAACATATTCATAAGCACAGACTACGTCTTCGACGGCTCCAAAGACAGCCCCTATACGGAAGATGACACCCCAAACCCACTCAATACGTACGGAATCTCTAAACTAGCTGGAGAACTGTACACAAAACAAAACCCAAAACACTACATCATAAGGCTCGCAAGCTTATTCGGCATAGCAGGAGCAAGCGGTAAAGGAGGAAACTTCATCGAAACAATGATAGCAAAAGCAAAGAAAAACGAACCCGCAACTGTCGTTAACGACATGTGGATGAGCCCAACATACACAAAAGATGTGGCCATAACAATGAAAAAGATAATACAATCAAAGCTGCCATACGGACCTTACCACGCAACAAACCAAGGTTATTGCACATGGTTCCAATTCGCCAAAGAAATATTCAAACTCTCAGGATTGAACTCAACCTTAACACCAACAAAGACAGAACAACAAAGAATGAAGACAAGAAGACCAAGATTCTCAGCATTAAAAAGCATAAAACTCTCAGATTACGGCATAAAAATGAGAGAATGGAAACTAGCCCTCCATGACTATCTAATTGAAAAAGGACACACCCCAGGCAACCAACCCCGTTGACGGACAACTATTGAAATTAGAGGGAGCGCAAGACCGATATCACTCAGAAAAGATTACCGGCCTAATCATGAAAGAGAATACAGGAAGGAAGAGGATTTGTAGAATCGCTTCTCAGCCTGTTGGTAACCAACCTTTTAGTCTTCTTTGGATTCTTTTCTTCCTTTTTGGGCTATGGGATCTGCTATTGCGCGCGCATGCGTGCATCGCGTGAATCAGATATGAGCGATTAGTCAACCGAATGGGTTCTAGCATAGATTTCACTCCACTAGTTTTATAACAGCAACGCACTCTTCTGATAGGATACTATTGCATCCGTCAGCAAAGAGGCAGGTTCATGATCATTAGGATGTTCACGTTTGGAATTTATTTCACGAACTGCTATGTTGTAGGCTGCGAGGAAACCAAAGAAGCAATAGTCATTGATCCTGGATTTGACAAAGACAGAGAAGCAAAAGAGATTCTGACCTTCATTGAACAGAATGATTTGCACGTCAAGTATATCATTAACACCCATGGTCACGCTGATCACACAGCTGGTAATGGAATAATAAAGAAGGCAACTGGCGCTCTCATCCTGATCCACGAAGATGACGCAATAATGCTGACCACCGTTGCTAAAACCCTTTCAAAGGTTTTCGGGCTTCACACATCTTCACCGCCAGCCGACAAAACACTTCGTGACGGAAACGTCATCCACGTTGGACATAGCAAGTTCGTGGTTCTCCACACACCTGGACACAGCAAAGGCGGCATATCCCTTCTAGGTGAGAACTTTGTTTTCAGCGGAGACACCCTCTTCGCTGGCTCCATCGGCAGAACCGATTTTCCAGGTGCATCCTTCGAGGAGATTATGCAGTCAATCAAAACTAAACTCACATCATTGCCAGACCACTTCAAAGTCTATCCTGGGCATGGCCCAACCACAACCATAAACGAGGAAAAACGGCACAATCCCTTTCTTCAAATGTGAACTGATCGAAGGGTATCATGAAGAGACTGAAGACTTGAAATTAACCTCAGCACTCATAGTTGACCAAGGAGAGACTCTATGAGAGTTCGATTAGACAGCACAAAGGTTCCCTTCAGTTTGGATCATACACTAGAATGCGGCCAATTGTTTCGATGGCAAAAATTGGGTGATTGGTGGTATGGCGTTGTTGAGGATATGGTTGTAAAGATTAAACAGACCGCTGACGGGTTAACGTTTCAAACTTTTCCTGAAAGAACAAAAGAAGATTTCATTGAAAACTACTTCAGGCTTGACGATGATTTGCCATCTATACTTGACCAAATAAGCAAAGATGAGCTCATACGGAGTGCTATCGAACGTTTCCATGGATTAAGAATAAGCCGACAAGAACCATGGGAATGTTTAATCTCGTACATTTGTGCAACCTACAAGAGCATTCCAGCCATCAAAAACATGATTCTCAACCTCTCGAGACGATTTGGAGAGAAGATTACCGTTAATGAACGTGATTTCTACATGTTTCCAAAACCAAGTGACTTAGCCCGCGCCAGTCTCAGAGAATTAAGAGGATGCAAATTAGGATTCAGAGCTGAGCGAATATTAGAAACATCAAAGATTCTGGACCGTGGAGAACTCAACTTGGAAGATTTGAAGAAAACGGGCTATGAGAAGGCTAAACAAAAATTGTTGTCTCTGCAAGGAGTAGGACAAAAGGTTGCTGATTGCGTTCTCCTCTTCTCTCTAGACAAGTTGGAGGCTTTTCCTGTAGACGTTTGGATAAGGCGTGCAGTTCTGGAATTCTATCCACGCTATTTCGAGTATTCTTTTTTCGAAAGAGTCTCCAGTAAGAGTACTATTACTCCACACGAATATGAGACAATCAGCTCCTTTGGAAGAGAATATTTCGGGAAATACGCAGGATACGCTCAAGAATACTTGTTTCATTCATTGAGGGCTAGAGAGATAAGACTTTAGCAAGTATTCTTGGTGCGCAGAACCCAACATGACATACGTCATGTTTATATGCTGCTTTCCGCTCATTATATTACAGGGATGTATCGTCCCCTAAAAGTTGATTCTTCAAGATGCTGAAGCAGACCGTTACCTATACAACGTGTCCAGAATGCGAGAGTAAAAACCTAGTCAGGGACATAAAGATGGGAGAAATCATATGCAGTCTTTGCGGCTTAGTGATTCAAGAGAATACAGTACACTTGGGAGCAGAATGGAGATCCTTCACTCTCCAAGAAAGAATGTCCAAGGCAAGAACAGGAGCCCCCACAAAATACTCTGACCACGCCAAAGGTTTGTCCACGCTCATTAGAGTTGACAGAGATGCCTTCGGCCGTCCCCTGTCACCCAAGGTCAAACAGCAGATGTGGCGCCTTAGAAGGTGGCACCTACGCTCCTCCTTTCACGCTTCCCGAGACAGAAATCTGAGTGATGCCATGAACGAACTCCAACGCCTCTCCGAAAAGCTTCACATTCCATCCTCAGTGCAAGAAATGGCGTCAGTAATCTATCGAAAAGCCCTAAAAAAGGATCTTGTCCGAGGACGCAGCATCGCAGCCATAGTAGCTGGATCACTCTACACAGCTTGCAGATTCACCAAAACCGCTAGAACCCTGAGAGAAATATCGGAAACCAGCCTTCGACATCAAAAAGAAATCGCAGCAGCATACCGCCTGATAGTGAGAACCCTAAAGATGAAAATGCCGATCGACGACCCAATGAACTATGTCACCAAAATTGCAGAAAAAGCTAAAGTCTCCTCTGATGTCGAAGGACTAGCAATCAAAATAATCCGCAGTGCCCAGAGCAAACTTGCAACAATGGGAAAAGATCCCTCCGGACTAGCAGCTGCAGCGTTATATATAGCCTCAAAACTCAAAAAAGAAAAAGTCAGCCAAACCAAACTCGCAAAAGCGGCAGATACAACCGAGGTTACAATAAGAAACAGAAGAAAAGAGTTAGAGAAAAGACTCAACCTCCATGAACTCTGGACTGCTAGGTTAGCATCTACATGATTTGGCTAAAGGAAAAGATCACTCCAATCGTAGGTTTTTCTCATAATGCTATAAACTATCTAGGAATGCAAAGCGCAAGTGATAGACTTGGAGGAAATGTCAATCGCAAAAAGAAGCACAACGCTGGCGCGCGCTTTCGGAGTCTTCTCTTAGCCCTTCACAACCCCTATTGGAACAAAGCGGACTACACGGGTCGCAATTCCAACCTTGTCGCTTACTTC
>CP070791.1:1182311-1186859 GCA_020346825.1 Candidatus Bathyarchaeota archaeon
GAGACTAGTTCTTTCAGCGAATCGGAGGTGTAGTCTAGATGTCGTATGGAAGGAGAGAACCAAGGGAAATGCATAAGGCAGTTTGTGCTGAGTGTAACCAGGAATGTGAAGTTCCGTTCAAACCTGACGGAAGCAGGCCTGTATACTGCCGAGAATGCTATGCGAGGAGAAGACCCCCAAGAAGAAATAGATATAGATATTAGCTCACACACTGACTTCCTATTCCTCATTCACAATCTTTTTTCTTTTTTTGTCTTTTGTTCTTTTGCGCGAACGGTCAAACGTCACTTTCGCCCGCGCTGGCTAAATTCAGTGTTGGGTTGCCAATTGTCATTCGTGTGCGCGCGCAGATTTTTATCTTTGAAATTCAATTCTTCTTGTGGTACTTCATCAGGAGGTTTGTTGATAGGTGAAACGAATCGGTGTTGTCACAAGTGGCGGAGATGCGCCGGGCATGAACGCTGCCATTCGAGCAGTTGTCCGCATCGCTTATTCAAAAGATTTTCATGCTTTGGGTTTTAAGAGAGGGTGGGAGGGTTTGATAACAAACACGTCTACGGTTTTAACTCCCCGCTCCGTTGGGGGAATATTACAATTGGGTGGCACAATTCTTAACACATCAAGGTCCCCACAGTTTAGAAAAAGGGATGGAATTGAGAAAACTGCAGAGACACTTGCCTCGAACAATGTAGAGGGTCTTATAGTCATCGGCGGCGGTGGCTCTTTCAAAGGAGCTTTGGAGTTAAGCAGAGAGACCGACACGATGATAGTTGGGATTCCTGCGACAATTGACAATGATGTTTTTGGAACGGACGAAACGATAGGCTTCGACACAGCCGTAAACACAGCGGTCAAAGAGATCGATAAAATCCGAGATACCGCTATCTCCCACGAGAGAGTTTTTGCAGTTGAGGTTATGGGACGAAGAAGAGGTTTTCTTGCATTAACAGTTGGGTTGACCGTTGGAGCAGAGATTATTCTGGTCCCAGAAGTCAAGTATGCAGAGGATGATATTTTCAAAACGCTGAGGGAGAATAGTGCAAAAGGAAAGAAGTCAGGCATTATTGTGGTAGCTGAAGGAGTGGCACACGTCTCAAGACTTGTAGGTGAAATCGAAGAGAACACAGGAGCTGAGGTTAGGCTTAGCATTTTGGGTTACGCCCAGCGAGGAGGCAGCCCCACAGCCAGGAGCCGACTTTTGGCTAACCTGTTCGCAAACAAAGCGGTTGAACTTCTATCAAGAGAACAAGGAAACAAGATAGTAGGATTACATAAAGGAAGAATAACCAGTATCGATCTAGAGAAATCATGCAAAACGGAAAAGCCTCTGAACCTGAAATTACTAAAATTAGCGAACATACTGGCAACATGATGCGCGTGCAGATAAATCGATTTTGTCTGGAAAGCACTCAACCGTGCGCGCGTCAGCGCCTTGTGGCTCGCTTGCGCTAGCAACGTCGGTATGAAAAAAGTCAGGTGAGATGGGATTCGACTGGAAAGCGGATAGAACTCAATAGGCAAGAATCAAGGTAGTTTACCCCTTACTGGGTAATGCGGTAGAAAGGACTTAGTGTAATTAAGGCTAAAGAAGCGCGAAGGGTAAAATAGACCCATAAACTTACTCCGTAGGATTATGGAGAAAATGCGTATATGTATACTTAGTCCTTTTTAACTTCTTCTAATCTTTCGTTTACGCCTTTCAGTTCATTTTCCAAGGACTCCTTGTAGTGTTCCAGCCATTTGATTTTCTTTTTCTTGTAGCGTTCTCTCAGCTCCTTCATCTCTTCCTTAGTAAGAAATCTGCGTCCACCAAAGTGCCGATGCCCGAAGAAGCGATGTCCACAAGCGTTCTCATACTCTTCACACATAAATCTTCACCTCCATGGATTACAAGTTTTATCGATATTACCTAATGGTAATTTATAAAGATTACTATTTGGTAATTACCATACAGTAATAAGTGTGTAGGGGTTAAGTTTTGACAATGCCCCCAATTCATCATTAGAAAAGCTGGAGCCGCGCGCGCGTGCAGCTTCAGAAGCGCGCGCCTTAGCTACTAGAATTTGTCATAATGGATTGTCTGGTCGAGGGTTTTTTTCCAAGAGGGTTTAGGAGTTTTAGCGCGCGCGGGATATCCGAAAGCCACTAAAGCAACTACTTCTAGTTTTTTCGGAATACCGAGGACGTCTTTCACCTGTTCTTCGGTGTTTTCAATGTCGACCCAGCATGACCCGATTCCTTGCACCCAGGCGGCTATCACCATGGTCTGCATGGCTATAGCGACCTCAAGCTCACACCATCTCCGCGACTCTTCTGGATCACCGCAACCCACTATGACCAAGGCTGAATCTTCGATGAATTTGGCTTTGCCCTTTGCCAGCTTCTTCCTAGTTTCGGGGTTCGATACCACTACGAAATGCCATGGCTGAATATTGCGGCGGGAGGGGGCATGTCTTCCTGCCTCAAGAATCGTTTTCAAAACATCTTCAGGTATTTCTTTTTGTTTGAAGAATCGAACACTACGCAATCCAACAAGGGAGTCAATTAAATGCATGCATACCCACACCTTTAGTAGAAATCAATTTATTGTTGACAACAAACCGACAATTAAAGTTTAACCCCACACACACCTACTTTCGCAGCCACTAGATTGAGTCGTTCCAGTAGTAGATTTCGTCGTATTGGTTTGTGACCGGGAATTCCATATCTTCATACACTATGTCTAATTGGTGACCGTATTGTGACAGAAGTTTGCGCGAGAGCTCCCAGATTTGAGGAGATCTCTCGTCTGGCCCCCAGAACCAAATTCTGTCGTTAGGATGTCTCATTCCCCATCCATAGTTCCCAGGCAATACCAACACAGCCTCAGCTTTAACTGAGGCGTGAACTGCATCCTGATTTTTAACAATGTCGGTCCAGAATCTTTCTAGGGCCTCGAAGTGTTCATCGCTCATTACTCCATAGGGATTATCGTTGATCTGAGGGTAATTGAAGATCATAATGTATCTGGCTCCAGCCTCGTAAGCTAGGCTCATCTGCCGGTATATTTCGTCACCGGTGTCCAGATAGGGCGGCCCTTCATATTTCCAAGTTATGATTGCCCCCCAATTTCTATTCTGCATTCGTGCAGCACCTCTGACTAACGCGATGTCTTGAACGATGCTGCCATTCCAGCCAAACTGTGCAAATACAACATCGAATCCTCCTAAGTAGTCGAACCAGTAAAGTGCGTAATCAGAAACAAAACTCGTGATTTCGCGTATTTTCAGTTCTTCTAGGCCAGGGTCGTTCCGGATGGCATCAATATATATGTTTGCAGCCGCAGCATAATCCCGAGGTAATGTCCCATTAATGTATTCTTCAATTACAGGGGCTAATGTCTGTAATAGTGTTGAATTCAGTAGCATTAATCGGTTAAACCAGTGTGCCCAGTCAAGATCAATCTGGATCCCCCCAGGTTCGTCATAGTAATAAACTCCTAAGAACCGATCAGCCCATTGCTGTTTTGCAAAGTTGAGCCATGGAATCTGCCAAGGATAATCCGGATCAAACCAGCCAAAATACACGATGATGTGTAATCCAGATGCAACTGCGTAATCACAGATTTCGTTTACGGCGGTTTCATTCTTACTTATGGGTCCCGACTGCAGAACGAAAAGGTTGGTATACGTTTTAACCCTGTCAATTAGCATTGTGGCTTCCGCAGTCGTATTCCCACAAAAAGTGACACCAATATAGAAGGGGTCTTCCTCCTTACCTAGATTAGATGAATTATGCTGAATCACAAATACCGCGATTGATGTTAGCAATAGCAGGGTCAAGGAGAAGGCAAAAACACGTTTCACGCCCTAATTCCTCCCCATACAGCCTAATCTGTCAAACGGTTCCAATATCATTAACCGTTGTTCACATAATGGAAAAGGCACATCAAAAGATATGCCTTCTTGTTTCCTTAGTACTGAACGGCCTCAAAACTTCAACTTCTCCGGCCAATTTTTTGTCAAATTGGCTTTTAACGCTTCCACACGCTGGACAGAACTAGGCACCCTCAACCGAGGCGTTATATTGAGGAATAAGTTCGGTGCGCGCGCTTGCAGAGAGAGCTACAAAGATTGAGGAAAGGATTAGAGATGCGAAGGATAAATTCACTGCAATCGTTGGTAAGGAAGAGGAAACCTTTCGATATCTTGCTGAAAACACACCATAATCTGAAAACCTCGTGCGCGACGGAAAAGACAAAAGAAAGGAGAAAAGCAGTATCTTTATGGAGGTGAGAGTGTGAGCCAACAATGGAACCCTCCCGAATGGATGTACAGAAACAGCCGACCTGATGACAAAGGCTACTTCGAAAACATGACAAGAATCATCTTTCAGGGAGGTCTTAACTGGAGAATAATAGATAAGAAATGGATTAATTTTCAGAAGGCCTTTAGTGAATTTTCCATAGATATCGTTGCCAGGTTCAATGATGCGGAAGTTGAACGACTAATGAAAGATTCTGGGATTGTCAGAAATCGAGCCAAGATAATTGCCACGATACATAATGCA
>CP070791.1:1186959-1192149 GCA_020346825.1 Candidatus Bathyarchaeota archaeon
GAAGTTTTCAAGCTTTCCATGCGCGGAGAATCTCGTTGTTTGCCGTATCTGATCGCAGCGAATCCAGTGAACTATGGAATACCAACAAAACTGAGCACTGTGGAAGCGTTGGCTGCAGCGCTGTATGTTATAGGCTTTCCAGAGAAAGCTGAGCAGTTGCTCGGTAAATTCAAATGGGGGCCAAATTTCATCGTGTTGAATCAAGAGTTCTTGGACGGGTACGCTCGAGCAAAAAATAGTTCCGAGATTGTTGAGTTGCAGGAAGGCTTCATTCGTTAGCCTCTTGCGCGCATGCAACGAAAATCCTCTCGGGATCTTTCCAAGAATAGTTGCAGTGCGGTAAAAGTAGGGTAAAAGTACGGTAAAAGTTCGGTGAAAATTTGAAATAGATAGAGAGATGACACATGAAGAAGCGGGGGTGCAGGTTGAATGTTTTCTCGTCAAAAAAGACACTTAGGCTTTCAGTATTTTACGCCAGATTTTGTCTCTCTCGCGCGCAATTATAGTTTGTTTTTGTGACAAATATCATGAATATAACCGGTAGTTTTATAGGCGCGCGCGCAGTCGTGGATTGTGATGGAAAATGAAATTGTCAACTTTATTTGCAACATCGATATTACTGTGCATCTTTGTCGCATCTTTCAGCGTCATATCACCCGTTAGCGCAGCCCCTTGGCCGCGTATCAGTGGATCGCAATGCACCGATCACAATATCGCCGACGACCACTATGCTGTTTATGGAGAAATAACGAATATTGGAGATCAGCCTGCAACCTCGATTAGCTTTACCGTGATTGCGCGAGACGAATTCGGAGGAGGGGGAGGGACGGGTACTGACATTGGTAACCCTGTAATAGTGGAGCTCAATACACCGATCGTTCTTCATCCCGACGAGAGTTGGCCATGGGAAGCCCATTTCATACAGCCAGAGATGGTAGATGCTAATGACTTCAATATACAGGACCCTATATTCTCTGCTACAGACGCTCTTCCTACAGGTCTTGAAATTGTGTCCCACAGCTCTGACAGCCCCGGAGTTGTAGATGGTGAAGTACAGAACATTGGAACGGAGGCAACCACTAACATTGAGGTAGGGGCATCGTTTTACAGTGCAGCAGGACCCGTTCTAGCAACAGCTTTCACTGAAATTGCCGGTCCGCTTAATCCAGGTGAAAACGCAACATTCAGCATAGATTTAGCAAATACAGATTTGGCGCCCATTTTAGGAGAAGTGTTGCCTCTCATAGATAGCTATGTTGTGACAGCGCAATCTCAGGAGTATGCAATAATACCAGAATTTCACATATGGACATCAATGCTCCTCATACTCATAGTGCTCACAGCGGCCATAGCCATCTACAAACGAAGACTACTCAAAACACCAACCCTCTAAACATCCATCTTCCCTTTTTTTCAACAGTCAAAGTCCAAGACAGATGTCTCTTCCATGCGCGCGTTATTGCAGTGGTCCATTTGCGTATAAGAAAAGGGGTGTACCTGCATCCACTTCTTCAGGTCCATGTTCTACATCCGCTGGAAAGAAACGGTACATGCCCTTCTTAATCTCACCCACTTTCTGATCAACCAACTTTCCCTCAAGAACTAAGGCATGACAATCTGAAGGATGTTTATGTTTAGCTGCTTTCATTTTTTTATCGGTCTTAGCGATTGGGGCCATGGCTCCTGTATTCTCGTCACGCATCAATATCTTAACCAAAGCTCCTTCCGGTAAAGTCTCAAGGCTCTTCCAATCCATTTTCTCAGCGCGCGCGCAAAGGGTTAACTATACTCTGCTTTTTCTGTTCGGAATTGGTCTTGTGGTTTCCCGAGTCGTATGAAATATATTTGCGTGGCGAAGACCATCAGTAGAAGTGGAGACGTGGCGAAAACCAACAATTGTAGAAGTAGAGAAAGCCGAAAGCCTAGCCTTTTGGACTATAGGTCTAATCTCTCTAGCGGTCTTGACTGTTGAATATGTAGTGACGAATTTTTTTGACCAATACGTTTTCTTTGTTCTAGTTGCTGGTTTTCTCACTAAGTATGTGATGACGTTTTTTTATGTGCACGCTTCTAGGGCTTCTTGATGAAACCGCGCGCTAGAGGAGGTTAGTCACTCTTTTCAAATAGTACGTAGTGCTTGACATCTGTACCCCACCCAGTAGCTTGATAGGTATGAAAACGCCAACCCAAGTTCTGCATATCAGCAATTGCCTTAGGCACTTTTTTGTGATGATCAACTTGTATGCAAGCATATTCTTTCAATTTCACTCTCACCTCCTCGTCCAATTGTAATATGAGCGCACTAATATCGAAAGTTTAGATATTTTCTTACTTCTCTCTAACCATCACAGTCCAAAATCGATTCCACTCTGCAGTCGCAGAACCGAATTTATCTACTTCCCATCCGTCAACAGCGAGTTGATTTATCTTGTCCTCAATTTCTTCTTGTTTTCTTGCAGTTATCACTTTATAGATTTTCACCATTTTTGTCTCTCCGACCAGATATCAGAACCTAGAGTCAAAGTCTTTCTCGCTGGATTCCAGCTTTCCCTTTTTTGCTTTTGTATCCTTGCATCCGTATTAGTTTTCTTTCTCTACCACAACAGCGGTCCCAGTGGCCGAGATTACAACGACCCCCTGCTGCAGACCCAAATCAGAGGTTTCCAAGTCCAAACCAATGACTGCGTTAGCTCCGAGGTCTAAGGCTTTAGACCTTACTCTTTCAATAGACTCTACTCTTGCTTTCTCGAGTTCCGTTGTGAAGGCTGTTACCTCGCCTCCAACTATTGACTGGAGTCCTGCGATAATCTTTCCTAAAAGACCTCTTGTTCGTGGAGTAAGACCAGTCACCACACCCAGAACCTTCGTAATCTTATATCCAGGCACCGTCGGCGTAGTGGTTACAATGAATCCTTTTTCCAAATCATAACACCTCCTAATCAATACTCTTTTGGACACCCAGCGCGCATGCATGCGCAACCTTTTTTTTCTTTTATGTTCATTTTTTCCAAGATTTCTCATCATCACAGAAACTTATTAGTTTTGTTCCATAATATTGAGATATGTTATCACAATCTATTTATATTATGAGACCACATCTCATAATTGGCTGGATATGACGGAAAAAGATGAAACAATACTCAGGGTGCTGGAGAGAAAGTCCAACCTAACAAGCAGAGCATTTTCTCGATTGATTGGAATTCCAGCATCCACTTTACATAGAAGGATTAAGAGAATGGAAAAAGAAGGAACGATAAAAGGATACAAGGCAATAATTGACTATGAAAAAACCTCTAGGACAATAGGCGTAGTAATCTTGATAAGTATAGCGGAAGTAATTCTGGAACGAGGTCACGTTCCCAAAGAAGATATTATAGCTAATCTAAAAAAGTTTGATGCGATAGAAGAGATTGACGAAGTTCAAGCAGCCAACTTCGATTTAGTCCTTAAAGCAAGGTTATCAAGCCTTAGAGCGCTGTCAGATTTCGTTGAGCAATTAAGATTTATAGAAGGAATAGAGGAAATATCAACTGCCATAATTACAAACGAAACCATACTACCCCCTTCTCCAATGTGTGCAGTAAGATAGTAATTGCGCGCGCGTGTTATGTTTCTGTGAGTGAGTTACATTAAGGTTTGACGTTGGTATGGCGTTTAGTGGAGCGGTTATTTGCAAACGCGGAACAGGGAGCGGCGCGCGCAATATGGGTTAGCCAAGTGTTAGCTATTGCTAAAGCTATCCTACGGTATTTGGTTCCAGAAAACCGTTCTAACTGGACTTTCTACTTGTTCACGCACGCACGCGCTTTGGACCTAAAGAGCAAGACTGCGATTGAGGCAATTGCCAAGATCAGCAGTAAGGAGAGCGTCGAAAATTCGGGAACATTCACGAAACTAGACCAGCTACCCTCGCCATGAGTGGTACAAAAACCTTTAGCTCTAACGTTAGGAGTATAATACTCATCCACGACACCTACTTCGTATTGAACAAAGAAGGTCTCTGTTGACTGAGGTCCGAGAGAAAGATCCTCATCTCTTTCGTCTACTTCGCCCAATATTTCGTCCCGCAGGTAGATCGTAACTTGATCCACATAGTGGGTAGAATCTGGTGAAGCATGTTCAACAGTTATGTTTAGATAAGTATCGACTCCACTTGTATAATGTTCAATGCTTGTCACTTCAGGAATGTTAGCCAATACAGGATTCATCTGAAAAGTGAAGAGCACGGCCAAAGCCAAAACCAACATGATGCCCAAAGTTTTCGCCTTTTTCTTGTTTTCACTAATCATAATTGTCACTCTTAAGCTAGTTCTAGGACCCAGTATTTAAGTTTAAAAGTGTGCACATGTATCCGTCTCTAGTACGGCTTTAATGGTTCATTACCGCAATCCTTCATCAAATGTTTGTGCGCGCGCATTAAGATGGATTGGATAATTCAACCAAATCCCATAAATTTCCATATAAATCCTCAAAAACTGCGACCGTACCGTAATCTGCCTCTTTAGGATCTCGAACAAAATTAACTCCCTTGCTCATCATTTCATTGTAATCCCTCCAAAAATCATCTGTTTCTAGAAAAAGGAATACTCGACCACCGGTTTGATTACCAACAAACGGTATTTGTTCCGGTTTTGAAGCTCGAGCCAACAGAATTGATGCGCTTCCATCTCCTGGCGGCGCAACAACAACCCATCTTTTGTCTTGTTCAGGTTGATGTGTATCCTCAACAAGAGAAAAATTCAGGACTTTAGTATAAAAATCGATGGCTTCATCATATTCCCGCACAACAACTGCAACGTGTAAAAGTGACTGTTTCATTTGTCAACACGCATTAAAGTTGGATAAGAACATTGTGTCTACAAGTATTATTAATTGTAACGGTGAATTTAGCCACGAATTGCGCGCGCGTCTGGCAATGCATGCATGCATGCACATGGCTTACAGCAAAGCCAATAGCTTCAAACCCTCTATCAGAACAGTCAAAGCGAAAAAAATCAAGATAATTCCTAGAAGGCGAACAACGTAAGAGTAATATTTGCTCTTGATAAAGGACTTCGACCTGTCCACGACCAAGGCGACGAATGTCATTGAACCCATGAGAAAAGTGTAGAATCCCAGCAGGAAAAAAAATGTTGCTGAGGCATCGGTTTTCAGAGTTTCCAAGATAATTGGACTTCCGACAGAAAGCCA
>CP070791.1:1192249-1197974 GCA_020346825.1 Candidatus Bathyarchaeota archaeon
CACTTTCCCTTGGGGGCAGGGTTGAATTTTCTTTTTTTGTTTCCACATACTAACCACCGTTTTACCAACCAAATAATCGTTTTAACTGTAGAACCGCAATACCTTATAAAGGTTTTGTTTTAATAGCTAAGTGTAATGTATAATAAGGGAAGCTTTTTATACTAAGTTAAATTATTTGTTTGTTAGTGAAGTTGCCGTGAAGCCCATAAAAACGATAAAGGACCCTGAAGCGTTCCAGCTGTTAGGCGACGAAACCAGAAGAAAGATAGTGTTTCTGCTTCGAGTTAAGGAGATGACTGTAAGTCAGATAGCTGCGGAACTAAACATTACTCCTCAAGCCGTTTACCACCACATAAAGAAGCTTCAGAAAGTGGACATGGTGGAGGTTGCACGGGAAGAACGTATCGGCCACCTCATCGAAAGCTACTACAGAGCAACCGCTGAAACCTTCACATGCAGCTTTGGGAAAACGCCCCGCAGTAGAGAATTCGCTAGGGAACAGATTACGACCGTGCTCAATGCTGTAAAGAAGCTTGGTTTTAACCTTCAATTCGACGAGAGTAAAATTTCTCAATTGGTTGAGATGCAAAGAGAGCTTGATGAGTGTTGTAGTTCTGGCAAGTTTGAGGATGCGATCGCCGATTTGGACGATGTGGATTTTCTTACGAAACAAACGGTCCAAAAGTACGCTGAAGCTATTTCGATGTCTAATGAAGAATTCGCTAGAAACCAGGAAAATGAAAAGAAGTTCAGGGATCTACTGCTTTCCCTTGCTAAGGAGTAATATGCGCATGCGAGTTTGTGCGCATTACATGTTTGATACTGCTGGAATTATTTCATCTTGGAATATCTCTAATGGTTTGTAATCATCAAGGGGATATCGCATATTGACTATTGCATGCTCAATGCCGATTTTGGCTAGTTCTCTTAAATGTTCGATGGTGTTTTCTGCTGTCTTCAATATTGTTGTTCTATAACTAGTGCCATCTCTTCTTTTAGATTCGACGAAATCTGGCAATTCTGAATGCCCTAAATATACAGACCCCAAAGTTGTTTTTTCAATCTGATTAAAGGGGCGTCCAACATCCTCACAGTGCTTTTCAAGATTGGTCAATGCTTTCTTGACAAGACCTAGTCCACCTCCTGTGAAGAGATTGCATGCATCTGCATATTTGGCAACAAGACGTAAAGTCTTCTTAGCTCCCATTCCTCCAATGAGGATAGGGGGATGAGGTCTTTGAAGGGGTCGAGGACTGCAAAGTGTCTCTTTCAGTTTGTAATGATTACCCATGAATTCCCCATTGTTATTGCTCCACATTTGCTTCGCGATTTGAAGGGTTTCCTCCAACATCTCAAAGCGAATTTTCCAGTTATGATAAGGGATACCTAGTCCAACAGATTCTCTCTCAAACCAGCCCGCACCGATACCCAGATAGGCTCGGCCCCTCGATATTACATCCAAAGTTGTTACAGTTTTCACCAGAACTCCAGGATGTCTGTAGATATTCCCACTAACCATCGTGCCAAGTTTGACTTTTTTTGTCAATGCAGCAATGTAACTTAACAGAGAATAGCCTTCATGCATATCATCCTCAGCTGGTCCAAGAAGGAGACCACCTTCTCTCCCAAGTTGAAAAAAATGATCCATCACCCAAACACTGTAGAATCCTGCCCTTTCAGCTGTAGTGACAATTTCTTTCATGTCATTAGCAAAGCCCTCAGGCCCGTTAGGAAACGTAAAATTAGGAATCTGAAGTCCAACTTTCATAAAGACAAATACAAACCTGCAACTTATAAGCTTGAACAGCTCGCGCTTCGTGCATGCATACATCAGGAGAAGCTGGTCAATAGAAACTCTCTAAAGCTTAGATGCGCGCGCCTGCAGATCCAAGAGGAATTGAACCCTACCCACCGTTGAGATATCCACCGCAACACTCCTCTTTTTTCCGACCTAGGTGCGTGTTTACCAGTACTTCTTCTTCCTTGGCATAGCCACTATTTCCCTGAACTCCATCCCCTTCTCTTTGTCAAAGAAATCGTTTGAATGGCATGATCTGAGGACTACCGCGGGATCTGCTCCGCTCCCTGTTCCAGCGATGGAAACCACTTCCTGACCCGGAGGTATTGCCCCCGCATCAGTCGCCATCATCAATATTTCCGGAGCAACTTTCATACCTTGCGAGAACCTCCGCAACACATCCTTAATTATTGTGTTTTCACTGCAGTAGCCCTTGTGGAGTTTGGATATAGATTCAGCGGGGGATAGAAAAGAATGGGTGCCCGTAATGACTTCTGCGTTCATTTCTTTCAACTTCAGTCTGTTTTCTTCCTTAAATTCAGCCATACCCGCATATTCGGTTACTACAACAACCTTCACATCAGTTTCTCTGAACGCCACCGCCATCTTCACTCCAGTCGACCCAGTGGCCGAAGCAACTACAGCGTACTTCAAGCTCAGGTTTAACGCAACATTCTTAGCCACCTCTATAGTCTGATCGGTGTTATGAGCTCCAAAATCCTCAAAATACTCCACTTCCCTCTTAACCATGCTTCTCATCAACCCTGAGTCAATAGCTGTTTTCTATTGATACATTAATCTTTCGCGCGCTTGAAGCAGCGCACAAAAACCTATCTCAGCATGGATGCTCGCGTCCAGACTAGTCTGCTAGAATCTGGTTTAAACGGAACTTGGTTTTTTCATCGCAATCCAAACACATAATGTCAAACATCTTACAAAGCACACTATGCGACAAGCAGATTACACATTCAAATGACCAATGCGTCCGTGTCAGTAATAAACCAGTCTTGCATCTATTTACTGTGTTACCATTTGGGTGGAAAACCTTGAATGCAGATGAGAAGTTTGAAGAACTGAAAAAAGAAATGATGGACAAATTCTTCGAGAAAAATCCCCACTATGCAAGCTTCCTAGGTCTCCACGACCCATATGATTATTTGCTCCCAAGAGGAGACATCACGCACATCGTTGAAAACTTGATGATGCTTGAAGACTACATCAAACGCATGAAAGAAACAGTAGATTTCGACTCCTTGAACAACGTTAACAGAATAGACTGGCAAGTGCTAGAGATGGCCCTCGAAAGAAGCAAATTCGACTTTTACGAACACCGCAAGCACGAATTGAATCCTGATGCATTTGATGAAATTGGCAGCATCCTCTTCCTGATGATTGCCAGAGACTATGCGCCTCTAGAAAAACGAATCGAAGCCATTAACGCAAGAATCGAGAAATTGCCAAAGTACTTAGAAGAGTTCAGATCAAGATTCGAGCAGTCAAAGCCCGTCAAGCTATGGACAGAAATCGCTATAGAATCAGCACAGCAAATGCCTGGGCTATTCAAATTCCTTGCTACCTCAACAAAGGGAAAGATCTCAAAGGAACTTCACCGAAAGCTTGCTGAAGCTGCAAATAGTTTGGAGCAACCATTTCAAGAGCACATGAAGTGGCTTCAAAGTCTCAAGCTAAGGACAACAGAAAACTGGGCATTGGGCAAGAAGAAGTTTGAGAAACTAATCACGCTACGTGATCTCGGAGTGAACTCGGAGGAGATCTACCAGCTAGGTCTCAACTACCTCAGAAAGTTGAAGGAAGAGAGAGAACAAATAGCAGAGCAGATTGCACCTAACAAGAGTGTGGAAGAAGTCACGAAGATTATCGAGAAGAAAGCTCCTAAATCCTTTGAAGAAGCCTTGAAAGTGACAAGAGAAACGATGAAAGAGGCAAAACAATTCATCATAGAGAAAAAGATCGCCACTGTTCATGAAGAGGACAAGTTGATTGTGACGGAGACTCCAGCTTTCGCAGCTCCTCTTATTCCCTTCGCAGCTATGTTTATGCCATCAAGATTCGACAAGCCAATGATAGGCGTCTACATAGTCACACGCCCCAAGAATATAGCAAACCTTGGCAGCCACCTAAACTACGCAAACATCCTAAACACCGCAGTTCATGAAGCTTTTCCTGGACACTTTCTTCAAGGTGCACTTTCAAACAGAAGCTCTCTGATACACGTGCTAGCTGACGGAACAGAAACCGTTGAAGGTTGGGCGCACTATTGTGAGCAGATGATGACGGAACATGGATTTGTGAAAAGCCTGGAATCTCGATTGATACAGATCAATGATGCAATATGGCGGGCGGTAAGGATTATCGTGGACGTTAAACTGTCATGTGATGAAATGAGTTTCGACGAGGCTGTCAACATGTTGGTGAAAGAGGCTGGACTATCACGAGAAGGAGCTGTCGCAGAGGTGCGACGCTATACACAAACACCAAGCTACGCTCTTTCATACCTGCTGGGCAAGCACCTGATACTGCAGTTGCGAAAAGAAGTACAGCAAAGGATGGGAACCGAATACAACGAAAAAATCTTTCATGACACAATCACAGCAAATGGATACTTGCCAATTGCGTTGCTAAGAGAAGTGTTCGAGCAAGAAATCGCGAAGATCAAGGCCTAGCTGCTAGGATACATCGCGCGCACAGATGTTTCTGGCTTTTCTAGTCATTCTCCTGTTGTGCAAACGGAAGCTATTCTAAAGCGGCTAACTTGATTTCAAAAAGTTGCGACCACCTTTTTCCGGTTACGAAGAGTCTGTCTTCTTCTGCATCATAAGCAATCCCATTGAGTACATTGTTCGCATCTTGATTTTCTGAGTCTTCGATACCGCTCAAGTCTATCCACCCCGTGACTTGTCCGTTTTGAGGGTTAATTATCGCTATTCTCTTTTCTTTCCAGATGTTGGCATAGACTTCCCCTTGAATGTATTCAAGTTCATTAAGCTCAGTCACAGGGCCGGTATCATGCACTTCAACCTGTCCAACTCTCTCAAACGTATCAGGGTCTAAGAAATACAGAGTTGCTGTTCCATCGCTCATTATAAGATGACTGCCGTTATGCGTGATCCCCCATCCTTCAGTGGGATACCAAAACTCGCGTAACAAATCGAAAGAAAGTTTGTCATAGACGAAGCCTATGTTCGACCTCCAAGTTAATTGGATGACTTTATCATCGAAAACTGTAATGCCTTCACCGAAAAACTGATTTGGCAAAGCATAGAGCCGCAGGATTTTGCCAGTCTCCAATTCTACGCAGCGCAATGTAGATTGGCTATAGAGCCCTGTGCCTTCATACAGAACACCATTATCAAATATCAGTCCTTGTGTGAAAGCATTATGATCATGAGGATACACATTGACAACATCATAGGTGTAGAGCAGTGTTGAAGGGTTCACCGGACTATCGTTTAGCAAAACGAGTACAATGCCGCTAATTGCCAGTACCGATGTGCCAATCAGTATCCCTAGTAGGAGTCGCTTTTTCATAAATGTCTCCCTTAATTCTTTGTACCACAGCAACTTCAATGTTTCAGCTAGTGCATCGCACGCTCGTGAATGTGTACACCTAATGGTAGTGTGAGTTGCCGAGATATTTCATATATCCTTCAACGCATCCTTGCTTTATTTGCTCTGCCAATTGACCAATCTTCGGCAATGTCTCTTCAGGTTTATCCAGATTCTTCTCGTAAATCTCCGCGTACGCACTTCCAGCTATGACGCCATCCGCTCCAGCTGAAACCACTGCCGCTGCGTGTTCTCTCTTTGAGATGCCAAAGCCAGCCAACGCGGGCAGATCCGTATATTTTCTGACTCTGCTGACCAGCTTCAAGGTGGAATCTATTAAACTTTCTCTTGTTCCTGTCA
>CP070791.1:1198074-1203400 GCA_020346825.1 Candidatus Bathyarchaeota archaeon
CAGAGTCGTAGCCCCTGTACTCAAGTCTCTTCAAAGCGCCATGAATGGTGGGTGCCGCTTCACCATTCTTCAGGATGCAACCAAATATTCCGCACATCGATGATTCCTCAAATCTTTTTTGTTTCTCTGATAGCCGTTAAACCAGATTTCCCTTTTTTCAAGCTTTATCTAGTCCAAAAAGGTTTCTATAAGCATTTTTAGGAAAATGGTGTTAGAATTAAAAAACGGGTCATAACGGTCTTCAAGGCTGGGTGTCGTACCGAGGGTACACCACTAAAAAGTTTTTTATAGTGGTTTATTCCTTTGAGGAACTTTCTTCGTGTGTATTCACCACAAAGGATATGAAGTTCAAAACCAGTCATGAAAGATGGCGAGTAGTTTGGTTCTTGAAGATTTCCTTTTCCCCGGAGAAATTGTGATATTTCAGAGCGGCAGGGTCAAGACCCTAAATGATCGTTTTGATTTCTACGTAACGGATCAGAGGATACTGCTTTACAGACGAAGAGGAGTTGTCTTCAAGAAGGACAGAGTTGTCGCTGAGAGAATTGAGAATATTCAGACGCTACATTACGATGAGAAGGGGATAGCGAAAAAGAAGGGCGTCTTGCACATCGAGACTATAAGCAAGAAGATGGAGCCACTTGAGGGAACGGTTTCAGACATAAAAGCTATTTGGCAAGAATTACAAAAACACATAAAGAAAGAAGGATAGAACCTCTTCAACAAAGATTGTTTCGCACGCAGGCATGTAATTAATAAAACCAATCGTTAACCAAGTAACATAAAACCAATCAAAGAAAACGACTTTCTGAATCCAGAATAAATATTATTTCTTCCGAACATATAAATGAAAAACGTAAATTATTGTCTCTAGGGTGGCTCATTCACCTCAAAATCTGATGAATGATGGTTTGGTGGATATATTGCTAAAACTTGAGGACGTTATGGTTGAAAATGTCGTAACAGTTGAAGAGAGGGCAACTGTAAAGAAAACGGCAGAACTCATGAATAAACACGACATAGGCTGTTTGATAGTGCTCAAAAAAGGAGCGCCCGATGGAATAGTGACTGAAAGGGACATGCTAAAAAGAATCTTACTTGGATCTAAAAACCCAGAAAAAACCAAAGTCAGCGAAATAATGTCCAAGCCCCTAATAACTGGAAAGCCTCAAATGACCATAGAAGATGCCGCGAAACTGATGTTCAAAAGAGACATCAAGAAACTTCCTGTGACCCAAAACGGCCAGCTTGTTGGCTTGGTCACTCTAACAGATCTCGTACGTTCTGAAAGGATTATCAAAATGCTAAAGAAACTCCCTGACGAGAAGACAGCAAAGCGTATGAAAAGAGTTGTGGACCATTTCAACAGAATTATCTCAATATCATACGAACGAGACGCGTAGTAACGGCTAAAACACTATGCTTCCAACCGTCAAAACTGCGCGTATTTCCTGCGCGCGCCAACATATTGTGTGTAAAACGCGAGGACAATAAAGTTTTTCTGCTCTGACGCAGTTTGCAACATGGTATCCTCAATGAGCTCTCTGGGAGAAGTTCTGTACTTATCTAGGCTTGAGGTAGAGAAACTGAGTATCCCCGTAAGGGAGGTAATTCAAGTTGTTGAGGAAGCCTTTCGCGAGAAGGCCGAGGGGAGAGTAGAAATGCCGCCCAAACCTGGCATCCATCCTAGAAAAGATGCTTTCATCCACGCCATGCCCGCTTACATATCCAAGATGGGGGCTGCCGGCGCAAAGTGGGTAAGCGGGTTTCCGGGGAACCCCGAGCGTGGTCTACCTTACATATTGGGCCTGCTCATTTTGAATGACCCTGAAACGGGCATTCCAATCTGTGTTATGGATTGCACTTGGATAACAGCCAAAAGAACTGGAGCAGCAACTGCCCTTGCGGCCAAGCACCTAGCCAAACAAGACGCGACGGTTTTAGGGGTCCTAGGGTGTGGTGTTCAAGGCAGAAGCAACCTGGAGGCTTTGATGGTGGTGTGCAAGAACTTAGAGGAGGTCAGAGCCTACGACGTTGACCGGGGAAGCTTGGATTCATATACAAACGAGATGGCTGACCAGCACGGAGTGAAGATTGTTCCTGTCGAATCTCCCAGAAGGGCGGTTGATCATTGTGACATAGTGATCACTGCCGGCCCCATTTTGAGACATCCAAAGCCGGTGATTGAGGCTTCGTGGTTCAAAAACGGCGGCTTCACATGTCCTCTTGATTTCGACTCGTACTGGAAACCAGAAGCGATACATTCCATGGACAAATTCTGCACAGATGACACGGACCAGCTAAAATACTATAAAGAACTTGGATACTTTTCTGGCACACCACATGTGTACGCGGAACTGAGTGAACTCGTCAGCGACAAGAAACCTGGACGCGAAGACCCTGCAGAACGCATTATGTGCATGAACTTGGGCTTAGCCATAGAAGACATGGCAACAGCCCACCTCATCTACCAGAAGGCGGAAAAGGCGGGAATCGGGACAAGACTCCCATTATAGCGCACGCGTCTCCATGCATGCATGTATACTTTCACCTCTAAAAAAATGTTTATAAAGCAACCATCCTTAGTTCCATTCATGAAGAAAATACGATTGCTCCGCAGTGAAGGAAGACAATACATGGTGAAGGACATAGCCGTTTTTGAAGAACCAGAAAGACTCAAACCTGTCATGAACAAACTCGGCTGGAGAATTCTTCAACTCCTGAGTAAAGGAGAAATGTATCCTATGGAGGTTTCGAAGAAACTGGGGATACACGAGCAGAAAGTTTACTATCATATCAGAAATTTGGCGAAGGCTGGCTTGGTGAAGGTTGTTAGGGAAGAGGAAAAGAAAGGAGCAGTCGCAAAATTCTACAAACCTACTTTTCCAGCCTTGGGAGTGGAGCTTCCCTTTGGTTATCAAAAGGTCAAGAACTTTTCAGTTCCTAGTATAGATGAGAGAATAAAACAGTTTCTCAGCCCCTTTCTGAAGGAGAATGGAACATTTGAGGGAAAGGTTGTTGTGGGTAGTCCTGATCCTCACGGGCCCTTCAAGGCGAGAGCCAGAGATGGCCATTACGCCTCTTATTTGACACTTTTTCTCGGCCAATTCGTCGACTTGCCAGAAGATTTCCTGATAAAACTGGACGTTGACGTAAAGGCTGAGAAGGAAGAAAACAACAACCTAATCTCGGTAGGAGGACCTGGAACAAACCTTATCACTCAAGAAGCCAACGAGTTCTTGCCATTACGCTTCAATATGATGCCCTCCAAACATGGATTCCTTCTAGGCGGTTTAGTCTCTGAAAAAACAAAAAACGTCTACACCGCCGACACGGCGGGTGTAATTGCGAGAATCACCAACCCTTGGAATGAAGAAAAGAGAATAATTATACTCGCTGGCAACAAGGCAGTTGGAACCAAGGCCTGCGTGCTAGCCCTTACAAAATTCTGGAAGGAAGTCCTGAAGGATTTCAGTGATGAAGAGAAATTTGCAACCGCAATTCAAGGATTCGATCTAGACGGAGATGGGAAGGTAGACTCGATAGAGGTTCTAGAATAGTTTTCCGGATTGAGGAAAACCACAATAGTTCGCATAACAAATAATCACATTGACATGTCATGAAAACAGTAGCTACTGTTGTTCTTGCGCGCGGACACGAGAACATTCAAGCGACTCATAAGACGACCTTCGAGATCACGAAGGAACCAACCCTCACCAAACGTGCCGACTGCATAATCGCTGTGGAAGCAAACAAAAGCGCAACTGCTTTGCCCCTCGAATTTAAAGAAGCCGCAAGAAAAAAGGGGGCACAAATGACGATAGAAATCGAAGCCGGAGAACTTAAAGAGGTGGTAAAGGCTCGGGGAACCCCGCGATTATTGTTTACTCATCCCACGGATTTGGTGGTGAGAAAGAGTGATTACGTTTGCGGCCGAACATTGGCGATAGGAGCAGATAAGGCTGCTAGTGACCTTTCAAGACTACTTGTTGAGGAGATAAAAGAATCGAACCAAAGAATCAGAGTAACGTTAATTGTGGAAACCTATTGAATCTTGGCGTCTACAACCACTTGCCAAGTGAAAGGCGCAGTTGCTCGAACCACTTTTGCCAACAAAATCTTTTTGAGGCTTCGGCTGGTTCTATTAACGGCTTCGGCCAGTCGAATCTTGGCGGTTTCTATAGGATCTGGCGCCTTTGTGAACTCATAATAATGCATAATACCGCCTCTAGACTTGAGAGTTGCACAGCCTACGTCGACGTATTCTATCGCCTTTTCAGGCAAATTCATGATCACTCGATCCGCAACCCCAACCAATCGTTTCTTGACTACTTGTCTGGCACCGCCAAGAATTGGCACAACTCTCTTTTCAACGTGGTTCACGGCTACGTTCCTCTCTAGAAACTCTAAGGCATCTGGGTTTACGTCAATGGCGTACACCTTCGCGTTTTCATGTCTCTTCGCAATTAGGATAGAAAAGGGGCCTACTCCAGTGAACATGTCAACTATTGTTTCATCTGCTTTCGTCTGTGAAGCAACCCGATCGTGTTCGTGAGAAAGTCTGGGAGAGAAGTAGGTTCTGGCAAGATCCACGTGATACACACAGCCGTGTTCTCGATGAATAGTCCCCGTTTTTTCAACGCCGGCTATAACCTCGAACTTCCTTAGTCGATAGACACCTTCAACGGCACTGGATTTAGCTAGGACGGTGTCTACCCGCTTGTGCGTATTCAGTATAGCTTCACCGAGGTCTTTTTTATGGTCTGCGAGTTCTGGAGGAATATTGACAACAGCGATATCTCCCACAAAATCGATGGCATGGGGGACACTAACCAAAAGATGAGGAGGAATTTTGTCTTTCAATACTTCGACAAGTATGACTGGACGTTTGGCATGCTCGAATTCAAAAGCCGAGATTTCAAATTCTGGCAGACTCTTCTCAAATTTTCTGAATTCTTGGGGATGCGGTTTCCTAACCAGAGGGATACATAAGTAGTCTTCTACCTGCTGCACCTTCAGGTTTAGATTAAAAATGGTAAGTCTTCTAGCAAGACGTATGGCTTTCTCACCTAAAGCTTTAGGAACTTTCAAGGAAGGCGTTTCAGACACTTTGACCCCAAAATATTCAGTGCGACCATGTTTTAAATTCGTGACGTTACAGGTTCAATCTTGCAACTTCAATGGTGTGATTGGCGGGCCCGCCGGGAATTGAACCCGGGACCTACGGGTTAAGAGCCTCAACCTAGTCCCGTGCGGCTAGTCCGCCGCTCTACCTTGCTGAGCTACGGGCCCGCTCCAATGGTTACCTTCTACTTTTGTAGGTATA